>LVBW01000023.1 GCA_001604585.1 Puniceicoccales bacterium Verruco_02 | reverse complement strand
TTTAACGCCACTGTCGTCAGCAGGCTCATGTTCAGGTAACGCTTCTGGCCCCATTTGCTGCCTGCCACGTAACGCAGCCGCGCCCCGACGAGCATCAGCGCGCTATTCCCGTCGGGAAACGCGCCCACCACTCGCGTGCGGCGGCGGATTTCCTTGTTCACGCGCTCCAGCATGTTGTTCGTCCGCAACAGCTTCCAATGTTCTCGCGGGAAGGCCATGTAGCCGAGCGTCTCCTCAATCCCGTTTTCCACGATCTCCGCCGCCTTGCCGAGCTTCATCGTCTTCAGTTTCGCCACCACGTCGGACGCCTTCTTCCGCGCAGCTTCGAGGTCCTCGCTCGCGTGGATCGCCTTGAGCATCGCCGTCACGTCAGCCATTTTTCCACTCGGCACAGCCGTCCATACGTTGCGGTAGAAATGCACCACGCAGCGCTGCCAACCAGCCTCGGGAAAGAACTCGCCTAGCGCCTCGACCAGGCCCAGGCACTTGTCGCTCACCACGAGCCGCACGCCTTGCAAGCCTCTATCCTTCAGATACCTGAGAAACTGCCGCCAGCTTTCCTTGTCCTCTTTCGTCCCTTCCGAAACGCCGAGGATTTCACGGTAGCCTTCCTCGTTGACACCGATCGCCACCAGCACGCTCACGTTCTCCATTGACCCGCCCCAGCTGCGCTTGAGCCAGATCCCGTCCAGGTATACGTAGGCGTGTTTGCCCGCGATCGGTTTCATCCGCCACGCCTCGATTTGCGCGTAGATTTTCTGGTTCAGCTCGCTCACCGCCGAGGCGCTCACTTTCGTCCCCCACAGCGCTTCCGTTATGTCTTCGACGCGTCGCACGCTCACCCCCGCAAGATACATTTCAACAAGCGCCTCCTCAACGCTCGATTCGCGCCGGCGGTACCGCTCGATGATCTGCGTCTCGAAGGCCAGCGTCCTCAGTTTCGGCACCTTGAGCGTCACTTCGCCAGCCTTCGTGTGCAACTGGCGCTCGTAGTGCCCCGCCCGCCGATCCGCCCGCTCAGCGCTGCGCTCGTACCGGCCCGCCTTGCAAAGCGCGTCCGCCTCCGCGTCCAGCAGCGCGTTGAGCGTCTCCTCGACGCTTTGCGTCACTTTCGCATCCAGATGCGTCCGTAACTGCACTTCGTCAAACTGGATGATCTTGCCGTGCAGGGAGGTGCTGACAGCGGTAGCACAGGCGTCATTTGAGGCGTCAATGACCACAGGGTTCACAGGCGGGGTATCGTTTTCTCTTTCGCTCATCTTCGTAGGTTCCTTCAGGTCTACCCGTCCGAGCCTCTCTTTTCAAATGTGCGAAAGATGTAATACGCTATCGCTGGCGACAGGCGAAGCGGCGTACGGAGAGTCTTGCGGCGGAGGTGAATCCGGAGTCGCCTGCTATGGCAGGCCGCTCAGCAGAGGCGGCGAGCCAGAAGTCGTGTGCGCAAGTACGCACAACCGCGAAGGAGGGTCTCCGCTTCACCGAAGTTTGCCTGCTGGGTAAGTCAGAAACGTATGAACCGGCCCGCGTCGAGGCCAGGCCGGAACAAAGTCCGGTTCCTGCGCCGCTGGAAGTGACGCTGCGAGGCGGAGCGGTGGTGCGGGGCGTGGACATGGCGCAGCTGGCCAAGCTACTCCAACTTCTTGGCAACTAACCACCTCACCCCGATGCTGCCGATCCCCTCCAATATACGCATCTTTCTGGCCTGCGAGGCGGTGGACATGCGCAAGCAGTTCGACGGCCTGTGGGCGGAGGCGCAAAACCAGCTTGGCGAGGACCCCTTTGGCGGGGCTCTGTTTGTCTTCAGTAACCGCGACCGCAACCGGGTCAAGCTCCTCTACTGGGATGGCACGGGAGTATGGGTCTTCGCCAAGCGCCTGGAAAAGGGGCGCTTCACATGGCCGACCGGAACGACAAGCCGGAAGGTGCATCTGGCGCCCGAGGCCCTGACGATGCTGCTCTCCGGGATCGACCTGAAGGACGGCTGCCGCAAAGCGTGGTATGAGCGGTAGTTGCGCGAGAAAGAGAGTCCGGAAAGAAAACGTCCAACTTTGCATAAATAGCTTTGCATAAGCATGTTATATATGCATGATCACAGAAGATGCCGCCCGTGGAAGAAGTCTATGCCGAGTGCCTGAAGCTGCGGGGCGAGGTGGCGGCGCAGGCGGAGGAACTGGCCCGGCTTACAGCGCAGATCGAGTGGTTTAAGAAGCAGATGTTCGGCGGGGGCAAGAGCGAGAAGCAGGACGCGGCGCAGTTGCGGCTTGGGCTCGACGAAAAGGCGGCCCCTGCAGAGCCCGCCACGCAGCAGATCACCTACGAGCGCAAGAGCCCGAAGCCCGCGGTCAAGCAGGTTGCGGCGGAACACTTTGCGAACCTGCCGATCGAGGAGACGGTCACGATCGAACCCGCCGAAGTGCAGGCTAATCCCGAGCAATACGAACGCATCGGGCAGGAGGAAACCTTCGAGGTGGATATCCACCCGCCGAGGCTTTTCAAGCGCCTGATCGTGCGTCCGAAATATCGGCACAAGCAGGACCGGGACCTTCCACCAGTCGTGGCTCCGGCGCCCAAACGTCCTGTGGAAGGCGGATATGCATCAGCGGGGCTTTTGTCCTATATAGTGATGTCCAAGTATGTGGACCACCTTCCGCTCTACCGGCAGGAAACGATGAGCGAAAGTTGGGGCGCAAAGCTCTCGCGCAAGACGATGTGCGACTGGGTGGACGTGGCGTCGCAGTGGCTGGAGCCCATCTATAAGGAGATGCGCCGCGGACTGCTCGAAGGCGGCTATTTGCAGGCGGACGAAACGCCGATTCACTGTAACGACCCGGATTTGCGGGACGGCAAAACGACGCAAGGCTGGCTCTGGGTGATCAGCCGACCGGGTGCCGACGTGGTCTTCGACTGGCGTCTGACGCGGCGCCATGGGGAACTGACGAGCCTGATCGACGGCTTTAGCGGCATCCTGCAAAGCGATGGATATCAGGCGTATGCGAGTCATGCCGCGTCGCACAAAAACGTCGTCTGGGTTGGGTGCTGGGCGCACGCGCGGCGCAAGTTTAACGAGGCGCTGAGTGAAGCGCCGCGTCAGGCCAGCCTCGTGCTGCACCTGATCGGGCACCTTTACGAGAAGGAGGCTCAGTGGGACGCGGAGGGCATCGCGCCCGAACAGCGCGCGCAACTGCGCGAGCGGGACTTCGCCAGGCACCTCGCCTTGCTCAAGAAACTAGCCACGGCCCTGCGCCGGCGCGCGCGGCCAAAGTCGCTCCTTGGCGAGGCCTGCAGCTACCTGCTCTCGCAGTGGAGCCCGCTCGTCACGCACTGCGCCTTCGGTCAGACCCGATTGGACAACAACCTCGTCGAGAACGCCATCCGCCCCTCTGCGATCGGCAAGAAGAACTGGCTCTTTATCGGAGACCCCGACGCAGGCCAGCGCAGCGCAATCCTCTACTCGATCGTCGTCAGCTGCCAGCGGCACGGCAAAGACCCGCATGCCTACCTGCGCGACGTGCTGACACGCCTGCCCAAAATGAGCAACAAGGACGACCTGAGCGCCCTGACACCAGCCAACTGGCAGCCAGAGAAGAACAAAGCGAAAACAAAGAGCGGAGAAGAGTGAACGAGGGACCGAGCAAGGGACGCCATGCGATAGTCAAGAGGGGCGCCTACCGGACGCTTACGAATCAGCAGGCGCAGGAAGAAATTTGCAGGCGGGCCATCCGGCTTGTCGAAAAGCGAGTGATAGCCTTATTTCATCATTTGGACGCTGCTTATGCCCCGTGATCTGACTAAATTTCGGAGTAATAATCCTCGGCATCCCTGAATGCGGCGATGATGTGGTCCTGCAGGCGAAGCAACGAGGCATGCTTCCGGAGCCATTCGACATCCCGGTCCCACCACCGCAGGTTTTGGAGGAAATGGATCGTATCCTCGTCGAAACGATTTTTGATCAAGATCGCCGGAACCCCGCCCACGATGGTGTATGGTTGGACGTCCTTGGTGACGACAGCCCCCGCTGCCACAACGGCACCGTCACCGATCGTAACCCCGTTCATTATGATGGCGTTGGCGCCGATCCATACGTCGTTCCCGATCATCACTCGCCTGTCTGCATCGAAATACTCCCGATCCGCGAACGAGATACGGCATTGTTCGCCCATGGAATAGAAGGCGGGAAACGTGGAAACGAAGCGGGTTGGATGCATTCCGGGCCCGATCTTCACCGATGGGCCGATGGAACAGAACTTCCCCACCGTCACATGATTCAGGATCGAACCGTCCCCGACATAGACGAAATCGCCGAACTGACAATCGCGGGCCATTGAGTCCCGGTAGAAGGTGTTGTATTTGCCAAAGGTGGACCCGGTCAGGTCCGCCATATAGCCGACCGTCAGGTGCAGTCCCCGGTTTCGGCGCTGAAGGGAACAGCTGCGGAAATACCACTTGAGCCAGAGGGCCAACGGATTCTGAAGTAGGTTTGGCATGACTATTTATTCCAGATTCCGTCCGCAGTCCTGTTCAACAGCATTGTGACCTGTTTCCTGCTGAAGAACAAGTGAACCGATGTGACGATGATGTTGCTGATGATGACTCCGTCGATTCCCAGGACACGGCAGAGCGAATAGGCGACAGGGATGTAAAGAATACACAGGACAATGTTGATGTAGAGCTGGAGTTTGACCTTTCCGATTCCGTTGATGATGTATATGTTGATGACGAGGAGATTGTATCCAAGAACGTAGAGGGCCATGTAGAGCGAGTTCGTCAGCGGCACCTTCACGGTGTTCCTCGAGAGAACCTCAAAAACTAGGTTCGAGATAGCCAGCATCGCAAGCAGAATGGGAATGGAAAACAGCCAGATCAGATTCAGCTTCCTGAGGATGCGGTGCATCCAGTCGAAATCGCCCTTGGTGTAGGCGTCGGTGAAGGATGACCAAACCGGCGCCACGATGATCATGAAAAGGCTGTTGAGCGTGATGAAGTACTTGTAATCGATGTTGTACACGGTCACTCCAAGAGGGCCCGTGACTTGCGTGATCACGATGTTCGAAGTCTGGAAGAGGATGATGGCCGAGGTCTGAATGATGAAGAACTGCACGCCCAGCCGTGCGAGTCCGTAGCCGTACGACAGGCGGATTGTCGAGAAGTTTGGCGAACAGAACGCATACCCGCTGTGAAAGTAGAGGAAGGTGGCGGGGAGGAGGACGAGGATCGGGGACAGGCCGAGGGCGATGCTGATGTAGAGCAGTGATCCATGTGTAAACTGGGTCAGAAGGGCGATCACAATCAGGGCGAGAATCTGGCCGAGAAGGTCGTTCAGTGCGGCCTTGGAGGGTTCCTGGTCTGCGATCAGGAGAGTATTGACCGTTTTGAGCACGAGAGTGACACAGACGCACGAGAAAAAGATCAGAACCACCCTCGACAGCTCTCCGGCCATGTCCCCGGATACGTTCAGGATCACACTCCAATCAAGGTACTGGTTTACGAAAAAGAAGACCGTCCACACGCAGAGGATGAAAAGGGCCAGAAGGGCGTAGGTCGTGCTGACGAGAATCCGAGCCTCCTGGAAATCACCCCTCGCCTTCGACTCGGCAAAGCGGTTGCGCAGTCCGTTTCCGAGACCGATGTCGAAGAAATTCAACCACCCGACAATCGAGCACAACGTGACCCAAACGCCGAATTTGACGGGGGAAACGTAGCTGATGACCATTGGAATGAAGAGGATGTTGATTCCAACGCTTGCTCCCTTGATGATGGCAGAGAATGCTATATTCTTCTTGATCAGACGCGATCGAGGATTCCCTTGGGCGAAAGAGTCTCGCAGCTTTTTGATGCCGTTGGGCAAGATTTTCATAAAAATGGAACAGCTTGCTGGTTCTCCGGGCTCGCGCCGTCTGGAATGAATCTCGGAAACAAACCATGGGGATGGGTGCGCCTTCCGGCAACCTGCATCCGCCCCTTCTCCAGATTCAAACTCGTTCTTCCCGATCCTTCAAATACTCGTAAAAGGCTGCGATCCCGTCATGAAGCGATTTCTTCTGATACGCGACCATCGACTCCGACTTGGTGGTGTCCAGAACGATCGAGGAAACGTCCGACTGGCGTCCGTCCGCGTATTCGATTCGGACCGGGCGTTCGTTGCAGACGTCCCTGATGCAGTCAATTACCTGGTTGATCGAATACCCGCAACCGCTGCCGAGATTCACGATTTCGTTCTCCACGCCACCGTGTACCAGGCCGAAGAAGATTTCCGCGAGGTCGGTGATGCAGATGTAATCCCTCACGTTCGAGCCGTCACCCCAGATGGTGATTGGCTTGTCGGCAAGGATCCTTCCCATGGAAACGGCGATCAATCCCTGTCGCCCGCTGAGCAACTGCCCCGGCCCGTAGGGATTCGACGGACGGACGATCAGATATTTCAACCCGCACCGTCGACCCTCAAGCTGGACGTGCGCCTCAAGGATCTGCTTGGAGAGGCCGTAGTAAGAAATGGGAGCGGGCATGTCCGTCTCCCGGAAGCGGTAATTCGGACGACTGCCGTAGATCGTGCCGCCGGAGGAGAAAAGGACGAATCGAATCCCTTTTTCCGCGCAGTATGTGATGAGGTCGAAAGAGGGGAGCACGATCTCTTTGAGCTCGGCGGCGTAGTCGGAGAATGAACTGCCGGGGACCATTGACGAGGCTAGGTGCACAACGATGTCGATGCCGTTTTCCTCGATGATGGACCTGAGCCTTGCCCCGTCTCCAAGAGAACCCCTGATGATGGTGAGGTCCGCATATGGCCGTAAACGGTCCAGATTTGCCTTTTCCGGCTCATAGACGAACAGGCGGAAGGAGTCACACCCGATGAAACGTCGGATGAGGTTGGACCCGATGAATCCTGCTCCTCCAATAAACAACACCGCTTTCATAGACGATCTTTGTGGATCAGGTTGTAGACAGCCCGCGCTTCTGAAAGGAAAGGCATCATCGTCCCTCTGAAATCGCGGATGCGGGATGGAAGAACTTCATTCGTATCCTATGCCACAGGATCGAAACCGGGATCAAAAAACTGTAGGCAATCATGCTATAGTATTCAAACCTTGAATAATGGATGAGCATGTTTTCCGTGAGATTTGAATAATCGAACTTGTTCGTCTTCAATACGACCGTCTTGAGATACCTGGCCGAGAGGCATTTGTACAAGGTATCCCGCTTTATCCGCCGGATCGTGCGCTCGCCGATTCCGCACGACTCCCGGTGAGACAGGATCAGTCCCAGAAAATCGACTGCGAACACCTTGAAGATATTGTAGCCGCCCTTTCCCGCAACCGTCTGGCTGATGAAGACGGACGTGTCGTCCAGCACGAAATCCCGCTTGTCCGACATCGCCAGCAGAAGCGACGTCTGCGGGAACATCGGATCGAGAGCAATGTTCCTGACCTTCTCGAAATCGTCCCTCCAGATTCCAAAACCAGGACTCGCGGAGGCAAGATAGGAAAGGTTGTAGAGAAATTCGTCGAAGGTGGCAAAGCTCCGCACTGTTCCCAGGGATGCGAAACCGTTCGAATAGTAGATGACCGGACGATCCTTCTCCAGCGTCTTGAGATCCGCAATCAGCTTCGCAAGAGTGAACTCCCGGAAGCAGGAAGTGTTGTTTTGCAGTTTCAGGAAGCGGCCGTTGGCCTTTGACAGGACTTCATACGAATTCAGAAAACCGGGACAGTTCGACGCGTGGTATCGAAAGTTGGGGTAGGGAAATTCCCCGACGAAGCAGGATGAAGAGGAGTCGGGAGAATTGTCGGAGACAACCACCTCGAACTCGTTCATATCGGACTCGCGGACATGCGCGTAGATGCTCTGGAGAGTCAGTCGCGTCACCTCGATGCGACCGTTGGTGGGAATGCAGATCGACAGGATGGGGCTGGACTGGATCATTCGCGTGGTGGAAGAGTCGCGGAAATTGCGTGTGCGTGTGGATTTCTCATTTCACTTCTGTTCTGAAAAAATGGTATATCCGCAGGTGCATCTCGACGACCTTCCGGATGTCGAACTCGCGTTCGGCCAACTCCCGGGAGCGGTTCCCCATCGCCTTGCAAAGCTCCCTGTCGTTAAAAAGAAGGAGCATCTTTTCCGCCAGATCGGCGGGATCGCGCGGTCTGACGTAAAATCCGTTGTCGTTGAGAATGGTTTCCTTGCAGCCGGGTAGGTCCGTGGTGAGAATGGGTCGTCCGACCGCACAGGCTTCGATCAGGGTTTTCGGCAGACCTTCCCGGTAGTATGAGGGCAGGACGACGACGTTGGCCATCCGGAAGAACTCGATCATGCTGCTCACATGGCCCCGGTATTCGAGGTAGTCAGGATCCATCTGCGCCTCCAGTGCTTCGCGCGAGATCACGTTCTTGTTTCCAGAGTCGCAATTGCCTACCATGACGAACAGGGCCTTGGATGCCAGCCGGTCCTTGAGCAGCCGGGCGGCGTAGATGAAGTCCATAACACCCTTGTCCCAAAGCATTCGGGAGGAAAAAAGGAACACAAATCTGTCGCCTTCGGGGGCGGGCGCCTGCGCAAACACGTCCAAGTTGACGCCCGATCCCTTGATCAGGATGATGTTCTCCGGGGCGGTGAGCTGATAGCTCCTGAGTTGCTTCAGATCGTCCGGATTCTGAACGATGAAACGATAGTTGCCGTTTTTCAGTGTGAGCTGAATGATGAAGCGCACCAGAGTCCGGATCATTCGAGGGGCGCTTTCTGAAAACACGTAGCCGAAGCCCGTAATCGCGTTCACCACGTTGCGGCAACCCGCCAGTTTGGCGGCGAGGCTGCCCAGAATACACAACTTGAGCGTGACGTGGTGAATGACGTCCGGTTTCTCGTGGCGGTAAACCCGGAAAAGTTGAAACGTTGTCCAGATGCTGCTCAGCAAACCAAAACTCGACCGTTTCATGTGGAGTTTTGTAAAGGAGAATCCGTTGTCTGTAATTTCCTTCGCGTATCCAGTGTCGGGAGCCACCACGTTCACCGAAAAACCCTGCGCGAGTGCTTCACGTGCGATCTCGAGGCGATGCGATAGAAGAAATTTTTCCGAATTGATGACGATGAGCAGCTTTTTCATTTGTGTCTGTGCAGGGCAATTACCGCTCCCGTCGTTGTGCCCTGAAGGCACGCCAGTGTCGTAAACGGTAGGTCTTGAGCAAAAATACACCCAGCAAATACCCGGGTATAACGGATAACGGATGGCACCGGCCCGTCCGGATTCGCACCTGCAACACTTCACGCAATGCGGCCATGCTGAAGCTCATTCCGCCCACGGGCATCTCGCCGATCTCCCTGTCGAGGAAGGCCGTCTTCAGGTTTTCGCGCTTGCGCAGGAGAAGCTCGTAATCTCCGACAATCCGGTAGTTTTTGAAGTCGTACAGGCCCACCTCTTCGAAAAGCCGGCGGTTGTGCAACGATCCGACGTGGGCGACAGACATGGATTTCCGGAACTCGGACCACTTCCAGGGTTTGCCCGTCGTGGAGATGTAATGTCCGTGGCCGTCTGTGAGGCGGATCTTCGCGGGGATGTAGTCCGGGATTGTGTCGAGCCCGGACAGAAGTTCGCTGTAGTAACGTAGGGCGTCCTTTTGCAAGGTGTCGCCCGAGCCCAAAAAGAGAATCCAATCGCCTTTCGAAAGGCCGATTCCCTTGTTCCACGCATCTAAAATGCCCTTGTCCGGCTCGGAAATCCAGCGTGTGACGAGGTCGCCGTTCGCCTTGATGCGGTCAAGGGTGTCGTCCTTCGAGCCGCCATCAACCACGATCAACTCGAAATTCCTGAACGTCTGGTTCCTGAGACTTTCAAGACTCTTGTCGATGGTTTCAGCGGCATTCCAGGTGGCGATGATGACTGAGAATAATTGAGTATTCATTTCCTGTGCATGAATTTCTTGCGGCACGTTACGTTATGTCCCGCCATGTCGATTCCAGATTCTTGATTCTGACCGCGGGAATTCCGCCGTACAGGTATCCGGATTCGAGGTTTTTTGTGACAACGCTTCCGCTGGCCACGACGACCCGGCTCATGATCTCAACCCCAGCCATGATTTTGCTGCCGGCGCCGATCCACACGTCATCGTGAATAACTGTCTTCTTGAACGACTTCGGACAGTACTTGATCGGCACATCCTGATCCTCCCACGTGTGGTTCGCACTCATGATCGTAACCGAATGGGCGATGGATACGTTGTTCCCGATGACGATGCCGCCCTCGGCGTCGAGATAGCACATGGGATGGATGCTGCAGTTGTCCCCGAACTCCAGATTCTCGATGTGAACCAGGAAAGTGTGCGGAAAAACGGCGACGTTGTTGCCGACACGCCTCGCTTTCGACTTGAGGATCACGTAGTTCCACGCGATGACCGCCCTCTGGTGGACGCGGCACGCCCAGAGATGAAACGAGACGAGCGGGCCGCAGGCCCACGCGATCCTGTTGATCGCATTTCCGTGCCTCTCAAAAACGGCCCTGCCCGTTCCCTTGTTCACTTGATGATCCATGCTCATTGCAGCCCGGCGCGTGAACCGCTATATGCGGAGCAGGTTTATCAGATATTGTCCGTAATCGTTTTTCTTCATGCTCTCGGCCAGAGCTTGCAGGCGGTCGTTATCAATCCATCCATTCCGCCAGACGATCTCCTCCGGACATGCGACCTTGAGACCCTGACGGCTCTCGATCGTCTCGATGAAGTTGCCCGCTTGAAGCAAAGTCTGGTGCGTCCCGGTATCGAGCCAGGCATAGCCGCGGCCCATGATCGAGAGCTTGAGCTTATTCCGCTGCAGAAAAGTTTGGTTGATGGATGAGATCTCCAGCTCACCGCGCGCCGACGGTTTCATGTTCTTGGCGATCTCCACGACGCTGTTGGGATAGAAATACAGGCCAACAACCGCGTAGTTGCTCTTGGGTTTCGCGGGCTTTTCCTCGATGCTGATGACGTTGTTGTTCTTGTCGAACTCCGCCACACCATAACGCTCGGGATCGTTCACGTAATAGCCGAAGACGCGCGCCATGTTCTGCTTTGCGGCAGTCTCAGAGGCTTCCTTGAGGAGAGCCGAAAAGGCGTAGCCGTAAAAAATGTTGTCGCCCAGAACCAGACACACGGAATCATCGCCGATGAATTCTTCTCCCAGCAGGAAGGCCTGCGCGAGACCATCGGGAGATGGCTGAACCTTGTAGGAAAACGATACGCCCCACTTTTTGCCATCGCCGAGAAGACGCTGAAAGAGCGGCGTATCCTCCGGCGTTGAGATGATCAGAATCTCCCGAATCCCCGCCAGCAGCAGCACGGATAGGGGATAATAAATCATCGGCTTGTTGTAGACGGGAAGTAGCTGCTTGGAGATGCCGAGCGTGATCGGATAAAGCCTCGTGCCGGAACCACCCGCAAGAATAATGCCCTTCATAGATAAATCCTTGTTATAAAACGATAGCTTCCGCGGTTAGAGACCAAGTCGTTGCCTCTGGTAACGTTTTGATGTGATATCATCGCACCACTGGTGGTTCTCCAGATACCAACGAATGGTCTTCTCGATACCGCTTTTGAAGCTTTCGAGCGGTTTCCAATCCAGCTCACGACATATTTTTGAGCAGTTGATCGAGTAACGTCTGTCATGACCGGGCCGGTCTTTGACATAGATTTTCTGCTCTTTGTACGATCTCCCGTTCTTGCGCGGAACAGCCTTGTCTAGATATTCGCAGATGTTATCGACGATCGCGATATTCGGCTGTTCATTCATGCCGCCAATGTTGTAGGTCTGCCCCAAAACACCATTTGCCAACACGGTTGCGATTCCTCTGCAGTGATCTTCCACATAGAGCCAGTCGCGCACGTTCAAGCCATCGCCGTAAATTGGCAATGGCTTGCCCTCCTGCGCGTTAAGGATCATAAGCGGGATCAGCTTCTCCGGGAACTGGTACGGGCCGTAGTTGTTCGAGCAGTTCGTCGTGACGACCGGCATTCCGTAGGTGTGATAGTAGGAGCGGACAATGAAATCGCTCGATGCTTTGGAGGCCGAATACGGGCTGTTGGGCGCGTATGGGGTCGTTTCTTCAAACGGAGGGTCGTCCGGCCCAAGCGATCCGTAAACCTCGTCAGTCGAGACGTGAAGGAAGCGAAACTTCGCAGCCTTCTCCGCTGAAAGCTTTTTCCAGTAGAGACGGGCACAGTCCAGAAGGCGTAGCGTGCCGATCACATTCGCAATGAAGAAAGGTTCGGGGGAATCGATCGAACGGTCCACATGGGATTCCGCCGCGAAATGAACCACTGCGCCGATGTCTTCCTTTTCAAGAAGCGTCGAAATGGTCTCGCGATCTCCTATGTCCGTCTGAACAAATACGTATTTCGGATTACTCTCCAGATCGCGCAGGTTGTTCGGATTGCCGGCGTAGGTCAGTTTGTCCAGATTGACCAGACCATCGAAACCGCCCTCGGAAAGCATGCGCGCATTGTCGCGCAACATCAGGTGGACGAAGTTGGAACCGATGAATCCGGCCCCGCCTGTAACGAGAAGTTTCATGGGAAGAGGGGAGGAGACTGATGGGAAGTTGGGTAGATGTGATTAGTGCCTCCTCCATGAGGAGAGCGCGATATCCAGCGCCTCGTGAACCGGCGTGAGGTGGATACCACAGGATTCCAGTTTGCTTGTGTCAAGGACGCAGTTGGATCTGGGCGTCTTTGCCGCCTTGCTCATGAATTCATCCTCGCTGGCGAAAAACTCGTATGCCTTGTTGCAGACGCCGCTTTTTAGAATGTGTTCAACGACTTCGTGTGTCGTCACCGAACCCGGGTTTGTCACATTGTATTTGCCGAACGGAACCCTGCGTTGCCAAGTGTCGAGGCAGGCCGACGCGAATTCGTAACGCTGGCTGATGGAGTTGCGTGCCTCCAGAAGACGCTGGTATCGCATCAGCTTGGTGAGGTAGTTGCGCGGGCTATCCTCGTTGTCAAAGGGGATGCGCAGCCTCCACACATAAACATTGTCATAGCCTTCGAGGGTTTCCTCTCCCAATGCCTTCGTGCCACTGTAAAAGCTGCAATGATTGGTTCGGAAGGTGAAATTGGGCGTGTCCGTTTCCTTGAAGCCGGTGTCGCCCACGCCCCTAGGACCATCGCCGGAGTAGATGCAGCCCGAGGAAATGTGCCCCCAAGGAACACCGGCTTTTGCACAAGCCTCCGCGATCCGTCCGGGCAGAACGGCGTTGCCCATCAGCGTTTCGGCCTTCTGAATCTCGCAGGCGTCGACGTTTGGCTTTCCGGTAAAGCCCGCTGCGTTGATCAAAAACTCCGGTTTTGTGTCACGCAGAAAGGACAGAAGTGTGGCTGTGTCGGTATAGTCCAGATCCGCCCGGCTCAGGTTACGGAATTCGATGTTTCGCACGCGCAACACATTCTGAAATGCTGCACCAACGTAACCACTGCCACCAAGTAAGATAATCATGATTCATTAATGAATGAGCCTGAAGAACCACTCCGCTCCGTTCCAAGCGGAAAACTAGTTCAAACATGCAGGATCAATTCACAAACGATGCAGGAATGTCCAGTCAAATGATTTGCCAGAAATGACATGTACGCTCAAGGACATGCAGCTTCAGCAGTTCCGGGAAATCTGACGTTTGAGTGCGTTTGCGGCGGGGGTTCACGAGGAAGCTTTGGTTTGCGCAAGCATGGCCGGTTTCTGAAGCCCAACGCGCACTCTCATATTTGCACACTGGCGTGGTTGTCAAAAGGGTGGCACTGCACCCCGGATTTTGCTTTTCTTCCGCCGCTTATGGTGGCATTTTCTTTCATGTCCTAAGAACCTAACAATCAAAGAAAAGCGCATTCTGTCTGGCAATTCGCCTTCGGCTTAACTTCCGGTTCAAGTCCCGCCCCGAGCACCATTTGGAGTTCCATTGCAATCTTGCATGGATCAACGAC
>LVBW01000002.1 GCA_001604585.1 Puniceicoccales bacterium Verruco_02 | reverse complement strand
TCTTGCCCGTTGCGACGGCGATTTCCACCTTTACGAGCGCCTTCTTGAAGTACATGCGCAGCGGGATGAGGGTGCGGCCTCCGCTTTGCAGTTCCTGCCGGATTTTCCGTATCTCCTTCTTGTGCAGGAGGAGTTTGCGGGGGCGGTAGGGGTTGTGGTTGGCGTAGCTGCCGAAGCTGTACTCGGCTATGTGCGCGTGGTAGAGTATGGGCACGTCGCCGTCTATGCGCACGAAGGATTCCGCTATCTGGGCCTGCCCCATGCGGATGGACTTTATCTCCGTGCCAGTGAGCATGATGCCCGCCTCGAACTTGTCCTCTATGAAGAAGTCGCGCTGCGCCTTGGCGTTGCGTATCTCCTTGTAGCGGTCGCTGGCGTTGTTCTTGTTCACGGCGTACGGTGATGAAGGGGTGCCGGTATGGGGCACCTTGGGGGAAATGTCAGCTTTTCTGCACGGCGGTGCAGGTAGGGCGGTTGCGCTACTTGCGCACAAGCTCGGACTCGCCAAGCTCGTAGCTTATCTTGCCTTCCATGATTTCGCGAAGAGCGATGTCTTCGGGGCTGAGGCGTTCGAGCGATTCCACGAGGGGTTTCTGGCCCATCTTGAGCTGCTTGACGCGGCGGGACACCACATTGATAAGGATGTTGGGGTCCTTGATTACTTTCTGCGCTGCCTGAATGTAGTCGTCTCTCAAGGGAGTCTCCGTTGGTCAGAATGTTGTCGGAAAAGGTGAAACTGCCGAATATGATGCATTTCGCCGTGCAGTTCAAGAGCGTTCCGCGGGCAGAGTATGTCTTTCTTGGGCGCAGTGCTGATGACCCAAGGCGTACAGCCTTGCGAATGGTTCAGGCTCCGCCGAGGGCGAAGGACAGAAGGACGAGCGTCAGAACGGACAGCGAAATGAGCAGGAAGGTGCGGTCTTTGTGAATGGCGAAGGCGACCACCGAGGCTGTAACGCGCATGACGGGTGTCGAGATCAGCAGGGCCAGCCCAGCCACTATCCATGCAGCGCCTTTGAAGCTGGCAAGGCCGGAGAATAGCCATCCGAGGCTGCGGGGGAAACCGCCGTTTTCGCCACGCAGGGCGGGTAATAGGTCCGCCTCTCCCCAACCAGCGCCGTAGTCGCCATTCACAAAGGCGAGCAGGCTGCCGAATAGTATCAGGGCCAAGCTGACGCGCACGCCCCAGCGCAGTATCTGGCTTATCACCAGTTCCGTGCTCAGTTCGCCATTGTTGCTGCTCATTGGAATAGCCCTCTGTAAATCATTTGCACCGAGGCCACTGCGAGCACGCCGACGAAGGCGTACTTGACATAGCGCAGCTTCATGCCGCCAAGCAGGCGTGCGCCGATTTTTGACCCCGCAATTACGCCAACCGCCACCGGGGCCGCAATGAAGGGCTTGACATCGCCGCGCATGAAGTAAACAGCCGCACCTGTGGCCGCCGTGATGCCTATCATGAAGTTGCTGGTCGCTGTGGCGGCCTTTAGCGGAATGCCCATTGCGAGGTTCATCACGGGCACCTTCATTATGCCTCCGCCAACGCCCAGAAGGCCGCTGACCATGCCCGCGATGTAACTGACGCCAAAACCCAGCCTCAGCCTCGACACGCGGTAGCCCAGCTCCCGTCCCAGAGAGCGGTCGTAATATGAGCTGTGCAGCTTCAGGCGGTCTGCGAGGGCGTCTGGGGGCAGATTGTGTGAGGCGTCCTGACGGCTGCGGGCCATGTTGAGTCCAGTCCAGAGCAGCAGGATGCCGAAGAGCGCATACAGGGCGCGAGGCTGGATGAAGTTTGCAAGCAGGGCACCGCATATGGCCCCAGCCGCCGTCGCTATTTCGAGCAGCATCCCGAGGCGGATGTTGCTCATGCGCTCGCGCACGTAGGTGGAGGCCGCCGCGCTGGAGGTAGCGACGACGGCCACTATGCTGGCGGCTATGGCGTGGCGGATATCCACGCCCATCAGCAGGG
Organism: Puniceicoccales bacterium Verruco_02; assembly: GCA_001604585.1. GTDB lineage: Bacteria > Verrucomicrobiota > Verrucomicrobiia > Opitutales > Oceanipulchritudinaceae > Verruco-01. The sequence continues at coordinate 101,030 of LVBW01000002.1, read as the reverse complement.
TGAGCGCGGGCACGATGACGATGCCTCCGCCCACCCCCACAAGGGAGCCGACTAGCCCCGCAGAAACGGAGATGAGCGCAACGATGAGTGTCCATTCAAGCGGTGTCATGGATGTGGGGAACTTTTACTCCCATGTAGGCGAAGGGCAAGCGTGAGTGATTGTCCGGCCCTGCTATGGCCCCGCATCAGTAGAACAAATTCCGGTCCAGAGCGCGGAACTGTATGGCCTCCAGCAGGTGGGTGGGCTGGATATGCTCGCTGCCTGCAAGGTCCGCAATCGTGCGCGAGACCTTCAATATGCGGTCGTAGGCGCGGGCGGAGAGGTTCAACTGCTCCATCGCCTGCTGGAGCAGGTCGCCAAGCTCCTTGTTTAGCTGACAGTATTTGCGGATGTGCCTGTGGCTCATGCGGGAGTTGAAGCCAGACTTCTCGTCCTTGTAACGCTCGCGCTGAATGGCCAGCGCCTGCCCTATGCGGGCACGCATCGTGGCAGAGCTTTCGCAGGGACGCTCGTCGCGCAGCTCCTCTATGCCAAGGGCCGGGGCCTCCACATGGATGTCGATGCGGTCGAGCAGGGGGCCGGATATTCGCGAGCGGTAACGCTGGATCTGCGTCACCGAGCAGCGGCACTCGTGGCGAGGGTCGCCAAGGTAGCCGCAGGGGCAGGGGTTCATCGCCGCCACGAGCATGAAGCTGGAGGGAATCGTAATCTTCCCTGCGCTGCGGGAGATTGTCACCTCGCCGTCTTCCAGCGGTTGGCGCAGCACTTCCAGCACCCCGCGCTTGAACTCCGGCAGCTCGTCCATGAAGAGCACGCCGTTGTGCGCGAGCGAAATCTCGCCCGGCCCCGGTATGCTGCCCCCGCCCAGTAGGCCGATGTCAGAAATTGTGTGGTGGGGGCTGCGGAAGGGGCGGCGGAAGTGTAGGGCGTCCTCCTCTATTGTGCGTCCTGCCGCGCTGTGTACGCCCAGTATCTCCAGATACTCGTCTAGCGAAGGCTCCGGCATTATCGTCGGTATGCGCTTGGCCACCATGCTTTTGCCGCTGCCTGGCGGTCCTATCATCAGGATGTTGTGCGCCCCGGCCACGGCCACCTCCACGGCGCGGCGAAGGCCCAGTTGCCCCTTCACCTCGGAAAAGTCCAGTCCGTAGTCCGCCACATGAGCTGCGGCGCTGCCGTCGGTAAAAGGAGAGGGCAGGGGCGTGGAGCGGTAGCGACCCTCAAGAAAAGCGCGGGCCTGATCGAGCGAATCCACTGCGTGGACCTCTATGCCTGTCGCCAGCGCGGCCTCCCTTGCGCTTCTGCCCGGCAGGAGCACGCCCTTCATGCCCAGCTCCCGCGCCATCATGGCCAGAGGAAGGCCGCCGCGAACGGGCCGGGTCTCGCCCGAAAGGCTGAGTTCCCCCGCGATGAGGTACTTGGATAGTATGGCCGGGTCGCGATTGTCGAGCTGCCCCGTTGCGGCAAGAACGCCCAAGGCGATTGGCAGATCGTAAAGCGGGCCTTCCTTGCGAATGTGGCCGGGGGCGAGGTTGACAGTGCTGCGCGTCTGTGGGGTGCGGCAGCCACTGTTGGCAAGGGCGCTCGCAACGCGGTCGTTGGACTCCTTGACTGCGGCGTCGGGCAGCCCCACGAGAATCATGCGCGGTTCGCCGCTCTCGCCCGTGTTCACCTCCACATCGACCGGGGTGGCGCTAACCCCCTGCAAAGCACCAGATTTTACAACCGCCAGCGGCATGAACAAATGACTATCAGTCGGGCGCAGTCGTTCGCAAGAAGAAAGAACGTCGTTTGCATTTGCCTGAACGATGGCCGCATATTTCCGTCCCTGTGGGCCGTCGGGAAGATCCGTGCCTACGCTGAAATGTGGCATGGTGGCATCGTCAGAGAGCAGTATCTGAAGAATGCTGCGCGCTGCATTTGAGTTTTGCTCAAGACGCGTCATTATTCATTGCTGAATGGCTGTTTGCCCGCCATATTTTGCGTGTGTAACACAGTCGTGACAACTCATCCTTATTACTCCCCGGAAGCATGAAGACCAAATACGCACAAAAGGTTGCTGCACTTGCCTGCGCTTGTACCGCTTTTGCCTCCAGTGCCAGTGCCGCCACCACCTACGTCCGCCTCTTCGATGAAAGCGGTTACACGTTCAGCGACGTGTGGGACATTTACTTTGACGGCTTCGAGGCCGACGGTTTCAGCGTTACGACAGACTGGCTGGAAGGAACGCCTGAAAATGTTTATGGCAGCGGTTCAGGCATGTTCATGGCCTACTCGACAAGGTATAACTCTTGGACGGAAGATGCGCTGCTTGTTGATGATGTCATTTCTTCTTTCCTGTCCTTCGTTGATAGTCCAGTCTACCTTACTGGTGAAGATCCCGGAATGAGGTATTTCGGCTACAGGCAGATTGTGGATAGCGACGTGCGCTACGGGTATATCCAAGTGGATTACGACGGCAGCTCGATGGAATTCGATCTTGTTGGCTACGCCTTTGGCGACTGGAACGAGAATGTAACCGTGGCCGACCTCACTGCCGTTCCAGAGCCGGGCACATATGGAATGTTCGCCGGGCTTGGGGCACTGGGCCTAGCAGCGTATCTACGCCGTTCGCGCCGCAATGTGTGCAAGTAGGGCATCTTTGCTGATCTTCATTCCGACGCTGCGACGCGCTGCGTCAGGTTGAGTTTGGTTCTCAGGCCATCTCGAACAACTGGTTTCGTCGCGGGAACGAGAATTTGCTGATGTTTGGCAAGGCTTCGGAAGTGAGTCTTATTGGAGAAATCCGGCGAACTTCCGAAACGCAGCCAGCCGCCGCAAAGTTCGTTCGTGGCAGAGATCGAANNGAATGTGACAACCGTGAGATATTGTGGTATGATAATGGGCTGTAGTGGAAGGCACTCCTTGTGTCTTGCATTGCTTCGCATTCCACGACACTATTGCGATCCCGTATGAATCTAAACATGAAGACGATATATTCTCAAAAGATAGCCATGCTTACCTGCGCATGTTCAGCACTTGTATCCAGTGCCGGAGCAGCTACAACCTACGTCCGCCTCTTCGACGAGAGCGGCTACACTTTCAGCGATGTGTATGACATTTATTTCGACGGCTTCTATAACGATGGTTCCAGTGTTACTACCAGTCATATGGAGGGTATGCCTGATATTTTTTATGGCTCGGGATACGGTATGTTCATGTCCTATACTACCAGAATTGGCGATGGATTTTATTGGACAGAATATGCTGTTTCTGAAACAGACTTGCTTGATTCCGTGAGTTATGTCTCAACTTATGGCTTCTACTCAACCGGCGATGAAGCAGGAATGAGGTACTTCGGCTACAGGCTGAATGTTGGAAGCGACGTGAGCTATGGATATGTCCAGGTGTATAACGACGGTAGTTCGATGCAGTTCGACTTTGTCGGCTACGCCTTTGGCGGTTTGAACGAAAATGTCACTGTGATCGACCTCACCGCCGTGCCCGAACCGGGCACAAGCGGGGCGCTTGCCGGACTTGGAGCACTGGGCCTAGCAGCGTATCTACGCCGTTCCCGCCGCAAAGGCAATTAATCCACACGCTCTTTATGCGAACGACGCGCCGGGTTTGCAGTTCCGTCGCGTCGTTTCGTTGTATCCAAGCCACAAATCATGCGTGATAAGGACATTCGCGACGCGCTGCGTCAGGCCGTGCTGCGTCAGGGCAGGGGGGACTACGCCTTTGCCGAGGCGACATACTCGCGCATTCTCAGGGCCAGTCCGGCGCACCCGGAGGCTAACTTCCGCATGGGGCTCTTGGCTGCAGCGGCCCGGGAATTCGCGGACGCTGTATGTTTCCTTGAAAAGGCTGTCTTAGCAGACCCTTCCAGCCCTAATTATGCGTTCGAACTGTGTCACACGCAGGCCATTCTTGGCAGGACAGAAGAGGCGCTGGAAGGCTTTCGCAGCACCTGTGCAAGGTTGCGCTCAGGCGATGTGCAGCTTGCAGACAATCGACAGCTGATTCCTGCGGCGCGCCTTGTCGCGCACCTGCTTGCCCGCAGGCAGTACTGCCTGTGTTTGGAACTAGTTGCGGCCCTTCCAGATGCGCTTGTCAGCGCCGAACTGCTCGCACACGCGGCGTCCGCCTTCATGCAGCTTGGCGATGCCCGCGCCGCGGCAGGCCAGTTGCGCAAGGCCCTGCCGAGGGCAGCCTGTGCCGAAGACGCAGCTCAGCTCCACTCGCGCCTGTTATCCTCACTAGTGGCCTGCGATGATGTAACGCCGGTCGCGCTCCATGCCGAGGCCCTGCGCTGGGACGGCTTGCACGGGCTATCGCCCATGCCCCCTTCTGCGCCTGCCAAGAGTTCGCCTGATGGCGGATTGCCCCGGCTTGGCATCATTAGCCGAAGCTTTCGCCGTCACACAACGGCCACGATATTGCTTCCCCTGTTGCCAGAGCTGGCGCGGCACTTCACGCTATTTGCCTACTGCGACGAACGCCTTCAGGATGATTACACCGTTCGCTACAAGAGCCTGTTCAAAGGCTGGAGGGATGTGTCGGCACTGTCTGAAGTCGAGGCGGCGTCCTGCATACGCGCGGACAGGCTAGATATATTGATGGATATTAACGGGCATCTCGAAGCCGCCCGCCCCCGCATACTTACATGCCGCCCAGCCCCCGTGCAGGTTCACTATATGGGCGGCCCCATGAGTCTCGGTCTTGCCAGTGTGCAATATCGCATCAGCGACAACTTTGCAGACCCAGTGGACTGTTCCTCGGCAGACAGTAGCGAGGAAATACTGCGTCTGCCCCGCTGTATGTTCGCGTTCCGCCCCCTTGGCGAAACCGCAGACCCCGGCCCGGCTCCGGAACTGGCCAACGGATACATCACATTCGGCTCCTGCAATGCCCTATGCAAGGCCAGCGACACAACTTTGGCCATGTGGAAGGCTGCTTTGGACGCGGTACCGGGTAGCAGGCTGGAAGTGGTCCGCGATGTGTTCGATTCCGACCCTGGGGCGCGTGCCTTGTTCGAGAGGAGACTGGGAAGGGCTGGCATAGACTTGTCCCGCGTCGGCCTGCGCAGCCAAAGCTCGACCCAGTTACATAGTATGGTCGCCTACAGTGGCTTCGATATCACCTTGGACAGCTACCCATACTGCGGGGCCACCACCACGCTTGACTCCCTCTGGATGGGAGTGCCCGTGATGGGTATCAAGGGCGGGCGCTTCAGCACGAGGACAAGTGCCAGTCTGCTAGAGGCAGTGGGACTGGGCGAACTGGCCTGCGATGATATGGATTCGTTCGTGACATGCGTGCGCGGTATGTGCGCCGAAAGGGACCGGCGGGTGCGTTTGAGGGCGGAGCTTGGAAGGCGCGTCGTGGAAGGGGAACTGGGGAACTTTGCCTCGCTGGCCGATGCAATCGCGACGGCGTTGGGCAAGACATTTCCCGTTGTCGCATGAGATTCTTTGAACAGGCTGGCATTTTTTGTTAATTGTGCCTATCTGTTTCCGTTTATTCCACACACTTCATGCGCAACATTCCTCAACCAGCCGAGTTTGCCGCCAGTGCGGTGAACGAGCTTCACAAGGTCATACTTTCTTTCTGGCTCGAACGCTGCATCGACAATGAGCGAGGCGGCTTTTTCGGCGAGGTTTCGCCAGAGGGCGTCCCCGTCCCGACTGCCGAAAAAGGCGCAGTGCTTAACGCCCGCATCCTTTGGACCTTCTCCGCGGCGGCGAGGCTGTACCCGGACAGGGTCGAGTATCGCAAGGCAGCGGACAGGGCCTACGATTACTTCACCAAATACTTTGTGGACAAGGGGTTCGGTGGAACCTTCTGGAGCGTTGACTGTGACGGGAACATGCTCGACGGAAAAAAGCAGACCTACGCACAGGGCTTTTCCATGTACGGCCTCGCCGAATACTTCGCGCTGACTGGCAACAAGGCGGCGCTAGATATGGCGATGCAGATATTCGACCACGTCGAGGCAAAGGCTTATGAGCCGACCCACGGCGGCTACTGGGAGGCGCGTTCGCGCGACTGGCAGCCAATGGCGGACATCCGCCTATCTGCCCGCGACATGAACGTGCCCAAGAGTTTTAACACCTCGCTGCATGTTCTCGAAGCCTACATGCGCCTGATGGAGGTGGCCCCCTGCGAGAAAATCCGCAAGGCACTCGAAGGCACGGTGCGCATACACACAGATCACATTTACAACGCCAAAACCGGCCACCTTGAGCTGTTCTTTGACGTGGACTGGAAATCGCTATCCACGGTCGTTTCCTACGGGCACGACATCGAGGCCGTCTGGCTTATCGACCGCGCGGCGCGCCTATGCGGCAATGCGGATCTGATTGCCACTGTGGAAAAGATGAATATCCACGTTGCCGACGTGACTCTTGCCGAAGGCATAGACGCGGACGGTGGCATCTATTACGAGGGCTACCCGGACAAGGGCACGATAGACCGCGACCGCCACTGGTGGCCGCAGGTGGAGGCTGCGCTGGGCTTTCTCTGCGTTTGGAAGCAGACTGGCGAAGAAAAGTATTACAACGCCGCATGGGGCACTTGGAACTATGGGGTCAGCAATCTGCGCAACAAGGAAATCGGCGAGTGGTATTTCCGCGTCAGTAACGAAGGCGAACCCTACCGCGAAATCCCGATGGCGAGTTTCTGGAAGTGTCCCTATCACGGGGGCCGCGCCTGTATGGAAATTGCCGCACGCCTTGGCAAGGGAACGCCGTAATCGTTTGGCCTGGGTCGATTTGCCTCGCAGCGATTGTTGTCATGGCATATTACTAATGCGTCATGTTTACCGCTAATAATTGGAGTCGTTCCCACGGTAAAGGCTTCATGCTTGTCAGATATGCCATATTGCTTGCCTTTATCCTTCTTGCCAGTTCCTGCCGGGATTCCGAGGCTGAGGCTGAAGAGGCTTCAACGGTTTCCACTGCAAGAGCGGTTCTCGATGACGCGTATTTGTTCAGTGCTCGCGAGGGAGGCACTTCATATGTGACTTCAAGCGGCGGGAGGCGCGTCTGTGTTGCAGAAGATAGTGCCCTGCCGGTGCGCAGGGGAGAGCTTGTCGAGAAGGTTCACTCTGTGCGTTCCACCCGTGCCCTTGTAAGCATGACGGACGGGCGCAAGGGTTGGCTGGACATCGCCCTGATGGAGCCTGCGCTTGGAGAGAATGCGCTTCTTGCCAACTCCATCGACTGGGAAGACATTCGTTCCGAGCCGTCCAAGCAGGCATCCATTGCAAAGTCAGGCGACACGCCCAGCCGATACGGGCGCAACAGTCCCGTGCGAGTGGCCGCATGGCACTACGATGCAGAGCTTTACCGCGAACGGAAGACCTTGGAGACGCTCAAGGTATGGGCGCAGATATACATCGAAGGCGAGTTAGTTGGATGGGTGGACCCTGCGAATATCCGTCTTGATGGGCAGATTCACGACAGGGCCTTTGCTCCTGTCTGGTACCCGGTGCGATGGGTGTCCAGGCTTCTTGGCGATGGCGTGATTGCTGCGATACTCATCCTTCCTTTCTACATACTGCCGGTGATGTGTGGCTTTGTAGTGGCCAAGAAATTGTCGAAGCTACTACGCTTTTTGCCGAATATTGTCCTGTATCTCATTATTGTAGTTGTGGCGTATCAGATATATTCCATTAGCTTCATCAGCGTGGTGGATGCCTCTGCGTATCGTTGGGGAGAGGGCCGTATGTATGGGTATCTCTTGTTTGGTTTTCTGACGCTTATCGTGATGTTCGGTGCTTTGAAGGCGGCCACGCAGAGCGTGCGCGAGGGGCGATGCCCGGCCTGCAAGCGATGGATGGGGCAGGTGCAGCGGCGCGAGCATCTGAGTACGGAAACCGAAACCACGACCACTACCACAAGATACGGCGATGGCAGCGAAAGCATCAGCCGCAAGACCATCGAGGACGAGCATTGGCAGGACTATTGCCGGTGCAGCAATTGCGGCCATGCATGGTCGCTTTCCAGGGTGGAGCGGCGCTGATCACGCAAGAGCCTGAGCTAGCGCACAGGTATTCGTCAGCCAATGCGCCAAGGAGCGTTTTTGGCTTTGTAATCGACGCAATACGTGTAATCTCGCGCGCTATACACCTTCAGCTTCCCATGAACAGCGTTTCCAGCACCGACACTCATACCGACCGCTTCTGCGTACCGGACTCACTCGGCTTTTTCGGCCCGTACGGGGGCATGTTTGTGCCCGAGACGCTGATGACGGCTCTCTTCGAGTTCGAGCAAGTGTTTCGCGAAGCAATGGCGGACCCGGCCTTTGTTGCAGAGTACGAGGACTTGCTGCGCCACTTCGTGGGTCGTCCATCGCCCCTTTACTATGCCGAACGTCTGAGCGAGCATTGCGGCGGTGCAAGAATTTACCTTAAGCGCGAGGATCTGCTCCATACCGGCGCGCACAAGATTACCAACGCCATCGGGCAGGTGCTTCTTGCCAAACGCATGGGCAAGACGCGCGTCATTGCCGAGACCGGTGCCGGGCAGCACGGCGTAGCAACGGCGGCCGCAGCGGCACGTTTCGGGTTGGAGTGTGTAATTTACATGGGCCGCGTGGACATGCGCAGGCAGGCGCTGAACGTGTTTCGCATGAACCTGTTCGGGGCCACCATGCGCCCCGTTGACAGCGGACAGCAGACTCTGAAGGACGCCGTCAACGAGGCCATGCGCGACTGGGTGACCAATGTGCGCGACACGCACTATGTGGTGGGCAGCGCCCTTGGCACGCATCCCTTCCCGCTCGTTGTTAGGGAGTTCCAGCGCGTAATAGGCAAGGAGCTTCGCGCTCAGTTTGCAGAACAGTTTGGCCGTTTGCCCGATGAGATGGCGGCCTGTGTGGGCGGAGGGAGCAACTCGATCGGCTTCTTCCATGAGTTTCTCGACGAGTCTTCGGTGCGTATGGTTGGCGTGGAGGCCGGTGGCCGCGGCATCACGGAGGGGCAGCACGCGGCCCGCTTTGCAGGCGGGCGCATGGGTGTATTTCAGGGTTGCATGAGCTATGTGCTGCAAGACGGCGACGGGCAGATAAACCTCACCCACAGTGTGTCGGCCGGTCTTGACTACGCATCGGTGGGGCCGGAGCACGCATATTACAGGGACCGTGGCCGCATCGAGTACGGCTACGCCACCGACGACGAGGTTATCGAGGCGCTCAAACTATTGTGCCGTCTTGAGGGCATACTCCCTGCGCTGGAGAGCACACATGCCGTTGCATACGCGCTCAAGCGTGCCCCGCAGATGCGTCCGGACCAGGTTCTTTGCGTCAACATCAGTGGGCGCGGCGACAAGGATGTGCATACGGTGATGGAGTCTTTGGGCGTGAAGCCCGAGGATCTGGTGGAGTGCAGTTAGTCAGAGTACATTGAATCTTATTGGAGCAGCATTATGAAAAGCATGACCGGTTACGGGCGTGGTGAGGCACAGGGCGGGGCATACGATGTGGCCGTCGAAATTACGTCCGTCAACCGCAAGGCGTTGGATGTGTCCGTGGCTCTTCCGCGGGAGTGGGTCATGCTGGAGAGGCAGGTTTCTGACCGCGTGCGTGCCGCTCTTTCAAGGGGGGCCGTGCGCGTTATGGTGCAGATTAACTCAAGGGCGGAGAGTGCCTCGCTAAACGTGGATGATTCGGCCGTTCACCGTACGCTGGACCATCTCATGGAACTTGCGCGTGCTAGGGGTGTTCGCAATCCAGGCATGGATCTCGACACTTTGCTGAAGGTTGTGCAAATGCATCGCGAGGATGGGCAAAGCGCAGCCCGCAGAGCCGAAGAGCTGGTGGCCCCGCTCGTGCAGGGGGCCTTGGAGCAGGCCATTGTGGCCTTCATCACCATGCGCGAGAAGGAGGGCGCGGCCCTTGCGGAGGATCTTCTTTCGCGCAACGAGCGCCTGCTCGACATCGTGGCCTGTGTCAAACTGGCGGCCAGAGACACGGTGCCCAATTACCGCGACATGCTCTTGCAGAGGCTTAAGCAGCTTGGCATAGAGCTGGATCTTAGTGACGAGCGCCTGCTTAAGGAGCTAGCCTTTTTTGCGGACCGCGCCGACAACGCCGAGGAAATCACCCGTCTTGAGAGCCACCTTGAGCAGTTCCGCAGCACAATAAGTGCGGCCCTTGCCAAGGATGAACCCGTGGGGCGCAAGTTGGAGTTCCTCATTCAGGAGATTAACCGCGAGTTCAACACCATTGGCTCGAAGGCGAACAATATCGAGATTACCCGGCAGGTGCTCGATGCCAAGAACGAGGTCGAGCGTCAGCGCGAGCAGGTGCAGAATCTGGAGTAGGGCTAGCCTGCCTGCTGTTCGCAAAATGCCAAGCGCGACGCAGCTACTAGGCCTTGAAGCTTGGCTGGCCGTCGCTACGCCCAGTGAAGACCTGCGGCAGGGAGTGTTCGCGGCCGATTTTCTGCTGCAAGCGGATCAGGCCGTCCAGAAGGGCTTCGGGCCGGGGAGGGCAGCCGCTCACATACACGTCAACGGGGACGATGCGGTCCACGCCCTGAAGGACTGAGTAACTGCGGTACATGCCCCCCGTCGAGGCGCAGGCACCCATTGCCACTACCCACTTGGGTTCGGCCATCTGGTCGTATATGCGGCGCAGTACCTCTGCCATTTTGTAAGTGACCGTACCGGCTACTATCATGCAGTCGCTTTGACGGGGCGAGAAGCGCGTCACCTCCATGCCGAAGCGCGAAATGTCGTAGCGGGAACCGGCCGCGCCCATGAACTCGATGGCGCAGCAGGCAAGGCCCATGGGCATTGGCCACACGGAGTTCTTGCGTATCCAGTTGATAGCCGCGTCTAGCTTGGTGACTACAAAGTCACCCTCCACCTTGCTGTTGTATCCGTATTCCTGCATCGCGTTCATCACAGAGAGACTTCGCCTCTTACCTTGGGCGACAAGGGCGAAGGTATCAAGCAGTTTCATGGTCCTTGGGATTGGCATTTGCTTTGCCTGCACGGCTGTTCGCGTCCGCGCGGTGTTAAGTAATTGTAAAACGAGCCGTATTTTTTGCACTGGCAGGCGTTTGGGCAATATTACCTGCTTCTACTTTCTCGAATTGGCAGGGAAAATAACTACTGGGGGAATTGGGAAAATAATGAATAATTCAAGTCTTGGCTCCAAGTTGGTGAGCTTGGCATTGGTATCGACGGCTGTGCCGCTACTCGTACTGATTGCCTTGTTCTACCGCGAAAGCGTGAAAAGCTCGAAGATGGCCAGCGAGGCCATTCTTTCTGCCGCAAGCAGCGACCTGTCCAACACTGCTGCGAATCTGTATGCCGAGGCAGAACTGGCCCGTTCGCTGCTCGAACAGAGCACTGCCAAAGTGGCTGCCTACGCAGATAAGCTCATGAAGGAGCGCGGTGGCCTATTGCCAGACGAAGCTGCCAAGGTCCGCTGGGATGCCGTTGATCAGTACAGCGGTCAGACTACGAGCGTGGAGCTGCCGCGTATGCTTCTTGGCGGGGAATGGCTCGGGCAGGTGAGTGATGTCGGCCGCAGGGTGCCGATTGTGGACGATATTCGCGAGGTAAGCGGCGAGGCTTGCACAATATTTCAGCGCATAAACGAGCGTGGCGACATGCTTCGTGTGGCAACTTCGGTTGTGGGCCGCGATGGCAAGCGTGCTGTAGGAACATTCATCCCTGCCGTACATCCGGACGGAAGCCGCGACCGTGTGCTCTCCGAGGTTCTTGCAGGGCGCAAATACCTTGGCAGGGCCAACGTAGTGGGCGAATGGTATCAGACAAGTTATTCGCCACTAACGGACGCTTCCGGGCGCGTCATTGGCATGTCATACGTCGGTGCCCCGGAGAGAACGGCAAATGAAGAGCTTCGCAAGCGGATTCATGGCATGAAGGTGGGCAAGGATGGCTATGTATTTGTAATCAACACCAAGGGTGCCGACAAGGGCCGTTACGAGATTTCGCTCGAAGGCAAACGCGATGGGGAGAATGTGCTGGCCGCAAAGGGTGCGGACGGGCGCGAGGTTATCCGAGAGATGATAGAGCTTGTGGAAAAGGCGAAGGCCGGAGAGGTCGTCAGTTACCGCTACGACTGGAAGAACGGCAACGAGCCTTTGAGGACGAAAATTGCCCTATTGTCATACTTTGCCCCCTGGGATTGGATGATTGGCGTAAGCACCTACGAGGACGAGTTCTTGGCCTCAGTGCGCGAGATGGACAGGGCTGCGGCCAATTCGATGATTCGATCCGTGGTGGTTGCTGGTGTATTTGCCCTCGGTGCCTGTCTGGCGGTTGCAATTGTCATCCGCCGTGTGGTGCGCAAGGTCGAGGCCTTGTCCACAGAATTGCGCACAGGCGCTCATGAGACGGGCAATGCCGCAAGCGATGTGTCCCGCTCCAGCGAGGAGCTTGCAAGCGGTGCCAACGAGCAGGCTTCTGCCATCGAGGAGACAACGGCCACTATCAACGAGCTTACTGCGCAGACGCATGCCAACAGCGAGAGTGCCAACACGGCAAGAGACCTCATTCACGAGACGGGAAGTCTTGTTGACGAGGCAGATACCAAGATGCACGCGCTCAACGTGTCTATGAAGGAGATTGCCAGGGTCAGCCTCGAGACGCAGAAAATCGTCAAAACGATCGACGAGATTGCCTTCCAGACCAACATTCTGGCCCTGAACGCTGCCGTGGAGGCCGCGCGCGCGGGCGAGGCCGGGGCGGGGTTTGCAGTGGTTGCCAATGAGGTGCGCAGCCTTGCCCAGAGAGCCGCAGAGGCCGCGCGCAACACCAATCAGCTTATTGGCGACTCGACAAGCCGCATAAGCTCCGGTTGCGACATGGCCGACAAGGTAAAGGACGCTTTCGGCCTTGTACGCGAGAAGACAACTCGCGTTACCGAGCTTATCTCGCAGATTGCCGAGGCTTCGGCAGATCAGCAGACTGGGCACGACCAGATCGAGAGGGCAATCGACGAGATGAACAGTGTCGTGCAGCGCAATGCGGCAGCGGCCGAAGAGAGCGCGGCTGCGTCCGAGGAACTCTTTGCGCAGTCCGAGCAGCTTCTTGCGAGCGTTAACGAGCTGAACCACATCATCATGGGCAGCAAGGCGCATATCGACATGAGCACGATCGACAGGACAGGGAGCAAGGTGAGACCAGCCGCCGGGTCTCAGCGTGGGGCAAAGCCTGCGAATATGCCCGCTTCCAAGAAGACTCCTCCGCAGATGTTCATAACTCGCTAAGATTCTATCCACACGGGCGTGCCTTCCGGGACAGAGTCGTACAGCTCCAGCATCTCTGTGTTTAGCAGGGTGATGCAGCCTGCGCTCGTCGGTTCGCCAATGCGGTCCTCGAAGACTGTGCCGTGGATGTAGATGTAGCGGGCGAAGCTGTCTAGGCCTGGCCCGCTGTTGCGGCCTTCCTCGAGCCCTCTAAGGCGCAGGATTCGGGTCGTGACGCGGGCCTTGGCCGGGTCTTCACCCTCGACCTTGAGTTGGCGCCATGTTTTGCCGATGCTCTTGCGGGCTACGAACACTGTGTCGATGGGTTCTCCATCGCCGATTTTCTCGCAAATAACGTGCAGCCCGAGCGGAGTGCCGCCGGAGTTATCTACGCAACTTGGTGGGTTTATTCCTGTCGAGACTTTGAAAACCCTGCGTAGTTGGGCACAGTGCCAGTGTTCCAGTTTTTGCTGGCAAAGGCGGACGATTAGTACATCATCCGGAAGCTTTGTACCCACGCCAAGAACGGCGCGTATCAACGTATCAACCTCTGAAGAATATGGCATATCGTATTGGCATACTCGGTGCGACCGGCGCTGTCGGTCAAGAACTGATCAGCCTGCTTATCGACCGCAACTTTCCCGGCGAGATTGTTCCGCTGGCCTCTGCTCGCAGCGCGGGCAAGACCATCGAGTGCAAGGGCAAGACTTGGACGGTGCAGGAAGCGGGTGCCGATTCGTTCAAGGGGCTGGACTTTGCCATTTTTAGCGCCGGGGCGTCAATCTCGCGCGACATGGCCCCCATCGCCGTTCGCGAGGGTTGTCTTGTAATAGATAATAGCTCCTATTTCCGTCAAGACCCCGAGGTTCCGCTCGTAGTGCCGGAGATAAACGGCGAGGCTGCGCTGGGCAGCAAGGGCATCATAGCCAACCCGAATTGCTCTACGGCCATCGCCCTGATGGGCCTGTATCCGTTGCACAAGGAGTTTGGCCTAGTCCGCTTCTTTGCCTCGACCTATCAGGCTGCTTCCGGCGCTGGTGCTCTTGCAATGGCCGAGCTGGAGGACCAGCTTCGCGCGTGGTCAAAGGGAGAGCCGCTGGTCGTTGACAAGTTCGCCCATCAGCTCGCCTTCAACGTGATTCCGCATGTGGACAAGTTCCTCGACGACGGCTACACCAAGGAGGAGATGAAGATGCTGCACGAGGGGCGTAAGATTATGTCCCTTCCGGGCTTGCGCGTCTCCTGCACCTGCGTGCGAGTGCCCGTCTTGCGCGCGCACTCCATCAGCATAAGTGCGGAGTTCGAGCGTCCGGTGGATGTGGAGCGCGCCCGCAAGGCCGTGGCCGCTTTCTCCGGGGCGGAGCTTGTGGACGACACGGCGAACAAGGCCTATCCGATGCCTCTATTCTTCTCCGGCAAGGAGAGGTGCGGAGTGGGGCGCATTCGCGTGGACAGCGCCTTCGAGAACGGCCTGTCCCTTTGGGTGAGTGGCGATCAGCTCTGGAAGGGTGCGGCCCTGAACGCGATTCAGATCGCCGAGTATCTGCACGAGCGCGGCGCTCTGAAGATTGGCTGATTCTCCGGTACCGGGTTGGGCTTTGAACCGTTCCCGCATTTGCATTTCCCCGGCGCAATGGGTCATTCCTGTTCGCCGGGGATTGCATGTACACGGGCTTTCGCCTAGCGTATGCATCCGTCCCTGTTGCAACCCCTGTCCCGATGTCTTCACACTTTTCGCAGATTACCATTCTTGCCCCCGGTCTATTAGGCGCTTCGCTAGCCATTGGCGCGCGAGAGCGCGAGCTCGCCGGGCGCATATGCATCTGGGCGCGGCGCGAGGAGGTGCGTGCCAAGTGCGCGGCCCAGCCCTGGTGCGACTCTGTGGCCGACAGCCCGGAGGCGGCTTGCGAGGGCAGCGATCTGGTCGTTATCTGCACCCCCGTTGAGACCATTCACCGCCTTGCGCGACGAGTGGCGGGGACTCTCAAGGCGGGGGCAATTATCACCGATGTGGGCAGCACCAAGGGGCAGCTTTGCCGTCTTTCGCACGCTGTCATGCCAGAGGGGGTGCATTTTGTGGGCAGTCACCCGATGGCCGGTTCAGAAAAGAGCGGCATGGAATATGCGCGGGGCGACTTGTTCAGGAAGCGTTCCTGCTTTGTGACTCCTTTGGAGGACAGCGATCCGGTGGCTGTGGAGCGTGTCTGTGCCCTTTGGGCTGCGCTGGGCATGGATGTCGTGCGCACCGCTCCGGAGCTTCACGATCGCATCGTGGCCAACATCAGCCACCTGCCTCACTTTATGGCCACCATCGCGTGCAACTGGCTGGCTCGTAACGACCCGGAATGGAAGAATTGGGCGGGGCCGGGCCTGAGGGATACCACGAGAGTGGCCGCTGGAAGCCCGGACATGTGGAGGGCCATTTCAGAGCAGAATCGCGAGGAGATACTTCGCGCTCTGGATGGGTTCCGCGCAGAGCTGGACCATACTCGGGTTGTTCTGGAGCAGGGGCGTTACGAGGAGCTGCATTCCTTGTTCGCGAGTGGCAAGGTGTACCGGGAGTCTCTGGACTAGTTGATGGTTTCCGGTTGTTTGTATGGCAGGTTGATGTTCAAAGTGGGCGAGCTGCTGGTACAATTCCACGCATTTGTCCTTGATGGGACTTTTTTGTGGCTTTGGGCGTGGATATGGTCGTATTGCTGAAAGGGTAGTTTTCGCCTTTCGATGCAGAATATTCTCAATTTCCGCCAGTACTGGGATGGTTTGCGCCACTTATTGTTGGTGACCCTGCTGGTTATCCCCGTTGGGCTTCTCTCCGGTTCGGCTTCGGCGCTTTTCCTCTGGTCTCTATCGCTCTGCACGCAAACGCGATGGGAGCAGCCCTGGCTCTTGTTCCTGCTGCCTTTGGCGGGTTTTGTTATCGTGTGGGTTTACGACAGGGTGGGGCGCAATTCCGAGGGGGGGAACAACCTCATCCTCGACCACATTCATGAGCCGGGCGGTGGCATACCGCGTCGTATGGCTCCGCTTGTGCTTGCGGGGACTTTGCTGACGCATCTTTTCGGCGGCTCTGCCGGGCGAGAGGGGACGGCAATTCAGATGGGCGGCTCGCTGGCCAGCGCCTATGGGCGGCTGTTTCGTTGGAAGGGGCCGCGTATGCGCATTCTGCTCATGGCGGGCATTGCGGCGGGTTTCGGCTCGGTGTTCGGTACTCCTCTTGCTGGGGCGGTTTTCGCGCTGGAGGTGCTGTTTGTGGGGCGTATGCAGTACGATGCTCTTATTCCGGTGCTCGTTGCCAGCATAGTTGGCGATATGACTTGCACGGCCTGGGGCATACATCATACCGACTATCATCAGTTGATTCCCGGCAACGGGCCTGTGCATTTGGAACTGTGGCTCTTGGGCTTGTGTGTTGTTGCCGGTCTTCTCTTCGGGCTTGCGGGGCGTCTCTTTGCGGAGCTTACGCATTGGATTGGGGCAGTGTTCCGGCGTTTCATCGCATATGCTCCCTTGAGGCCCGTTGTGGGTGCCTTGCTTGTAATCGGGCTAGTGTATGCACTTGGGACAAGGGATTACCTTGGCCTTGGTGTGTATGCGGAAGATGGCTTGGGTGTGTGCATCGTTAATGCCTTTCATCCGGGAGGGGCGGATCTGCTTAGCTGGTGGTGGAAGATTATCTTTACGGCCGTTACGCTTGGGAGTGGCTTCAAGGGGGGGGAGGTTACACCACTTTTCTTCATCGGTGCCACGCTTGGCTACTCGATTGCCACGGTTTGCGGTGCGCCGGTGGAGATGTTTGCCGCGCTTGGTTTTGTGGCCGTGTTTGCCGGAGCCACGAATACACCTCTTGCCTGCACTATTATGGGCATCGAGCTTTTCGGTGCTGATTATGCTGTGTACATCGGTATAGCGTGCTTTCTTGCCTACTTTTTCAGCGGGCACACGGGAATCTATCTTTCGCAGCGGATAGCGGTGCCGAAGTCTGGTGTGAGTGGTGGGGCCAATGGCGAGTCTTTGAGGCAGGCGCGCGTGGACGAGCTGAAGCGGGATGAGTAAGAGTGTCTCCCCAAAGTTTACCGAAGTTGCATAGCGTAATCCAGTGCGGACGCCTCGGAGAGGAGTCCGCTACCCGTATGTTAGTAACATGTTGACAGTCTTGCGGGTAGATACGGCTGTCCCCAGCCGTCCGCATCGCGCGCTCATCTGTCAAGAGCGCGGGATTGTTACCGCATTTCTCGCAGGAATTCCACTACACCTTTTGCACAGGCTTACGCGATTTGAATATGACGCCGCGGTAGATGTGGACCGTTTCTTCTTCCTCTTTTACTTTGGAGGTCGATGCGCTCTCTGCGGGCGGCGGAGTGTTTGAGGCAGGCGCTGGCACATCGTCGTCGGCATACACGGGTGTTCCGCGGTACATGCGGACGATTCTGCGCTGTGGCGGCTTGGTTTCGACTGTTGGCGCACTCGCCATTACCGGCTGATGGATGGGCAGGGTCGGGGGAAGGGCGGGTTCGCTGATGGGATCATCGTTTACAAGGACGCCCCTGTACATCCTTGTCTTCTGCGGCTCTGGTGCTGCAATAGGCTGGGATGCTGGCGTTGCAGTCGGCTTCCAGTACTCGGCCAGTTCCACCTCGTCGTCGGAATAGTTCACGAAAAAGCTGCGCCTTTCCTCCGGCATGGACGCGTTGCGTATCATGTGCGTGACGCTCGGTGCACCCACCGCAGGGAGGCTGGGCAGTCCTTCCCCTTCCATCGCACTCACGTCCAAGGGCAGTTCGAGTGGCTGCATTTCAAGCGCCTTTGCCACATGACCTGTGAACATCCGCGTGCGCATCGGCGGCAGGCCGCTGATTATCATTCGCTTTGGCTTTTCGCCGGTGGCTTCCAGCCTTGAGCGAATCTTTGCGGCCAAGGGCATGGCGAGGCCGTCTCCGTGTTCGCTAAAGTCGAATATGTTGCCAAAGAAGAGCCGCGCGGCCGAGCCTTCGAACTTCAGGTTCAGCACCGTCATAATCTGCATCAGGATGCTCGCGTAGCCATGTTCGACAGGGCCGATGTCGCGAATGCCACCTTTGGACACTATGAAGAGCTGGGTGGCGGCCGGGAGTATGGACGCGCATAGTACAGGTTCCTCTATTGCCTGCGCCTCCATGCCAGCTCGTATCGCCCCAAGTGCGTTTATTAGACGGATGCTTAGGGTGACATTCTTGCAGCCAAGGGCGGAAAGCTCCGCCATGCGTTTTCCGAGCAACATCTTGCTCGCACCCACGGCCACGCAGCCCTTGAGGGAGGTACCGGGGCGTATTACCGCTCCACTCCTAGGGTCCAGCAAGGCGACTCGGATATTGTTCTGCAAGAGGCCGGAGCTGCGGGCAAGCCGCGTGAGCACATCGGCGGGGGAGTCGTTCTCTTCCACCGGGACTATGGACACGGGCATTGTAGCCTGTGCCAGAACTGAGCCTTTGCCGACATGGGTGGCCAACTCGTTTTGTACGTCCTCAAATTCCTTGCCCGCTACGTGGACGTGCAGTCCGATTGACACCTTTCCATCTCTGCATTCGGTCTGTCCGGAGGCGAATTCCCGCCCCGAAAGCATCACAAATGAATGCAGGCTGCTCTTTATATCGTCGTTCATCGCGGTTAGGCCTTTAGATCGCCATGTGCCTTTAAGCACAAAGCGGGCCACGCCGTGAAATATGTTACCCTAAGTACTCATTTGTCCCATGTGGTGCAGCCAATGGGCGAGTGTAAATGTAAATTGTGCCAGCGATGCTTCTTAACCGTTAAGGTCTGTAAAATATCGAGAGGGCATAGACCAGTGCGGCGTCCCAGTTGATGGCGTTTTCGTTGGTACGGTAGCTTGCCGTCTCGTCGAACCAGTCGGTTTCGCGGGGGTTGGCCCCGCCGGATAGGTGGCCGGGCCAGGGGGGTTCGATGCCGTCGGCGGCACTGGGGCGGTGGTGCTGGTACATGGGCGGCTTGTGTCCGTCGCCAGTTACAAAGGAGCGGGCAAAGGGGTTGCGTCCGTAGAGGTAGGCTATCTGGTCGTAGGCAGCGTCGAGGTACTTGGTGTCGCCGCTTATTAGGTACGCGGCGTGCAGGTTCAGGCTCGTACGCGCCACTGCGCCGTTGCAGCCCCAGTAGTTTACGCGGATGCCGCGCCCGTAGCCGTGGCTGTTGCGGTTGGCCACGATGGCGTCGGCGGCGCGGAACAGGTCTTTCTTCAGACGTTCGTAAGCCGCCGGGTCTTCCTTAGCCCTGTCGCTGAAGAGCCAGTCGTAGAGACCTAGGTTGCAGGCTTTGCCCCAGTCCCAGGTGACATCGAACATAGCGTTGTCGTTGTCCACAATGTCGTGAAGGAACTCTCGCTCCCATTCTAGGAGGAACTCCTCGCCGAAAGTCAGGGCCACTTCCACTAGTGCCCAGCGGGTGTCGCTCTCGGGGTTGGGCAGGTAGGTGCCGGTGCTGAAGGCCGATATGTCAACTTCGGCAGGCATGTTGCGCTGGGCTATCCACGCCTTCTTCGCCGCTTCGCGCCATATGGCGGCGTAGGCGGGGTCGTACTGTTCATAGACGCGGGCTGCCATGCAGCCGATGGCGGCAAAGTCTATGGTGGCAATCTTGCTTACGGGCGAAAAGTAGCGCGGGTCGTCGTGATCCTCGGGCATTATCATGCCGCCGAAGCGTAGCTCCGTAAGCTTGTGAGCCACCTTGCCGTCCTCGAACTGCATCTTGAGCTGCCAGTCGAGGTTGTACTTTATTTCCGCCAGGTAGTCGGGCAGGGCGCCGCCGCTTTCCGGTATGGGCAGACGCAGTTGCTTGAGTGCCTCGCCGTTGCGCTCCCATGCTGCGAGCATCAGGCCCATGCTGAAGGCGCTGTTGACGGTATACTTGCCGTAGTCGCCTGCGTCGTGCCAGCCGCCTGTGCCGTCCCTTTTCTGTCCGGATTGGGCGGGGGCGAGGTAGTCGAGGTAGCCGTCGTCCATGTGGCAGGTGTCGTGCGAGAATGTCACCCCGTCCCATTCAAAGCTTACGGCTTGCCCGCACCTTTGCCCGTAGAAGCCGATCATGACGCACAGTAGCGAGCGGTTCAGCGCGTCCGGGGCCACCTTGAACGGGGCCGAGTCCGGCAGGCCCTCGATGCGCATCAGGTAGCTGCCGTAGGCGGACAGGGCGCTGAAGTCCGTAGCGCGCAGCGTCTCGCCGGTTGACTTGTTGTAGCGGGCCGCGCCGAGGAGGCCTTGGTGTACGACCTTGCCGCTGTCGGCATCCACTATCTCGAAACTAGTACCATCGGTCTGCACTCCGGCCACGCTGGCCGTCTTGGGGGCTTCGGGCAGGTAGCCCACGCTACACAGGCGTATGCCGGGGCCGGCCGGTTCGCTCGCCTGTGATATTGCGGGCATGGTGCCGAGTATTGCCATCGCCGAAAGAGTGCCAAGCAGGGTGCGTTTAGCCATGTTAAGGAGGGGTGTGGGGTGTAGGGGCCTTGGAGTAATGTTAAGGCCCGAGGTTGACTAGATTACTATTGCGGTGGCGTGCGCTGATGGCAATACCTCTTGCAGGGTGAGGGCATTTTTATACCCGGTCGCGCCCTCTTTCCCGAAGGTATTCCAGCGTTCCGTAATAGCGCAGTGCCGCCTTCCAATGATACAGGTAGAGGTAGGCAAAGCTCAGGCTAAGTATGGCGATAATGGCGCTGGTGGCAAAGATGATGCTGCCTAGTTCGCTGCCGGAGAGCATGGGGGCCATCATCGCTGTCTCAGGCACGGTGAAGACGAACACCATCAGGAGGAGCGTCATGCGGCTGCGCGGGTCGTGCCTATGTAGCTGACGGCTGCTTAGTAACAAGAAAGCTGTTTTAAACACCGACAATGTGCCCATGAGTATGGGCGGCAGGGTCATCATAGGCGGGATGCCGAGCTGTTCGAGTATGCTCGTGTCCACGGGTTGGAAGGCCCAGGGCAGGGCGGCGAGCATGAGAAGGCCAAGTATATAGCCCGCATACATCTGAAGGCTCAGCGAGAAGGGGCGCTGCGGCACGTAGTTGCTCTCCAGCTCCGCCACGAGCGCGTCGGGCAGCTCCCGGCCGCAGTGCGGGCACTGTGTGAAGGGCAGTTCTCTGACGCTGAAGCTGTTGCCGCAATGCGGGCATATGCAGGACTGTGCCATAGCTAATCACAATACACCCATTGCGGGTCTTCCGGCAAGGCTGCCGCCTTGACCTTGAGCAGTACCGCGGCATAATTGTGCTCTTTATGGCAGAACTTCTCACGATGGAAACCCTTGTGACGCTGTGCAAGCGTCGCGGCTTTATCTTCCCCTCCAGCGAAATCTACGGTGGTTACGCGGGCTTTTTCGACTACGGACCACTGGGCGTGGAGCTGAAGAACAACATCAAGCGCGCGTGGTGGCAGGACTTTGTCCACGGGCGCGACGACATCGTGGGGCTGGACTCGTCCATCATCATGCACCCGCGCACGTGGGAAGCTAGCGGCCATGTGGCAGGCTTTTCCGACCCCATGACCGACTGCCGCGAGACCAAGAAGCGCTACCGCGCCGACCAAGTGTTCGTTGCCCCCGTGTGGGCAGCCGAACCTGTCGCCGGAGCCGAGGCGCAGTATCTGGGCCTTGCCGCCTTCATGGAGGACGCCAGCGATTTGGAAATTCTTAAACGCGCCAAGACCCTGCGCGACAGCGTGGGGCAGAAGTCGCTCAAAATCCTCGAGGACAAGCTGGCCGCAAGGCGGGAGTTCACCGAGGTGACGGAGGCGGAGCTGGCCAGCATCCTTGGCCCGGACGCTACGAAAATCGGCACCCTGACGCCCGCTCGCCAGTTCAAGCTGATGTTCGAGACGCACGTCGGCGCCCTTCAGGACGAGTCCGCCGTCGCCTACCTTCGCCCCGAGACCGCGCAGGGCATTTTCAATAACTACAAGAACGTGCTCGATACGGGCCGCGTCAAGGTGCCCTTCGGCATAGCGCAGATCGGCAAGGCCTTCCGCAACGAGATTACGCCGCGTAACTTCGTCTTCCGCTGCCGCGAGTTCGAGCAGATGGAGATTGAGTATTTCATCCAGCCGGACGCGGACTGGAAGGCCCTGCATCGTCAGTGGATAGACACCTGCATCGACTGGTTCGTATCCATCGGCCTGCCGCGCGAGTCCATCAAGGAGGACGTGCACCCGCAGGAAAAGCTGGCTCATTACGCCAAGGCCTGCACGGATCTCAGTTTCAGCTTCCCGCACGGGCAGCAGGAGCTGGAGGGCATAGCGGTGCGCGGCAATTTCGACCTTACCCAGCATCAGCAGTATTCGGGCAAGAACCTCGAGTACTTCGACGAGGAGAAGAAGGAAAAGTATCTCCCGCACGTCATCGAGCCGTCCTTCGGCGTGGACCGCGCCTTCCTCGCGGTGCTGACGGCGGCCTACGACGAGGACGAGGTGCCCAACGACAAGGGCGTGGCCGAGAAGCGCGTGCTGCTTCGTTTTGCGCCCAAGGTGGCTCCTTACAAGGTGGCCGTGTTCCCGCTCTTAAAGAACAAGCCGGAGCTTGTGGAGAAGGCGCAGGCTATTTACAAGCGTCTGCAAAAGCGTTGGCCCGCTTTCTGGGATGCCGCAGGCGCAATAGGGCGTCGTTATCGTCGTCAAGACGAGATCGGCACGCCTTGGTGCATCACGGTGGACTTCGACACGATCGAGAAGGATGGATGCGTGACGATTAGGGATCGCGACACCACCAAGCAGGTGCGTATCCACGAGTCCGAGGTAGTGGCCTGGGTGGCCGAGAAAATGGGCGAGTAGGGGGCGCCGGACGAACATTTCACAAAAGGCTCATCCGGCATCGGGTGAGCCTTTTTTGTTACTGGGATTGCCCGTAAAACAAGCTAGCCTTGTCGTATCGTAAAGCCTTCCCGAAGCGGCGCGGGTCATCCGTTGTCGCAATACACCACTCCCGGTAGTGCAGGATCAAGACCTGCGCCTGACGTTCCAGCTACCTCAGCGCCATGTAATACTTCCGCCTCTCGGGCTGGAACTTTTCCAGGGAGTAGCGCAGCGCCGTCCTCGGCATCTTTGTCGCATGAAGATCCAGAAAACGGCAAAGCGTCGCCTCGTCCTTCTTTCCCACCTCGCGCAACACCCAGCCCGTTGCCTTGTGAATCAAATCGTGCCTGTCGCCAAGGAGCAGCTCTGCGATCGCCAAGGCATCGACAAAGTCGCGACGGTCAGTATAATGAAAAGTGCTGATGATCGCTATGCGCCGCTCCCAGAGCAGCTCGCTCCTTGCCAGTGAGTACAGCAGCG
Organism: Puniceicoccales bacterium Verruco_02; assembly: GCA_001604585.1. Classification (GTDB taxonomy): domain Bacteria; phylum Verrucomicrobiota; class Verrucomicrobiia; order Opitutales; family Oceanipulchritudinaceae; genus Verruco-01. The sequence continues at coordinate 77,512 of LVBW01000002.1, read as the reverse complement.
AACGGTCCATATTCTCCAGCCATGCTCCGAGAATCTTGTGAGCCGACATATCGACCAAATCCCAGTTGTTGACGCGAGCCGTATTGGCCAGATACATGCGCACGATAGCCTCGCGCTCGACCTCGTCCCCCTTCTGGAAGCGCCTCACCATGATGTCCAAGGCCACGGTGCGGAACTCGTGAAAGTCACCCTTCAGAAGCTCCTCGCAGACCGCCAAAGAAGTGTCCCTCCACAGCTCCTTGACTAGCGCATGTGCGTCGCGCAGCTCCAGTCCAAGAAAGCGGTCGCCCTCCGCATACTCTCCCGGCCCAGTCTTGAAGTACTGAGCAGAGCGGCGTGCGCGCTCCGCATCGCCAAGCGCCGCAATGCGACTCATGAGTTCCTGTGATGAAATCGACATGGCAGTGTTATGGCAAAGGTTTGTATTAACAGGCAAGCGATTCAGTCTCGCACAGCGCATCTGACCATTAAAAGATTTGCGTTTGCAATGGATGGGGCAGGCATATATACAAACGAATATCCCCACTCCCGTATGAAAAGAGACCTGTTCCTAGCCCTTGTCAGCCTGATTGGCTGTGCCTTATCCCCATTGCTTGCGGAAGACAAAGCCGCCCCAGCAGAAAAGAAGCCCGTCATAGAAGCCCCTGTCATCACCTGCACCTACATCCCCGTGTATCCAATCGACCTGTACAAGCGCGGCGTCGAAGGAAAAGTGCTGGTGGAAGTCTCGCTCGACAAGCACGGAGACGTGCTCTCTTCATCCGTAATCGAAAGCAAGGAAGCAGGTTTCAACGCCAGCGCCTGTTATGCCGCCGAACATTTCAAGTTCAAGCCAGGGCGCAAGGACGGTAAGGCCGCCCCCCTGAAAATGCGCATGGAAATGGCGTACACTTTGGACAAGGCCGTTATTGAGTCCAAGGATGTGGACGTAGCGCCACAATTCCTCAAAAAATTCAGACCCAAGTTCCCCCCGTCAAGCACAGGATGGTTCGGTGACGGAGAGGAACTCTCGCTCAGCATCGACTTTGTAGTGGATAGGACCGGCAAGGTCACGTTCATCTACGTCCACCACTTCAGCAACGAAACTTATGCGAACGCCTATGTTCGCGCGCTGAAGGACGCTGCGCTTTCGCCCGCACTTGTCGATGGAAAACCCGTGTCCTCGATAATACGCTGGAATGATATATCCGGCACTGGCAGAATCAACTGGTACTAGCAAACGGCCCTGTACTGATCGGCCTTCACGCTTTCCGCCAGCGTGGAGCTTCCCTTGCCCGCTGCTTGCCAGAGCGCACGGCTTTTGCAATCATGCTGGCAGTTGTTGCCGTCAGCCCGCCGCAATCCGACGCCCATGCCCCTCCGTGTCCACAGTTCCAACAGGCTGGAAACCCTTGCCCGGATGCTCACTGCCCTGAACGGAAGCTCGGCGGACCCCTTCGAGCCGCTGCGCATCGTCGTGCAGACCCCCGGCGTGGCCCGCTGGCTAAGCCTGCGCCTTGCGGACTTGGACGGCTGCTGCATGAACGTGCGCTATGTATTCCCCGCCAACTTCATGCAGGAAACCCTGTCCGCCGCCCTTGGCAAGGAAACCCTTGCGGGCATGGATGCGCAGGCTGACATGTGGCACATCTTCGCCAAGCTGGACTCTGCCGCAGTCCTTCCCGGTGGGGCGGAGCTGGAACGTTACCTCGAAAGTGGCAGCTCGTTCCGCCGTCTTCAGCTCTCCCGGCGCATAGCGGAACTCTTTGGCCGCTACGCTCTTTACAGACCGGAACTACTGGATACATGGGAGGCTGGGGGAGGGGCGGGCGACTGGCAGGCCGAGCTTTGGCGCAGCCTGCGCAGCGATTCCTCGGCGCTACTTCCCGCAGAGCTGCTCCGTCGCTTCTCCGTACTCCAAGCTCCTCAGGGACTGCCGGAGCGCGCGCTCGTGTTCGGCGTATCCACGCTGCCGCCGCTGCAAGTGCAGTTTCTTAGCATACTGGCGCGGCATCGCCATGTGGAGCTGTTCCTGCTTTCCCCCTGTGCCCAATACTGGGGAGACCTGCCGGGGCGCGGCGAGGCGAAAAAAGCCCGTGCCGCAGGGCAGGGGGACGAGTTTGGCCAGCCCCTTCTATCGTCTCTTGGCGCGCAGGGTGCGGACCTTGTCAACCTCCTCTCGGACGTCGGGTCAGAGCCTGGTATGGAAGTCTTTGAAGAGCCGGGCGAGGACAGCGTGCTTGCACGCATGCAGGGCGATCTGCTCAACATGCTCCCCAGTCATGAACGGCTCGAAACGCAGCGCGACTCCAGTCTTGTGCTGGCGAGCTGTGCCGGAGCCACGCGAGAGTTGGAGGCCCTTAAAGACCATCTCTTGCAGCAAATGGACGAGGACCGGAGCCTTCGCCCAAGAGACATACTTGTTCTGGCACCCGACATAGGAAAATTCGCCCCCGGCATCAAGGCCGTGTTCGGCACCTCTGCGCCGGGCGAGCAAGCACTGCCCTTCCATGTGGCAGATCGCGGTCCTCGCGAGCAGCCCCTCTGCGATGCTCTCCTACGCCTGTGCGAACTTGTGCGCAGCCGCCGCACGGCCACGGAACTTCTTTCTCTACTGGAGCAGCCAGCCCTCGCTGAACGCTTTGATTTGGACGCAGAGGAACTGGCCCGTCTGCGCGGAATCTGCTTGAAAAGCGGTGTGAGATGGGGGCTGGACGCCGCCGACCGCGAGGCTCTGGGGCTGGGGCCGGAGGAGGCCAATACATGGCAGGCTGGCTTTGATTCGATGGTACTGGGCGCGATGATGAATGGGCGCGAGGATGTAGCCTTTGCCGACATAGCCCCGTGGGGTGAGGCCGAGGGTGGAAACTTGCAATTATTAGCCCGCGCCACTTCCGCCTTTATGGCCATTCGCCGATCTGTTCGCTCGCTTGAGGGGGAGCGTACGCCAGCGGAATGGGCCGGGCCTCTACGCGAAGCCGTGGCAAGTCTATTGCCAACCGCGGACGAACATGCGCAGGAGCTGTCCGAGATACTGTCCGCGATTTCGCGGCTCGAATCGCAGGCCCCCGCCGCCTCTCAAAAGCTCGATATCCGCTGCATACACAGCCTCATGGAAGAGGAACTGTTGGGGGCGATGGCCCCGCACGGCTTTTTGTCCGGGGGCATTACATTTGCCGAACTCAAGCCAATGCGCAGCGTTCCGGCCCGGCTCATCTGCCTAATTGGCATGGACGACGAGGCTTTCCCAAGGCAGGACAGGCCCCTGTCCTTCGACCTCATTGCCCGCGCGCCACGCATGGGCGATGCCTCTCGCCGCGCTGGCGACCGCTACCTGTTTCTCGAAACCCTGCTCTGTGCCCGCGAGCGCCTTTACATTAGTTACAGCGGCGTATCCCCGCAGGGCGGCCCGGATAGTCAACCCTCTGTCCCGGTAAGCGAACTGATGGAATACCTTGCTGGGCCTCAGTATGCCGAAGTGTTTCTTGTTCGGCACCCCCTCCAGCCATTCTCCCGCAGTTACTTTTTGCCCGGAGCCACGCTTTTCAGCTATTCGCGGAGCGATTACGAGGCAGCCCTTGCCGCCACTAGGCGCGAGCCACGCGAAGCCTTTTGCTCCGAAGCTCTGGAGATGTTCCCGGAGGGTTTCGACAACCCGGATCTCGATACGCTATGCGAGTTTCTGGCGCACCCGGACCGCTTCTTTCTTGAGCAGGTCATGGGGATGCGCAATCCGCGTGAAGAGCGTCTGCCGGAGGACGAGGAGCCTCTGGAACTTGACGGGCTTGGGTATTACGAACAGATGCGCCGCCTGACAAATGCCCTGTCCGAAGGGCGCGACCCAATCCGCGTCGCTGCCCGAAGCCGTGCGGAAGGCGTCCTGCCTTGGGGCTTGGAGGGCGAGGACGCGATGAACAAGCTGCGCAAGGCTGCGAGCGACTGTCATGCTAAAGTGGTCAGTCTCTTGGAAGGCCCAAGGGAGAGCCTGCACGGGACATATGAAAGCAGCTCCCAGAATCTGCCCATCCGCCTGAATGTGCGCATGTCGCCCATTGTCAACGGCAGGCTCGTTGAGTGGAGGCCAGGCCGTCTGCGCACGACAGAGTATCTTCGGGCATGGGTCTATGCCATTGCCGCCGGGGCGCTGCGGCAGCGCGGGATTGCAGCTTGCCCACAGCGCATCGTGCAGATTGGTACAGACAGCATCATTTCGATGACGATTCCAGACGATGCCTGCGAGCGCATGGAGCGCCTGCTTGGCATATACCGCAGCGGAATCGTCAGACCCCTGCCTCTGTTCCTCGAATGCGGGTTTGCAGCCGGGGCGCAGAAGGCTGGCGGCAGGGCGAGCGTGAAGAGTCCCTACGAGAAAGCCTTGGACGTGTGGGATCCCTCTTACACACTTTTTCGAACGCCTGAGCGCGACGATGTATGGACGCGCGCTGCGTTTCGCGATGTGGACCCTGTACGCACGTATGCCGACGAATTCATGGAGTTGGCCGATGCGCTTTGGCGCGGCTATCACGAACACTTGGAGGAACTCAAGTGATGCAGCCGAAGTCTTTCGACATAGGCAGCACTCCCCTTTACGAGGGCCTGAGCCTGCTTGAGGCAGGTGCAGGTTCAGGGAAGACCTTTTCCATCGAGGGCTTGCTCTTGCGCCTATTGCTGGAGCGTGGGCTGTCTCTTAGGGACATACTCGTATGCACCTACACCAATGCCGCCACCCGCGAATTGCGTTCGCGCATCCGCGAACGCCTGCGCAGGGCGCGTGCTTTGCTGGACGAGGGAGCGCCGGAGAAAGACCCGGCCCTCGTAGCGGCGCTTCGCGTCTGCGAGGCGAACACAGCCAGGCAGAGGCTGGCTCTGGCGCTGGAATCCTTCGATCAGGCGCAGGTGTTCACAATACACGGCTTCTGCAATCGCGTGCTCTCTGAACACGCCTTCGAGAGCGGCATCAGCTTTGAGCGCGAGCTGATGGCAGATTCCAAGAGCTTTGCCGGGACTCTGGCGCTCGACTACCGACGCAGACTGGCCCGCAACAGCCCCCTTCTGCTCCTCTTTGCCGAGGAATATGGTGGAGGGCTGCGCGATCGCTGCCGGAATCTGTATCTATCCCGCGGGGCGGATCGCAGCCTGCCCTTCAGGCCCGAAACTGCCGGGGACTGGCCCGGCCCGGAGGAGGCGGAGGCGCAGTTCCGCCAAATCCTCAACGAAGCCGTAGCCATATGGGTGGAGGAGGGAGATGAGATACTCTCCTTCATTCGCGACAAGAGCCGCGTGAACAAGCCACTTTACGAGAAGGCGGATCTGGTCGAGGCTGCGATGTTGCTCTTGTGCGAGAGTAAGCAAGGCTCCGATGTTGCGTCCGCCCTTGCCGCGCTGTCCATAGAGAACGTGCTGGCACACCTAAAGAAGCGTCCTGTGGCCCAGGCTCCGGATTGTGCCATGTTCCACCTGGCGCGGCGTTTCACGCAGCTTCTTCGGTCCTGTCATTTGGGCCTTATGGCTGACTTCCTCAAGGAGGCGGACTTGGTAGCAGACCGGCGGCGCGAGGAACTAGGCAGCATGGGCTACGACGATTTGCTCTACCAGACCGCAGAGGCTTTGGCGAGGGGGCAGGGGCTGGCGGCCCAGTTGCGCGCTCGCTACCGGGTGGCGCTGGTGGACGAGTTTCAGGATACAGACCGGCTCCAGTGGTACATTTTCAACACCTTGTTCAACTCCGGCTTTGGGCATTCGCTTTTCATAATCGGAGACCCCAAGCAGGCCATTTACCGCTTTCGCGGCGCAGATATTCACACATATCTGGACGCTGCTGACCAAGCCCGGCAGACTCTGGCCCTTGATCGCAACTGGCGCTCCGACCCTTTGCTTGTCGAGGCTGTCAACGCACTATTCTCTGCGCGAGTCTCGGTGTTCGGCTCTGCGGGGATGGAGTTTCGCCCCGCGCTGGCCGCTGCCAGCCCTTCGCCCGAGCGCGCCTTTCTGCCCGCAGAACTGGCGCCGGAGCCAATGCGCTTCATCCTTCAGGAAGTTGGTGCAGCGGGCAGCGCGGATGCCTGGAACCTTGCCTGCATGAGTATGGACATGTTGGCGCTGCTCCGCTCCGGGGCTACCGTGGGCGGAAGGCCCCTGCGTGGCAGCGACATTGCGGTGATTGTCCCGCGTCACAATCAGGCATTGGATGTATTAAATGCCCTGCGCGTTGTGGGCATACAGGCGGTGCAGGAGACCGGGGCCAGCGTTTTCGAGAGCGAGGAGGCGGCCACCCTGCTGGCCTTTCTCACCTGTATGCTCCAGCCTTCGGACGAGGCTTTGCGGCGATGGGTGCTGGCCGGGCCACTATTTGGCATGGACGCGGCCCAGTTGGCGGAGCTTGCGGCGAGCGATGCCCTGTGGAGGCGTTGGGACGATGCCTTTGTCAGCTTTTGCAGAAGCTGGGAGGCTGAGGGCATAGTGCCCGCCTTTCGCGCGCTTGAGCGGGCAACGGGTCTGCGCGCCCGGATTATGGGAAGTTCAGGCGGCGAGAGAGCCTTGACGAACATACTGCACCTAGTGGAGCTGCTCAACGAGGCAGCGCATGTGCAGAGGCTGGCTCCACAGACGCTTGTGCAGTGGCTCTCGCGCATGATGCAGGAAGACGAAGCCCGGCCCATGGACGGTCACGCGGTTCGCCTTGAAAGCGACGAGCGGGCTGTAACAGTGCTTACAAGGCACAAAAGCAAGGGCTTGGAATACCCTTTCGTGTTCGTGCCTTTCTGCGATATGCCTGCCAAGTTGCGCAAGGATAGCTACCTAACTCTGCGCGATGAGAAGGGTTGCCCGGCCCTATGGCTGGAGCCTGCCCCGGCTATGCCGCCAGAGGCGAGGTTGGACGCGGAGCGCGAGGATCTGGAGGAGCGAATGAGGCTCCTGTACGTCACCCTTACAAGGGCACGCAATCGCTGTTATCTGTATCTTCGCCGCGACGAGCTGGAGAAAAGCAGCGCAAGGCACAGCCTGTTGGAACTGTTCGGGGCGGACGACTGGGAGGGCTTTCGCGCGTATCTGCACAAGTGCAGCGATAGCGTGCCGGACTCCATCAGCATCGAGTATCGGGATTTGCCCCCGGCTCCGAAGCCGCTCGGGCAAGGGGCGGAGTCGATTGAACTGTGCCTTCGCTCTCTGATGCACAGGCCCGACTGCCGTCCCATGATTACGAGCTTCAGCGCCCTTCAGGCAGGGGCCGAGGCGTATGAAAATAAGCTGCCCGTGGCCGAATTGCCGGAGCGAGAGGACGCGCCAGCACTGTTGCCGGAGTCGGCACCTGCCGAGCTATCCGGCGTTGCAGCTTTCCCCAAGGGCGCGGGGGCTGGCAGTTTCTTTCACGCCTGTTTGGAGAAGATGGATTTTGCCGATAGTTCCGGCTGGGCGGCGCTTGTTCGCTGGCAGCTTGCTCTTGCCGGGATGGATGCCAGCATGTGGGCTGGTACGGCCCTGGACTGCCTGAACAGCGTGCTGGATACACCGCTCGAAAAGGGCGGCTTTGCCCTGCGTGGCACTCCAGCCGCAGACCTCTTGCGCGAGATGGAGTTCTACATTCCCGCCCAAGGGCCGGATTTTTCCGCTCTTTCCGCCGCATTTGCCGAAGAAGGCGTGCCGTTTGCAGACAGCGCGGCCCGACTGGCCCGCATGGAGGGCGTGGGTGTGGACGGCTACCTGAAGGGCTTTGTTGACCTCATATTCCGCCGCGAAGGGCGCTACTATATACTGGACTGGAAGAGCAACTGGCTGGGGGCCGACGCCTCTGCATACAGTCCGGCCGCAATGCACGGGGCCATGCTGGAGCACAATTACTACCTTCAAGGCTGCCTGTACGCTCTGGCTTTCCGGCGCGGAATGCGTCAGAGGCAGCCGAACTGGGACTATGTGCGCGATTTTGGCGGCATATACTACCTGTTCCTGCGCGGGGCGCAGCCTTTGCGGCCCGGTTCGGGAGTGGTGCGTTTTTGCCCGTCAGCAACAATGCTGGACGCCGTGGAGGCCGCGTTGGGCGGCGAAGGGAGGACTCTGTGAGACCGCAGGAGGACGAGTTTTTCCCCGCACTTGGCGAGTATGCGGGCGAGATATTGGTGCGCAAGGCCGGTGTGGAGGCGGAGCTGCTCGGCAGGGTGGCGGCGGGGCTTATGCGGGCATTGGCCGAAGGGGCAGTATGCCTGCCGCTGGACTCGCTGGGCAATCCTGACGAATTGCGCACGCGGCTTTCAACCCTAGGCATAGTCGGAGGTCCGGGTGATGAGAAGCCGCTTGTTATCGACGGCCCGGATATCTACCTTCAGCGTTACCACGCTTACGAGTGTGCCTTGGCAGCGCGTCTTTTGGCCCTGGCGGGAGTGGAGCATACTGTCCCCTCCGCGGTCGATGGGGAGTTGGCCCGTATATTGAGTCGTGGACTTGGCATAATTACAGGTGGGCCGGGCACGGGCAAGACGAGCATCGCGCGCCGGATTCTGGCCCTGCTTGCCCCGCCGGACAGGCCTTTGTCCGTAATGTTGGCAGCACCAACGGGCAAGGCCGCGGCCCGGCTCCGTGAATCTGTGGAGCCGCTTCTTGCCGATAGGCCACTACTTCAGCTTGCGCATGGCACCGTGCACCGCCTACTGGGGCCAAAGGCCGAATCGGCATTCTTCCGCCACGATGCGCGTAACCCTCTCGCCTGCGATGTGCTGGTGCTTGACGAAGCCTCGATGATGGACCTGCCCTTGATGGCCAAGCTGCTCGATGCCGTGGACCCCGCAGGTACGCGCTTGTTGATTCTGGGCGATCCCGGCCAGCTGCCTTCGGTTCACTGTGGCAGCGTGCTAGCGGACATTGTGGCGGCCGGGGAGGGCGGCGGATTGCTTGCGGAGTGTCAGTTGCGCCTCCTGTTTAACCACCGCTCTGGAGAGGAGCCGCGGCTTGCGGCGCTAATTGACGCCGTGCGCATTGGCGATGCCGACACTGTGCTTGCCCTATTGCGCGGGGCGGGCCAGCTTGCGCTAGTTCCATCGCCGGGGCCGCAGGATATGCCCGCATTTGTCGAAAGAGAGCTTGGCGGGCTTATGGATTCCCTGCACCGTTGCGAGGCAGGTGCCGCCCAGGCGCTCGAGCTTGCTGCCTCGCGCAGGGTGGTGTGTATGCTTAGGCAGGGGCCTTGCGGGGCGGAATCGGTGAATGCGCTTGCCCTTCGTCTTGCCCGGCAGAGGGCATATTACAGGCAGGATGCCCGTTTCTTTCACGGCATGCCGCTCATCGTAACGCGGAACTGTCACAGGCAGAACCTCTTTAATGGTGATTCTGGCGTAGTCTTTGAGCGCGAGGGGCAGCTATCCGCCTTTTTTGCGCCTGATGACGAGCAGGGTCTGCCTCTGCGCCTATTGCCTCAATACGAGCCTGCCTTTGCAATTACGGTCCACAAGGGGCAGGGGTCGGAGTATCGCGATGTGACGATACTGCTGCCGCCGGTTGACCATGCATTGCTTACCAGGGAGCTGTTCTATACCGCCGTCAGCCGCGCAAGGCGCTCGGTGCGCGTGGCGGGCGGGGCGGAGCTTGTCAGGCTGGCACTTGGCCGCACGCTTCGCCGCGCAAGCGGCTTGGCAAGAAGGCTGAGCGTGGCTGGGTGATGGTCTTATCTGGCCCGGTTCAGCATTTTGAAATGCGGTAGCTTGCCTTTTCGAGACGCTCTACAAGTCCGTCAGTCTCAGCGAGGGGTTCATTTCCACGCATCCGTCTTGCGCTGGCGGAAGCCCGCCCGCCCATGCGCTGAAGGCGATCATTGCGGCGTTGTCGCCCGTGTGGCGGGGTAGGGGAGCCAGCATCGGGATGCGCCGCCTTGCCGCCAGCCCGGCCACGGCTTCGCGAAGTGCCTTGTTGTTGGACACCCCCCCGCTTAGTCCGATGCTGCGGTAAGCCTTGGCCTTTGCGAAGGCGTTCAGCTTGCCAGAGAGTGCATCGACAACAGCCGCCTGATAACTTGCACAGATGTCCGGCAGGGCCTCGGCAAGAGTCGCATCGTCCATGTCCTGCACTAGGTAGCGCAGACTGGTCTTAAGGCCTGAGAAACTGAATCTGGCCTCCAAAGAGCGGGCAAAGGCCCGGGGAAAAGGGTATTTCTTTGCATCGCCGCCCAGCGCGATCTTTTCCATGAGCGGGCCGCCGGGGTAGGGCATCCCAAGCAGCTTTGCGCCCTTGTCCAGCGCTTCGCCAGCGGCATCGTCCACTGTTTCGGCGACGATACGCGGGCAGAGGTCCGCATCCATCTCGAAGAGCAAGGTGTTGCCCCCTGACACGACTAGGCCCAGATGTGGCAACAGCTCTGCCAGGCTCTGGCGAAAGGACGCCGGGTCTTGGGCGTGTATCTGCATGAAGGGCGACCAAGCGTGCCCCAGCAGATGATTGGCCCCTACAATGGGAATGCCTTGCGAAATGGATAAGGCACGCGCCGCTGCTATGCCCAGCGAGAGACAGGCGGCAAGACCCGGACCGCGGGTGACGGCTATTGTGTCCGGCTTGTTCGTCCCGCAGAGCGCAAGCGCCTTTGCAATCAGGGGGGGGAGGTTCACAAGGTGTTCGCGGCTGGCAATTTCCGGCACAACTCCGCCGTAGGGCCTGTGCGTCTCTATCTGGGAATGCACCCATTCGCCAAGGATTCCGCTGTCCGGGTCAAACAGGGCAAGAGCTGATTCGTCGCAGGAACTTTCGATTGCAAGTATCACGGCTCTATCAGCTAAGGCGTTGGAATGCGTTGTGCATGGCTTGGAACTTGCCCCCCGCTGCCTTGCCGTCAAGAGCAAACCCCCTTGCCGTTTGCCTTGGGCGCTGTCAGATTGTCCGCCTGTAACGCATATGAGCAACTTTCACGGCGATGATGTGCCTGCCTCCCCTGCGGAGAAGGCGTTCTTTCACGTAATACCCGTTCCTTACGAGCGAAGCGTGTCCTATGGGCATGGCACTGCGTTGGGGCCACAGGCCATTTTGGAAGCGTCGGGGCAGTTGGAGCTTTTCGACGGAAGAGGCGTGCCTGCCGACAGGGGCATATTTACCGCCCCGCCCGTGGATTGCGATGGCGCGCCTGAGCAGGTGCTTGCAAGGGTGGAGGAGGCCGTTGCGCAGGCGCTTCGTCTTGGGGGCCTGCCAGTGGTGCTGGGTGGGGAGCACAGCCTGAGCAGCGCCGTTGCAAAGGCGCTCGCCGCCCATCATGGGCGCATTGGCGTAGTGCAGTTCGACGCACATGCCGATTTGCGCAACAGCTACGAGGGCAGTATTTGGAGCCATGCCAGCGTCATGAGGCGCATTCACGACATGGGCATCCCCATTTTCCAGATAGGCACGCGCAGCTATTGCCTTGAGGAAAGGAACCTGCGCGAGGCAGATGGCATCCCCTATGTCGATGCCGAAAGACTGGCTGCCGAGGGGTTGGACTCTGTTCGCCTGCCAGAAGATTTCCCGCAGAACATATTTATCAGCTTCGACATCGATGCTCTGGACGGAGCGGTGATGCCCGCAACCGGCACGCCTGTGCCCGGTGGCTTGTCCTGGTATCAGGCCCTGTGGCTCTTGCGTAGGATATGTGCCGAGCGTCGCTGCGTGGGTTTCGACGTAGTGGAGTTCGCGCCAATAGAGGGCTTTCACGCCTTCGATTTCGCCGCAGCGCAGCTTGTTTACAACATGATGGGCTGCGTGCGTTAAACGTATGCTTTACACGCAACAGGGCGGCTCCGTGCTGAGCGGGCCGCCCTGTTATTGTTTCTGAGAATATGCTGGCTGTTGGGTTCTATTCGGCCTTCTTGGGGGGCTTTACCCTGATGGGGGCGATAACCACTTTTTCTTCGGCCACGCCGTTTTTGATTACAGGTATGAACTGCCATAGCTGGGAGGCTATGACAAGGGCCTCTTCTTCAGTGGCATCTCCACCAGCCTTCATCTTCAGCCCCTTGACGCGGCCATCGGTTCCGATACGTATTTCGACTTGGAAGCTCTTGCCTTCCATTTGCTTGACCATTTCAGGGTCTATGCCGGATAGGTCGAAAACCGCGGCCTGTGGTGCAGGGTTGCCCTCGGGCTTGGATTTTAGGTCTGCGATGAGCTTTTCCATCGCGGCGGCGTTGACCATCGGATTTGGGGTTGATGGGCCGCCTGCGGCTATGCGCTTGGCTGTGGGGACAAGTCCCTCAAGAAAAGCGATTGGGTCGCTATCTTTGCCATCCAGTTCCTTTGTGCTTCCATCGCAGAGGACCGTTCCGTTTGGATCCAGAACGAGCATGTTGATGTCGGGTCTGCGCCAGTAGGAGGCCCAGAGTTCCTTTTTATCCTTGAACTGCCACTCGTTGGGCATCAGCCAGCCGTCGGCGCCACCTTTGCCAAGCCTGTTCTGGAGCATGCCCATATTGTCGCCCTCGAAGCTGGATATGACCACCACTTGGATGAAGTTCGTTCCTGCGGCGTTAAGATTCTTTTCGACTGCAACCAGATCTTTGATTGTGTCGGCAATGGCTGTGTATTGTCCCTTCACCATCAGGAATACGAACAGGCGAGGGGTGGGGGTGTTATTAATGTCGGCATCCTTCAGGGATGTGCCGGAAACCTTGTTTGGCCACTGCTTTTTGATGTCTTCGGCGATCACGCCATTGCAGTTCATCAGTATGCTCGGGGCTTGGGCATCGCGCTTGGCGGACCAGTCAAGCACCCTTGCCAGGTCATACGGGGCCAGCATGAGGAGCGGAACACGGATGTAGCTCAAGTTCTCTTTCTGAAAATAGGCCGTTCCGTCGTATGCGTTTACCAGTTCAGCCCGGAATGTGGTCTTGCCGTCATTGCCTGTCCATTCTCTTTGCTGCGCAGAGAGAGGGGCGGCCATTAGCGAAGACATAAGAAATAGCACCCCTCGGATGAGGGTGCTGCTTATGGGGTATTTCATTTGTGCGTGTGTCGATGCAGTTGATGTTTGGGGGAGGGCGCATCGTTGCCTGATGCATGGGTATGCCTCGGTGCAAAGGGCCGTGTGAAGCCCGGTCAGAGGGGCGATTTGGAGTATCGCCCCGAATGAGGATTCCCAGTCGTGTATTCAAGGAACGCAGTGAAGCAGGTGCCTCACATGGGCATCCCGCCCCAAGAGGGGCAGGGCGGAAGGCCAATGCGCACATGGTAAATAAACCGGAAGTAGCGTAACTACTTCATGTTTATTTGTCGAATACGGAACTACGATGTTCCCGCTTAGGCAAAATACTCAACGCCCGCGCTGAAGATGGGCTGCACCTTGTTGCCTGATACGTTGATGCCAACATATGGACCGCGCCGTTCGCTGTGTCCCATCTTGCCGAGCACCCGACCGCAGGGGCTGCACAGGCCTTCTATGGCGCAGATGGAGCCGTTCGGGTTCCATTCCACGTCCATTGACGGCTCCCCCGCCGCATCCACGTACTGGAAGGCGACCTGTCCCTTGTTCACCATGTTCTTCAGCGTGTCCATGGAGCAGGCCACACGGCCTTCGCCGTGGGAGATGGGAATAGTATGTATCTGGCCGACAGGCGTTTTAGCAAGCCAAGGGGACAGGCTGGATGTCACCTTCGTGCGTATGTAGCGCGATTGGTGACGGCCTATGCTGTTGAAGGTGAGGGTGGCGTCGCCGGGGGAAAGGTCGCGAATGTCGCCATACTGGATGAGGCCCAGTTTGATGAGCACTTGGAAGCCGTTGCATATGCCGAGTACTAGGCCGTCTCGCCTGCCAATCAGGTCCATGATGGCCTCGCTGATGGCGCGGTTGCGCATGACTGCGGCTGCGAACTTGCCCGAGCCGTCCGGCTCGTCGCCCGCGCTGAAGCCGCCGGGCATCATGAGAATTTGCGCGCTTCGGATGCGGCGGGCCATGTCGGATAGCGATTCTTCGACTTCCCTAGCGTTCATGTTGCGCAGAACGCATACATCGGCTTCGGCCCCGGCTTGTTCAAAGGCGCGGGCGCTGTCATACTCGCAGTTTGTGCCGGGAAAGACAGGGATGAACACCCGTGGCTTGGCCACAGATGGGGTCTTGCGAAGGAGCGGCCTGGCGGGCTGGGCGGGAATGGCGAGCAGGGTGTTGTCCGCAGGCGTTGCATGGGTGGGGAATATGTGCTCAAGAGGCTCTTCCCATGCCTTGCGAAGTGTGGCAAGCGCGGCACTCTCGGAGCCGGCCCTTATGAGCGCGTCGGCAATGGTCGTGCCAATCCGTTCTGCCTGTGGAAGGGCAGCCGCGTCCGCCAGCTCTACGACGATGCTGCCGTACAGGGGCGTGAAAAGATCGTCTCTTTCAATGGATGCCTCGAAGCCTATCCCGTTTCCAAAGCCCATCTTTGCAATGGCTTCGGCTATGCCGCCGCTCTTGACAGAGTGCGCTGCCAGGACCTTGCCCGAGATGATTGCCTTGTGTAGCTCCGCATACAGGGCAGATGCCGCGTCAAGGTCCGGGGTGTAGTCGGCGTTGATTGGCACTCGAAGAAGAGCCACTGTGCTGCCCGCTTTTTTGAACTCTGGCGTTATGACGTTGTCCAGACAGAGCGTGCAGAGGGCGAAGCTGACCAAGGTGGGGGGCACATCCAAGTCTTTGAACGAGCCGCTCATGGAATCTTTGCCGCCGATGGCCGCTGTGCCGAACTTGAGCTGCGCGTTTAGCGCGCCAAGGAGCGCCGCCATTGGCAGGCCCCAGCGGTAGGGGTTGCCCGCCACTTTTGGGAAATACTCTTGGAAGGTCAGGCGGCACTTGGCTACTTCGCCGCCGCTTGCGGCGATGCGGGCAAGCGATTCGAGTACGGCGTATGTTGCGCCGTGGAATGGACTCCACGTCGATATGTAGGGGTCGAAGCCGTAGCTCATCATGGTGCCCGTCTTGGTCTGGCCCGCAAGAAGGGGGATATTGGCGACCATGACTTCTGGCGGCGTGGCCAGGTTATCTCCGCCAAAGGGGTGCAGCACACTGCCAGCGCCGATTGTGGAGTCGAAGCGCTCGATGAGGCCGCGCTGCGAGCAGCGGTTTAGCTCCGAGAGGGTCGTTTCGAGGCGCTCGGCCAGCGGGAGCGATACCTTCGGCGTAGATAGCGCACATGTGGCTTTTGATGGGGCGGCGATGCGGACAGTCGCGCTTTGTGGTGCGCCAGCGGTGTCGAGGAATGCGCGCGACACATCGACGATTCTCTGTCCGCGCCATTCCATCACAAGACGGTTTGTGTCTGTAACATCAGCTACGAGCGTGCCTTCTAGGTTTTCCTCGGCCACGAAGGCCATGAAGGCGTCCACGTCGCTCTTGCGCAAGACGATGGCCATGCGCTCCTGAGATTCGGAAATGGCCAGCTCTGTGCCGTCGAGGCCCTCGTACTTGCGGGGCACTCGGTCCACGTAAATGTGTAGGCCGGGCGCAAGTTCGCCTATGGCAACAGACACCCCTCCAGCGCCAAAGTCGTTGCAGCGAACGATCATTTTTGCGGCCTCGCTGCGGCGGAACAGGCGCTGGAGTTTGCGCTCTGCGGGGGCGTCGCCTTTTTGCACTTCTGCGCTGTTGGCCAGTGCTTGCTCGTTGTGCTCCTTAGAGGAACCCGTCGCTCCTCCAATGCCGTCGCGCCCTGTGCGCCCGCCCACCAGCAGGACCACATCGCCGGGTTGGGGATCGCCGCGGTAAACATTTTCGCGCGGAGCAGCGCCCACGACGGCGCCGATTTCCATGCGTTTGGCCTCGTAGCGGGGGTGGTACACCTCGTGCACCATGCCTGTTGCGAGGCCTATCTGGTTGCCGTAGCTGCTGTAACCGCGGGCTGCCTCACGGGTGATTTTGATTTGTGGCAGCTTGCCGGGCAGAGTGTCGGAAAGGGGTTTTCTAGGGTCTGCCGCGCCGCTTACGCGCATGGCCTGATACACATAGGAGCGGCCAGAAAGGGGGTCGCGTATGGCGCCGCCAAGGCAGGTGGCCGCGCCTCCGAAGGGTTCGATTTCCGTCGGGTGGTTGTGCGTCTCGTTTTTGAACATCACGAGCCACTCCTCGTCCTTCCCGTCCACGTCCACGTTTACGACGATGCTAGCGGCGTTGATTTCTTCCGATTCCTCGATGTCGCCCAGCAGTCCGCGCTTTTTAAGCTCCTTTGCGCCAATGGTGGCGATGTCCATCAGGGTTACGGGGCGCTCTTCGCGTCCGAGGCCCTTGCGAATAGAGAGATACTGTTCCCATGCTGCGAGGATGGGGGCGGAGAGTTCGCCCTTGTCTATGCCCAGCTCTTCGAGCCGTGTCAGGAAGGTGGTGTGACGGCAGTGGTCGCTCCAGTAGGTGTCCAATACCTTGATTTCGGTAAGGCTGGGGTCGCGTCTTTCCTCGTCGCGGAAGTAGTTCTGGCAGAAGAGCAGGTCGTCGAAGGACATCGCAAGTCCCATGTCCTTGCGTAGTTCGTCGATGGCGTGCGCGTCCATGGCGCAGAAGCCGTCCAGAATGGCTACGGGGGCTGGGTCCGCAACGGGAACAAGGAGCGTGTCGGGCTTGGCGAGCGAGGCTTCGCGGCTGTCCACGGTGTTGATGAGGTACTTCTTTACCTTGGCAATGTCATCGTTGTTCAGGTCACCCTTCAGAACAATGATTCTTGCACAGGCTATGCGGGGGCGTTGGCCTTGGGTGATGATTTGCACCGCCTGTGCGGCGGAGTCCGCCCTTTGGTCGTACTGTCCGGGCAGATACTCGATGGCGAAAAGTTGTTCGCCAGTGCCGATTTCGAAGGTCTCTTCGTAAATATAGTCGCTCTGAGGCTCGGCGAATACGCGGCAGAGCGCGGCGCGGTAATCTGCCTCGTCCATGCCTTCCGCGTCGTAGCGGTTGAGCAGGCGCAGGCCCACCAGCGCGGAAAGGCCGAGGCTTTCGCGCAGGTCTTGAAGCATTTGCCCGGCCTCGATGTCGAAGCCAGGGCGTTTCTCAACGAATACTCGCCGGATCATTTGCGTACGGACATTAGTGAGGCCTTGGCCCATTCTGCAAGCGCGTAGCTTTCCATCGCGGCAAAGATGCGCAGCGCCATGCCACTTACTATCCCTTGGCTGCCGACGATGGGGATGGCTTTCTGGTATGGCCGAATCGAGAGATTCCGTTTTGAAGTCGTTGCGCGCTTGTCAGGTTCTCTTGGCTACCTCTTACAACTTTGATTTCTGCTGCGAACGGTCTTTGTCGCGTCGCCTTCGTTTGGTAAGTTCGCCGTATTTCATTCAATACTAATCGTTTATGAAGTCTTACCATCCATCCGCAAATCCTCGTTCTCGCGACGAAACAGTTATTAGTGGTGCCCTTACGAATATAATAAACTAGCTATCAGCTACTTAACGGTGAGTTGCTCAATATTGCTTGCAGGGAAACCAAAAACACCACAAGAGTTTCCGCAGTATATGGGAGACGATTCACACATGGACAGGCCGGGCGAGGGGGACAAGACCGATGAGCGCATTCTCGACAAGGCCGAAGAGATGGTCATTGGCGATGGCCTTCAGGCAATGCGCATGGACGATCTTGCGGGCACGCTTGGAATGAGCAAGAAGACGCTCTACATCCACTTTCCCGGCAAGAATGAGATAATCAAGGCCATTATCCGGCGCATAGCAGGACGCATTTCGGCAAGTCTAAAGGCAGTGCTTGAGGACGAAAGGCTGAGCTTTCCGCAAAAGCTGGATAAAGTCCATTGCACGCTGGCAGCAAGGCTGTCCGTCATCCGTCCTTCGCTCCTGCGCGAACTGGAGAGAACAGCGCCCGAAGCATACGCATATCTGGACGAGATGCGAAGCCGTAACATCCCGGTGGTGTTTGGGACTCTTCTACGCGAAGGGATGCGCGAGGGCTATGTTAGGGAGGAAATAGATCCGCAGTTCGCCGCCGAAGCGTGGATGCACATGATGCGTGGCCTCATGCAGCCAGCGGTAATCGACCACCTTGGACTAAGCCTTCGCGAGACTCTGGATCTGGCTCTTCTGACCTTTTTTCGAGGTGTGCTTAGTGAGAAGGGGCAGGTGGAATTCGACCGCCTTGGGGCGGAGAAGCATCTATACGGCAAACGGCGCGGCCATCATCATTCTTAGCTTATAAGAAGGGGAGGGTAAGACATATGTTCAGACTGGCACTTAGGATGCTCTACGGCGACAGGTCAAAATACCTCATGCTTATGAGCGGTATTGTCTTTGCCACAATCCTGATGGCGCAGGGCGGTTCGCTCTTCTGCGGAATTATGTCGTGGATGGCATCCACTCTGCACAATGTCCGCGCTCCGATCTGGGTCAGCGACCCGATGGTGCAGCAGGTGGGCGACAACAGACCCATGCGCGATACGGACGTTTCCCGCGTGCGCAGTGTCGAAGGGGTGTCCTGGGCTGTGCCTCTGTATCAGAGCGTTATCCAGGTCAAACTTGGCAACGGCAAGGCGCAGGCTGTCACCCTGATGGGAATAGACAACACGAGTCTCATCGGCGCTCCGCAAACCATGTTGGAGGGCGATATTGAAGATCTGCGTAAGCCCAACAGCGTCATTATCGACATATACGGAGTGCAGCTCTTGGGCAGGGAGCTGGGCCGCCCGATCCGCGTTGGCGACCGTTTCGAGATGAATGACCGCGAGGCTGTCGTGGTCGGTATATGCAAGGTGCAGCGCGGGTTCATGGGTGGACCCTACATGTACACAAGTTACGATCGTGCGGTGCTCTACGCGCCCAGCCAGCGCAAAATGCTGAGTTTTGTCCTTGCAGGAGTGCAGGAAGGTGCAGACGCGGCCACGGTATCGGCACGAATCAGCGCAGAATCCGGACTGAGAGCCTACACCGAGGACGAGTTCTTCTGGTCAACCATTGCATGGTACATGCGCAATACGCCAATACCCATCAACATTGGCCTTATTGTCCTCATCGGCTTCATCGTTGGCACGGCGGTGTCCGGGCAGGCCTTTTACGCCTTCGTGCTGGAAAATACGCGTAATCTTGGTGCCCTTAAGGCGATGGGCCTTGGAACATGGCGCCTTGCCGCAATGCTTGTAATCCAGTCCCTCACGGTGGGTATGACCGGTTATGGCATCGGTATGGGTGTGGTATCTCTCATGGGGCGCGCCCTGATACGTTCCGGCCGCGTTCCATTTCTACTGCTTTGGCAGGTTGGGGCCATTGTCGGCTGTGCGGTGCTGATTATATGCACAATATCGGCCCTGCTTGGAATATCGCGCATAGCCAGACTCGAACCTGCAATAGTCTTCCGTTCATGAGAGCTAAGCGCTGGCTACAACCCTTTGTTCATAGTCAACCATGAACGACACGATCTCTACAAGTAAAGCAGCGGCCCTGCAACTAAGCGGCCTTTGCAAGAGCTTCGGCAGCGGCTTGTCCTATACGAAGGTCTTGCACAAGGCGCACTTCGAGGCGCGACTTGGCGAACTGCTCATGCTCGTAGGCCCTTCAGGCTGCGGCAAGACTACCCTGCTATCCATACTGGCAGGAACTTTGCACGCCGACGAAGGCGAGGTGAATGTGCTAGGACAAGCCCTGCACGCCATGAGCGAAAAAGAGCGCACCGCCTTTCGCGCCAAGTACCTCGGCTTCATATTCCAGCAGTTCAACCTGATACCCACAATCACTGTGGCGGAGAACGTGTCCGTACCTCTGCTCATACAGGGCCACAGTGTGCGCAAGGCTTTGCGCAAGGCAGTGCAAACGCTGGAGCGCGTGGGCCTTGGCAAGCGCGTGAACGAGCGGCCCATGAAGCTCTCCGGCGGCGAGCAGCAGCGAGTGGCCATCGCTAGGGCGCTCGTCCACGAGCCGACTCTGGTGCTCTGCGACGAGCCTACGTCTGCCTTGGATAGCGAGAATGGCGTAGCCGTCATGAAGCTGCTGCGTGAGGCCGCCAACGAGCCGGGCCGCACAGTCATCGTAGTTACGCACGATCCGCGCATCTACCACTTTGCCGATCGCATGGCCGAGATGGAGGACGGGCGCGTGTTCCGCGTTTTAGAAGGGGCGCAAGACATAGCCGCCCATCACCCTGCTTTCTAATGGCCACTTTTCCACATTGAGGACTATGCAATGATTATCTTTCGCAAACTATCGTTCTGGCTAGCTGTTCTTGGTCTGTTTCTCGCCGTTGCGCTCATTCAGCGCACCCGCGCCAATATCACCCAGCCGATGCCTCCTCCTCCGGTGCAACCCGCTGCCAAACCCTATGAAAAGGCCCTTGGTGCAGCAGGTATAATCGAGGCCTGCGACGAGAATACCGCCCTTGGCGTCCCCGTGCCGGGTCTTGTCACGCAGGTGCATGTCAAGGTATGGGACAAGGTGGTCAAGGGACAGCCATTGCTACAGCTTGACGAGCGGGAATTGCAGGCCCTGCTCATAGCCCAAGAGGCGCAGCAGCGCGTTGCAGTGGCCACGCTCGAAAGGCTGCGGGGGCAGCTTGCCCGTCTGGAAGCGGTAGGGGATCCGCGTGCCATAGCAGCCGAGGATTTGGCGACGCGCCGCAGCGATGTGCTCGTGGCCGAGGCCCAGCTCGACGCCAGCAAGGCTGCCATAGAGCAAACCCATGCCCTGTTGGAAAGGCTCTGCGTTCGCGCTCCAAGGGACGGCACGGTGCTTCAGGTAAACACTCGTGCCGGGGAATACGCGAGTCCATCTACCGCAAGTTCGCCTGTCGTTATTGGCGATATTGAAAGGTTGCAAATCCGCGCTGATGTGGACGAGCAGCTTGCGCCAAGAGTCAGGGAAGGCGCTAGGGCCGTGGCCACACTTAAGGGCGATAGCGAGATACAGATTCCGCTGGAATTTGTCCGCATCGAACCTTACATACTGCCCAAAAAGTCCCTTTCCGGGGCCAGTACAGAGCGTGTGGATACCCGAGTGCTTCAGGTAATCTTTCGCTTCTCCAAGGACAAGGCCCGTATCTGTTACGTTGGTCAGCAGGTGGACCTCTACATCGAGGAATAAGAGCGATGAAGACCCAAACTATCGCTTGCAAAGGCGCACTGGCCTTACTTCTTGCGGCCTGCGCCAAGAGCGGACCAGACTACACCAAGCCGGATTACGCACATGTGCCCGCCAGCTTCGACTCTGCCGGACCGCAAGCGGCTGCCACGCCCATGCAGGTAGCGGGGGAATGCTGGTGGACCGTTTACGGTGACAGTTTCCTTAACGCTGCCGTGGAGGCCGCGCACAGGTTCAGTCCAAGCCTTGAGCTTGCTGCCGCACGTCTTGCAGAGGCAAGGGCCGTGCTCGGCGCAAGCGAGTCGGCATTGGAACCGAGTCTGGACGCAAGTGCCGGCTCCCAACTTATGGAGGGGCCGCGCCAGAGCATACCCATCCCGGGAAGTCCTGTTAGCTACCGCGTAAAGGGCGACAAGCACAGGGCTGCCATTGGCGCATCATACGAGCTGGATCTCTGGGGGCGAATAAGCCGTTCCGTGGAGAGCGCGGGCGCGCGGCTGGAAGCATCCGAAGCGGATCAGCGCGGCGTGCGTCTGGCCTTGGAGGCAGACCTTGCCAGCGCAGTCTTTGCACTCAGGGCGGCACTTGCTGAAAAGTCCCTGTTAGAGCAGACCGCAGAGCTGAGGCGCGACTGGGTGAACCTGCTTGAGGAACGCAGTAGGGCAGGACTTAGCAACGAGATGGACCTTGCGCGCGCTAGGGCGGACCTAGCCTCTGTGGAGGCAGACCTGGCCTCGGTGGAAAGGCTCGTCATGCGTCAGAATCACGCCATTTCGGCACTATGTGGGATGCCAGTAGCCGACGTAGGCAGCCTTGGCCCCCTGCCGGCAATGCCACCCAGCCTGCCGCCGGGCCTGCCTGTGGATATGCTTGCCCGCAGGCCGGACATAGCACAGGCAGAGGCCTTGCTTCACGCTCGCATGGCCGAGGTGGGTGTTGCCGAGGTGGCCAGATACCCGAGAATTGCGATGACAGGCAGCGCAGGATTTGAAAACGGAGACCTTGTCGATCTTCTGTCCCGCCCCGGCCAGTTCTGGCAGCTCGGGCCTTCACTGTCAGTTCCATTGCTGGACGGGGGCCGTCAGAAGGCCGACTTGGAAGCGGCAAGGGCGCGAGTGGAGCAGGCCTTGGCCGTTCACAGGCAGCTCACCATCCAGGCACTGCGGGAGGTGGAGGATTCGTTAAGCGATCTTGGCTCCATGTATCGGCGCGATGAGGCATTGGGACGGGCGGGACAGGCAGCGGCTGAGGCCGAGGAGATTGCGCACAGTCGTCACAAGGCTGGTTACGTCACCTTTCTTGAACTGCTCGACGCCCGTCGCAACCTCCTCGCTCTGGAGCGAAGCCGGGTGCAGAACTCGGGCGTCATGTACGCCGCGAGTGTGCAGCTTGTCCGCGCCCTCGGCGGGGGTTGGGGTGGCAATTGATGGCTCCGCCGTGTCAGTTTCCGCCCTCTTGCAGATGGGGCGCTACTGTGCATGATGTGGCCTTGTGGAAAATGGACCCGACATTACACTGATGGAAAGCCGGATGAGGCTGGCACTCTCGCTAGCCCGCCGTGCATGGGGGCGGACTCATCCCAACCCTTTGGTGGGTGCGATCGTATATGCTCCCGACGGCTCGCTTGTCGGAGAGGGCTTTCATGAACGTGCGGGCGGGCCACATGCCGAAGTCCATGCCTTGCGAGCGGCTGGGGAACGCGCACGCGGCGGCACTTTGTATGTCACTTTGGAACCGTGCAGCACTCATGGGCGCACCCCGCCATGCACGGAAGCCATAATTGGCGCCGGGATACGGCGCGTAGTCATCGGGGCCACGGACCCCAACCCTGCGCACGCCGGCAGGGGCTTGGATATCCTTCGCAGTGCCGGGTTGGAAGTAATTGGCGGCGTTCTCGCCGATGAATGTGGCGACATCAATCTCATCTTCAATCACTGGATACGGGTACAGCGCCCGCTGTTTGCCGCAAAGGTTGCCACTACTATTGACGGGCGAATTGCCACTAGAGGCGGAGATTCCAAATGGATAAGCGGGCCGAGTTCCCGGAAAGATGTTCACCACTGGCGGGCATACTTCCCGGCCATTGCCGTTGGCGCTGGCACGGTGCTGGCGGACAATCCCCGCCTTAGCATACGCCTTCCGGGCATGGATGAGAGTTGTTCGCAGCGTTTCATCTTCGACCGCAGCCTTCGCACTTTGAGCGAGCCTTTGCCAAAGGTGTACAGCGATGACTTTCGGCATTATACAACGCTTGTCACGAGCGATACTGCACATAGTCGTGCGGAAGAGGCCCTTGTCGGCACCGGGGTGCGTGTGCTGGGCCTACCGGATACGGAGGCTTTTTGGCCCGCATTCGCTACGCACTGTTCTGCGAAGGGCATCAACGGCGTGTATTTCGAGGGTGGCGGCACTTTGCTCAGTTCGCTCTTGCGTTCTGGAATGTTGGACTACCTTTTCAGCTACCGCGCCCCGGTTCTTCTTGCCGACGATAAGGCAAGGAGCGCGTTCAGCGGCCAATGCGTTCCCAGAATGGCAGATGCCATTCGTCTCCGCGATGTCAGAAACACCGTCTTTGGCGAGGATGTTCTTACAAGGGGCTGGCTATTTCATGACCATATATCTTGCCAGTAACAACGCCCACAAAGTGGGGGAGATAATGAGCAGTGTGGCCCTTCTCGGGCTTAAGCTGCGCTTTGAGGACGCCCGTTCCATCGGCGGTATGCCGGAGGTGGATGAGGATGGACTCACTCTGCGCGACAACGCCCTGATAAAGGCGCGTGCTCTTGCTGCGAGGGCGGCGGGGCGCTGGATTTGTGCGGACGATACGGGCCTCTTTGTCGATGCATTGGGCGGCGCGCCTGGGGTGCATACAGCCCGCTATGCCGGAATGGGGGCGGGGAGCGCGGCAAACAATGCCAAGCTTCTGTCCGCCCTTGCCGGGCTGCCTGCGGCTGAAAGGGGTGCAGAATTTCGCTGCTGCCTCTGTCTGTTTGGTCCGGCCGGGGATGCGAGCTACTTCGAGGGCGTATTTCGAGGACGTATCGCAGAGTCCCTATGCGGGAGTGGAGGCTTCGGTTACGATCCCTTGTTCATCCCGGAGGGCTACGAGGTGACTGTGGCCGAGCTGCCGAGCGACCTCAAGAATCGCATAAGTCACCGTGCTCTGGCAGTGGCCGCGCTGGGTCGAGCGCTTGAATAATTCCGTGCTTGCGTTACATGGTGTCGGCCTGCTAGGTGCTTGGTATTGCAATTACGCATATGAACGTCGCCGTCCGAATTCGCAGCATTTCCGCGGTCCGCTTTGCCAAGTGGACCTGCTGGATTCTGTACTGTTGCGGGCACGCGATGTGACACTGAACGGATAAGTCACAGCTAGTGAATAACAAGGCCCGCACCTCATACGAAGGTTGCGGGCCTTGTTTTTTGGCCAAAAAGGATGTATGCACATAAGCAGGAGAAATATACTGGTCGGAGCCATTCTGGCCACCGCGAGCAGTGCGCTGTTTACCGGCAAGGTGATTGTCGCCAAGCTGGCCTATGCGCATGGCATTGACCCTTTGGGAATTATCTCCCTGCGCATGGTCAGCGCGTCGCCGTTTTTTGCCGCAATGTTGCTTCTGCGTTTGCGTCAGGGGGCGCGTGTCAGCCCAAGGGATCTTGGCGTGGCCTTATTCCTCGGTATCCTCTGCTACTATGTTGCCAGCATGTTGGACTTTGGCGGCGTCCAGTATGTGAGCACCGCGCTGGAGAGAATGATACTTCAACTTTCGCCCTCCTTTGTGTTATTCATCGGGGTGCTGTTCATGGGGGAGAAGCTGGATTTGCGTCTGCTTGCCTCGATATGTGTCGGCTATCTGGGGGTTGCACTGATGGTCTATTCCGAGCTTGGCGGTGCAGGCTCTGCTCCGGCGCATCCGCTTGCCTGGCTTGGCGTTTTGATGATTATCGGCGCTACGCTGTGCTTTTCCATATACGTCATCGGTGCAGAGCGAATGATGCGTCGTATGGATAGCAGGCTGTTCACCTCGCTATCTATGATAGGAGCCTGTGGGGGGGTGTTCGCACACTACGTCGTGCAGCGCGGATTCGTCGCACCAACGCATGACCCTGTGGTGCTGGGCTATGGTGTTGCGATGGGAATATTTTGTACGGTGCTCCCTTCCTTCATGGTAAACAGGGCCATACAGATGATGGGCGGGCAGCGCATCGGGCCGTACAATTACGCTGGCATGGGGCTGACATTTGTTGCCTCGTCGTTCTTGCTCAACGAATCGTTCTCCGTGCTGAAACTGGCCGGCATACTCTTGGCCTGCGTTGGAGCGATGGCACTGACCTTTGGCGGTGCTCGTAACAAGGCTTCCAAATGACATGCCCAGTTCTGCCAGAAGGCCCGGCCTTGCAAGTTATTCATTAATGGTTCAAAGCTGAAGTCAGTCATGGAAATGCGCCTATACGACACCCTTTCACGCGAAACACTGCCGCTCTACGCGGCGGACGGAAAACGCCTGCGCATGTACGCCTGTGGACCAACTGTGTACGGCCCCGCCCATATTGGGAATTTTCGCACCTTCTCGCTTCTGGATGTGCTCCGCCGCACGATGGAAATTGCGGGGCTTAATCCCCTGTACGTCCGCAACATAACCGATGTTGACGACAAGACCATCAAGGGCAGCGCAAAGGACGGCACCAGCCTTTACGAGTTCACAAGGAAGTGGACCGAGAAGTTTCATGCCGACTGCGCCTTGCTGGACCTGATTGTGCCCGATGTGGAACCGCGTGCTACAGAGCATATCCCCGAGCAGGTGGCCATCGTGGAAAAGCTCCTTGCCAGTGGCCATGCTTACGTGGGGGGCGATGGCTCTGTGTATTACCGCGTGGCCTGCTTCTGCGAATATGGCAAGCTGTCGCACTTTCATCCCGAGGAGCTACAAACTCAGGACACTAACAGCGCGGGTAAAGCAAATTCAGCGGACGAGTACGATAGGGAACAGGTGGCAGACTTCGCCCTGTGGAAGGCGCGCAAGGATGAGGACGGCGCTGTTCACTGGCCCGGTCCGCGAAACCCCGATACGGGGCTTGCCATCGAGGGGCGTCCCGGCTGGCACCTCGAATGCAGCGCGATGAGCATCAAGTACCTCGGAGAGAGCTTTGACCTGCATGCCGGTGGCGAAGATCTTTGCTTCCCGCATCACGAGAACGAGATTGCCCAGAGCGAGGCCGCAACGGGCAAGCCTTTCTCGCGTCACTGGATGCACTGCGTCCATCTCTTGGCCGAAGGGAAGAAGATGAGCAAGAGCCTTGGCAATTTCTACACCTTGGCGGACCTTGTCGCACAGGGCTATGATGCCCGTGCAGTCAAGTATCTGCTCATAAGCTCCAGCTATCGCAGTCAGTTGAACTTCACAGTGGCAAATCTGAAGGGTGCCGAGAGTGCCTTGAAGAAGTTGGACAAGGGCATCAACTCCCTGCTTGCCAAGGCTGGCATCGGGCGCGAGGAGTTTGAATCCGAAGCAATCGCTAGGGCAGATGCCGCCGATGCACTGGGAACTCCCTTCGGTCCTGCCATTGCAGCCTTGTTCGACGACATGAACACGGCGGCCTCATTGGGGGCACTTTGGAATGCGCTCCGCGACGATAGCTCTGCAAGTAGAGCCGCGCTCTCTGCGCTCAAGACGGTTCTCTACGCCCTTGGCATACAGCCTATTCCTTCCAAGGATGAGGAGCTTGGCGCGGATGAGGCACCGGAAGAGGTCGTATCTTTGGCGCAGAAGCGTTGGGAGGCAAAGCAGGCGCGCGACTGGGGTGCGGCGGACACTCTCCGCAAGCAGCTTGCGGAGCTTGGCTGGACGATTCTGGACCGCAAGGATGGCTGGAGCCTGAAGAAAGGTTAGCGAAAAATTCAATGGGCATGTGGGCCAGACGTAATATTTGGTGTGTTTGCAGGCGTTCAAAGAGTCGTTCATATGTTGTAACGAAATATCTGGCGGATATTTTCATGGCATGTCACGAAGCCTACCCCGTTGTTGTGCCAGTGTTTTGTTAATTGTTTCCCTGATGGCGCATATTACCTCGGCGTCCATGATTCCCTTTGTTCTGCCTTGGGATGATGCAAGCGAAAGTGCGACGGACGTTTCCTTTCTCTTGAAGGCGCCTGCTGGTTCCGATGGCTGGGTATATCCGGACGATGACGGGCATCTGGCGGACTCTGCCGGGCGCGTCCGCTTTTGGGGGGTGAACGTCGTTGCCTCGGCCTGTTTCCCATCGCAATCAGAGGCCGATTCGGTGGCTGGGCGCATGGCCAAGTTCGGCTTCAACTGTGTTCGCTTTCACCACTTAGAGCAGACGTGGGAGACTCCAACGCTTCTAGATTATGCACAAGGGAACTCGCGCAGCATGTTGGCTTCGTCCTTGGACTCCTTGCAGTATTTCATGTATGCGCTGAAGCAGAAGGGAATATACTGGAACCTTAATCTGCATGTAGCGCGTCGTTTCAGCTCTGGCGATGGGCTGCCAGCCGAGATTAACGCGATGGGCTGGGCTGCGCAGAAGGGGATCGCCCTTGTTCGAGCCGATATGATCGAGCTTCAGAAAGAGTATGCGCGCCAGCTACTTCTTTCTGTCAACCCATACACAGGCATGGCACCAGCGGAGGATCCCGCGCTGGCGGTGGTCGAGATAAGCAACGAGAACGGTCTTCTGCATGTCTGGCTCGGAGGGGAGGTAGATGCTTGGCCTGCCGCTTTCAGGGCAGAGTTTCAAAGCAGTTGGAATGAATGGCTGGCCGCTCGATACAGCAGCCATTCGGCCATGCTTGAAGGGTGGGGAGTGGTGACAGATCCGCTCGGTGCAGAAATGCTTGGCAACGGGGGGTTCACGAGCGGTACTTCGTCGTGGAATCTTGAGCAGCACGGAACTGCCAGGGCCAACGCAACCGTAGGCACTTATTCCGGGCGTCAAGGAGTGAAAATTGCCGTGACTCAGGCAGGCAGCGAAGGCTGGCATGTGCAGTTCACCCAGTCGGGCCTCTCTCTTGTCAAGGGACAGGTATATACTCTTTCCTACTGGGCAAGGGCCGATAGCACCACGACTGTAAACATGGGTATGGGGCTTGCGCACGACCCTTGGTCAGCAATTCTTTCTTCCGGCAGGACTCTAGGAAGTAGCTGGCAGTATTATGAGTCGAGCTTTGAGGCAAGCGTTACCGACAGCAATACGCGCGTAGTTCTCAACGGCATGGGCAACCGTGTCGGCAGCGTGTATCTTGCCGGTGTGAGCCTGCGTCCGGGCGGAGACCCCAGCGGGCTTCCCGAAGGGGCGACGCTGGCGAAGGGCAATATTCCGATCCTTCGTCGCGATTCTTCTTACGCGGCTGGCATGTATTCGGACTGGCTGCGCTTCCTCGAACAAGTTGAAAGCGAATACTGGGCGGAGATGAAACGCTATATCCGCGAGGATATCGGCTATCGCGGCTTGATTGTCGGCTCGATTATTTCCACCAGTACGCCAAACATCCAGAGCCACATGGACGTCGTGGACTCGCACTCCTACTGGCAGCACCCGGTGTTTACAAACGGTGACTGGAGCGCCACGGACTGGACGGTGGGGCGCGAGTCTATGCTCAACGAGCGAGGAGGCATACTTGGATCTCTTGCCGCCCAGCGCGTAAAAGGGATGCCCTTTTTTGTCACCGAATACCAACACTGTGCTCCGAATACATTTAGCAGTGAAGCGCCGCTCATGCTAAGTGCCTACGCTGGTTTTCAGGACTGGGACGGAGTGTTCTTCTTCCAATACGGTGGCACTAGTCACAACTGGGGTCGCGGCTATTTCAACTCCTTTTTCGACATAGACCAGCATCCGTCTAAGATGGCCAATGCCTTGCTCGGTGCGCTCATGTTCCTGCGTCAGGATGTTGCATCGGCAAAGAACGAGTATGTCCTGCGTTTGGACCCGGAGCGCGAAATCGAGTTGATACGTACGAAGGGCAATGCGTGGTCCGTGGCGCACGGGCTGTTGCTGGGGCTGGACGAGGCTACCCCGCTGCTCCATAGAGTGTCGCTTTCTGTCGGGGCTTTAGCCAGCGGGCTTGATACGCCGCCTCTGCCGCCGTCTTCCGGCTCTGCTTTCGTTGCAGACACCGGAGAGTTGACATGGGATGTAACTGCTCTGACCGGTGGTGTGTTGACCATAGACACTCCGCGAACCAAGGCATTACTCGGGTTTACAGACACTAAGGTGCATGTGTTTTCAAACGGTATCGCCATGACTCCAGGACTGACCGAGCAGGGTTGGTCAACAATAGCGTTGAGTGCTATTCAGGGCAATGCGGATACCTTGCCTTCCGGCACTAGGCTTCTCGTAGTCACCACAGGAAATATTGCCAACACGGGCATGGTGTGGAAGAGCGCGGAGCATACCTCCGTTGGGTCAAATTGGGGTCGAACTCCAAGCCTTGTCGAACGAATCCCAGCGACAATCAGTCTGCCAGTGCCAGCAGATAGTGTGCGTTTCCGTTCCTTGAACGCCTTGGGTGCCGCGATGCGCGAGCTTGGCGTGCAGAGCGGCGCGGATGCTTCCTCGTGCCAGATTTCGCTTGGGACAGAGGCTACCCTTTGGTACGAGGTCGAGATAGTTGGCAATGGTAGCTACGACTTTTGGGCAAAAGAATGGTTCACAAGTGCGCAATCGGCCGATGAGAGTGTTTCAGGCCGCGATGCCGATCCCGACGGCGATGGATACAGCAACTGGGATGAGAGGGCGTTTGGCCTTGACCCGTTGGTTTCCGACTCTCCCTTCGTATTCGGGCAGGCGTATCCTGCTATCATAGCATCCGGGGATGGTGCTCGCTTTGCATTCTACGTGAGAAGCGCCGGGCTTGCTGATGCGAGCATAGTAGCGGAGGTTTCATCAGACCTTATCAACTGGCGCGAGGAGGCTATGGAGGCCTATTCCGATGCCGCCTATCCAGGCCTGTTGCGGCTTCATGTTCAGGATGCTGGCGAACCCCTCTTTGTCCGAGTAAGTACAAAATAGGGCCACCACTTTTGTGTGGCGGCCCTATTTGGACTAAGTGCTGCTACTGTGCCTGATTAGTGACAAATACGGCGATATTCTTGTGAATATCGGCCATCAGGTACTTTATCCAACGGACCGGGACGAAGGGATTTCCATTCGCGTCAACCGAGTTATCCTTGATGGTAATCGAAGTGGCGGAGTAATTGATCGTGATGCTGCCGTGGATGTTGCGGTGGTCCAATGTGGCAGATATCTGGCCATCTGTCTGTTCAGTCACAACCCAGTTGCGAGCGAACAGGGCTTGGACAATTACCCTCTGGACCACTTCAACGTCGGTTCCTTGCGGAACCTCAACATTGAAGATATTTGCATCTTGGGAGGCCAATTCGCGACCTTGCTTCGATGCGGTCGTTTCACAGCCAGAAAAAAGAGCTGCACATACGAGTGTCAGAGAGGCGAGCAGTAAACGAGTATTCATGGAGTAAGCGGTGGGTTATTGGTATCAGTCGGGTGTTATGAAAGCACTTGTTCCATGTCTTTGCAATTATTTCGGCTTTGACATGTTATCTTGTCATAATGAATCTCCTCCGGCGTGTCGTTGAAAATCCTGCTCGTCTCATTCAACAGGTACACCACGCCAGACCCGGTGTTCCCACTCGGCCTCGTCTATGTCGGCGACGCCTTGGTTCAAGCTGGTCACGAGGTTCACTTCGTGGACCTGCTGTCGGCCAAAGATGATTGGCAGGAAATGGCTCGTGCTTTTGCGCCGGACATTGTCGCCATCTCCGTCCGCAACGTGGACGAAGTCTGCATTGGCAGCAAGGGAACTTTGCTTGGCGAATTGCCTGAACTGGTTAGCATATGTCGGAGGCTGTGCTCGGGGCCAATCGTTCTTGGGGGACCGGCGGTATCGCTTTTCCCGGCGGAAATATTGCGAATGAGTGGAGCAGACTTTGCCATAAAGGGGGAGGGAGAGCAGGCGTTTCTGCATATATGCAAATGCCATGAGGCTGGGTCACAGCCGGATGCACCGTGGTTACTGTCCCAGCAACAAGCAGCTGCCGGGCTAGTTACCATTTCTTCGGCCCCGGCCGGCTTCTGCACGTATTTTGACCTGCCAATCAGGGAACAAATCGCGCCATTCTACCTTGGTACAAGCCGAATGCTAAACATTCAGACGCAGCGAGGGTGCCCGATGAAATGCTGCTACTGCACCTATCCTGCGCTGGAGGGGCGCTTTGCGCGGCGTAAGCCGGTCGAGGCGGTCATTGAGGAAATGCTATTGTTCAAGCGCTTGGGTGCGAAGTATTTCTTTGTTGTGGATGGCGTGTTCAACTCGTCGCGCAGTTGGGTTGTAGAATTATGTGAGGCTATGATACGCGCTCAGATAGGCCTGCGTTGGTGCTGTTTTCTTAAACCATATGGCATAGATATTGAGCTGGCCCGCCTCATGGCCAAAGCGGGACTAAGCCATGCTGAATGTGGGTCAGACAGTCTTTCTGACACTATGCTGGAAAACTATGGCAAGCGTTTCACTTTTCGCGACGTAAGAGACAGTAGCCTGAATCTGATTAACGCCGGCATACGCATATGTCATTTTATTATCTTTGGCGGACCTGGAGAGACAAGGAGCACTGTCGAAGAGACTTTTCAGCATTCCAGCGAGATTCCTGGTGGCATCTTTTTCTCCAGCGTAGGACTGCGGGTGTATCCCAATACGCCCCTTTATGAATCTTTGCGCGCTACGACGCCAGGCTTGGACAGCGTTTCCATGCTTGAACCATACTACTATCTATCCCCTTGCTTTTCAGAGGATGGTATTCGCGAAGCACTGCAAACGCATGCGCGCAATCGCTCGGAGTGGATCCTATCTTCGGACAGTGAGTATTTTTCTTTGGAGATGAAGAGAATGCGTAGAAAGGGCAAGACCGGCCCTTTGTGGGATTACATGGAGCTTATGCAGCGGCTTCGGCCTCGAAGTGAGTAACGCATTGAGGCCAGCACTTAGTAATTTGATTTCTGCTGCGAACGGGCTTAGCGTCGTGTGGCTTCGTTTAGCAAGCTCGATGTATTTCGTTCTTAATGAGGATCAATCGTATTGGAAGTTAGGCATTCTCTGGCGGTTTCGTCTGCGGAAATGCGTTAACCCATATGCCAACCATCCATCCCAAGGCGTGAAAGTGTATCTCTTTCAAGCTTAAACGATTGGTAAAGCCCCAGACTCATCCGTAATTCACCAGGCCCCTTGCGGTCTCTCATCCCTTTTGGAAGGTAGAGTGCGGATACATCGCTAACTCTTTGGCTATCAAACTTGATGCAACGCAAACTCGCCTTTATCGCCGCATTGCTTGGAGCAGTGCACATGTCGCAATACGCTCACGCAGTTCCGGGTTTTTCGCTCCCAGAGCAGGTAACCAGCAAGTCCGCCCGCGGTGCCCCGTTCGACAACCCGGTGGTCAGCGGTTTTTCTCCGGATCCGAGCATATGCCGCGTTGGCGACGACTTCTACATGGCGTGCAGCTCTTTTGAGTACTTTCCGGGTGTTCCGATCTATCACAGCAGGGATCTTGTCAACTGGGAGCTGATTTCGTACAGCCTCAGCACGCCCTCCCAGTTGCCGCTTGGCAATTGTCGCAGTTCCTCGGGCATCTACGCGCCCGCCCTTCGCTACCACGACGGGCTGTTCTATATGATTACCACCAATTTCGCAGAGGGTGGGGAGTTTTACGTCACAGCCAGCGATCCCCGGGGGCCATGGTCGGAACCTGTGTGGCTAAACTCGATGTGTGCAGACCCTTCTCTTCTCTTCGATGACGACGGCCGCACCTATATCGTCCATCCCGCAGGCTCGGGCCCGAGGGGTGGGATGATATACATGATGGAGCTGGATCTAGAAAAAGGAGCTTACAAGGAGGGGCAGACCCTTCCCGGACGTCTTGTGTGGACAGGTACCGGGGGGCAGTATCCCGAAGGCCCGCATCTCTACAAAATTAACGGGCGCTACTACCTGATGATTGCCGAAGGCGGGACGGGTAGTGACCACAGGGAAACCATCGCAGTAAGCGATTCGCCCTGGGGGCCTTACATACCTTTTGAGAACAACCCCATTCTTACTCATCGCGACCTGCCCGGCAACCCCATTAGCTGTCCAGGCCACGCGGACATGGTCCAGCTACAGGATGGCTCCTGGTGGGCCGTCAGCCTTGCCGTCCGTCCGAAAAACGGGGTCAGCCCACTTGGGCGGGAGAGCTTCCTCATGCCGGTGGAGTGGACCGAGGACGGCTGGCCCATTATGGGCGAAAAGCGCCGTGTGCTGATGAATGGT
Organism: Puniceicoccales bacterium Verruco_02; assembly: GCA_001604585.1. Lineage (GTDB taxonomy): Bacteria > Verrucomicrobiota > Verrucomicrobiia > Opitutales > Oceanipulchritudinaceae > Verruco-01. The sequence goes on along the minus strand of LVBW01000002.1, from coordinate 44,232 downwards.
CCCGGCCCTGCCTTGCCGCGGATTCCTTTGCCAGAGAAGCCCGTGCGCGATCATTTTTCTACCGATTCCTTGGACTTGGAGTGGAACTATGTTCGCAACCCCGTGCCGTCAAACTACTCGCTCAAGGAGCGTGCGGGCTGGTTGCGTCTCAAAGGCTCTGCTGCAACGCTCAACGATCTTGGCCCGCAGACAGCATTGCTGCGCAGGCAACGCCACTTCGATGTACGCATTGCCACTTTGATGGATTTCAAGCCCTCAAGACAAGGCGATGAAGCCGGAATCGTGCTTCGGCAGACTGACGGACTTCATGCAGACTTTTGCGTAGTCCGTCGCAATGGAGAACGTCGCCTCTTGTTGCGACTTGTGGAACCGAGGCAGACGACGGAGCTATCCAGCGTCCGCATACCTGAAGGTCCAATAGAACTGAGCGTATCCGCAGATCGCGACACCTACACCTTTGCGTGGAAGGGTGCCGATGGAAGCAAGGGCGAGGCCGGAAGTATCCCTTCGGAGAAGCTGTCGGTGGAGGCGTCATGGTCGAATGGAGGCGTCATGTGCTTTACCGGCATGATGATCGGCATATACGCAACCGGTAACGGTGCCGAGTCCAGCGTACCGGCAGATTTTGACTGGTTCGACTACGAGATCGTAACCAAGTAGATAATTCTAACCATATCGCTACATATGATGTCTTACTTATATCAACGACTTCGCTCAGTGGCCTTTCTACGCCTGTTAGTCTGTACTTGTGCCGTTCTTGGATCTGGCGCAGGCGCTGCACAAGCCGCCCGCACTGTCATATCCATGAACGAGGACTGGCGCTTTCAGCTTGGCGAAGTGCCCAATGCCGTGGCCCCGGAGTATGACGATAGCAAATGGCGCAAGCTGGATGTGCCTCACGACTACGTTGTCGAGGGTAAGTTCAGCAAGACCAATCCTTACATCTATCCGGGCATGAACACGGGCTGGTATTCCCAACATGCCTTCCTTCCAGTTCAGCCCTCTGTGTATAGAAAGACTTTTTCTCTGCCTGCCGGAAGCGAAGGCAAGCAGGTCTGGTTGGAGTTCGACGGGGTATGCAGCAACAGCCGCTACTGGTTGAACGGGATGGACGTGGGCAGCGAGTACAGCGTGTACAACCGTTCGCGTTATGACATCACCGAAGCTGTCAATTACAAGGGGCAGAACGTGCTCGTTGTGCAGGTGGACCCTCGCTACGACGGATGGTGGTATGAAGGCGGAGGTATATACCGCCACGTACGCATGGTGATATTGGACCCTGTCCATGTGGCTCCCGATGGCGTGTATGTGGTTCCGCACATGGATGATACCGGAGACGGTGAACGGGCCAACGCAACAGTGTCCGTCCAGACAGATGTCAGCAACAAGAGCGATGCCGATATCGAAGCCACGGTGCTTAGCGAAGTAATAGACTGCAAGGGCAAGGTCGTGGCATCTGATTCATCCCTGCGTTCCGTACGCATGGGTGAGAGCTTGAAATTCACTCAGGACATAAGGCTGCTGAATGCAAGCTTATGGTCTCCAGACAGCCCAAATCTATACAAGCTTCGCAGTACCGTACTGCTGTCCGGCAAGATAGTGGATCAGCTTACTACGAATTTCGGCGTTCGCGAAGCACGCTTTGACGCAAAAAATGGCTTCTTTCTGAACGGCAAGCGTTTACAGATCCAGGGCATCAACATGCATCAGGATCATGCCGGGGTGGGCGTGGCCATGCCTGACAGGCTGTTCACTTGGCGCCTCGAACGCCTTAAGGAGATTGGCTGCAACGCCATTCGTATGTCCCACAACCCCGTCACTCCATTCCTCATGGATGAGTGCGACAGGATGGGCTTCCTCGTCATCGCCGAGAACAGGCACTTTGGAGACACATACGAGGACCAGACTTCGAGGGACACCCCAGCTGTCGAACACCGCGACCTTACCTCACTAATCATGCGGGATCGCAACCATCCCAGCGTAATACTTTGGTCGTTGTGCAACGAGCAGTGGATCCAGGGAACGCCGGAAGCTGGCGTTCGGGCAGAGGTCATGCGCCAGCATGTGCGCAAGTTGGACCCCAGCCGCCCTGTTACCGCAGCCATGAACGGCGGCTTCGACAGCCCAGATGGCATGATAAGCTCTCTGGATGTTGTTGGCATCAATTACCATCCGGAGGTTTACGACATGGTGCACGAGATGTTCCCGGACCTGCCTATCGTGGCCTCTGAAATCGCCAGCGAGGAGGGCACGCGAGGCGTGTATTCCATGGGGCGTTGGGAGCATTATTACGGGGACAGGGAAGCCGGATACCTAGCCGCTTACAGCATCAATGCCGGCGTGGCCGGTCAGGTGGTGGAAGATGCCTGGCCCCCGATCGTGGCCCGCCCCAACATTGCAGGCGGTTTTGTATGGGCTGCCTTCGACTACAAGGGCGAACCGCGCCCCTTCGACTGGCCGGTTATCAACTGTCACTACGGATTCATGGACATATGCGGTTTCCCCAAGGACAGTTACTACTATTACAAGTCTTGGTGGACCGACGAGCCGGTGCTGCATCTTTTCCCGCATTGGAACTGGGCAGGCAGAGAAGGGGAGGAAATCCCCGTATGGGTTCATAGCAACTGCGATAGTGTGGAGCTGTTCCTCAATGGTGTGTCCTTGGGCGAAAAGCAGGTCAAGCCGCTGCACCATCTTGAGTGGAACGTGAAGTATGCCCCCGGTAAGCTTGAAGCACGTGGAAAGTTCAAGGGCAAGAGTATCGAGAGCATTCGCGAGACCACCGGCAAGCCAGCAGCCGTTCGCATCAGTGCCGACAGGTCGGCGCTTAACGCGGACAATGTGGACCTGTCTGTCATAAAGGTGGAGATTGTCGATTCGCAGGGCCGGGTTGTCCCAGTGGCAGAGAACATGGTTAATTTCACGATCAAGGGGCCGGGGAAAATTATCGGCGTCGGCAACGGAGACCCGAGTAGCCACGAGCCTGACAAGGCGGACCGTCGCTCCGCCTTCAACGGCTTGGCGCAGGTCATTGTGCAGACAACACACCAGCCCGGCACGATAGAGCTGAAGGCAGATTCTTCAGGACTTAAATCCAGCACAATCAGGATTAGCAGCAGTCGCGCCAGCAAGTGACCTTACGTCAATTATCCATAAACAACCTCATATGGCACTTATAAGAAAACCTTTTGCGCGTGTAATACAACTATCGACCCTTCCGGCGCTCTTGCTGTCATCGGCATGTTCGCAATCGAAGGATATGGCTCAGGGGGACACAGGCTCGAAGATCGACTATGCTTACGAGCATGTCATTCTGGCCAGCGATACCGAGTCCGATATTGTCGAGAAGGCGGCCAAAGTCCTCCCTCGCCCCAGCCAGACCGCTTGGATGCGCCTGGAGCGAACCTTCTTCATCCATTTTGGCGTCAATACCTTCAACCATGTTGAGTGGGGCAGTGGCCGCGAGCACGCCTCGATATTCAACCCCAGTTCACTTGATGCAAAGCAGTGGGTTGGCGCGATGAAGAACCTCGATGGCAAGTTGGCCATTCTTGTCAGCAAGCATCATGACGGGTTTTGCATGTGGCCGACCCGCTACACGGAGCATTCCGTCGTGAACAGCCCCTGGCTCGATGGCAAGGGAGACATGGTCAGGATGGTGGCCGACGCGGCTAAGGAACAGGACATCAAGCTGGGCATATATCTTTCCCCGGCGGACCTTTACCAGCTTCGCACCAATCCGACCAATCCCGCCGGTTATTACGGGAACGGCAGCAAGAAGCTTGCGTCCGTAATCCCGACCGACCCGGCCAGCTTTCAGAGCGATCCATCCAAGGGGCGCACGCCTGCGAAGGGCTTTGGCAGCTTCACCTACGTTGTGGACGACTACAACAGGTATTTCCTCAACCAATTGTACGAACTGTTGACAGAATACGGCCCCATTTCCGTTGTTTGGTTCGATGGTGCCAACCCCGACCCCAGCGTGGAGGAGAGCTATGACTATGCCGCCTGGTACGACCTCATCTACAAGCTTCAGCCCGAGGCGGTGATTTCTGTCAAAGGGCCGGATACGCGCTGGGTGGGCAATGAAGGCGGTATAGGTCGTCTCATGGAGTGGAGCGTGATGCCACTTTCCGAGTCGCCATCCACCTTCACATGGCCGGACCTGTACGGCGACGATCTTGGCAGCCGTTCCAAGCTCAAGCCCGGCTCTCATCTCTGGTGGTACCCTGCCGAGGTGAATACGTCCATACTGCACGGTTGGTTTTGGGCACCTGGCAAGCCCTGCAAGACCGCCTCGGAGATGATTGACTTCTACTACACATCTGTAGGGCGCAATGGCAACATGCTACTCAACCTGCCGCCAGATACCCGCGGTCTTATCCCGGACGACCAGTTGGCGTCGCTTAACCAGATGGCTCAGGTGATAAACGACACCTTTGCCACAAACCTGGCTCTTGGTGGCAGCATGAGCGCCGACTCGTCCAATCCCGCCCATTCTCCGGCAATGGCCATCGACGGGAATCTCGATTCGTGGTGGGAGGCTGCGCCCGGAACTCATGCGGGAACTCTTACAGTGACTCTTCCAATGGCGACAACTTTCGACGTAATCGGCCTGCAAGAGGCTGTGGCCCAGAGAAGTCAGCGCATCGAGAGTTTCTCGGTGGAGGCCTGGAACGGGCAGTCGTGGGAAACTGTGGAAACGCAGACTACGGTTGGTCACAAGCGCCTCTTGAGGCTTGAAAAGCCAGTGACCACGGACAAGGTCCGCATAAGTATAGCATCTTCGCGCCTTGAGCCGACTATGGCCGAGTTTGGTTTGTTCAAGCAGGCAATTCCTGTGCCTGCACCATACATATCGGACCGCGATATAGGCGGTAATGTGACAATTACCACTCCCGCGGGAACAAAGATAGTTTTCACATGCGATGGCTCTGTGCCCTCGCCAGCTTCCCCAGTGTACAGCACAGCGGTTCCGATGCCAAATGGCGGAATATTGCAGGCAGCCGTCCTTACCGAGGAGGGCAGACTCGGCATGATAGCTTCCCGCTACTTCGCAGGACTTGCGCCCTTTGGCTGGAGCGCCATAGCTACTGATGCAGGCACGTCAGAAGCTTCTCCAGCCCTTGCCATTGATGGCGATCCTTCGACGCTCTGGCAGTGTGAAGCAGGGGCAGATGGCTTCAACAGTATCGTGGTGGACATGGGCCGCGTTCATAAGCTTCGCGGCTTCACATACCTGCCAAGACAGGATGGTGCTAGCGACGGGGTGGTGGACCTGTTCCGCTTCGAAACCAGCCTTGACGGGGCAAACTGGACAGTGAACATCGACTCAGGGCGCTTTGGAAACATAAGGAACAATCCCATACTGCAAGAGGTCACCTTCACTCCGTTAGAAGCTCGGTATTTCCGATTCAGCTCCATCAAGGATATAGATGGGGCGGGGCGTATGAGTATCGCGGAAGTGTCCGTCTTGCCTGTGCACGGCAATTCTGCGCCTTAATACGAAACGGTATATTGTCTGTATTCGGGCCTGTTAGGCTCTGGCATTACTTTGTGTGCCAACACATGACCTTGGTCTGTCTTCCCGTATGGGAATGACAGGGCAAGGTCTTTTTTTTCTACCAATACTTTCTTGGCGGATTCGGTAGGGGGAATTCGTTGACCTTTGTATAGGAAGCAATGCTCCCACGTGGGGCAGGCGTCCCTGTGTGACATGACTACCCCTCACATGTTCCATGCCCTTGGGCATTTCTGTCCGCGTATATCGGACCTATACCCCACAAAGCATAATTTGGTCGCTAGGCATAAGGCGACCGGGTTTGTCGTGCTTACGTCCAAGGACGACAGGGAAACACCTTCTTCCTGCATAGGTGCTTGTTATCATTCTGTCTGGCTTTCTTCCCATTTCCCACCTCTCCTGGATTCGTAATAAGCAGTGCTTATGGTACTGCGAGTTGCGTGCCCACCAGACCAACAAACAAATAACGACAACTGAAACATGAAAAGAATGCTCAGTCGCAACATGCTGACTGTATTCTCAGCCCTGTCCTTGGGTGCTGCGTCCTCACTGGCGCAAACCCGTGCTCAGGCTGACGCCGCCGATAGTCTTGTCGGTGATGATGATGTGATCCTGATGGACCCATTCACCGTTACCAGTGAGGCTCTCGGCTACAAGGCAGTGGATACCTTGGGCGGATCCCGCGTCCGTACCGATCTTGCCGACACTGCCTCCGCGCTTACTGTAGTCAATGCCAAGTTGATGCAGGATCTGAACATCACCAAGGCCGAGGATCTGCTTGTTTACACCACCAATACGGAAGTAGCCGGTCTAGGTGGTAACTTCTCCGGTGTATCCAGCCGTGGCTTTGGTGTGAGTTCCGAAGCAGGCCGCCTCAATAACCCCTCCGGCACCAATCGTATGCGTGGTCTTTCCGCAATGGACAGCACGCGCAATTACTTCGCAACGTCCATCCCGATGGACGGTTACAACACCAGTCGTGTGGACATTTCCCGCGGTCCGAACTCCTTTTTGTTCGGCGTGGGCAGCCCATCTGGTATATTCAACGTATCGACCAACAACGCCCTGTTTGCTGACCGTGGCTCCCTCGAAGGGCACTACGCCAGCTACGGCAGCACCCGCGAGTCTCTCGACTACAACAAGGTGCTGCTCGAAGACGAACTGGCCGTAAGGATAGACCTGGTCAATGATCGCAGGATATATCAGCAGAAGCCCGCTTACAACAACACCGAGCGCGCTTATCTGGCACTCCGTTACGACCCGAAGTTCCTTAGCACCAAGTCGAGTCATACCAAGATCGAGTTCAACTACGAGTATGGCAAGGTGGATTCCAACAATCCGCGCACCCTGCCTCCGCTAGACTACATCTCCGGCTACTTCGATGAAGCAACGAACAAGTCAGGATATGATCCCTTCACCTTCGCCCCGAACGATGCTGGTGTGGATCCATCCGGTTCCCCTTGGGTGGTTAGTGAGAACATGTACGGCTATGCCTGGGGCAACAATGCTGCCTACTACTTCGACGCTGCAAGTGGCAACGTCATCTATCGTGGTCAGACCGGCCCTGCGGGTAACAACTTCAGCACCAACGGCTACATCAACGGTATAACCGCCTGGGTTGACAACAGCACCTCGGTCAATGCGTACAACCTGTACACCACGGGCTTCAATCATTACGCCATTGCCATGAACTATGCCAACCCGGACCTCTATCCGGGCGCATATGCAAGGACTGTCACCTACCTAAACAAGACGCTGAGCGACACGTCGATATTCGACTTCTACAACAAGCTCATCGACGGCCCGAACAAGCGCGAGTGGCAGAACTGGAACACATACAACCTGAGCGTTGTACAGAGCCTGTTGGACTACAAGCTGAACATTCAGGCTGTTGTCACGCATGAAGAATACACAAGCGGAAATGAAGGTATGCTGCCCGGCTCGCCTTACATTTCTGTGGACATGAATTCTTACTCGCTTCCGGCATATCCGAACTGGATGAGCGGATCGGTGGCGAATGCGAACGTTGGTCGTCCCTTCATTGCCAACTACACTGGTGGCGGCAGCGAATACGACACGGTTCGCGACAACTACCAGTTGACTACCTCGTACTCACTGCGCTTCAACGATTTCATGGATGAGAGCCTGATGACCCGCGTTCTGGGCCACTGGGAGCTTACCGGTCTAGTTGGCCACTACATAACAAACAGGGAGCAGCGTAACTTCCAGTCTTACAGGACGGACGCACGCTTTGCACAGGATACTCATCATGGTGCAACAGTTGGGGAAAGCGACATTCTCTGGGTTGCCTACCTTAGCGATTCGCTTAAGAACGCCTCTTCGCTTACCGGTGCCAACCTAAGTAACCTCAACTACCGCTTCGTTCCATCCTCGGGCATGTTCAATATGTGGGACGGCACGTGGACGGCCACAGGTGTGGATCCCGAGGACCCTTGGACCACAGTTACGCCCAGAGGCACGGCGACCTTGACCGAGTTCGGCAACCCCACTAACTACGCCGGTTACCGTGACTTCTATGCCGATGTAGTCAACTGGCGTGACACGGACCAGCTCTTCACAGATGGTAGCAACAAGAGCCGCGAGACGCTCACTTCCGCAGCCTTCCTGTATCAGGGCTACTTGTGGGATGATGCAATCGTGCCCTCGGTAGGCATACGTCGTGACAAGGTCCGCCAGCAGGGTACCAATGCCCCGAAGGACTCCACAACGAACATCGTGTCGCTAAACTACTCTCTGGATGACCCGGGCGTGGTAATGTACACCACGTCAATCAGTTACGGTGTGGCTGTCCATACTGCCAAGTTGTTCAAGAACCTGCTCCCCAAGGGCGACGATATCACCTTCTTCTACTTCCACGGCAGCAATCAGACCCCGAGGGTCCGCTACTCCGTGAACGGGAATCAGCTTCCCAACGAAGAGGGCCAGACGGACGACTTCAGCATTCAGTACGACGGGTTCGATGGTCGCTTCACGATGCGTCTTACCTACTTCAAGACGATCGACAAGTATGCCAACGTTTCCGGTTCGCCACTTGGCAGCCAGACTTGGCTAATCGATTCTCTGCCCGCTTGGACGCTGACCTTCGCCGCGAATGGCGCTGCCGCCGCCACCATGAGCGATGACCAGCTCCCCAACGACATGTTGTCAAACAGTTGGGCATGGGGATGGGCACGCACGGATCCCGATAAGGCTATCGCGCTTGGCGAACTGCTTAAGACCAAGTTCGTCGAGGTCTTTCCGCAGAGCTACTGGGATGCATACGGCATGGGCGTCGATGTCGAAGCGATCAAGCGTGGCGACTGGCTCAACATCCTAAAGAATGGTGCATGGCCGATGGCTTGGAACATTGCCAATCCGCACACAATCCACGGCACAAGCCCCATAGTGGACCAGGACATCGAGGCCAAGGGCTTCGAAATCGAGGCAACATTCCGCCCGATCAAGAACTGGGAGTTCTCGTTCAATGCTTCCCGTCTCCAGGCTCAGCAGATAGCCTTGGGCGAAGGTATCTCCGAATACCTCACCGCGATGGCCGAGCTGATGCTTCAGACTCGCCTTGGCGAAACGCCGCAGTGGGGTAACAACTCTCCCTCCGGCTACATGTCCAACCTGTTCCTGAGCGGTCTGTGGTCGCCATACCTGCTTCAGACTTCGCTGACCGGCTCCGATCAGCCCGAGGTTAGGAAGTGGAACTTCAGGCTCATCTCCAACTACACCTTCGACGAAGGTATGTTGAAGGGCCTGAACGTGGGCGGTGCTGTCCGCTGGGCTTCCAAGCAGGTCGTCGGTTACGGGATCAAGCAGGCCGAGGTGTTCGGTGAAACAGAGTGGGTTGCCGACGTCAGCAAGCCATACTACGGCAAGGCCGATTCGCACTTCGACATGTGGATTGGCTACCAGCGCAAGCTTAGCGAAAAGGTTGATTGGCGCGTGCAGCTTAACCTGCGTAATGTGGGCGAGGGCGACCATCTTGTCACCGTGGCGGTCCAGCCCGATGGCTCTGTGGCCCAGCAGCGCATAGCAGAAGGCATGAGCTACGACCTGAGCATGAAGTTCATGTTCTAGAGCTAATCGTAATCTGGCACATAGGGACAGGCAGCACGCTTGGAGCAAGGCTCCATACGAGCGGGCGGAATCCTGAAGTGGCAGAGGACCGAGTCATTGAGACGGCACTGGTTAACCCGGTGCCGTCTCTTGATTTTTCATAATAGTGAACGATGGCCAAGGACTCTCCCAAGCGGAGCTAGTTGATTTCTTGGCGGGGCTACCGGCGTAAATACGTTATAGTTGTATGTAGGATAATGCGCTCAGGGTGTGTGTGGGGGCGTCTCTATGCTGCATGTTCGACAGCTAGCCTCCGGCTTGGAACACCGGGACTATCAGTTGTTCATGGTGAGATGCTATAACACTCAGAGCATGTTACCAGAGTGAGTGATAGTTATGGGACAACCGTCCTGCTTGAATGGATGCCGCGCAATATTGTTGGGAGAGTTCTCAAGAGTAGGGTATTTTGTGGAGAACTTGGCATTTGGCATTATATTCAGGCAGGGCGGTTGTGTTTCTAACCCCATACTAGTGCGCATCATGCAGCTACCTTGCTTCCATGACCGTGCGCTCTGCCTCATTTAGGAGAATGCGAGCGTTCAGCCAGTCGTGAAAGTGTCCGTCCTTCATCCGGTCCAGCTCCTGCTGGAGGTGCTCGTTGACGGAGACTCGTGCTATCTCTATGTCCGCAACGGCTTGTTCTGTGTTGCCTAGGTGCTTGTTGGCCATAGCTCTAACTAGCATGGCTTGGACAATGCGCGCTTCTTCCCAGTCGCGCCGCATAAGTGACCTGTTACTCCAAATCTGGGCTTTTTCATAATGCCCGTTTCTGTAATACCATAGTCCGAGGGCAAGGCATCGCCATGCTTCCATCCATTCGCTTGGTGGGGTCAAATCGTCGCCAGGCATAGCTCTTTCTGCCACGGTAGCGGCATGTTGAAGCTTGTTCATTACAGCTGGCGGGGCGGGCGTAAGCAGACATAGCTTCAGCAGGTGCTCAGCTGCAAATGGATAGGTAGTTGTGCCGAGTCTTTCTAATAGAAAGCTGCGAAACTGGCCATACCGTTCGAAGTCATAAGTCATGACAAGGGTCGGCGCTATTGGCAGCAGGTCTCGCGTGGCCTTGTCAGTCATGTCGTTCTCGTCGAATCTGTTCACCTTGGCCATTGCCAACCAGCGATCGGCTGAGGTTTTCCAATCTCCCCGTTTGGCATTCCATATTGCAAGACTGCGGAACACATTCGTAGCCTCGACAGAGGCCTGTGTAAGGGTTCCTCCCGTTAGTCGTATCTCTGCATCGGCTTCATCTATTCTGTCTTCCATTATCAGGATGGCGGCCCTTGTAATATGTGCTCTTTCTTCCGCCGCTTCCTTAAGGCTGGTCTGGACCCGTTCGGCGGCGTGGGCGCGTAGGTATAGCAGGGTGGATACCGTGAAACCGGCAGCAAGGGCAAGGGCTGCAAACGCAATGGAAGCAGTGGCCAGCTTGTTGCGAAGGAGCAGTTTCTTCAGCCTGTAAGTGCGACTCGGCGGGTGCGCTTTTAGTGGCTCCTTCTTGAGGTAACTTTCCAAGTCAGCGGCAAATGCATGCGCTGTTGAATAGCGTTGCTCCCGCTCTTTTTCTAGGGCTTTCATAAGCACCCAGTCCAGCTCTTTGCGCGGGTAGGTGATTCTGATATTCTTAAGCGATGAGGGGCGTGGTGGGACAACTTTGCAGATTCGATGAAGCATCTGCTCGAACCCGGACTGAAGCAACTCGTCGTTGTCAAACGGAGGATGTCCAGTGATCAACTCGTACAGTACAACGCCAAGACTGTATATGTCGCTTCTAGTATCAATATCGGAGTTCCTGCATCCGAATTGTTCTGGACTCATGTACGCAGGGGTGCCGATTGGCTGCCCTTGTATTGTCCTTCCTTCGCCCGGGTTCTGCTCCGTTGCCTTGGCTATTCCAAAATCGATAAGTTTCGGTATTGGGACGCCTTCCACTGTCGAAACAAGCAGGTTCGACGGCTTGATGTCCCTGTGTATGATGCCTTTGTTGTGTGCGTGTTGTAGCGCCGACGAGATCTGACACATCAGTTGTATGCGCTTGTCAATGGATAGACCGTTTTCTTCGCAGTAGTCTGTGATTTTTGGCCCCTGTACAAGCTCCATAACAAAGTATGGCCTGCCGCTATCCGTAACCCCGGCATCGTACACCTTTGATATGTTGGGATGCTCAAGTATGGCTAGGGTCTGTCTTTCTGCCTCAAAGCGGGAAAGGACAGAAGCGGTATCCATGCCCGCTTTCAGTATCTTTAGCGCAACCATGCGGCGGACGGGTGCGCTCTGCTCGGCCTCGTAAACCTTGCTGCTGCCGCCTTCTCCCAATAGCCTGACTATCGTATAAACACCGATTGTCGTGCCTGGCTCCAGTTCGTCACTGGCCGCCACTGTGTCCGGTACAGACAGTCGTTGAGCGGCATCGTCAAAGAACTCTGCCGCTTTATGAAAGTCATTCAGCATCGACTGTATCGTCTCAAGAAGGCGCGGGTTATGGCCACAGGTCTTCTCGATATAGATCTTCGACTTTACAGGATCTCCCTGTTCAATAGCCTCAAGGAATATCTCTTCTATCTGCGACGAAACACCTGATGAGTCTGGCTCCTTCATAGCCTTCTAGTTCCTTCCATCCATCTGAATAGCCACAGTCTGGCTGCCGCCCAGTGACGCTCGACGCTGCGTTCGGCTATTCCAAGGCTATCGGAGATTTCCACAATAGATAGCCCGCCGAAAAATCTAGCCACAACAACTTGTGCACGAATCGGATGTACTTGTTCCAACTCTTTTATACCCTCGTTGATAAGCAGTATGTCCTCGTCGGCACTTGGAGATGCAAGCGAGCCAAGTCTTCCTGTGTCCGTTCTGGCCATTCCTTTGCCGTGGCGAACGCTCGCCTTACGCCGTGCATTGTCTATAAGGATGTGCCTCATGGTAACTGCGGCCGTTGCAAGGAAATGACTCTTGTCTTTCCATCTGTCATTGGCTGACGACATGCGGAGCCATGCTTCATGAACGAGCATGGTCGGCTGGAATGTATTTCCGCTGGAAAGTTGCTTCATTCTTCGCGCTGCCAGTCTGCGAAGCTCTGAATACACCTCCTGATTGAGGCTGTCTGAAGCATCAAATCCCTGTGTGAACAGGTTCTGTTTATTCGGGTCATTGTGCATTAACATGCAAGGTCTCCGCAGTGGGGTAGTGCCTCAATTAAACAAACCGGTCCAAATATAATGGATGTGGGCAACTCCGGTTTGGATCCGTTGATGTTGAGGCTTGCAGGGTCCGACTCTGATGGGCGTTGTCCGAGCAGAACCAAGGCCCGCAAGTGATGCACTGTTTCGCATACCGGGTGGGAGTTTGCAAGCCAAGGGATGAATGATGCCAGATAAGCGTTTTTCAGTCGAGATAGTCATTATTTCGGGCAGCGAGTCAAAGTCCACGCAGAACTCAAGACACGCGTCTTCAGCGGTCGGCATCTATGTTTTTCGTAACTAGGCGCATATCAAAACGTATCTTCAGGAGTACAATGCGTCTTGCCCCAAGCTTGCGCTGCTGGCAAGATCAGCTTTGACGATGGAATCCTTACCCCTTGCTTCAGACATTGCTCAGGAACAGCTGCGTTGGACTCAGGAATGGCATATCGCCGACATCGCCATTCCTATACAGGACTCGTTCATGTGCCTAGTGGCGGAGAATCACTGTCGCAACTTTCGCCTCTGGCACGAGGAAGATCTTGCCCGGCGAGACGACCTCGGGGCAGAGCCTGTGCGCGCCGCCAAGCGTGCCATAGATCGCTACAATCAGCAGCGCAACGACTTCATCGAGCAGATGGACAAGGCGCTTGTGCTCGCCCTTTGTCCGCCAGAGCAAGGATTGCCCTTCAACTCCGAGACTCCGGGCATGATGACGGACAGGCTCTCCATCCTTGCCCTTAAGGAATATCACATGCTGGAGCAGGCCGACAGGCTGGATGCCAGCCCGGAGCATCGCAAGAACTGCCGCGCAAAGCTAGACGTTATTCGACGCCAGAGGGCTGATTTGTCCGATTGCCTCCAGAGTCTTCTCAACGAGGTGAAGGCCGGTACGCGCAGTTTCCGCGTGTATTTCCAGTTCAAGATGTACAACGACCCAAGCTTAAACCCTCAGCTTTACGCTGGCAGGAAATAGTGCCGCCAGCCATCGCAGAGACGGTTCGCCGCAGTAATCGAAGTCTTTGGAGCTGACCTATCTCTTAACACCTCTTGCAAAGACGAATATGAACTGCTGGGCTAGTCCAGCAAGTTCCCCGAAGTGCCTGCGGCCAAAGTCCGCCATCTGTTCTGGACTCCAGTCCGATAGTCCGTACAGGGCACCCATAGCACGCGCTATCCATGTGTCCACGGGAAATGGCGTTAAGGCGCAGGTTCCGCTGTAAAGAAGTGCACAGTCGGCAATCTTGCCCCCCACGCCCGGCAGCTCCATTAGTGCGGCGCGGGCCTCCGGGTAGGGCAGAGTGGCAACAGTCTCAAGAAAACCCGGCCTATTGGCTAGGTATAGCGCCGTGCCCGCAATGGACTTTGCCCTGTAACCGAGGCGGCACTCTCGGAGTCGCTCCTCGTTTACTTGTGCCAGAGTTTCCCATGTGGGCAGGGCCTGTATGCCGGGCAGGATCGACGCGCCGTGCGCACGGGCCAGATTGTCCAGAACCTGCTTGATCTGCGGTATGCGCTTCATCGGGCTGCACAAAAAGCTCAGTAGCGACTCTGCAAGGGGCAGGTTCACGATTCGCAGGCCCGGGCACACGCTCATGGCGGAATGCATTACCTCGTCGCCTTGCCCGCCAAGTCTCGCATACCAGTCGGCGTAGGGCAGATCCAGTCCGAGAAGCTTTCGCAGGCGCGGCAGGGCTTCGTTTTCCATGCCATTGGGGAATGCGCACTCAAGCGAGCCGTCCGGCAGCGCACGTACAAGGGCGGCGTCTCGGCCCCATATGCCAAGAAATGCGTTGTCGTCCCGCAGTCTGTTCCAGCGGAACATCTGACCGCCGTCGAGAGTTTCTGCCAGCGCCTTGGCACTGAACGAGGGCGAGGCGTCTAGGGGGGTCCATGTGGACCACTCGATGTTGTGGTCCGTACATATCTTCTCTTGGAGGGTGTTGGCAGGCATGGGCAGGGCGCTAATCCGCTAGAGCTATCCTGCACTGCTGTTATTCCTATCTGGCGGGCATTTCCCAGAGGTAACTATGCCGTGCCGCGAGCGTGTTGCCCGAAGAGTCTAGTAGCCTGATGCGCCATGCGAGAATGTCGGCGTCGCGCAGGGCGCTGTCTGTCAGCCCAAGATATAGAGCGTTGCCCATGTGCCCAGTGGAGGACTTGAGGGGCAGTTCCAGAGTCTGTTCTTTGCCGTCGGCTGCCAGCACCATTTCCAGCTTCACCGTGCAGGCCTCCGGCAGAGAGGAAAGCGCGCTGTCAAAATCCACCACAAAATACAGCCCGGCCTTTTCGGCGGGATTACTGCGAAGGAAACAACGTCCTCCAGCCTGCTCTGGCGCGCCGAAAATCTCGCTGACGCTGGTCAGCTCCTCCTTGCCGAGGCGGCGCGTTACAACGCTCTCCATCGTGATTGCGTCGAGTGCCGACACGGTGGCGATGGATAATAGCAGTAGAATGGCTGGGCGCGTGGACATTGTTGAATGTGTTGTGCCGGAGTCTTGCGCCAGACCCCCAATGAATCGCGCTAGCGGGCGCTCTTGGCGGCTGCCTTGCGGCGCTCGTTGTAGGCCTTGCGGCGGCGGCGTTTGATTTCCTTATTATACTGCTTGCCCATTGTTTGAAACGTATTTCGCGGTTGATTGAACAAAAAATCTGCGGCAGCCGGTGTACTGCAACAAGATGCGGGACAATGTACCCTCGGGACCGTTCCGTCAATAGAGCAGTGCCAAGCGCCCGTCTCTTATATCAAGTTACGCGTAGATGAACAACGCGGTGCGAGTGAAGGAGGCATTACACCCCATCGTATGCCTCGCGGTAAATGCGCCGCGCGTCATCAAGCGAGATCGGGTTCGGGTTCACGCTCAAGAGGCGAGTCACTGTCATCACATTGACGGACATTGGCTCAAGGTCGGCCTCGGGTATGCCAGCATCTTTCAAGGACATGGGCATTCCAAGTTCGCGCTTGAGCTGCTGCACGGCAGGGATAAGGGCGGAGGCATCGCGGCGGCCCGTCATCGCCTCGGCCAGAGCTGCCATACGCTCTTCGTTCCCCGCCATATTGTGGCGGAACACGGGCGCAAACATCAGCGCGTTGGCCAACCCATGAGGCACATGGTGCATCCCGCCAAGCGGATAGGCAAATGCATGCACGGCGGTGACAGACGCGTTCCCAAAGGCCAGCCCGGCAAAGAGGCTCCCAATAAGCATGGCCTCGCGCGCCTCAGCGTTGTCGGGCTCTTTTTGCGCTGTCAGTAGATTGCGCGAAATTAGAGAAACCGCCTTCAGTCCCATTACGTCGCTGTAAGGATTGCGCCGCAGAGAGAGGTGGCTCTCCGTGGCGTGGCAAAGCGCGTCTATGCCCGTAGCCGCCGTGACGGAGACGGGCATCGAGAAGGTCATCTCCGGTATGAGGAAGGCGTAGTCGGGCACGATCTGGCGCGAGCACACTGCGGCCTTCATCTGCGCCTCGGTGTCAGTCAATATCGAGTATATTGTAACTTCGCTGGCAGTGCCAGCCGTCGTTGGCACCATGAGAAGAGGAACGCTGCGGCGCGGGCAAAGCTCGTTGCCAACTAGGGATGCGGCGCGCAGTTCATGGCTCGCTAGAATGGACACGATCTTGGCCGCGTCCAGAGGGCTGCCTCCGCCTATGCCCACAACGCAGTCGGCGGCAAATGCGCGCGCTTTGGCCCCCATTTCTTCCACGAGCTGAAGGCTGGGATCCGCACTCGTATCGGAAAAGACCTCCACCGAGCGCCCGTCTGCTGCGGCAAGCGCCTTCAGCGCGGCAAAGCCTGCGCTGCGGCTGACATGCGGTCCTGTGACGATGAAGACGCGCTGGACACAAAGTTGCGAAAGAACGCGCCCAAAGGCTGCCGCAGCATCGGCTCCCGAAAAGATCTCAGGCATTCGATAGAGGTTCATATGATTTGGGATGTAAATGACTTACGTTAACATATAATGACTCAGATGCCTTTGCCGAACTGGACGGCCTGTTCGTCAGTTGTGTATCGTATGAAGCCTCGCCCGGCGGGCTTTCCGTTGCCGGACATGCCGCAGCCGCCGAAGGGCAGGATGCTGGGCGAGAAGGTCGTTGGAATGTTGGCATAGAGGTTCCCCACATGCAATTCGCGGCCTATTTTCTCAAAGCGATCTCGGCTTGAGGTGTAGATACTTGCCGCGAGTCCGAAGGGTGCCGCGTTGTGCAGACGCAGCATTTCTTCATCGTCGTGGGCAACGAAGATGTCCAGTAGCGGGGCAAATATCTCCCTGTCGATAATCGGGCAGCTCATCCCGCTATCCATGTCGCGCCAGATTCTGGCGGCTGGGCGGACATACCACCCTAGCCGTCCATCATACTCTGGCATGGCCTCGCCCTTTTGCACCCATTCGCCACCGCTTGCAAGGTTCTCCGCATAGCGTCTATGCGCTGCCTCGTTTACAAGGACGCCCAAGGTTGTGGTGGCATCGCGGGGGTCTCCCGGAGTGTAACGCTTGAATTCCTCGCGCAGTAGTTCGCAGAAGCAATCGACATGTGACGTATGTATTATCGCCCTGCTCGTATCGTTACACCTCTGCCCGGCTGTTGCGCAAACGCCATCCACAGCAGCCCTTGCAGCGGCGGCAACGTCGCCGTCCTCCAATAGGAGCAGCGCGTTCTTGCCGCCCATTTCCAATGCCACGCTCTTTGAGAAATCTCCTGCCAGCGCCTGTGCTATCGCCTTGCCAACGCCCACCGATCCGGTGAAGCATACGTTGCGCACACGCGCATCCTTGCAGAGCGCCATGCCTTCCTCGGCCTGTCCCTGCACTAGTCCGAACACGCCTTCCGGTAGATGTCGCTGGAAAATCTCTGCATATTTAGCCGCTACAAGCGCCCCAATGGGCGATGGTTTGAATATGACCGGGTTGCCCGCAAGCAGGTGCGGAACGATGGCACCGTTGGCAAGATGCAGCGGAAAGTTGAAGGGACCTATTATCACGGCCGGTCCGCGTGCGATGTGGCGTATCTCTGCCTCGAAGGGGCCGCCTTCTATGCGGCGCGGCAGCAGGTATTCCTCAGCATCGCGGAAAGTAAGTGCAAACTTGCCGACCACAGCGCACAGCTCGCCACGGGCCTCGCTCAGTGGCTTGCCCACCTCAAGGGCGATGCCCCGCGCAAGCTCATCGGCTGAAGCGCGCAGTTCGGCCTCGATTGCGCTAAGCCGTTCCATGCGCTCGGCAACAGGCGTGTGCGACCATGAACGGTACGCGGCTGTCGCAGCGGCAATGACAGGTTCCACGGGTGTGTGTTCAACGCGGTCCAGCGTTATGCGAAGATCTCCCGGAGAGCAGAACTGAAATGATGTGGGCATTTGTATAAGCGATGTTGGGTTATTCAGCGAGCAGTTACTCGTAAACTGCCTTGCACGCGCTGAACGTGTTTACGTGGACCTGGACCACTTTTGAGGTGTCCTTTGTGTAGCCGCCAGCCAATACCCAGGCCACCGGAATGCCCTGCGCCTTGCAGAAGCGGAATACGGCAAGGTCGCGCTCCATCAGGGCTTCGTGATCGAGCAGCAGGGGCGAGTAGGGATCTTCCATGTAAGGGTCGGCCCCGGCCTGATACAGGATGATGTCCGGTCTGCCGCGACTAAGCAGCTTGGGCAGGTTGGCTTGAAGTATCTCCAGCATAAGCTCCTTTCCGCATCCATTTGGAAGGGTGGCGCTGAAGTGGTTCTCTCCGTCGCTGTGGCGGATGGTGTCCACATCCCTGTAGGGCTTGTTCTGCCAGTAGTCGTTGCCATATATGGAAAGCGCCGTGACATGCGGCCGCGCTTGCGCCAGCGATGCTGTGCCGTTGCCGTAGTGAAGGTCCATGTCGAGCACCGCACCATGTTTTATCAGCCCTGCGGCGAATAGATCGTCCAGTGCGATGATTAGGCCGTTGAAGGTGCAAAAGCCTTCGCCGTGGTCGCCGTGAGAGTGGTGAAAGCCGCTGGCAAGAGCCGCGGCCACGCCTTTTTCCTGTGCCATGTGCGCCGCCGCCACGAGGCCCCCGTTTGTAAGGCGGACTGCCGGGAACAGTTTGTCCGACCAAGGGAACTTCTGCTCCTCTGCCAGTGCACGAGGCTCGCCCGTCTCTATGGCGCGGACGTATTCCGGCGTATGAACGCGCAGAAGCTGCTCCATCGTGACGGGTGCCGGTTCGTGAAACTCGGCCACCGGGTCGCTCCGCAGACGCTCGGCCACGAGTGCAAACTTGCGCATAGGCATCGTGTGGCTGTCGCCAATGGGGGCAAAGTAGCCGGGATGGTAGAATACGGGTATCATGGGGCCAGTGTTGGCAGGTAAAGTGGATAGTATCTGTCTGGACGGGCGCGAAAGCAGTCCAGCCATTCGAGGCAGGGGCGCATCTCGCTATCGCGGAAGCCCTTGCCATACATCGAATAGATGAGGTCAACGCTTGAGACTAGTTCCACTGCTGGAACGCCCGGCGCATCCTCCCGGCCGACGCGGCGCAGCAAAAAGTCGAACGGAATGGGCCTTGTGCCCGCAGGGTCGGCGTCGATCTCCGCCGGGGCGTGGAAGTCCGGCTGCATGTAGCCAAGATGCGCGCCGAGCGCCTTGAAGCCCGCTCCTTCGTAAGACCTTCGGCGTATGATGTTTGCGGGCTGGGCAGGGTCGCGCGGCTCCATTTCGCAGAAGAGCGTCACCGGGGCCGTGGCACGACCTGCCCGCCGGGCACACTCCCGCGCGGTGGAAACGGGCAAAGTTCGCAGAATTGCCGCCAGACCTCTGCGCCTCCACTGCGGAAGGACAAGTACATGTGACAGATGCACAACCACGTCCTCAACGCCTTCGCGCATTATGGCCGTATGGTCGCGAATGGCCACACATTCATCTCCGCAGTAGAGGAGCATCATCTGATATAGGAGGCATTCTCTCCCCTCGGGCTTGGCCGGATCCCAGCGCATACGCCGCTCGAGGACAGGGCGGGTCTCCATCTCGCCAGCCGCTCTGAAGTAGTCTTCCAGAAGGCGGAAGCCAGTCTCGAACTCGGCGCCGTCCGGCTTGTTTGCAACGACAAGCCGCAGGTCCGGGGGAAGCTCCGCATGTGGCAGGGCGTCCCCCGGTGCAAGATCGGCAGTGTCGATGAATGTTGGCCAGTCTGGCATTGGGAAGGGCAATTACGCGGCCAGAGGTGTGAAGGGCAGGTCCAGTGCCTCTGCCACGGCCTTGAAGGTCAGTTTGCCGTCCATTATGTTCACGCCTGGTACCAGTGAGGCATCGGCCTTCAGCGCGCCCTCGATGCCAAGATTTGCCAGCTTGCGTAAGTAGCCGAAGGTGACATTCGTAAGGCCCTGTGTGGATGTGCGTGCATAGGCACCGGGCATGTTTGCCACGCAGTAGTGGGTTATGCCGTCCACGACGTATGTCGGGTTCTGGTGCGTTGTAGCGTGCGAAGTCTCTATGCAGCCGCCCTGATCTATGGCTATGTCCACAATGACACTGCCCTGTCTCATCAGCTTGAGCATGTCGCGGGTGACGAGCTTTGGGGCTTTTGCGCCGGGCACTAGCACCGCGCCAATCAGAAGGTCTGTGTCGGGCAGTAGTGCCTCGATGTTCGCACGGTTGGAGAAGAGCGTCTTGCAGTTCCTTGGCATGACCATGTCCAGGTGGCGCATACGCTCCACATCGACTTCGAGAATCGTTACATCAGCGCCCATTCCGGCCGCTATACGCGCCGCGTTGACGCCTGCCGTGCCGCCGCCGATTACCATGACATTCGCCGGCAATACGCCCGGTATGCCGCCAAGGAGCTTGCCCATGCCGCTGTTGTTCTTGGAGAGGTTCACCGCGCCTACCATCGAGGCCATGCGCCCGGCTATCTCGCTCATCGGCTCAAGTAGGGGCAGCTTGCCGTTGCGCAGCACCGTTTCGTAGGCGATGCCCGTGCAGCCGCTCGCCAGCATGGCTTCAGTAAGCGGTTTGTCGGCTGCCAGATGCAGGTATGTGAAGATGACCTGTCCACGGCGGAGGAGCGGATACTCGATTTCGATCGGCTCTTTGACCTTCACAATGAGGTCTGCGGCTGCGAACACGTCCGCGTGTGCGTCCACCATTGTTGCGCCAGCAGCGATGTATTCGGCGTCGGAATAGCCGGAGCCGTTGCCTGCGCCTTTCTCCACGAGCACGCGGTGCCCGTCGGCAACGAGCTGCTGCACGCCCGAGGGAAGCAGGGCGACGCGATATTCCTGAGCTTTGATTTCCGTTGGAACTCCGATGATCATGACTAGTGTAAACTCCTGTTGTGTAAAATGTTGAAAGACGTCTATGTATGGAAGCAGGTGTCGGTATGCTACCCTGCCAGTTCATCCAGGCCTGCTTCGACAGCTACGAACAGCTCGTCCACTTCGGCGTGCGTGATGCACAGGGCAGGGGAGATTGCGATAAGGTTGGCAAGGCCGCGCACGATGACGCCGTGATTGCGAATTAGTGCCGCCGCCTTCGGCCCCAGACCGAAATACGGGTCCGTCACCTTGCGCCCCTTGTCCAGTAGCTCCAGTGCGCCCATCAGGTTGCAGCAGCGCGCCTCGCCCACTGCCGGGTGCGAGGCCAGCGCAAGCAGCTTCTTTTCAAAGTACGGGCCGATGTCGTCGTGGACATACGCCACGGTATCCTCTTTCTCCATCAGCGCGATGTTGGCAAGGGCTGCCGCGCAGGGCACGGGGTGCCCGCTGTATGTGTGTCCGTGGGCGTAGTAGCCACCAGCGAAGAGGGTCTCGGCCATTTCGGCGCTGATTCGCGTTGCTCCCAGCGGCAGGTAACCGCTCGTGATGCCCTTGGCAAGGCACTGTACGTCGGGGTCTAGATCCCAGGCCTCGCTGGCATAGACGGCTCCCGTGCGTCCGAAGCCGGTAATCACCTCGTCGGACACGTATAGAATGCCGTACTTGCGCGCCAGCTCGCGAAGCGCCTTCAGGTAACCGGCAGGGGGCACTATGACGCCGCCAGCGCCCTGTATTGGCTCCGCGAACAGGGCCGCGATCGTCTCCGGCCCCTCGCGCAGGATGATTTTCTCCGTCTCGGCGATGCACCACTGGCCGTAGGCTACTGGGTCCAGATCTGTGTTGGCAACGTAGTGATAGGGACCGGGCGCGTGTATGAAGCCTCCGTTTGGTAGGCCGAAGGGCTTGGTGCAGCTCGCAAGACCCGTGAGGCAGGTGGCGCCCAGTGTCACGCCGTGGTAAGCGTAAGTGCGGGCGAGGAACTTGTTCCTTGCGGGCATTCCCTTGAGGTTCCAGTAGTTGAGGATGCTCTTGATAGCAGTCTCGTTCGCCTCGGAGCCGGAGTTGGAAAATATAGTGTGCGTAAGGCGCGGCAGGCCCAGCGAATGCAGCTTTTCCGCCAACAGAATGGAGGGCTCGGTTGTCGAGTTGAAGAACGACGGGTAGTAGCAGAGCTTTTCAAGCTGGGCCTGTATGGCGTCGATAATCTCGCGCCGTCCGTAACCCGTGTTCACGCACCATAGGCCCGCGAGGCCGTCCAGCAGTTTGCGCCCCTTGTCGTCGTATACGTAAACGCCCTCCGCGCCGGTGATAACATGCCCGATGTCCCTGGCGTGCATGTCGGCATTGTTGGTGAAAGGGTGCAGGTGATGCGCCCTGTCGATTTCGCGAAGTGTCATTTCAGCCGTAGCGCTCATGATGTGAAGAATCCTTTGAAAACTGTTATTGTTCTGTCTGTGTCCACATTCTGCATGGCCAATGCCAGCTTGTACGAGTTGTCGAATATTGGCGGCGAATTGCCGGCGAATCGTTCACTGAACTTGTGCGCTGTTCAATTATGTTCAGGAGCTGGAGTTCGCCGCATCGGGCTATCTGTCGCTGCGCAGCGGGCCGAAGTCAGGCTTGCGAAGGGTGGTGCCTTCGTGCCATTCGCCCTTGATCTGCATGTGCATGGGGTGGGGGCGTCGCCCCTTCATGTTCATCTGTAGAAGGGCAGCCAGCCTGTCCACGGCTATGATGGACTGCTGCATATGGAGCTGACTTATCCCAGACCACGTCGAGTCCTCGTTCAGCACATACATGGCTAGGTAGCCGATGTCATGAGGAATTCGCAAGCCCATCTCCCTCATGCGTATGCCAAGCGTTGGTGTGGGCGCGATAACTAGGTCCGGCCTGTGCTCTTCCAGCCAGTTGCGGATGCTCTCCTCGCTCATTTCCGGCGCGGCATTGGTCAGGATTGGCTCGCAGCCGGGGTTCATATGTGTGAAGCGCAGGCACTCGGCAGAGTATCCGTAAGCGGTCCAGTAGTCGTCATCCGCCCCCAGCCACACCTTTGGCCTTCGGTAGCCGCGGGCAAATGCCTGTTCCAGCGCCATGCGCATATTTGTACTGTACAGGGCGTAAACGTGGTCGAATTGCGGCAGGGCGTGCGGTTCGTCAAGAACGACGACAGCGTATGCGCTCCAGTCTATCCATTGCGCCCATTCCTGCCCGCGAAGCGGAGTGGATAGGATAAGGCCCTGAATTCCACGTGCCTTCAGCACCTCGTCAAGCCGCGAAGGCTGCACTCGCTGATCGTGCGCCCATATCTCGCTGATGGAAAAGCCCTGTTCGCGGGCGCGACTCATGGCGCTTTCGTAAAACTCTTTAGCCCAAGGTGTTTCCCGCCAGTGATTAGGGTTGGCCGACGAGTTTATCCATGCGATTGGGCATACCTGGGAATTATGGCGACGGCTCTTAAGGTGTGCCATGAGCTGCCCGAGGTGGGCGTCGCGCTGGTATCCCATTTCGAGCGCTATCTTCTTGATGCGCTCGCGCGTCTCCTCGGGGATTCGCGGATTGTCTCGCAGTGCGTATGAGATGGTGCTGGGTGAATACCCGCTGCTCTTTGCAATCTCTTTGATAGTGGCCATGTGTTGAACGATTCACAAAGATTCGACGTGCGCAATACTATTCGTCAGTGAACGAGAAAGGTAAAAAGCCAGCATACCGAGACTCCCGGGAGGCATTGGCACAGTATATGCAAGAAGGGGACAAAGCCACTACGCATATACTTCGACACATGGGCCTGACAGCATACGCAGTCTGCAAAAACTACGGCGAGACAAGGGCGCTCTACGACGTGGACCTCGCCGTGAACAAGGGCGAGTTCTTCACTCTTCTCGGCCCCTCCGGCTGCGGCAAGACCACGCTGTTGCGCATCGTGGCGGGGTTGGAAATGGCGGACAACGGCCGCATCGTCATAAACGGCAAGGATTTTACAAAAATCCCCGCCAATCGCAGGCCGGTCAACACCGTGTTCCAGAGCTACGCCATGTTCCCTCACCTCACCGTGCTGGAGAACGTGTGTTTCGGTCTGATATCGCGCCGTATCCCGAAGGCTCAGGCCATAGAGAAAGCCCGTGCGACGCTGGACCTAGTGCGCCTTGCAGGTTTTGAGGACCGCAAGCCCGACCAGCTCTCCGGTGGTCAGCGCCAGAGAGTGGCCCTTGCAAGGGCACTAGCCAATGAACCGGAAATCCTGCTCCTTGACGAGCCGATGAGCGCGCTCGACGCCAAGCTGCGCGTGCAGGTGCAGGTGGAACTGCGCCAGATACAGCAGCGCCTCGATAAGACTTTCATCATGGTGACGCACGACCAGCAGGAGGCGCTCACCGTGTCCGACCGCATGGCCGTGATGGGGCAGGGGCAGGTGGCGCAGTACGGCAGCGTCCGGGAGGTTTACGACCGCCCGCGCAATCGCTTCGTCGCGGACTTTCTACAGACGCAGAACTTTCTCGACGCCGAGCGTGTCGGCCCGCGCGAAATATCCACTCGGCTGGGCCGCTGGAGACTCTGCGAGGACATCCCCTGGGAAAAGGGCTGTATCACAGTGCGACCGGAAAAGTTACAGATAGCCCGCGAAGCCTCGGCCTGTGACTTTCGCGCTCGCGTCAACACTGTGATATACCGTGGCTGTTACCAGCAGTTCATACTGGACAACGGCCTTTTGATGGAGACCGAGACCGTGCTGCCAGTGGCTCAGGGCGAAGAGCTGATGGTACATGTGCCCAAGGACGCTGTAATCGTGCTCCACGAGGATGAATTCCAGCGCATGGACCTGCGCAAGGTCAAATAGGAAGACCAATGCAGGGAGAAAACCTCGAACACGCAAAGGAAGCCTCGACCATCATCCTGCACAACGGCGAGATGGTCCGCCCCTCTATCATTCGCGCCCGGCAGGCCACATTCATAAGCCCCGGCATACTCGCCATAATCACGCTGCTGGCCCTGCCCTGCATCTCGCTGTTCGCAGTGGCCTTCATGACGCGAGGGCAGTATGGGGAGATTCTCTTTGAACCCACCTTCGGGAACATCCGCCGCCTGCTTGGCTTCGGCTACTTCGGCTGGTCGGCGGACAACCTGCTCATCCTTTGGCGCAGCGTGGTCGTGGCCTTCGTGACTACCGCGCTCTGCATAGTCCTCTCGTACCCACTTGCCTTCTTTCTCGCCGCAAGGCCCGCAAAGACCCGCCTTCTCTGGCTGACAGTGCTGCTAATCCCGTTTTGGACAAATCTTGTCATACGCACCTACGCATGGCTGCTCGTGTTCGACTCCGACATGCCATTTGCCCGCATCATGGCGTGGCTCGGCCTTATGGAGCCGGGAACATCCGCCTATCCAAGCCAGTTCGCCGTATATGTGGGCATGGTGAGCGTGTTTCTGCCCTTTGTGGCGCTGCCCATCTACACGGCCGTTGAGAAGCTTGACTGGTCGATAGTCGAGGCAGCCGTGGACCTTTACTCGAACAAATGGCGCGTGTTCCGCCACGCCATACTGCCGCAGACTCTGCCCGGCCTATCCGTTGGCATCACGCTCACCTTTGTCCCCGCGATGGGGATGTTCGTAGTGCCGGACATGCTGGGCGGTGCGCGCTACATGCTGATAGGGAACCTCATACAGCAGCAGTTCGGCACTAGCAGGGACTGGCCCTTTGGCGCGGCCCTGAGCCTTGTCCTCATGATACTGACCCTGGGCGCACTCATGGCAACGAGCGGCAAACGCAAGAAGGGGAGGGCATAAACAATGAAACGCTGCTCGATAGGCTCCAGCATAGGCTCTGTTGCCATATTCATATTTCTCTACCTGCCCATGCTCAGCGTGGCGGTGTTCTCTTTCAACGCCTCGAAGATGGGTCTTAAATGGGGGGGCTTCTCCACGGAGTGGTATGAGAAACTCGTCCACAACCAGATGATACTCAACGCGGCTTGGAACACCCTCGTTCTCGCCGTCACCTCGACATTCATTTCCACCATAATTGGCACGATGCTTGCCATTGGCATGTTCCGCTTCCCGTGGAGCCGCCGGGCGATGAACAAGCTGAACGTGCTTCTGCATCTGCCCGTGGTGACGCCGGACATCATATTTGCCGTGGCGCTCGTAATCGCCTTCAGCGTCATCCGCTACATGACGGGCCTCTTCGAGCTGGGCATGGCCTCGATGATAGTCGGGCACGTCACCTTCCAGATCTCTTTTGTCGCCTTGGCAGTAAAGGGGCGCCTCGAGCTAATCGGGCACGATGTGGAAGAGGCCGCCTGCGACCTCTACGCAGGCTACTGGCGAGTGCTGACGAGGGTTCTCCTGCCGATGCTAATGCCCGGTATTGTGGCCGGGGCGATGCTGGCCTTCACCCTTTCGCTGGACGACTTTGTGATCAGTTTCTTCACCGCCGGGCCAAAGTCCAGCACTCTGCCGCTATTCATTTACGCATCGGTAAAGCGCGGTATAACGCCGGAAATCCACGCCCTTTCTACCATCATCATGCTGGCGACCATCTGCACAGTCGCGTTCATGCAGAAAATGGCCCCCGGCGCAAAACACTAGTCGTTCCTTTCAATAAACCGTTCATCACGCAAACCCATATAGCCATGAAACTTAAGTCAACAATCGCACTCGTCGCCGGACTGGTCACGGCAGCACTCACATTCACTGGCTGCGGCAAGAAATCTTCATCTGACTCTTCCAGGCCGCAGGAGCTGAATCTTTACATCTGGTCCGAATACATGGACCCGCAGATACTGAGCGACTTCGAGAAGGAGTACAACTGCAAGGTGGTCGTCAGCCTCTACGAAAGCAACGAGGAGATGCTTGGCAAGTTGCAGGCTGGCGGCGTCAGCCAGTACGACATCGTCGTGCCTTCGGACTTCATAATCCAGAGCCTCATCAACCTGAACCTTCTAAAGCCGATAGCACACGACAAGGTGCCAAACATAGCGAATTTGAAGGACACTTTCGTAAACCCGGCCTTCGACCCCGGCAACAAGTACACAGCAGCCTATCAGTGGGGCACGGTGGGCATTGTGTACAGCAAGGCCAAGTATCCCGAGGGCGTCAGCTCTTGGAAGGACATTTTTGAACCAGCGCCCGAGCTGAAGTTCATGTACTTCGACTCGGAGCGCGAGATGATTGGCGCTGCCCTGCGCTACAAGGGCTATTCGCTCAACAGCATGGACAAGGGCGAACTGATGGCCGCTGCGGATCTGATGATAGCGGGCAAGAAGAAGCCCGGCTTCATGGGCTTCGAGGGCAACGTGGGTGGCCTCAACAAGGTGCAGGCTGGCACGGTGGACATTGCAATGGCCTACAACGGCGACGCCATACAGGCAATGGCCGAGGACGAAAGCATCAGCTTTGTCAACCCCAAGGAAGGCACCGTGGTCTGGGTGGACAGTCTTTGCATACCCCGCGCCGCGCCCAATGCTGAACTGGCGCACAAGTTCATCAACTTCATTCTCGATGCCGAGGTAGGCGCAAGACTCTCGAACTTCAACCAGTTCGCCACGCCAAACAAGGCATCGCTGCCCATGATTACGCCGGAAGACCTCGCAAACCCTGCCATTTATCCCGACGCCGAGACCGAGGCACGCCTCGAATACGTGCTCGAAATGCCGGAAAGCGGCGCGGTGTTCGGCGAACTGTGGAAGACCATCAAGACGCGATAGCAAGCCGCGGGAAGGCCACCGGGGCTAGTCGCGCAACAGGAGGCTCTGCATCGCTGCGGGGTCTTTTGTCGTTATTCGCGGCGGGTATCGAGGATCAGGGTCACCGGGCCGTCGTTATCCGCCATAATGCGCATATAGGCACCGAACACCCCTCGCGGCACCGTCTGGCCCAACTTGCGCTCCAGCTCCGCCAGAAAGCCCTCGTACAAAGGCACGGCCACTTGCGGCGGCGCGGCGCGGTTGAAGGAAGGGCGAGTGCCCTTGCGCAGATTGCCCAGCAGGGTGAACTGGCTGATTACGAGTATGCCCCCGCCAATGTCCTTGACGCTACGGTTCATGCGCTCGGCCTCGTCCTCGAACACCCGAAGCGTGGGCAGTTTGTGCGCCAGCCACGCGGCATCATCGGCGCTGTCCCCCTCTTCAACGCCGACAAATACGAGCAATCCCGGACCAATCCGGCCCTTCTCCTCTGCATCGACGCTCACACTTGCAGAATGCACCCTCTGGACGACAGCTCTCATATTCGCGCCAAGAGTATGAGCAGGCACCGAATGAACAAGACGATTCCCAAGCTTACAGGCAGGTAAGGGAACTTACGTATTGCATAAAGATTCGCTCGCAAAGCCAGCTTCCATGCAAAAAGCCACCATTTGCGTCGTTCACAAGCGTACTGGCACGCAGAAAGCTTGAAATGTGGTGCAAGCGTTTTGCGGAACACCTCGATGTGACCACATTTAGGTGACCGCCATGACAAAATCCCCCGAAGTCAGACCAGAACCCCGTATGGACTTTACCGGATACGACACAGGAGCCTTCTTCGACGAAATGTTCGAGGTCGACGGCAGCGTACGCCCGCACTACAAGGCATTCGCCCAGAGGCTGGGCACAATGACTAGGCAGGAATTCGAGCGGCGCAAGGAAGCCATACAGGTTTCCTTCATGCGTGCCGGAGTGACTTTCAACGTGTACGGAGCCGAGGAGGGAGCCGAGCGCATCTTCCCCTTCGACCTTGTCCCACGCATCATCCCGCGCAAGGAATGGGAACACGTGGAGCGCGGCCTCAAGCAGCGAATCACTGCCCTGAACCTCTTCACCAAGGACATCTACACCGATCAAAAGATAGTGAAGGACGGCGTGGTGCCGGAACACTACATACTCTCTGCCAAGCACTACCGCCCCGCCTTTCGCGGGATAAAAGTGCCCCGCGACGTGTACATACACATCTGCGGCACCGACCTTATCCGCGATGACAAGGGCGAATACCTCGTTCTGGAGGACAACGCCCGCTGCCCCTCGGGCGTAAGCTACGTGTTGGAGAACCGCCAGGCCATGAAGCGCATGTTCCCGAACTTCTTCCCCGAGGCTGGTGTGCGCACGGTGCTCGACTACGCGCAGAGGCTGTTGCGCATGTTGCGGAGCATCGCCCCGGCAGGAATAGAGAATCCGACAATAGCCCTCCTTACCCCAGGCAGCTACAATAGCGCCTACTTCGAGCACTGCTTTCTAGCCCGGCAGATGGGTATAGAAATCGTCGAAGGGCGCGACCTTGTCGTGCAGAACGATCAGGTATTTGTCCGCACAATACAGGGC
The DNA here is from genome assembly GCA_001604585.1 of Puniceicoccales bacterium Verruco_02. Taxonomy (GTDB): domain Bacteria; phylum Verrucomicrobiota; class Verrucomicrobiia; order Opitutales; family Oceanipulchritudinaceae; genus Verruco-01. The sequence continues at coordinate 14,852 of LVBW01000002.1, read as the reverse complement.
CTAAAGCAGGTGCATGTGCTCTACCGCCGCATAGACGACGACTTCATAGATCCCGAGGTGTTCAGGCCGGATTCCGTGCTGGGCGTCCCCGGCCTTGTCCGCGCCTACAGGGCGGGCAACATCGGCCTTGCCAATTCCATAGGCACGGGCGTCTGCGACGACAAGGTGATCTACGCCTTCGTCCCAGCGATGATCAAATACTACCTAGGCGAAGAGGCCATATTACCGAACGTCCCGACCTACCTAGCCGACGAACCCTCGCAGCTTCAGTACATCATAGACAACATGGAAAAGCTCGTCGTAAAGGCGGCGAACGAGTCCGGCGGCTACGGTATGATCATCGGCCCGCACGCCAGCAAGGAACAGGTGGAGGAATTCCGCGCCGCCGTGAAGGCCAACCCGCGCAACTACATTGCGCAGCCCCCCATAATGTTATCCCGCCACCCGACTTGGACCGGCGAAGCCTTCGAGGGGCGGCACATAGACTTGCGCCCCTTCATCCTTTACGGGGATAACATCGAAATCATCCCCGGCGGCCTCACCCGTGTGGCCCTGCGAAAGGGCAGCCTCGTAGTCAACTCCTCGCAGGGAGGCGGCAGCAAGGACACATGGGTGCTCAGAGAATGAGCCATTACGGTAACTGTCACAACATAACCTTTCTTTACCCTTAAGCATATGCTTCTCTGCCGCGTAGCCGATTCGCTCTTCTGGATGAGCCGCTATATTGAGCGTGCCGAAAACACGGCCCGTCTCGTCGATGTCAATTTGCAGCTACTGCTGGAAACTGACGGCACGAGCAAGGCCGCAGCCCGCCACTGGGAAGGCATCATGCAGAGCATGGGCGACCTTGAGCTGTTCCGCAGCCTCTACAAGGAGGCTACGAGCGAGACGGCGATGGAGTTTTTTACCTTCAACAGGGCCAACCCCAGTTCCGTGATAAGCTGTGTGTACGCCGCGCGCGAAAACGCCCGCATGATACGCGACCAGATTTCGGAAGAAATGTGGGTGATTATCAACCGTGCCTACCTCTTTCTCAAAGGCGAGAGCGCGACTGCCGTATGGGCAAGCGGCCCGAACGACTTCTTCGAGCAGGTAAAGGAGTACACCATACTCTTTCAGGGGTCCACCGACGCCATATTTCCCCATCATGTAGGCTTCGAGTTCATAAAGGCTGGTGCTTACCTAGAAAGAGCGGACAAAATAGCCCGCATCCTCGACATAAGGCACCACACGCCTCTGCCGAACGAACTGGACACAGGTGGCGCGCTGGACCTTGCGCATTGGGTGACGGTTTTGCGTGCATGTAGTGCCCGCGAAGCGTACCAGCGCACCTACGTGCAGGACATTACCGCGCGCAACGTGGCGGACCTGCTCGTACTGTCGCGCGTGTTCCCGCGCAGCATATTTTTCTGCCTCCAGCGCCTCCAGCTTGCCATACACGCGGTGTCGGGCTGTCCCATCACGCATTATTCCAACGAGGTCGAGCGCCTTATAGGACGACTGCTCAGCGAACTCAACTACACGAGCACCGACGAGGTCATCAAGAAGGGCCTGCACAAGACCATAGGCGAGATTACGGAGCGCATATCGGAAATCGCCCTTGCTTTCAGCAACCTTTACATGTTTTTCCCCATCGTGGACCCGGCCGCCAAGCTCAAAAACGCCCGGCGCGAATCCCAGACAAACATTGCCGCCGCAAGCGAGTAACTCAACGCGCGCCCTGCATCATCAAGCGTCACCAGCCCCATATGGCAATTCAGGCAGCCCTACACCACCTCACTCATTATCGCTACGAGCGCCCCGCACTGCTGTCCCCGCAGGTCATACGCCTGCGCCCGGCTCCGCACTGCCGCACTCCCATCAAGAGCTATTCGCTGCGTATCACGCCAGCGGAGCACTTCATAAACTGGCAGCAGGATCCGCAGGGCAACTACCTTGCAAGGGTGGTATTCCCGGAAAAGGTGAAAGAGTTCAAGGTCGAGGTGGACATAGTGGCGGAAATGACCGTCATAAACCCATTCGACTTCTTCCTCGAAGAATACGCCACAAACTATCCCTTCGCCTACGAGGCCGGGCTGAGAAAGGACCTCGAACCCTTCCTGGACATCAGCGAGGGGCAGGGCGAACTCTTTGAAAAATACCTGACCCGCTTTGCAGACACCAAGCAGCACATCGTGGACTATCTGGTGGCGATTAACCACGACCTCCAGCAGGATATCAAGTATCTCATCCGCCTTGAGCCGGGAGTGCAGACGCCCGAGGAAACTCTGGCCAAAGGCTCCGGTTCCTGCCGCGACAGTGCCTGGCTCCTTGTGCAACTATTGCGCCGCCTAGGTCTTGCCGCCCGCTTTGCGAGCGGCTACCTCATACAGTTGACGCCCGACCTGAAAAGCCTCGACGGACCCAGCGGCACCGACCACGACTTCACAGACCTTCACGCATGGACCGAGGTCTTTCTGCCCGGCGCGGGATGGGTGGGGCTGGACCCTACGAGCGGCCTTCTGGCTGGCGAGGGGCATATCCCTCTGGCCTGCTCTGCCCACCCAACAAGCGCGGCCCCGATAAGCGGCGCGGTGGAAAAGGTGGAAACACAGTTCAGCTACGACATGAAAATCAGCCGCGTGGCCGAACATCCCCGCGTGACTCTGCCCTACGACGATGCGGCATGGGAGAGGGTGAACACCCTCGGGCGGGAGATTGACCAGCGGCTGAAAGACGACGACGTGCGCCTGACAATGGGCGGAGAGCCTACCTTTGTCTCCATCGACGACCCCGATGGGGCCGAATGGAACGTGGCCGCCGTTGGCCCGCAAAAGCGCCGACTCTCGGAAATACTGCTCGGGCGGCTCTGGCGCAGGTTCGCTCCCGGCGGCTTTCTACACTATGGGCAGGGCAAATGGTACCCCGGCGAGTCTCTGCCGCGTTGGGCCATGACCTGTTACTGGCGCAAGGATGGCCAGCCCATATGGAAAGATCCGCAGTGGCTGGCCAGTGTGGACAAGGACTACGGCTATACACCCGATGACGCTGAACGCTTCATCACTGCCCTTTGCGAAACGATGGGCCTCGAGGCGGAGCACAGCCGCGCGGCCTACGAAGACATCTGGTACTACATCTGGAAGGAGCAGAAGCTGCCTCTGAATGTTGACCCGCTTAACTCCAAGCTCGACAACGCCGAGGAGCGCGAGCGCCTTGCCAAGGTGTTCGACACCGGGCTTGCCACGCCTCGCGCCTACGTGCTGCCACTTCAGCAGACCTGGCAGGCACATGCAAAGGGGCATCACTGGATAAGCGGCCCTTGGCTGACTCGCCAGAGCAACATCTACCTCTTGCCCGGAGACTCTCCCGTGGGGCTGCGCCTGCCGCTCGATACTTTGCCTTGGGTCAGCAAGGAGAACTACCCTTACATATACCCTCAGGATCCGAGCGCGCCGCTCTCGCCCCTGCCTGCAAACGACCACTTTGTGCAGCAGTTTCTCGACAGGGCGCGCCGCACCGTGGAGGAAATGCGCGCCAGCGGAGCCGAAACTGGTGAATTTGGTCCCCGTCGCCAGCCCCGGCAGAGGCGAGACCTGCATGTTCGCCGCAGGGACGAAAGCGCCGCATCGCAGGCCGTGCGCACGGCGCTATGTGCGGAGGTGCGCAACGGGCAGTTGTACATCTTCTTTCCCCCTGTCTCCAGTACCGAGGCTTACCTCGAGCTGCTTGCCGCCGTAGAGGCAACTGCCGAAAGGCTCGAAATGCCCGTCTTCATAGAGGGGGAGAAAATTCCCAAGGACCCGCGCATCAACTCCTTCAGCGTAACGCCAGACCCCGGCGTAATCGAGGTCAACATCCACCCATCCGCTAGCTGGGACGAACTGGCGGAGCGCACGCAGGCACTCTACGAAGAGGCGCGACTGGCGCGGCTTGGAACGGACAAGTTCATGCTGGACGGCCGCCACACCGGCACCGGGGGCGGCAATCACATAGTAATTGGTGGGGCCATCACGAGCGACAGTCCCTTTCTGCGCCGCCCGGACCTCTTGCGCAGCATGATTGCCTACTGGCATCAGCATCCCTCGCTCTCGTATCTATTCAGCGGCCTGTTCATCGGCCCGACAAGTCAGGCCCCCCGCGTGGACGAAGCGCGCAACGACTCCCTGCACGAGCTTGAGCTGGCGTTTCGCGAAGTAAGCCGCGCGGGTGACAATCCCCAGCCTTGGCTTGTGGACCGCATATTCCGCAACCTATTGACGGACATGACGGGCAACACGCACAGGGCGGAGTTCTGCATCGACAAGATGTTCAGCCCCGACAGCGCCAGCGGTAGGCTGGGCCTGTTGGAACTGCGCAGCTTCGAGATGCCTCCGCATGCCCGCATGAGCCTGGCGCAGCAGCTTCTCCTGCGCGGCCTTGTCAGCAAGTTCTGGCGTAACCCAATAAACCCGCGCAAACTCACCCGCTGGGGCACACAGCTTCACGATCGCTGGATGCTGCCTCACTTTGTATGGGAGGACTTTTGCGAGGTGCTGGCCGATCTGCGCGAGGACGGCCTTGCCTTCGAGGAAATGTGGTTTCACAGCCATCGAGAGTTCCGCTTCCCGTTTTGCGGCAGTGTCAGCTTTATGGACATGGAGCTGGAACTCAGGCAGGCTCTTGAGCCTTGGCATGTGCTTGGCGAGGAAGGTTACGCTGGCAGCACGGTCCGCTTTGTCGATTCCTCGGTGGAGCGCATTCAGGCGAAGGTGCAGGGCTGGAACAGTGCGCGATACGTTCTGGCATGCAACGGCAAGGCCTGTCCGATGACTGGCACAGGGCGCGAGGGCGAATTCGTCGTCGGCGTTCGCTACCGTGCATGGCAGCCGCCATCCTGCCTGCATCCGACTGTTGGCGTAAATACGCCGCTTGTTTTCGACATCGTGGACACTTGGAGCGGAAGGGCCGTGGCTGGCTGCACCTATTACGTCGGGCACCCCGGAGGGCGCAATTACGAGACTTTCCCTGTGAATAGCTACGAGGCCGAGAGTCGCCGTCTGGCCCGCTTTCAGCCGATGGGGCACAGCCCCGGCACCATGCACGGCATCCCCTTGCCCCAGCGCGACGAGGAATTCCCTTGCACCTTGGATTTGCGCATTTGGTAGAAGAAGTATCTGCATAATTGCCATTCGTGGCATTTCACTGACATGCTGGCTGGGAAACTGCTGCATGGTCCGGTTGTCTTCGCAATCCACCCCAAAATACCGATGCACCCCCATTCCCCCAAAGGCAGTCAGTCTTTCAAATCTCCTTTCGAGGGCTACATGCCGAGTGAAGGTTGCTTTGACGAACTGCTTACCCCGGACCGTCGGATGCGTGCCCAGTGGCACAGCATGAATGCCCAGCTTCAGGCTTTGGGCAGCGATGGCTTCCGCAGACGCGTGGAGCAGGCGCGGCGTATCGTTCAGGAGAACGGTATAACCTTCAACGCATTCGGAGAGGGTGAAAGTTCACATCGGCCCTGGATAATGGACCCTCTGCCAATGCTCGTAAGCAGTGATGAATGGATGGCCATCGAGCAGGGCATCGGCCAGAGGGTGCGCCTGCTCAACAGCGTGCTCTCGGACCTTTACGGCAGTCAGCGTCTCCTTCGCGCAGGGCATATCCCATCTCGTCTTATACACGGGAATCCGCATTTTCTGCGACCCTGCCACGGCTTCACCCCACCCAATGGCGTTTTCATTCACCTGTACGCGGCGGACCTTGCGAGGGTGGAGGACGGGAGCTGGCGGGTGCTCTCGGACCGTATCGAGGTGCCTTCCGGCATTGGTTACGCGCTGGAGAATCGCTTCATCACCCAGCAGGTGTTGCCCGACCTTTTCAGGGCGGCGGGGCCGGTGCGCCTAAGGCCCTTTTTCCAAAGAATGCTGGAGAGCTTCGAGACCCTTGTCCAGCGCCGCACGGAAAATCCCTGCATCGTGATGCTCTCGCCGGGGCCGGGCTTTGAGACTTATTTTGAGCAGGCGTTCTTTGCTCGCAACTTGGGCTATTCCCTCGTTGAGGGTGCGGACCTCACCACTCGCGACAATCGAGTGTACATGAAGACCGTGGCCGGTCTTAAGCAGGTGGATGTAATCATCCGCAATGTGCCCTCGCACGAGTGCGACCCTCTGGAACTGGACCCCTTGAGCAGTCTTGGGGTGCCGGGCCTTGTGCAGGCGGCCCGCGCTGGCAATGTAGTCGTAGCCAACAGCCTTGGAACCGGAGTAGTAGAATCTCCGGCCATGCCTGCGCTCCTGGACGGGCTGTGCAGCCACCTGCTCGGCGAGCCTCTTCAGATATCGTCGGCAAAGACGTGGTGGTGCGGTAAGGCGGAGGACTTTTCCTACGTGTTGGACAACGTTGCGTCGCTTGTTGTCAAGCCTGTCTTCCGCCGCAACAGTGGGGAAGCCGTCTTTGGGCACACTCTGGACAGGCAGGGTATCGAACGGCTTCGTAATCGTATAAACGCCGACCCGCAGGCATACTGTGCTCAGGAGATGGTGTCGCGCTCCACCTTGCCGACCATGACGGCGGATGGCAGCGTACAGCCGCGCCGTTTCTTGATGCGCGTGTTCCTAGTGGCCAACGGGGAGGGAGGATACGAGATGATGCCGGGGGCTCTTACCCGGGTTTCTCGAGATATGGACAGTCACAAGGTTTCGCTTTCGGACGGTGGCATGTCCAAGGATACTTGGATGATTGCCCCCCCGGACATGCCGCTCAGGGATCATCCCTTGCCCCACACAGGCCCGGTGCGCATTCGGCGCTCCACCGCAGAGCTGACAAGCCGCGATGCGGACAATCTCTTCTGGATGGGTCGCTACATGGAGAGGATCGAGTATCTTGGGCGACTTTTGCGCGTACTCCTCGGCGAACTGCGCGACAGCAGCGGGCCTTCGATCCCGCATGCGGTCATCCCTTTCCTCAATACCGCCCTTGGCATAAGTGCTGGCGATGCAGACACGGTGTTGCGCATGGATATTTCCGCGGCAGAGGCAAGGTTGGAGCCTCTGGTTTGGGAAAAGGGTGCTCCGGGCGGGGTTTGTTCCAGCATACTCTGCCTCAATGGCACGGCTTCCTCTGTCAAGGAGCGACTTTCTCTGGATGCGGTCAGTATCCTCAACCAGCTTGCCCGCATGGCCAACAGCCCACGCCACGAAAGCGGCAGTGGGGACTCTTTCACGCGCATGAACGACATCGGCATCCTGCTTGCCGGTGTGGCCGGCACGATGGCGGAGAACATGACAAGAGCCATCGACTGGCGCTTTCTCGATCTTGGCCGCCGCATAGAGAGGGCGCTCAACGTGTGCGAATTGATGTTGCATGTCTTTTCGATGGGCGAGCATACGGACGCGCTTTCCAACCTGCTTGTCTGTGCGGACAGTCGCTATACGTACGCAAGTCGTTACCTTACTAATATGCAGGCCGAGGCGGTTGTGGACCTGCTACTTGGCGACGACACCAACCCGCGCTCCATCGCCTTCCAGACCCGCGCCATTGCAGAGCATGTGCAGCAACTGCCCCTTTCCGCAATCGAGGAGCCACAGACCCGCCGCCGCCGGCTGGCCTTGGGTATTGCGTCGCGTATCGAGCTGGCCGATGTGCGAGACCTCTTGCAGGCCGATGCCCTTGGTCGCCCAACGGAACTGAACAAGCTGCTTGTCGATACTACCGACCAGCTCCTTGCCTTGTCGGACCAACTGGCGATGCACTATTTTTCCCACAGCGACAAGAAGAAGTCCCGTTCCTCCCGCTCGTATTGACGCAGGCGGCAAAGCATGGCAGAAGCAGGCGGATACGCTTCCATCGTAGTTCGCCCCGTCCCCCGATTAGTGACCATATTCCGAAGCGTCCGTAACCCCTGTGCCGATGGCTCAGTACCGCGTCCATCACAAAACCGTCTATCATTACGAGAGCGACGTAGCCACATCGCACCAGTGCCTGCATCTGGAGCCGCTCGGCGCGCCCACGCAGATACTGCACCGCTTTCGCCTGAACGTCAGTCCGGACCCGGGGGAGATTCAGCGCGGCAGGGACTATTTCGGAAACAGCTTTCACAGCTTCGACATCAGCGAGCCGCATCGTGCTCTGGAGGTTGAAACGCGCAGCGATGTGAGCGTGTTGCCGCGCGACATGGCCATGCCACTGCTTACGCCTGCTTGCAGTGAGGCGGCTAGGCTTGCCCATGTTCACGAAGATCCGCTTTCGCTCACAGCTTCGGAGTTTGTCCTTCCTTCTCCGCGCATCCCCTTGCTCCGCGAGGCGCACGACTTTGCCGCGCCCCTGCTGCTCCCGGATCGCCCGGTGCTGGACGCCGCGCTGGCCCTGTGCGCAAAGGTAAAGACCAGCTTCCGCTACAAGCCGGGGGTTACGGATGCCAGTTCGCCCATTCAGACTTTGCTGAAGCTGGGGCAGGGGGTATGTCAGGATTTTTCCCACTTCACGATTTCCTGCCTGCGTTCGCACGGCATAGCTGCCGCCTACATGAGTGGGTACATACGCACCAACCCTCCGCCCGGGAGGCCCCGCCTTGTCGGTGCCGATGCCTCGCACGCCTGGGTGACCGTTCTTGTGCCGCAGCTTGGCTGGGTGGAGATTGACCCAACAAACAACTGTCTTGTCGGGGAGGATCACATCTCCGTGGGCCGTGGGCGTGACTATGGAGACCTAAGCATGATTCGTGGCTCGATACTGGGTGGAGGTCTTCAGACAATCCGAGTCGCCGTGACAGTTGAGCCTATTGAGGAGAGAGTAGCCGTAGCCCGCCCCTTGTAATGGGTAGAAGTTGTTGCTATCTCCTGCATCATCAACAGCATGTTAATCGCTGACGCGGAAACTTGTCCAAGCTGTTCGCTATCCTGATAGCATTCCCCTTGCGCGGCTAGAGCATATGCGAATTCCGGCTGGCAGCAGAACTGAACGCTGTTTTCGTGTGCCCTAATGTTAGAAAAGAGTGCTGGCCGACTTACATTGATTCGTGCGCGAAGCATGACTTACTGGGTATGAACCAGAACCCTGTTCAACGGAGCTAACCTAATGATCATGCGCATCTTCTATGTCGTTTTCTGTTCTATGTTCTTGGGGGCGTATTTGCGCGCCGCCTTGGGAGACCCCATGTTTGTTCAGGCGAGTCCTTCGTCTGCGTCCTTCACGCTAATGCAAGATTTCGCTTCCACTCCGATTCTCGTTGACGATGCGGACTGGGCCGGAGTGCTCCGCGCTGCGGCTGACCTTCGGGACGATTTCGAGCGTGTTGGCGCAACTTCTACGGAACTGCGTACTGCGACAGGTGCTACGCCGAATCTCATCATCGTCGGCACTCTGGGCCGTTCGTCTGTCATTGATCGCCTAGCTGCGGCAGGGAAGATTGACGCAAAGGCTATCGCTGGCAAATGGGAGGCATTCCTTTACCAGATCGTGGACAAGCCTTTTGAGGGTGTGGAACGCGCACTTGTCATTGCTGGCAGCGACAAGCGCGGAACCATCTACGGCATCTACGGACTTTCGGAGCAGATTGGTGTCTCTCCTTGGTACTGGTGGGCGGATGTTCCTGCAAAGAAGAGCAGATCCCTGTATGCTTCACTTGCCAAGCCTATCATCAATCCAGGCCCGGTAGTGAAGTACCGCGGCATATTTCTCAACGACGAAGCTCCTGCCTTGTCGGGCTGGGCCAAGGACAAGTTCGGCCAACTGAACAGTGAGTTCTACTCGCATGTCTTTGAGCTGATCCTGCGTCTTCGCGGCAATTATCTCTGGCCTGCGATGTGGAGCAATGCCTTCAACGAGGACGATCCTATGAACCCGGTTCTTGCCGACGAATACGGCATTGTGATGGGCACTTCGCACCACGAGCCGATGATGCGCTCCCAGCAGGAATGGCATCACAACGGCAAGGGCGAATGGAACTACGACACCAATCCCGACGGGCTGAGCCGTTTCTGGAGGGATGGAATGGTCCGTAATCGTAATTTCGACAACATGGTGACCATCGGAATGCGTGGCGACGGAGACATGGCCATGAGCGAGGATGCCAATATCGAGCTTCTGGAGCGCATTGTCCGCGATCAGCGCGTGATTCTCTCCGAGGCCGTGGGCAAGCCTGCCGATCAGATTCCGCAGATGTGGGCCTTGTACAAGGAGGTTCAGACCTATTACGAGGACGGTATGCAGGTGCCTGACGATGTGACGCTTCTTTGGTGCGACGATAACTACGGTAATATACGCCGTCTGCCCACGGCGGAAGAGCGGAAGCGTTCCGGTGGTGCTGGCGTTTACTATCACATAGACTACGTCGGCTGGCCTCGTTCATACAAGTGGCTTAACGTCACCCCGATTTCCAAGATCTGGGAGCAGATGCGCCTTGCGCACGAATACGGCGCAGACCGCATCTGGATCGTTAATGTGGGTGATCTTAAGCCCATGGAGTTCCCCATAGAGTTTTTCATGAGTTTTGCATGGGCACCGAAGCAGTGGCCCTACGAGCGCCTTGGCGAATACGGAGAGCTTTGGGCGGAGCGCGAGTTCGGCCCCAAGTATGCGAAGGAAATCGCCAGCCTTGTGGAGGGTTACACCAAGCTCAACGGTTCCATCAAGCCGGAGTGGCTTAGCTCCAGCGTATTCAGCGCGACGCACTTCGACGAGGCTCGCCGTGTGGCAGAGTCTTGGAGCGCGCTCGACACACTGGCTGTGCGCATAAGGCAGGATCTGCCTTGGGAATACCGCGACGCCTTCTTCCAGCTAGTGGAATGGCCTGTGCGTGCCAGCTCGATTACCAACAGGATGTATGTCACAGCTGGTTTCAACAACTTGTATGCCTTCCAGGGCCGCGCCGAGACCAACACCACGGCACAGCAGGTGCGCGACCTGTTCCGCGAGGACGCCGAGCTGAGCCGCTATTACAACGAATACCTTGCCAAGGGCAAGTGGCGGCATTTCGCCGACCAGACGCATCTTGGCTTCTACATCTGGCAGCAGCCGCCGCGCAACACCATGCCTGCGGTAAGCGAGATTCAGGCGAGCATCTATGGCGAGGTAGGCGTGGCGATCGAGGGGGCCGCACATGGCTGGCCTGAGGAGATTCCGGGACAGAAGCGCCCGACGCTGCCGAGCTTGGATTCCCTCACTCAGCCGTCCCGCTGGATAGAGGTCTTTAACCGTGGTCTTGGCTCAGTTGCATTCTCTGTGGATACGACGGTGCCATGGCTCAAGGTGACGGAGACTCGGGGCGAACTTGTAGGCCCGCAGACGCGTCGTTTTGAGGTAAGCGTTGACTGGAGCGCGGTTCCGGAGGGCAAGTCAGAGCCTCTGGTCGTTATTAGGGACAATCGAGGCACACGCATCCGGGTCTGGGTGCCGGTTGTGAAGTATCCCTCTTCTCTAGTACCGCCAGCAGGTTCATTTATCGAATCTGATGGGTATGTCGCCATCGAGGTCGTGAACTTCAGCCGTGCCGTGGCAGAAGCGGGCATCGAGTGGCGCAAGCTGGACAATTTCGGACGGACCAAGGGAGGGGTGACTCCTTTGCCCGCGCTGGTGGATAGCCGTACATTGTCGAAGAATTCATCGCGCTTGGAGTATTCTGTGTACACCGTTTCGAGCGGCGAGGCGTCAATAGAACTGACCCTGTCTCCCACGCTTGCCTTCATGCCGGACCGCGGTCTGCGCCTTGCGGTATCGGTGGATGAAGAGGCTCCGCAAATCGTGGATCTGAAGCTTCCGGTCGGCGACGGCAAGGAGGACTGGGGCAAAACAGTGCAGGAGGCAGTCCGCAAAGTGACGACAAAGCACCGCATTGATAAGCCCGGAGCTCACGTCATCAAGATATGGATGATCGACCCTGCGATCGTGTTACAGCGTGTCTTACTGAGCTTCGGCGAGGTCCCGGCAAGCTACTTCGGGCCACCTGAGAGCACGCGCGCCGCGAAATAACTGCCCAAACGTCTTCACGCCAGCTCAAGTCCTTACAGAGCAGGGCGTTGCAACGGCTTTGAGTGTATGCGAGTTATTCATCGCTCATTCATACAGGGCATCGTTGCAACGCCCTTCGCGTGTAATCCTCAGGCGTATTACCGCGCCACTATTGTGGTGACAACTCTGCCGGGCCGACGGCATCTGGAACACATCGACGATACTTGTAATATACAGCATATGCCTGCATTATCTCTATCAATATGAGCGCCTCCCTGCATGTCCTTAACGACATCATGTATTTGTCTCTTTGCACGGTAAGCGTTTGCTCTGGGACCCACTTTCGGAAAATCTGTTGCCTGGTAAAGGCCACATCCAACAACTTGACACGCAAGTGCTTGTGCAATATAAACAAACAAGCGCTACAAGAAGGCAAGGGAACAGGGCGGATTGTTTGACTATCAGGAACGCAAGGCGGAGCTGGCGAAGAAGGAACGCGGGCTGGATCGGCTGAACGCTTTCGTCGACTGGGAGAGCTTCCGGCCCGTGCTGGAGGGGCGGATTCGGTTCACGGAAAAGCCGAAGGGCGGGCCGCGTCCGTGGGACCTGGTGCTGATGTTCAAGATCGTCGTGCTACAGAAGTTCCAAGGCCTTTCGGACGACGAGACGGAGTTCCAGATACTGGATCGTTTCAGTTTCCAACGCTTTGTTGGACTGGATGTTGGCGACGATGTGCCCGACTCAAAAACGATCTGGCTCTTCAAGGAACGCCTCGGTGCGGAGGGCATCAAGACCCTCTTCGATCACCTGGATTCGACGCTGCACAAGCGCGGGGTGATCGGCAGGGCGGGCAAGATCGTGGACGCGAGCTTTGTGGAAGCGCCCAAGCAGCGTAACAAACGCGAGGACAACGACTTGATAAAAGACGGCAAGCGCCCCGAAGCCTTCGACGAAAACCCGAACAAGGGCGTGCAGAAGGACACGGACGCGCGCTGGACAAAGAAGAACGACGAAACGCACTTCGGTTACAAGAATCACACGAAAGTGGACGCTGCGAGCAAGCTTATCGTGGCATGGGAAGTAACGGCGGCGAACTTGCACGACAGTCAGACGCTGGAGGGGCTTGTGGCGGAGGACGACGGGACGCTGTATGCGGACAGTGCCTACCAAAGCGAAGAGATTTGCAAGAAGCTGAAGGATAAAAAGATCGAGAACCAGATACACGAGCGTGGCCACCGGGATCACCCCTTGAGCAAAGCGCAAAAGGCGCTCAACCGGCTGAAAAACGCGATTCGTGCGCGAGTGGAACACGTTTACGGGCGACTGGCGCAGTTCGGGGCTGACCGCTTCCGGCGTGTGGGGATCCTCCGGGCGATCTTCGAAACAGGCCTCGGGAACCTCGTTTACAACATGGATCGCTGTGCAAGGCTTGGCTGCCGGGCGTGAGCGTGTACGAATATCGCGAAATGCGCCTCAAAAGAGGCGTCAAACGGGAACAAATCGCGATAAACAACGAAAACAAGCTCGAAATCGTCCGATTATTGAGCCAGGCTTGTCACCAACAGCCAATCGGGTGCGGCATGAATGGAAGGGCGGGTTGTTCGAGGTGGCCTTAATCTAGTCTTTTAAATTTGGAATGACCTATAATTACGAAAATTAATGAAAATTACATACAAGTTACTGCTCGTGTATTCCGTAGTTGCATCGGTTGTTCTATGTGTGACAGTTTGTAAGCATTCAAGCCCTGTAAGTCTTGATGCAACATCAATAGAGTCGCTTGATGCCTCGATTAATGCCATGAGGCATGAAGTCGGCGTTAATCGAGAAGGCCTTATTTTGCGCGCATACCAATTGATTATCGATGACAGTTATGAAAAGGCAGGTGTGTATAATAAAGGCAAAGATGCTATGAATGAGTATGATCTATTTTCTGTGTATGCTCCACGGTTAAATGGAAGGACAGCTGACGAATTGATTGATGAAATGAAGAATATCGATGAAGATAGGAAACTCAAGAGAAATGAATCCACTGTCCATCAGCAGGTTGCTGAATAAGTGAAACAGTACAGGCCAACCATAGCCGATGAAATGCCGCGTGCCAAAACACATGCAAATCATGACGTTCTTTGAAAATGGCGCTTGTACGGCTTCTCGGCTACGTACCCTCTATCGTTTCAAGAGCAAAACTCGCCTCCCTCTGACTGAACAACACAACGCCCTGCCATCGTCATGACATCAACTCGCTCATACCTACTACACCGACAGATGGCGGACGGAAAAGCTCATTTACAACACCAGTGTGGACTCCGAGCGAATACGGTATATATATTACGGTAACGACCTGATCGCAGAAGTGAAAGTGACAGTAAACAGCAACGGCACGGTGACAAACTCGACGCTCTCGCGCGGGTATCACTGGCAGCGCGGCGGCGCGGGGGAGGCGTGGCGACTCCTATCGGTGCGGGATTACGAGCGCGGCACCCGTGCGCTGCCCGGCTATGACGGTCGCGGGAACATAGTAACATGGACAAACGGCGCGACGGGCGAACTGATCGGCACGGCGGACCACGGCCCCTATGGAGAACGCTTTGACATCTGGTGGCAACAGACGCGGACTGCGCTTCGTACGAACGCTTCGGCTTCGGCACAGAATGCCGCGACGAAACGGGGCTTATCTATTACGGCGCAAGGTATTACAGCCCGTCGCTAGGGCGCTTCATATCCAGAGACCCAGCGGGAGTCGCAGGCTCAGGAGTAAATCTCTACGCCTTCTGCGGCGGCGATCCCGTGAACAACCGGGAGTTCTACGGCCTGTGCAGCGGCGGAGGATTCTGGGGATCAATAGGGTCGTTCTTTTGTGGTATAGGAAATGCGATTAGCAGCGTGGCCTCATATATCGGCAATGCAATAAGCAGTGCATGGAACTACTTAACGTCGTATCAGCC
>LVBW01000086.1 GCA_001604585.1 Puniceicoccales bacterium Verruco_02 | reverse complement strand
CTCTACTACGTCATCGACGAAAAGGGCCGCTCCGCTGACCTTACCGAGATGGGGCGCAACCTGCTCGCCCCCGACGATCAAGACGCCTTCGTGATGCCGGACATGCCCGCCATCTTTCAGGAAATCGACAGCGACCCCGACATCGACGCCCGCCAGAAGGAGGAGCAAAAGGCGATGGCGCAGCAGAAATTCGAGGAGACGAGCGGCAACATCCACTCCATCAGCCAATTACTGCGCGCATATAGCATTTACGAGCGCGACGTGGACTACGTCGTGCAGGAGGGCAAGGTGCTCATAGTTGACGAGAACACGGGCCGCACCATGCCCGGCCGCCGCTGGTCCGAGGGGCTGCATCAGGCCATAGAGGCCAAGGAAAACGTCGCCATCGAGAAGGAGACAAAAACCTACGCCACTATCACGCTCCAGAACTACTTCCGCCTCTACGACAAGCTGGCAGGCATGACAGGCACGGCCGAGACCGAGGCCAACGAGTTCAAGGACATCTACGGTCTGGAGGTCATGGTGGTTCCCACCCACCGCCCCTGCGTGCGTGCCGACGGCAACGACCTTATCTACAAGACAAGACGCGACAAGTTCGGAGCCGTTATCGAGGAAATAAGCGCCGCCCACAAGCGTGGCCAGCCCTGCCTTGTCGGCACGGTGAGCGTGGAGGCATCGGAAGTTCTCAGCCGAATGCTGCGTATGGCGAAGATTCCGCACAATGTGCTTAACGCCAAGTATCACCAGCAGGAAGCCGAGATCGTATCCCGCGCCGGTTGGAAGGGGGCTGTTACAATCGCCACCAACATGGCTGGCCGAGGCACGGACATCAAGCTTGGCGAAGGCGTGGCGGACCTAGGCGGCCTATACGTGATAGGCACAGAGCGCCACACATCGCGCCGCATAGACCGCCAGCTACGCGGCCGCTGCGCCCGCCAGGGAGACCCGGGCAAGTCCCTGTTCTTCATGTCGCTGGAGGACGACCTGATGCGCCTGTATTCCAATCAGGGCTACGCAGGCAAGGTGCTGGAAAATTCCTTCGAGCCGGGCAAGCCCTTGGAGCATCGTTGGCTGAACATGGTCATAGAAAACGCGCAAAAGAAGGTGGAGCAGATTCACTACTCTTCGCGCAAACGCCTGCTCCAGTACGACGATGTGCTAAACCAGCAGCGCGAGGTAATATATGGGCTTCGCGGCGCCGCCATCAGCTCCGCCACGCCCAAGGACACCATTTTCGACCTCGTCGAGGAAGAGGTCATGTTCCGTCTCGAAAACTACGGCATCGACGAGAACATCCAAAAGGAGCAGGAGAACCTGCACGCCTTCTTCGCATGGCTCCAGAGCAGCTTCCCGATTGTGGCAACTATCGAGGAGTTTCAGAACCGTAGCGTCGAGGACATCAAGAACCTACTGATGGAAAAGATTCGCTCCGCCTACGCGACCAAGGAGGCCGTGGAGGAGCCGGAGGCGCTGGTGTCGCTGGAACGTTACGTGGTGATAAATGCCATAGACCGCAACTGGCAGAACCACCTTACCGAGATGGAAGATCTGCGTCAGGGCGTGTCGCTACGCAGCTACGGCCAGAAAGACCCGCTTCAGGAGTACAAGAGCGAGGCCTTCAAGCTCTTCGAGCAGATGATGAACGTCATCCGCGCCCAAGTTGCTGGCAGCATATTTCGCAGCGCCACAAGCGTGCAGGCATTCCAGAGCCTCATTCAGATGCTGCGCATTGCTCGCCAGAGCGGCCCGGCTGAACCGGCTAGTGGCCAGCAGGAGCTTCCCCAGTCAGCGCAACAGGCCCCGCGCATAAACCTCCCCCCGCAACGCATTGCCGTACCGCCGCAACTTAGCTCGCGCGCCTTGCAACAGAGCGGCAACGCACTCAACCAGCCGCCCTCACCTGCCCGTCCACAGCAAACGAAGGCTCCCGAAGTCTCACTGCCCAAGGTGGCCCCCCGTTTCCTTGGCGTGTCCGAGCCGAATCGTAACGACACGGTGCTCATTCGCAAGGGCAGCGAAGTGCAGGAGCTTAAGTACAAGAAGGCCAAGCAGATGATAGAGAACGATGGCTGGGTGCTCCTTCAGATCAAGAAGTAGTACGAGTGCGCGAGATCTGGACAAACAGAAATTGTCGAACTTTGTGCTTGCGCTGAAATCAATTCGGTATACTTTAAGCCTTTTAATTCAAACACATTGCAGGGTGGAGCAGCCCGGTAGCTCGTCAGGCTCATAACCTGAAGGTCGTTGGTTCAAATCCAGCCCCTGCACCCAATTTAAAGGCCTTCGGAGCAATCCGAAGGCCTTATTGTTTAATAAGTTACGCGCCTGATCCCAGCGAATATGCGGGACTCACGTAATCGCGAAACCTTGGTCAACTACGGGCATTTTCGTGAAGCGCCAGACGTAGTTCTCGACGTAGTTTTTTTCCGACTACGTCAGTTCGGAGACGTAGTTTTGATGTAGCAGGTTGGAGAACTCGCTGCGCGTCGTGCTTGTTGCGCTGATTCAAGAAGTTACGGGGTCGAGTATTTTCGAGAACTAGGGAAAACTGGCACCTCCGCACCCAAGGGCCCAAGAACCCCGTAATCGGCCAGATAGTTCCGAACGACTCCATCTGGATCGGGACTTACTCGTCCCGCCATTCCATCCGAGGACACAAATAGCCCCTTAGAATTGAAGGGGCTTTGGAGAAGCGTCTTGTAGCTGCGCGACGTCGATCAGGCGGCCATGCCTGACTTCGTGGGCACAGCATCCTTCACAAGGCGCGAGACGGCCTCCACTTCCTCGTAGCGGTAGCGAGACGTGCCGGGCAGGATTTCGACCGGCAGGAAGTAGCCGGATTTCGTCATGCGCCAGAGCGTAACGCGGCTTATGCCGAGAAGCTTCGCCGCCTGCTTCTGGCTGAGAAGGAGCGGAGCGTCGCGCGTAAGTCGCGGGGCTGCCCTGCCCTCGATCAGGTCGGTGAGCGCGGCCCGCTGATGCTGCGTCAACGTGCCGTCGGTGGATGCGATGGTCTGGAGTAGGCTGATACTTGTGGAGTTCATGGTGTTCGTTTCCCTTCCACCAAGTAATACGCAGGCCAAGGGTAGGATTTCCGGAGGATTGTCGTTTATTCAATGAAACCAGTCGCAATTGATTCTTGAAGAGCCGAGCATAATGGAAGTAAATAAATAAGCGCAACTTATGTTGCGGGCTGCCCATGCCATCCGCTAAGACCATTCAGATATTTCTTCCTTCCGGCGATCCCGCATGTCTTCGGATCGCAGAGCTGACTACCGACATCGTGCAGGCGATTGCCGTTCCCAGAAGTGGCCTTGATTTGTTTTTCGCCCGTCCGGAAGCGTAGACTACTTCCTTTTTGGTGGTTCTGATACAAACGACCGTCCTATGGCCTACATTGGCCAAACGGAGGACATTATCCAAAGGCTGAAAAGCCACGACGCGTCCAAGGAATTCTGGAACACGGCAGTCGTCTTCATTTCCAGCAAAGGAAGCTTCCATCAAGCGCATATCCGCTGGCTGGAATGGAAAGCGATTGCTATCGCGACCAGTGCCCAGCGTTACATTTTGGACAATGGAAACGCTGGCATCGAACCCCACGTTACTGAGTCAATCCGTGCGGATGTTGAAGAGATTTTCGAATCCTGCGCTCTGCTGCTCAACGCCCTTGGATATCCACTTATTAGACCACTAATCGGTCAGAATGCGACAGACATAAAAGAAAATGAACTTGAGCTGTTTCTTGCCGGGCCAGAAGCGCGCGTGGTCTTTGCCGACTGGCGCGATTACTACAATAACCAGCGTCCCCACCGATCCTTGGGCTTGCTACCGCCTGCCCAGTTTGCAAAACAATCCTTACCTGCGGGTCCCGACTCCGGTCGGGCTACGCCCTCCCTCCGCCGGACCCCGCATTCCCCAACATCAACGAACCAAAGCCGGAATTACTCTCATTCAGATTGGACCAGTTTGTGAGGTCTAGGCATAGCTATCGCAGAAACTTGGGAACTGTACTGTTGGGTCCGCACTCAGGAACCTTCCCAATAGCGGGTCGTAGATGCGGCCGTTCATGTGGACTAGGCCCAGCTCGTCCAGCATCTCGTGGCCCGTGAAACCCATGTCCGTTATGCCCATCTTCGAGGAATCGCTGGAAACATCCGGGGCCATCCAGTTAGTCGGATTGCGACGCTTCCCCTAGGGGTCGTAGCTGAACTTCTGAATTCGGTTTTCGAAGGTGAGAACCATACCGCTTGTGAAGTCTGCCGCGATGTCGATGCTGCCCAGATAGTCGGTCAAGAGCAGACTTGCCTTGGAGGCCGTGGGCGCGGTTGTCGCGTCGGGATCATGCTCGAACACGCCGCAGACACCGTCCGGCGCACTGATGTAGATGCGCGTCTTGGCCACGCTCCAGATGGGTGTGGCGTCGGTCGCCGCACTGTTTTCAAAGAACTGCTCGA
>LVBW01000022.1 GCA_001604585.1 Puniceicoccales bacterium Verruco_02 | reverse complement strand
CCCTCCTCTGTGCGCTGGCGGGCATCCTGCACCTTCACGGCGCTGGCCTTGGCCGCCTCGGCGCTGCGCTGGGCGAGCATTCGCACCTCTTCGGCGACAACGGCAAAGCCCCTGCCAGCGTCGCCCGCCCTGGCGGCCTCGACGGCGGCGTTCAGGGCCAGGATGTTCGTCTGGAAAGCGATGTCGTCGATGCTCTTTACTATCTGCGCGGTCTGATCGGAAGACTCCTTGATCTTCTGCATCGTCGTAAGCATGGCCTGCATCGAGTTGCGCCCTCTGGAACTGGCGTCGAGGCTCTTGCGCACGCCCTCGCTGGCCTGTCCGGCGCTTTCGGCGTTCTGCTTGGTTATGGACGAAAGCTCGTCGAGCGAGGCCATTGTCTCTTCGAGGCTGGCCGCCTGTTGAGATGCGCCTTGGGCAAGGTTCGTGCTGGCCGAGGCCAGGGCCGAAGACGCTGAGCCAACCTGGGAGCTGGCAGAGCCTAGGTCGCCCATGGCGGTGTTAAGCACACGCACGATGCGCCGGGCCGTGGCTACGACGGGTACTGCAACGCCGATGCCGACGATGATGGCCAGAGCAAGGAAGGTGAAGATGGAGCTACGTATGCCCTCCTGCGTTTCTTCGTTCTTCTTCCCCGCAGCCTGAACCTTTTCCTCGACACTTTTCTGCATCTTGGGCAGCCGATCTTCGAGCACGCCGGAAAGGTTGTCGATACTGGTCCTTGCGTCGGCAAAGTACTTGTCCAGCTTCTTCACGCTCTGGATGTAGGAGGCCTGCTGGGCGGACATGTCCATACTGGACGCGGCTATGCCAAGGCAGTCCTTGGCCCAAGGGGTGAAGAGCTTCTCAAACTGCGCCGGACGCTCGCCATAGTTCGCCCCTTCCCTAGCGACTGCGGCTGCGATGCGCTCGCGCACCTGGGTGATGTTCTCGCGCAGGTCAGCCTCCAGCGCGCGCAGCCTGCCAAGGTCGCGCTCATCCATAATCTCCATCTGGCCCAGCATCGCCTGGTAGAGGTCTCTGTCCGCGCTGAGTAGAAAGGTCAAAGCCTCCGCATTGGAATTCTCCGATATGTCCTGCATCTGGTTGATGACATCTCGCATAGGGGCGAAGCTGCCGTGCACGCGCTCCGAGAACTGGTTGCGCTCCTGAGTCTTCTGGAAGAGCGCCTGCGCCGTCCCAAGAGCAGCCTCCATCTCCGCGCTCCAAAGTTTGAAGCTCTCGTTAAAATCGGAGACTTCCGCCCCGCCGATGGAGGCCATCTCAATGCCCTTGCCCACGCGATCGCGGACCTGCTTGATGTTGTCGTGCGCGTCCTTCACGGCTAGGTCCAGCGCCGAGCGGCTGTCCGCGGTCCGGGTGGCGATAAGTGCAATAGCCGCCTGATATGCATCGCGGTCGGCGTTGAGAAACAGACTTAGCGATTCCTGCAACCTGTCCATGTGCGGGAAGTCCTTTTCGATGATCGGGACCAATTCATTGCGCACAAGGGAATCCGAAGCCTTGGCCACGGACGACAGGCTTTGTTGCCCGACGATGAAAAGTATGATCAGTCCGCCAACACAGGCGGCGACTATTACGGCGAATCTTGAGAAAAGACTCATGTTAGGAGATTTCTATTGTTGTTTAACCTTGTAACCAAACGCCTTGGGGAATCCAAAGGCATTCATGGTGCTGGCCATTCTGGAAGCTAAGGACCGCTAATTCGACAGTCCCGCGGGCTTGTGTAGCGGGAGAGTTAATTTATCGTCGAAATCGCGCATAATCAAACAGGCAACGCATCAAAGAAATGCCAGTGCAGGCAAGATACGTCGAAATGGGAATTCATTGCACAGTCTTGTCGTTTTTACACATTCGGTACCATGCTCTTGCCGTAGTTCATGGAAAAGGGACAAGCATTTTGCCACAAGCCAACTCTGGCATTCACTCAGGCGGCAAAAACATGGCAGCGACATGCCAACATTCCGCAATGCCCTTTATAAGTTATACTTCAGTTTGGCCTGCAATGAGCGTACCATTCCACCTCCACCAATGCTGAGGTGCAAAACCCGCAATATCCGCAACAATAGAGGCATAGGAGCATACCCGAAAGGGTCGCAACTTGATTGACAGCCCGTAAGTATGACTAATAAACAAGCAGGCTTGCGCGGACGCTGCCCGGCATCGTTCAGGCTGCTCCGAGGCTTCCAAGACTTTTTCGTTTAAACACCGAACTCTTCACGCGAGAATATGAATTCAGAAGACCAGCCGCAGACGCAGAACACAGCTGCGTTGAACCTGTTGGAAAACTTCCAGCCTCACACCTACGAACAGTGGAAGGCGGCAGCGGAGGAACTGCTCAAGGGCAAGCCCTTTGACAAGACCCTGCGCAGCCCCACCGTCGAAGGCATCACGCTGGAGCCCATCTACCGCCGCGAAGACATCGCCGGGCTGGAGATAAAGCGCGACCTGCCCGGCATGGGCGGACGCGCACGCTCGTCCAAGGTCGATGGCTATGCTGACAACGCTTGGGAAATCTCCCAGGAACTGCCTCTGCCAACGCCCGAAGAGTTCAACAAGGCCATACTGGCGGACCTTGCACGCGGCCAGAGCGAGGTGAACATCCCCCTCGACGCCGCCTCCCGCGCCGGTATCGACGCGGACAAGGCCAAAGTTGGCGAAGTGGGCGTAGGCGGTCTCAGCCTGTCTTCTCTTGCGGACCTTGAGAAGGCGCTCGAAGGCGTGCACATGGGCATGATAAGCACCTTTATCCAGTCCGGCGCGAGCGGCCTGCCCGCCCTCGCCCTGATGGCAGCCCTTGCCGAAAAGCGCGGCGAAAAGCTCGAAGAGCTGCGAGGCTGCGTCGAGAGCGACCCTCTGGGCGTTCTCGCCGCCGAAGGCAAGCTGCCCCTCTCTCTTGAAGAGGCATACAACGAGATGGCCGTCGCGACGGGCTTTGCGGCGGAAAACGCCCCCAAGCTCCAGACGATAGGCGTATCCTCCATGCCCTACTCCGACGGTGGCGCAAGCGCGGTCGAGGAGCTGGGCTATGCGATGGCCACGGCGGCGGAATATGTCCGCGAGCTTAGCGAGCGCGGCCTTACAATCGACGAGGTTGCCCCGCGCATCCGCTTCACTCTTTCCATAGGCAGCAACTTCTTCATGGAGATTGCCAAGCTTCGCGCGGCCCGCGTTCTTTGGAGCCGCATCGTCGAGGCTTTCGGCGGCAAGGAAGAGTCCCGCTCCATCTACATTCACGCCCGCGGCGCGAAGTGGAACAAGAGCCAGCTCGACCCTTACACGAACATGCTGCGCTCGACAACGGAGAGCTTCTCCGGCGCGATCGGCGGAGTCAACGGGATGCACACGAGCCTCTTTGACGAGACCTTTGCCTCGCCCGAAGAGTTCTCGCGCCGCATCGCCCGCAACCAGCAGGTAATCCTTCAGGAAGAGTGCGAGCTTACGCGCACGATCGACCCCGCTGGCGGCTCCTATTACGTGGAGTGGCTGACGGATCAGCTCGCTGCCAAGGCCTGGGAGGCATTCCAGAAGATCGAGTCCCTCGGCGGCATGAGCAAGGCCCTTGAGAGCGGTATTGTGGCCGACGCGGTGACCAAGCTGCGCGAGGAGCGTTACAAGAAGATTCAGCAGCGCCGCGACGAACTGGTGGGCATTAACGCCTATCCGAACACGATGGAAAAGGCCGTGGAAACACGCCTGCCGGACCCAGCCGCCGTATTCGTGGCCCGCTCCGCAGCGGTGAAAGCAGCGCGCAAGATGGATTCCATCCACATGTGCGGCTGCTGCTCCTGCTCGGTTGTTTCCAAGCTTATCGAAGCGGCTGGCGAGGGCGCTACTATCGGCGCCATGAGCGAACTGCTGCGCGAGGGCAAGGCCGAGATCGCAAAGCCCGTCGTTGCCCACCGCGCCAGCGAACAGTACGAGGAACTGCGCAACGCCTCCAGCGCCTATGCCGCCAAATACGGCAGCGCCCCGCAGATACTTCAGGCAAACATGGGTGCCAGCCGCGCCTACCGCATCCGTGCGGACTGGACGAGCGCCTTCTTCAACGCCGCAGGCATCAAGATGCTCAACGAGGTGGACTTCAAGAGTGTCGAAGATGCGGTCAAGGCCGCCGTGGACAGCAAGGCGAAGGTCGTCGTCATCACTTCGAGCGACGACAACTACGCAACCTACGCCATCCCCACGGCTCAGGCCCTCAAGGCCCTGCCAGAGGCCCCATACGTGATGCTGGCCGGTGCGCCTACGCCCGAGACCGAGCTAGTCTGGAAGGAAGCGGGCATCGACGAATACGTGAACGTTCGCGCCAACAACTACGCCCTCAACCGCAAGATGCTCGTCCTCACGGGTGCCCTTGCCAAGTAGAACGAGCATCAGCCAACGAAACAGGAGCATTTTATAAAATGAATAAGCCAGATTTCACAAAGCTCGCCTACAAAAGCGCCGACCTTGGCAAGCCTACGTTTGCACAGTGGAAGGCCGCCTTCGAGAAGGACATGGGCGAGAGCCTCGAACACCACATTTACAACACCTTGGAGCAGGTTCCCGTAAAGCCCCTCTATACAGAGGAGGACCTTGCGGGGATGCAGCACCTCGACTATCAGGCGGGCATCGCGCCCTTCCTGCGCGGCCCTTACGCCACGATGTATGTGTTCCGCCCTTGGACGGTCCGCCAGTATGCGGGCTTCTCCACGGCAGAGGAGTCGAACGCCTTCTACCGGCGCAACCTCGCTGCGGGTCAGAAGGGTCTGTCCGTGGCTTTCGACCTTGCAACGCACCGCGGTTATGACTCTGACCACCCGCGCGTTGTCGGCGACGTGGGCAAGGCCGGTGTGGCCATCGACTCCATCCTGGACATGGAGATTCTCTTCAAGAACATCCCGCTCGACAAGGTAAGCGTGTCGATGACGATGAACGGCGCCGTGCTGCCCATTCTCGCCTTCTACATCGTGGCCGCCCTCGAGCAGGGTGCAAAGATGGAGGTGCTCTCCGGTACGATTCAGAACGACATTCTGAAGGAGTACATGGTGCGCAACACCTACATCTACCCGCCCACCCCTTCGATGAAGATAATCGGCGACATCTTCGAGTTCACCTCGAAGTTCATGCCAAAGTTCAACTCGATCTCCATTTCCGGCTACCACATGCAGGAAGCCGGTGCCACGGCCGACCTCGAAATGGCCTACACCCTGGCCGACGGTCTCGAATACCTCCGCACGGGCGTCAAGGCTGGCATCGACGTGGACGCCTTCGCGCCGCGCCTCTCTTTCTTCTGGGCACAGGGCAAGAACTACTTCATGGAGATTGCCAAGATGCGCGCCGCGCGCCTGATCTGGTCCAAGCTCGTGAAGGACTTTAACCCCAAAGACCCCAAGTCGATGGCCCTGCGCACACACTCGCAGACCTCCGGCTGGAGTCTCACAGAGCAGGACCCCTTCAACAACGTCGCCCGCACCTGCATCGAAGCCATGGCCGCCTCGCTCGGCCACACGCAGAGTATGCACACCAACGCGCTCGACGAGGCCATCGCCCTGCCGACAGACTTCTCCGCCCGCATTGCGCGCAATACGCAGCTCTACCTTCAGGCCGAGACGGGCATCTGCCGCGTCATAGACCCTTGGGGCGGTTCATACTATGTCGAGGCCCTCACCGATGCCCTTCTCAAGAAGGCCTGGGGTCACATTCAGGAGGCCGAGTCTCTTGGCGGCATGACCAAGGCCATCGAGGCTGGCATCCCCAAGATGCGCATCGAAGAGGCCAGCGCACGCCGTCAGGCCCGCATCGACTCCGGACAGGAGACAATCGTCGGCCTTAACAAGTACCGCCTCGAAAAGGAGGAGAAGCTCGACATTCTCGACATCGACAACTCCGCTGTTCGCGAGAGCCAGATCAAGCGCCTCGAAAAGCTGCGCGCCAACCGCGATAACTCTGCCGTGCGCCTGGCGCTGGAGGAGATTACCAAGGTGGCCGCTGGCGAAGCGGAGGGCAACCTCCTGGATCTCGCCGTAAAGGCCGCACAGGCCCGCGCATCGCTTGGCGAAATCTCCGACGCTATGGAGAAGGTGTTTGGCCGTTACAAGGCGCAGATTCGTTCGATTAGCGGTGTCTATGCCAAGGAGTTCGGAAAGGACAAGACGATG
This sequence comes from Puniceicoccales bacterium Verruco_02, assembly GCA_001604585.1. GTDB lineage: Bacteria > Verrucomicrobiota > Verrucomicrobiia > Opitutales > Oceanipulchritudinaceae > Verruco-01. Next base: position 1,471 of record LVBW01000022.1, on the reverse strand, counting down.
GACGAGGTGAAGGAGCTTATCGAGAAGTTCGAGAAGGCGGAGGGGCGCCGTCCGCGCATAATGATTGCCAAGATGGGGCAGGACGGGCACGACCGCGGCGCCAAGGTGGTGGCCACAGGCTACGCCGACCTCGGCTTCGACGTGGACATCGGGCCTCTATTCCAGACGCCGGAGGAGACCGCGCGTCAGGCAGTGGAGAACGACGTGCATATCGTGGGCATGAGTTCGCTCGCCGCCGGACACAAGACCCTGCTCCCGCAGCTAGTCGAGGAGCTTAAGAAGCTCGGTCGCGAGGATATCATGGTTATATGCGGTGGTGTCATTCCCGCGCAGGATTATGATTACCTCTACAAGAACGGTGCCAGCGCGATCTTCGGCCCCGGAACAAAGATTCCGGACAGCGCCAAGAGGATGCTGGAGTTGCTGCTTGAAGCGCACGCGTAATAGACAGCAAACAGCGCCATAGAACACGACTGTCCTGTATAAGCACAGGTATGTTAACAAGCGCCTGCAATGGAATTTACCATTGCAGGCGCTTTTGCATTTGCCGAAAAATACCGTTTGACTCTTGGCAACATCAAGAATCTCATGCAGGAGCATGAAACTAACCCATATAATCACAAGTCTCTCACTCATAGCATCAATAACATCCCTTGGCGGATGTGCATCCATCGTCGATGGAGGCAAAACCGAGACAGTCCTTATTCGCAGCCTGCCCGCAGGCGCGTCGATAAAGATAGTCAACAACAGGACCGGCGAGGTCGTCTTCACTGGTAAAAGTCCCACAAGCGTCTCGCTTGAGCGCTCCAGCGGCTTTTTCAAAGGCGTATCCTACACCGTTCACTATTCCCTTGAAGGATACTACGACAAGCAGGTGTCTCTAAATTCCACCGTGAATGGTTGGTATTTCGGCAACATCATTTTTGGCGGCCTGATAGGTATGCTCATCGTGGACCCGGCCACCGGAGCCATGTACTCCCTGCCCAACGATGTTATTGGCAACATGAGTGCCAAGTCAGAATCGGCCATGCTTGAAGGGACAAAAGAAGGCGACATCCTTATAGTGAGCATAGACGATATTCCCGAAGAACTCCGCGGCAGCCTTGTTGCCATTAACTAAGAGTTATTTTCCCGAACAAGCGCCCAACTTATCCGCAATAACGCCCGCAGGACAAAATCCGGCGGGCGTATGCATGTACGTACAAGAGTTACTTACTGAGTTTACTGCAAATATCATGCCTCAAGTGCGGCTATCCAATCCTGAGCTTACGGCTCGCAGAGGCGTTCCTACCGGAGCATTCGCAACAAATTGCCGGTCTTACTGACAGCTACGGTATTGGATTCAAGGCATAGTCGGGGGCCGCCTCGAACAACTTTGATTTCTGCTAGGGACGATCTTTGCGGCGGGTTTTGGCGATCGGGTCGAAGCGGCTGTGGACCATTGCTGCCATGTAAAGGAGCTTGCGTACCT
>LVBW01000085.1 GCA_001604585.1 Puniceicoccales bacterium Verruco_02 | reverse complement strand
ATCGCGAACCTTGCGTGACTGCGCAAGATAACTGGGAAATGCTCTAGCATCTTTGGCGTGGGTTGACGTAGGCTGCGCCAACAGCTCGGCTTCCTGTGCTATTTGAACTGTGTTCAGCGGGCAGATAATAGAATCTGTTCCCCTACGTCCTGACTGCGGGCGCTGATTGTAATGCGCACGGTCTGCGTGCCCTTTGCCGCTCTGGCGGCGACGGCCAGAGTGGCATCGGTCAGGGGGCCGGATGGCAGCCTGTCCGAGCTGAAGTTGAGCGTATTGCCATCGGCATCCAGAAACTCCATGAGCAGACGTATCGAGGACGCAGGCCCCACCAGCCCATCGGCGCGCAGAGCCAGTCCGTAGGCAATGCCTGGCCGGGCCGTGAAGCTGCGACTCATCGTCATGTGATTGGCCGAAGCGAATCTTACAACGCCCTCACCAGCTGCTTCCAGAACCGGCTGGGTTTCCGGCCAGCCGCTGATAGTCCAGCCAGACAGCCCATCAGCAAAGGGTTGCTCCATGAGCCTGGCGACACGCCCCCGCATTATCTGTGCGTAATAGTCCGGCAGCCTTGCGGCTACGGCGGCCCGCTCCGCAGCCTTCATGCCAGCCCCTGCCAGCATGAGACGCCCCGGCAAAGGATCGTCACAATATAGAAATACGAGGGATCCCTTAAGCATCCCGGAACGGCGACCTTCAGCCGAGTCGGGCAACAGGCGGAGTGTTTCCCGTGCGGAAACATAGGCGTCGAGCATTTCCCCAAGTCGCTCCACGCCCTGGGCCGGACTCCAGCGGGCGAGCTGTTCCCATGCCGGGTAGGTGGAACAGTAAGTCTCGGTAACGTGCAACGAATCTGCCACAAGCTGAACGCGCTCCCTGTACCGAGGGTTCAAATCCTGCCCCAGCGCCTCGTCCACCAAGGCCCCAAGCTCCGCGAGTATGGCAGGAGGAAAGAGCAGGGCCTGATCCGCGTCCTCGTAATACTTGATCCACCTTGCCGGGCCTGGCTGGGCCATCCACTGCCTGTCTGCGAGCCTGAAAAAGCGCAGCATGGCGTCCTCAGCCGGGCCGAAGTAGGAAGCGAAAAACTCCCTTTCGAGCGCGGCCGGATCCGCATCGGCGTTCCAGAGCAGTTGAGCCGCGATCCAAGCCTTGGGCGCATCGTAGCCCCATACCGGGTTAAGCTCACAGAAAAATGCGCGCACCCCCTCCCTGTGCAGGATCGGGATGCTCTCCTTCACCGTCTCTAGCAAGACCCTTGGGACGAGGAATGGACCGCCGTAGTAGTAGTCCCAAGTGCCGACAATTTCCGACCCATTGGCCACCCATTTGCGGACAAGAGCAATGTCCTCTTCGCGAAAGGCGCTGTCGTACCACTGCGAACGGTCCGCCGTCAGGAAGGGGATGACCTTGGCTTCGAGAGCAAAGTCGGGCAGATTCTCGTAACACCAGTAGGCAAGCATTCCCAGATACCGCTCAGGGAACTCGCGGGCAAGCTCCACAGCCACGTTGTTCGCAAAGACAAAAAACGCGTTGGAAAGGTCCGGTCTGCCGCGGAACTGCGCTCCATCCACGATTACGCTCCGGTATGCCTCCAGATCTCCGACAAGGCTCGTATCCGGCGGGCTTATGGAGAAGGAGGACGAAGCGGGATTGGCACGAAACCATTTTGCTGCGGCCTCGGAGGCCGCCTTTGCCATAGCTTCGCTCGTGTAAAGAGGGTGCGGAGGGCGGCGCCTGCTCCAAGTGATTTCGTTGGCGGCAAGCCCATCAAAGCGAGGGAACCATTCAGGATGTTCGTCTGTTGCATTTGCGCCAAGTATCTGCGGCAGGGCGTGATTCATGCTCAGGTGACCGCGAACGCCGTTGCGAAGGCCCCATATCTGCGCCTCGGCACGGTCTCGGCTATAGTACATCTGCCGGGAATAGAAAGAGGGCTTCTGCACCGTCACCTGCATCGGCTGCGGGGTCATGTCGATATTGCTCGGGTAGTCCGCGCCCATTTCGCCTGCCGCCCACCAGCGCACACCGTGCTGCTCCTGGAGATAGCGCGCCACTGCTATTCGCGTGGCGGTGGCATCGCTGCCCGCAATGGCGGTGCGCTCCCCGTCTCCATACCAGCCGATGTTGTCCCAGCGCGCCGCTTCGAGCGGCAGGAACGTTCGGGGAGATGCAGGGTCGAAGTCGCTCAGTGGGACGACTCGGGCACTTAGTGCAGGCTTGGCGACAATCTGGGGCAATGTGCGTCTGGCATACTGGGTGTCGCCCACGTAGTAGCCCTTGTCCGAAGCGGGAGCAAACCAGGCCTCCGGCCGCACTCTTGCCTTGCGTGTGCCCATGATTTCTATAGCCTGCGCGAGTTCCTCCGCAGCCAGCACTTCTTCCAACGCGGGCTTGCGCGGAGTGTACACGGTGACTTGGTCGGCGTCATCGTTCATGCATCCAGCCGCCAACAGGAGAGTCGTGCAGCCGATAAGGGCCAGTCCCTTTGCCTTGTACGATGCGTGTTTTCCCATGACCGCTTGCTGTGGGTTCGTGCGTTTCTAGGCCAGCAATGGATAGTCTTCCGAAAGAGATTCGGACCCCAAGCCGACACCTCGAAGAGGCATGACAAGCTGAGATTCACAAGCGCTTGATGATGTGGCAAGCAGGGACGACTACCCTCTGCCTGATTATGCCCGAAGCTCTCCGGCGGCCTGCTCGTTCAGAAAGTCCTGATAGGTGCGGCGTATGCCATCGGCAAGAGCAATCTTCGGTTCCCAGCCCGTGGAGCGTATCAGGCTGTTGTCCATAAGTTTGCGCGGCGTGCCGTCGGGCTTGGTGGTGTCGTGGACTATGCGGCCCGTGTAGCCTGTGGCCTCCTTCACAAGGCGGGCCAGTTCCGCAATGCTGACCTCGCTGCCGCTGCCCACGTTCACCCAGTCCGGCGGGTTGGCGAGCGAGAGAAGGTGCAGCACAGCCGCGGCAAGGTCGTCAGAGTGCAGGAACTCCCGAAGAGGTGTCCCGGTGCCCCACATGACAACTTCGGGTGCGTTCGCGAGCTTCGCCTCGTGGAAGCGGCGGATGAGGGCTGGCAGGACGTGGCTGTTCTGTGGGTGGTAATTGTCGCCGGGGCCGTAGAGGTTTGTCGGCATGGCGCTGTGAAACATGACCCCGTACTGGCGGCGCAGATACTGGCAGTATTTTAGGCCCGAAATCTTTGCCAGCGCATAGGCTTCGTTCGTCTGTTCGAGCGCGCTCGTAAGAAGGCAGTCCTCCCGCATCGGCTGCTCGGCAAGACGGGGGTAGATGCAGGAGCTGCCTAGGAACAGGAGCCTCTTGGCCCCGTTCTTCCATGCCCCGTCGATGATGTTCATCTGCATCCACATGTTCTCGCGCAGAAAGTCTGCCGGGTAGGTGTTGTTAGCATGGATGCCGCCGACCTTGGCCGCAGCGTCGATGACCACGTCCGGCTTTTCCACCTTGAAGAACCCGTCCACGGCCCGATGGTCCATAAGGTCCAGCTCGCGATGCGTGCGCAGAACTATGTTGTCATAACCAGCGCCTGTCAGAGCGCGGACAATGGCCGAGCCGACCATGCCGCGGTGCCCCGCGACGTAGATTTTGTCCGTAGTTGATAGAGTGTGGATCATGGAATCACTAGGCCTTGCCGGAACATGCTAGTAACCTAGGCGGGACACTTTTTCCATGTCCGCGCGTGCCATTATGCGAACTAGGTCGGCAAACTTGGTCTTTGGCTCCCAGCCGAGCTGGCGCTTTGCCTTGGCGGGATTGCCGATAAGTAGCTCCACCTCGGTCGGGCGGAAATACTCCGGGTCCACCTCGATGAGCACCCTGCCCGACTTGTCGCAGATGCCCTTCTCGTCCACGCCCTCGCCCTCGAAGTGAATCGGAAGGCCCACTTCTGCGAAGGCCTCGGTGCAGAACTCGCGCACGGTGTGCTTTTCTCCCGTGGCCAGCACGTAGTCATCGGGCGTTTCCTGCTGGAGCATACGCCACATGCCCTCGGTGTACTCTGGCGCGTAGCCCCAGTCGCGCTCTGCGGATAGGTTGCCTAGGTACAGGCGGTCCTGCTTTTGATGGGCGATGCGGGCGGCGGCACGGGTAATCTTGCGCGTTACGAAGGTCTCGCCACGGCGCGGGGACTCGTGGTTGAAAAGGATGCCGTTACTGGCATGGATGCCGTAGGCCTCGCGGTAGTTGACGATTATCCAATAGCCGTAGAGCTTGGCCACGCCGTATGGACTGCGCGGGTAGAAGGGCGTCGTTTCGGACTGCGGTATTTCCTGCACCTTGCCGTATAGTTCGCTCGTCGAGGCCTGATAGAAGCGCGTCTTGTCCTTGAGGCCCACCTCCTTGATGGCGTCGATGAAGCGTAATGTGCCCATCGCGTCCACGTCGGCTGTGTATTCGGGCACCTCGAAGGACACCTTCACATGGCTCTGTGCGCCGAGGTTGTAAATCTCGTCCGGGGCGCACTTTTCCAGCAGGCGGTTGAGGTTGCTGGAGTCGGCAAGGTCGCCATAGTGCAGGAAGAAGCGTTTGTCGAGCAGCTCCGGGTCGTTGTAAAGGTGGTCGATTCGGCCCGTGTTGAAAGAGCTGGAGCGGCGGATGATGCCGTGAACTGTGTAGCCCTTTTCAAGAAGTTGTTCGGCAAGGTAAGAACCGTCCTGCCCGGTGATACCTGTAACGAGTGCGACTTTGGTCATGATGATTGGATAAATCACATATCATGCGCCCGGACTCAAGAACCGTTTTCCCCATGCCGGGCGCCAGTGGGCTGCCACTCGAAGAATAAGTCTTGATTGTTCAGATATAAATGAACATTCTGTCCTTTGGATGATAGTATCTGCGGATAGACTTGTTGAATGGGAGAACGCCATGATCGAGACCTTCGCATCGGGCGGCGATGCTCTTGGGTTCCAGCGTTCTGTCTCGATGATATACGGGCTGTTGTATTGCAGCAAGGATCCGCTCAGCATGGAGGACATCATGCTGCGTTTGTCCATCAGCAAGGGTTCTGCTAGTCAGGGGCTTAAGCAGTTGACTGCTCTAGGGGCCGTGAACAAGCAGCTCCAGATAGGCGAGCGGAAGACTCTTTACATCGCGGAGCGTTCCCTGCGGCGACTGGTTCAGAGGCTGCTGGATGCGCAAATCAACCCGAGACTGGAGAGCGGCGCGGAAAGGGTTCGTGCCATGTCCGCGATGATTCCGGAGGGGGCAGAGTATGACTACGCCCGTAGCTGCAATGGTAGCCTAGAGGCTTGGCACACCAAGGCTTCAAAATTGCTGCCGATGATCAACATGATTCTCAAATAGGCATATCCTGAATGAATGACAAACAGACAGTGCTTGTAACGGGTGCGGCGGGCTTTATTGGGGCCAAGACCGCAGAAATGCTGCTGGATGCGGGCTACAAGGTGGTCGGAATCGACAACATGAACGACTACTACGACGTGCGCCTGAAGGAATACCGCCTGGCACAGCTTCAGGGACGCGAGGGCTTCAGCTTTGAGAAGCTGGACATTGAGAATCTGCCAGCGATGGAGGCCCTCTTTGCGAGGCATAGCTTCGCCGCCGTCCTCAACCTGGCTGCCCGCGCGGGCGTTCGCTACAGCATGGAGAATCCCTTCGTCTATATGACGACCAACGCGATGGGGACGCTGAACCTCTTGGAGTGTATGCGCCGCCACGGGGTGAAAAAGTTTGTGCTCGCCTCGACTTCATCGCTCTACGCTGGGCAAGAGATGCCTTTTGTGGAGACAATGCCGGTCAACGAGCCGATTTCGCCCTACGCAGCGTCCAAGAAGGCGGCGGAGGCAATGGCCTACACCTATCACTACCTCTATGGCATCGATGTTACAGTCGTGCGCTACTTCACCGTATTCGGCCCCGCTGGCAGGCCGGACATGTCCATTTTGCGCTTTATCAAGTGGATAGACGAAGGCACGCCCATCGATCTATTCGGCGACGGCAGCCAGAGCCGAGACTTCACCTACGTGGACGATATTGCTCGTGGTACAATCGCAGCCATGAAGCCCTTGGGTTACGAAGTCATCAACCTTGGTGGTGGAAATGAACCTGTCACGATCAGGACCATGATCGAAACCTTTGAAAACCTGCTGGGCAAGAAAGCAGTGATCGACCAGAAGCCTGCCAACAACTCTGACATGAAGGACACCTCTGCCGACATCAAGAAGGCAAACGGCTTGCTTGGCTGGTCCCCGCAAATACACCCAATGGAGGGCTTCCGCCGCAGCGTGGAATGGCATGTGTCAAACCGCACTTGGATAAAGAATATCCGCCTCTGAAACTCTCCCAGTAACAACGCCCCCCAACAGGTTCATAATTTTCTCATGTCATGGCACCAATCGACACAAGGAACTTCTGCTTGCGAGTCTCCCGTTCACGCCTCGTAGGCGAGCTGAATATCAGCGGAGCAAAGAACAGCGCATTGAGGCTACTTGCTGCCTCTTTGCTGACGGGAGAGGACTTGGTCATCGAGAACTATCCCGATCAACTTCTCGATGCACAGGTTCACGTGGCAATGTTGGAGGCTCTGGGAAAGACCTGCACTGTGTCAGAAAACACCATACGCATCAGCGAGAATGCGGGGATAAAATGTGCGCTCGAATGGGATGGTCGCTCCATTCGCAACACACTGCTCATTCTTGGTGCCCTGTGCGCAAGGTTGAACCACGGTGCCGTCCCACTACCGGGCGGCTGCAAGCTTGGCGAACGCAAATACGACCTGCATGTGATGCTGTTGGAAGCTCTTGGGGCAACTGTTCGCGAGGATGGCGACATGCTCGTAGCCGAGGCTGTGAATGGCCTTCGAGGTGCGGACATTCATCTGCCGTTGCGCTCAACTGGAGCCACGGAGAATAGCATCATATGCGGCTGCCTTGCCAAAGGTACAACGCGGGTATGGAACCCACACATACGTCCCGAAATTCTCGACCTGATCGCCATGCTTCGCAAGATGGGAGCAATAATTGAAGTTCGTGGGCAAGAATCCATAATTATCGAAGGGTGCGGAGGCCTTCACGGATGCATGCACCGCGTGATACCGGACAATATTGAGGCCATAACATGGCTTGTTGGGGCGATGATCACGAAGGGCGATGTCACCATGCACAATTTTCCATTCGAACATCTGGAAATACCCCTCATCCACCTGCGCGAAAGTGGCATGGAGCTGTACCGTTGCGGCGATACTGCCATCGTGCGCGGCAGCCGTATTTACCCAGTGGAAATCAGCACGGGACCGTATCCGGGCATCAATTCCGACATGCAGCCCATATTTGCCGTGCTTGGTGCCTGCGCAAAGGGGCAGAGCAAGATTGTGGACCTGCGTTTCCCAGGGCGCTACGGGTATGCAGACGAACTGGCGAAGATGGGCGCAAGGCATCATGTGAGCGAGAATCTGCTCTGCATCGACGGCGGAGCGACCTTGCACGGGGCCGAAGTCAATGCCCTCGACTTGCGCGCCGGAGCTGCCCTCATGCTGGCTGGCATGACTGCCGATGGGGAAACCATCATTCGCAATGCCTGGCAAATCGAGCGCGGTTATTGCGGACTTAGCCATAAGCTTACCGCTCTTGGCGGCAATGTGGAGTTTGTATGATGCGCGAATTATACAACAACATACTAGGGTGCTTGTTCGGCCTAGACCGCCATGTAATCGGTATTTACCGACTCATGCGCCTCTTGCATCTCCATGTGCCCTGCAGTGGCTTTCTCATCCAGTTTCTAAGGCACTTCCTTCGCATCTACAGCTCATGCTGACATCAGCCCCAAAGCACGGATAGGCAAGAATCTTCGCCTGCCTCACCCGCTTTGCATAGTCATCGGTGAAGGTGTTGTGATTGGCAATAATGTAACTCTCCTCCATCAAACGACAGTGGGAAACTTAGCTAGATATGATGAGCCCAAACATTATCCCAGATTAGGAAACAATGTTCGCGTTTTTACAGGCAGCACCATTCTCGGCGGGGTCGTTATCGGCGATGACGCAATTGTTGGAGCGCACTCATTGGTGTTGAATGACATACCACCTGGAAAGACCGCTGTTGGTTCTCCGGCCCGGGTTCGCGAGTAGATACTTATGCAGTTTGCCCAAACATTTCTTGGCAACCCCCAGCGTACTGGCGTAAGCAAGTATTGCATGGGTAGCAATGCCCCGCAGATCATCAAAAGGATCAACCTTCCCCATTGGCCTCCCCGCACCCCCGAGTCAACGTGCGTCTTCGATGAAGATGGGAATATCTACTTCGGATGTCACGACGGTTGCTTCTACAGCGTGAGTCCCGCCATGAAGGTACGCTGGTCATTCCGTACAGCGTGTAAAATTTACAGCAGCCCTACGCTTTGGAAGGACAAGGTTTACTTTGCCGGTGGTGATGGAAATCTCTACTGCTTCAAGACCGACGGCACTCTTCACTGGCGCTCTCAGTTCTCGAATGGAAATCGACTTAGTTATCCCGGTCGTCTCATCAAAGGATTGTGGGATCAATGCATTCCTTACGTCAACAAAGTATTCAATAGCGACTACCTAAGAGACGTCGGCATTATTCATTCGTGGGCTTCTCCCAATATCGACACACAGGGCCGTCTGTTCATCTCAGGCAGCGGTGCGGGATTGTGGATATTCAAAGCTGACACCGGCGCTCTTGAGAAAGTAATACAACTGCCCCCCCCGTCAGACCATCTCGCCGGAGCTGCTATCGACTCTGATGACTGCGCATACGTTCCAAGCCAGCAACGGTATCTCTACAGTATTCGAAACTTACAGACCCAGTGGACCTATGACAGCGGATGCAGCTACGATGCCTGGGCCTGTCCTTCCGTGGACGATGCAAATGGCCTGATATTCTGTTGCTGGGCACGAGGCAGCAGAGATGGATTCGTCGCGGCGATCAGCAAAAGTGGAAAAGAGGTCTGGCGCTACCAGCTCGGCGACGCCGTCAGGACCACACCTGTTCACTTGCAGGAAGACAAGCTCATCGTTGTGACTCTGTCGGGCACACTGCATTGCATCAATCGTCTGTCAGGCAAACAAGAGTGGACGCAAAAACTTTGCAATGTCGTTCGGGCGTTCTGGTCAACCCCTTGCATTGACGCCTACGGCAATATCCTCATCAGCCTCAAATCAACCTTTACAACAGGCCGCATCTTCGCGCTCAACCCTCAAGGACAGACGCTTTGGAATTACGAAACGGGCAAAGTTTTATCAACACCTGTTCTTGATGCTGAGGGTCGCATCTACTTCGGTAACTCGAATGGTGAGTTTTGTGTTATAGCAACATAACCATGCGCACCCTCTTCTTCAGACTCTGGAACTCCCCGACCTTCACCTCTTGGGGTAGCCGCGCATCACAGTCCATACGATTGCTGATCATCCTGCCACTGGTCATAAATACCTTCGACGAGGTGCAGCTCTCCGCATGGTTCCTGTTTAGCTCAATCATCTTCTTTAGCGAAATGATGAGTATGCAGACCTCGCTTGTGTTCTCTCGCATGTTCGCGCTGGCAAACGGCGGTGCAAGCGACCTTTCTCCCATTCGCGATGGCAAGGTCCAAGAGAGCAGCGGTCAGCCAAACTGGCCGCTCATCGGCAGCCTCTACGGTACAACACAGTCTCTCAACGCTATATTGGCCGTCCTCGGATTGCTACTCGTGCTCGTGCTCGGCTACTTCTCCCTTGCCCCAGTAGTCGAGGGTTACGCCGATTCCCAAGATATCTGGCTCGCATTCATAGTGTTTGCTCTAGGCACCTTTATTGTCGAATTTTTCAGAAAATACCAAGTAGCCCTTCGTGGCATGAACCATGTGGCCCTAACAAGCCGCTGGGACACACTCTTCAACCTTATCTCCCCCATTGCGGGCGCAGCCATGCTCCTCAGCGGCGGCAGTATCTTTGAACTCGCAGTTGTCATGCAAGCCGTGCTCTCCCTCGGTATACTCCGTCAATGGGCCTTGCTGCACTTTGTCGCTGAACCCCAATTCCGTAATTTCCGCCTCTGGGGCTGGGACCGTCAGATCCTCATTTGGGTCTGGGAACCCCTATGGCGCGGTATCGTCCAGATGCTCGCCAACCGCGGCAGCACACGCGTCAGCACCATTGCCCTCGCACGCTACACCGACCCCGCACTCCTCGCTCCCATTCTTCTCGCTGTTCGTCTTCTAGACATCCTCGAGTCCTTCAGCGATACCCCTATCACCAGCCACGCGCCTCGCTTCGGACGCCTTCTCGCCGCCGGCCAAATCGACCGCTTTCGCCAAGGAATGGAGCGCGCCTTCCGTCTATCCTCTTGGGTACAAGTAGGCGGTGTCATCGCAATCGGCCTCTTTGCCAGTGCCGGGCTGCAAGTGCTCGGCACTGATAAATCATTCATCGCCATGAGTGCCTTCTTCAGCCTCGGAATCGCCCATACCCTCTTGTCCACCGTAAGAAAGAGCCTCATGATTACAATGGTCGGCAACAATGTCGTTGCCGTTGAACGCTTCATCCTCGCGACGGCAGTCACCACAGTCCTTGCCTTCACCATCATCCCCGCTTCCCCCTTCTGGGGCTTCCTCGCCAGCGCCTATCTGCCCGTCGTGCTCATTGCGAACATAAAGCCACTCCTCATAGGCTGCCGCAGTATGAATACCTGCATGAGCAAATTCGCTGCACACACGTTTATTATTCCATACACGCTTCTACTAGCCATGGCATATGCTGTCATTATCCTTCCAATAGAAGCCGTATTACAACAAGCAGCAGACACTTTCATCAACTTAACTAACACTTTTATCCGATGATATCATTCTACACCATCTCCACAAAAACTACACAATGACCGCTGGACACCCAACCGCCACCAAGACAAGCCAAAGATAAGCATTTATAAATATAACGATGAACCTGCCATACCTACGTCTAGGATGATAACCACAATTGGCAAACTGCATGAATGTTTG
>LVBW01000084.1 GCA_001604585.1 Puniceicoccales bacterium Verruco_02 | reverse complement strand
ACTCAACTTCACTCCGCCGTCGGCACGATCGCGAAGTAGCGTTCCGCGTCTTCCCGCTTGGCTACGCCTAGGTAGTGGTTCCATAGGATGGACTGGTCCTTGTGGCTGACGAGCAGCGCCGTGCGGCCCGGATCGCGGTGCAGCGCCACATGGTAACTGACAAAGCTGTGCCGCAGGCAGTTCTTTGGCGGAGCCTTGGGCTGGAGCTTTGTCCGCTTGGCGTCCTCGCTTGTCACGAGTAGCCCGGCCCGGCGGAAGGCGTTTTCGCGGCGCGTGGCTAGCGTTCGCGGCTCCATTTTGAAGGCCGTTCTCGGAGTCCGTTCGAGCCATGCCCAGAGATTTCCCGGCAGTCCCTCCATGTAGTGGCGGCGGCCCTTCTTCGTCTTGCTCGCGGGCGTCAGGATCGCCTTGTTTGCGAAGTCGAGTTCCTCGTAATCCAGCCGCGCAATGGCCGAAGCACGCATTCCGGCGAACGCGCCGAGGGCAAGGAGCCCGCAGATTTCGGGGTCCTCGGTCTCGTTCGAACGGAAGAGCCGTTCCATTTCCTCGACGCTCAGAATGCCGGGCTCGGCTAGGTCGACTTTTGGAACGGGCACCGCCGCCGCCGGGTTCTTGTCCGCCCATCCCTGCTTCACAAACCACTTGTAGGCCGAGACGATGCCGCTTCGCGCATGGCGCTTGGTGATCGCACTGAATGGCAGCGCATGGATGAAATCCGACACCTGCGTGCTCGTGATGGCTGAAACGTGGGCCTCGCCGAACTCACTCACAAACCGTTTGAGATACTCCCGCACATGGGCGCGGTATTCCTTCGTGCGGCCAGCGAGTTCCAGCTCCTTGAGGAAGCGGGCCACGCCGTCCTTCAAGGTCACAAGCTGCGCGGACTCGTGCGTGGCAATCCAGTGCCGCGCCATTTCAACGGGGTCCACCTCGGGCGCGATGAGGTCGGCTTCCTGCCAGCGGCGCACCCGGTTTGCGTCCACCTTGAACACCTCTTCTCCATGCTGCACGATTTCACGAGAGAAGTTCTTGATGAAGCGGTTACGCTCGTCCTCGGTCTCAAAGAAACGAGTCCGCATCTGGCGGTTCACCCACCAGCGCGCCTCCCAAGGTGCCTTCCGTCCCTCGCGGTAATGTGCCGTGACTTTCACGCGGGACAGTGTAGGTGGAGTTAAGGTGGTTGCAATCCCATCAGGTGGATTCGGTCGAACGAACCTTGAAACCTTTTTCTCGCAGAGGCGGGCGCATTTCTTTACATTTCCGATCAGAAGCACAGGCGCACCATGAGCAGGGAACGATTCATCGAGAGACTGGCCGAGGTCAAGAGCAGCACACAGCGGCTTTCCGACGCCGTTTCTCAGCCGGAAAGCGAGCTTGTGCGCGATGCCACGATCCAGCGTTTCGAGTTCACCTTTGAGGTCGTCTGGAAGGCGCTGAAGCTCTATCTGGAGCATCAGGGGCACGAATGCCCCGGCCCGCGTCCGACGCTCAAAAAGGCGTTCGCCGCCAGCCTCATTCCGACTGAAGAAGAGTCCGCGATCTGGCTCGCCATGCTGGAGGACCGGAACCTCAGTTCGCACGCCTACGACGAGGGACTCGCCCGGCGCATCTACGCCAACATCGTGCGCGATTACGCCGCGACACTTGCGGAAATGAGCCGCAGGCTCCATGCTCTCACCTGGGAGTAACGATGAACACGCCCACATTGCGCAACAAAGACTTGGAGACGCTCCGCCGCACATTCCGGCGCTTCCCGAGCGTGCGCGAAGTGAAGCTGTTCGGTTCCCGCGCCAACGGCACGGCCAAACGCGCTTCGGACATCGACCTTGCCGTGTATGCGCCGGAGGCCAGCATCAGCGAATGGTCGAGCATCCGCGAGGCCATCGAGGAAACCCCGATCATCCACGAGTTCGACAT
>LVBW01000083.1 GCA_001604585.1 Puniceicoccales bacterium Verruco_02 | reverse complement strand
GCAAGCGATCTGCAAAGCTACAATCGCTACAGCTACTGCGGCAACAACCCGCTATGCAGAATAGACCCAAGCGGGCATAGTTGGCTAAGTGCAGCCCTTGGCGGAGCCGCAAACTTCGTCAAGAAGTATTGGAAGGTCATCGTCGTTGTGGTGCTGAGCGTTGTTACCGCTGGTCTTGCTACATGGGCTCTTGTACCCACGGTGACGGGGCTCATTGGCACATCCGGAGCCTTCGCCGCCATGGCTGCCGGACTTAGCTTTTGGACAGGAGTCGCGGTTGGAGCGATCGCTGGATTTGTAGGTGGTTTTTCAGGTGCACTACTAAATGGAAGTGGTTTGGGGGGCGCATTTACTTCGGGTTTATGGGGTGCTATGGGCGGGGCTGTGGCTGGAGGTATTGGCGCTTCTGGATGGGACTTTTCTACCAAAGTCGCAGCCCAGGGCGTTTCAGGGGGCTTGCTCTCCGAAGCACAGGGGCGCACGTTCGCATCAGGCTTGTATGCGGGGGCTGCTAGCTCGTTGGGTGCCCGTTTTATCAGAGGAAATTACTTAGAACGGTTAATGGCGTCTGCAATCGTGGGCGGCACTGCTTCGCGACTGGGCGGGGGGAAGTTTGAGAGCGGTGCCGTATCAGGTGCTTTTTGCTTTATGTTTACCGATGCGATGAGGAGTAACTATAATGATGATTCGCCAAAAGGAGGGACCGCTGGCAGAGCTGAGCGCCAAGAAAATGTTCGTCGCATGCAACAAGCTTCTTCGTTTACCATTGGAGAAAAAGACTTTACGATCGAAGGCGGAACCCTCGAAGAGAAAATTCAGACGCAAAAAGACCTTAGAGCTATTTTTTCAACACAAAGAGGGGTCGAAATGCTTCGTGAACTTGAGTCTAGACGTTTTTTGTGGATCTTTAAGACAGATTTTACGATTGATCTGACGGCAGTCGGTCATTCTTATACATATCCCAATGCCAATACTGTATATATTGATCCCAGCTTTCACCCGAAGGTTCTGACTACAAATGGCTGGGTGACTGCATCCTCATTGAGGATAATGGCACATGAGTTAGGACATGCAGTTTTTGGCGATTTAGATAATGGATTTGATCGGATGAATAATATTGATCGGAATGAAAATCCGATTGTCACTTCTCTTGGCGAGGCGCATAGGATTAAATACTAGAAAACACAATGAAACTATGGATTATTGCAATGACGCTTTTTTCTATTGGTTGTTCGAAGGGAACTAATGGAACAGATATTCTGTTTTATGTTCCAATTGGAGCTGAGACATATGCTCCAATCACTCCAGATAATATTGAAAGCCAAGGTCGTTCATTCGATGTAGATCATCGGCTGTTTGTAGAGCTTTGTCTGATGGCGTCTGGGTCTCCTTCAGGTAAAGTTGATTGTCGAGTGATTAGGGTTAAGATAGTATCATCAGATGGTGTTATTTTGATTGATAACGATGGCGGATTTATGTTTTCGAATGGGGCGATGCATCAACTAAATCCAAGTCAAATGCGTCGCGTGCGAAGATTGCTTGAAGGGTTGCGGGTGGGTAGATGAAACCGCACGTGTCATTCATAGCCTATGAAATGCCAACATACCAACATGCTGGCAAATCATGACGTTCTACGGAAAATGGCGCTTGAACAGCATCTCGGCTACGAACCCTCTATCGTTTCAAGAGTGAAGATCACCTACATCAAACTGAACGACGAAACCCCAGCCTTCTACGTGGCGATGTCCGATTAACCAGAACCATTCTCGATGGCAGAGAATATAGTTATGACGGCTCGGACGCGCGGATCATGAAAATCCGCAAAGTTAGTGGACAAGCTGTTGAGAAGAAGATATTTTGTCCGGGGTTCGAGCAGTTCTTTGACAAGGATGCTTCGGGGAATTGGAAGGCCAAGCTGATACGCGTGCACATCGGCGCGCCGGACGGAGTGGCAGGCGTGTTCGAATACAAGC
>LVBW01000082.1 GCA_001604585.1 Puniceicoccales bacterium Verruco_02 | reverse complement strand
GACAAGAACCTGACGGCTTCAATGGGGCCGCGGGGGTTTGCCCGCGGATGGGCAACCGTGGCGGCGACCGGAAAGACCGTCATCGAAATCGCTTCAATGGGGCCGCGGGGGTTTGCCCGCGGATGGCGGCGTTCATTTGATTGCTAGCCTCAATCGTGCCAAGCTTCAATGGGGCCGCGGGGGTTTGCCCGCGGATGGCGCCTGGGCCTATGGATACCGCACTGCGTGATTTTAGCTTCAATGGGGCCGCGGGGGTTTGCCCGCGGATGGTCAACGTCATCGACTCGAACAGGCCAGATACGGCTCCGCTTCAATGGGGCCGCGGGGGTTTGCCCGCGGATGGACCCCGATCGAGGTGGAGCAGGCGAAGGGAGAGGCTCAGCTTCAATGGGGCCGCGGGGGTTTGCCCGCGGATGGGATACGTAGGTGGAAGAAGAGTGTGGGGCTGTCCGTGCTTCAATGGGGCCGCGGGGGTTTGCCCGCGGATGGATCTACAACGGCAAGAGTGAGGATACCATTGCTACATTGCTTCAATGGGGCCGCGGGGGTTTGCCCGCGGATGGTCGCCGGGCAATACAGCCCGCGAACAACTCCAAAGGCTTCAATGGGGCCGCGGGGGTTTGCCCGCGGATGGAGCGAGCAACTGGGAAAGGCTGCCATTTGTTGTCGCGGCTTCAATGGGGCCGCGGGGGTTTGCCCGCGGATGGCGCGCTGTAACAAAACGTCGTCAACTTTACCAACTCAGCTTCAATGGGGCCGCGGGGGTTTGCCCGCGGATGGCGTGCTCGGCACGGTAGAAAGAAAAGCAATGAACAGGCTTCAATGGGGCCGCGGGGGTTTGCCCGCGGATGGAATCGACACAGGTGCACTTTCTGTCAAGCTAAGACTTGCTTCAATGGGGCCGCGGGGGTTTGCCCGCGGATGGCTGACGAGCAAGGACCGAATAAGCTCCTGCACCTGAAGCTTCAATGGGGCCGCGGGGGTTTGCCCGCGGATGGGCATTCAGGACTAACAACCAACAGGAACGGACAATGAGCTTCAATGGGGCCGCGGGGGTTTGCCCGCGGATGGGCGCCTTGCGTTAATGCGCCTGTTTCAATCCCATCCTCGCTTCAATGGGGCCGCGGGGGTTTGCCCGCGGATGGGTCTATTTTGCATTGCAACTCGAAGGACAAAGCGGAGCTTCAATGGGGCCGCGGGGGTTTGCCCGCGGATGGTATGAAAATCCGCATGAATGAATCCCGCTTCAATCGGGCTTCAATGGGGCCGCGGGGGTTTGCCCGCGGATGGCTGACCAGTTTCCTTGTCTTCCCATTCGTCGAAGCGCTTCAATGGGGCCGCGGGGGTTTGCCCGCGGATGGAACTCAAAATGGAATTTACAGAAGAACAGAATCGAGGCTTCAATGGGGCCGCGGGGGTTTGCCCGCGGATGGTATGAACCCGTATCCAAGAATACGGATCATCGTTTCGCTTCAATGGGGCCGCGGGGGTTTGCCCGCGGATGGGCAGATCACGCGTGGCGCAGGAAAGCTGTTCGTCATGCTTCAATGGGGCCGCGGGGGTTTGCCCGCGGATGGTAAAAATCAAAAGGAGGAAAATATGGAACGTGACTTGCTTCAATGGGGCCGCGGGGGTTTGCCCGCGGATGGATTCCGCTTGAACAGCATCACAGCAACGAACCGAGGGGCTTCAATGGGGCCGCGGGGGTTTGCCCGCGGATGGTCGACGATACGACCGACCTGAATGCCGTGTTTCTTTGCTTCAATGGGGCCGCGGGGGTTTGCCCGCGGATGGAACGAGGCACACCGTCGCAATACCCGCAGGTCGGAGGGCTTCAATGGGGCCGCGGGGGTTTGCCCGCGGATGGCAGGAGAGAACGGAGACGCATACTCGTTCACAATGGGGCTTCAATGGGGCCGCGGGGGTTTGCCCGCGGATGGCTCGGCGGCAAATGCTGGGCCGATCCGGAGAAGAACACGCTTCAATGGGGCCGCGGGGGTTTGCCCGCGGATGGCCCGTCTGTTGCGATGGACGGTAACACAGGTCGATCCGTGCTTCAATGGGGCCGCGGGGGTTTGCCCGCGGATGGGAGATAGTTCAATGTCCCGTTCGAAGCCAAACAGAAAGCTTCAATGGGGCCGCGGGGGTTTGCCCGCGGATGGACCGTATCGCCTAGGTGTCAAGAAAAATCTTCACGGACTGCTTCAATGGGGCCGCGGGGGTTTGCCCGCGGATGGTCGATGCCGACGAACTACAACGGCAAGCTCGGCTCGCTTCAATGGGGCCGCGGGGGTTTGCCCGCGGATGGACGGCAAGGGCGAGGGCTCCGAAGATGAGCGCGAGGCCGGCTTCAATGGGGCCGCGGGGGTTTGCCCGCGGATGGAACAGACCTCGAAGGAGAAGTTCCTCGAAGATTACGGCTTCAATGGGGCCGCGGGGGTTTGCCCGCGGATGGCCGGAGTCTGTGTAGAAGTATCCGTACCCATCCAAGCGCTTCAATGGGGCCGCGGGGGTTTGCCCGCGGATGGAGCCTGGATATGGGAAATATCGCGGATACGAATCTTAGCTTCAATGGGGCCGCGGGGGTTTGCCCGCGGATGGCGGAAACTTTGTCCACGACAAACACGCCCATCAACGCGCTTCAATGGGGCCGCGGGGGTTTGCCCGCGGATGGTGCAAGAAGGGTTAAATTGGAGCTCAACCGTAGATTGGCTTCAATGGGGCCGCGGGGGTTTGCCCGCGGATGGGAGGCTCCACGATAGAACGTCTCCATAGCCTTGTGGCTTCAATGGGGCCGCGGGGGTTTGCCCGCGGATGGGCGCCTGGTCTCCGCTCAGCCTACGCTATTGACGTTTTGCTTCAATGGGGCCGCGGGGGTTTGCCCGCGGATGGTGGGCGTTTGTGTGAAAATCTCCGACCAGTTCGGAGTCGCTTCAATGGGGCCGCGGGGGTTTGCCCGCGGATGGAGCGCTTACCAACTCACCCCGCCCGCTCAACGTCGATGCTTCAATGGGGCCGCGGGGGTTTGCCCGCGGATGGACAGCCTCCTCGAACATCGCAGCCGCGCGTTCGTCGCTTCAATGGGGCCGCGGGGGTTTGCCCGCGGATGGTCCGCGCTCGCAAGCTGTTGTTG
>LVBW01000081.1 GCA_001604585.1 Puniceicoccales bacterium Verruco_02 | reverse complement strand
CACTAACATTGCAGGTGGTCCGACTGCTGCATCCCGGTCACTTTGTTTGCTATTGGGCTTCTTGTTGTCTGGAATGCACATGCCATCCTCAGAAACACTACAACCCCCAGGCCATATCACACAACAGGTTTCACTGCTGGCATGAGTATGTTCGGATTGAAGACGCGTCTCTGGAAGTAGCTGGTAATTAAATTATTACGGCATGTTTCCAAAGTGCTTGTCTGCGCCGGGCTGAGCATTTCATGCAGGAATCGCAGTTGTTGGACTTGGCCCTCAACAATACACTATTGCGACATGTTACTTAAAAACGGATATTGGCGCGGGCATATCGTCCCGCTTGTTTTGTTTCTTCTGGCAATGGCTGTTCCGGCCAAGGCGCAGATTTCGAGACTGGATATTGGTGGCGAATGGCAGGCTGCTATGGACCCCGAGCTGCAAGGCGAGGCGCTCGGCTGGCAAAACGGCGCATTCAATGGCGCGAAAAAGGCCATACTGCCCGGCACGCTGGACACAAACGGCATAGGCATACCCAACTGGGACAACACTGACCAGCACCTTGGCAAGCCCCTCGCCTACGAAGGCGCGGCCTGGTACGCCAAGACGGTATTCATCCCCGCCGACTACGCGGGCAAAGAGCTGCGCCTTGTCATGGAGCGCACAAAGGTGACGAAAGTCTGGGTGAACGGCCAATACGCGGGTGGCGACGACATGGTGTACACGCCCCAGCGCATCGACCTCACAAAGCTGCTGAAAGTGGGCGAGGAGAACCTGATAGTAATCTGCGTCAACAACGACATTAGCTTAGTCCCAGTGATGGGCAGCCACGCCTATTCGCCCGACACGCAGACAAACTGGAACGGCATCATAGGCAAGTTCGAGATACAGGCGTTCAACCCGCAGCGCATCACAAAACTGCGCGTTACGCCGGACGTGGAGAAGAAAGAGTTCGTCGTCGAGCTGCGCCTGTCCCAAGACGCCAAAGAGGGGCTTGCGCTCCGCGCCGCTGTCGGCCAGCTAAGCGGTCCCCTTTGGGACGACAAGCCCGCCTTCATGCGCGTCACGGAAATAGCGATTCCTACCCTCAAGGCTGGCGAACAATTCACTGTCCGCGTCCCAGCCGGAGCCGACGCCGCGCTTTGGAGTGACACAGCCCCCGCCGTGCAGGCGCTGGAGCTGCATCTTATGAACGCCGCTGAAACGCTCGACAAGCGCACGCTTACCGTCGCTTTACGCGAATTCAAAGGCTCGTACGAGGGCTTCACAATCAACGGCAACAAGACCTTCCTTCGCGGCAAGCACGACGCAATGGCCTTCCCCATGAGCGGCCATCCGCCGATGGAAGTGGAGGGTTGGCTGCGCGTCATGGGCATATCCCGCGACTGGGGCATGAACCACTACCGCTTCCACACCTGCACCCCGCCCGAAGCCGCCTTCGAGGCCGCCGACCGCCTCGGCATCTACATCCAAAGCGAGCTGCCCATCTGGTGGGCCTTTGACGAGAGCGAGGAACAGATACAATGGCAATTGCGCCAAGGCCGCGCCATACTGGACGAATACGCCGACCACCCATCCTTCGTCATGATGGCCCTCGGCAACGAAATCCCAAAGGACCAGTCCATACTCGCCCGCATGGTGAAGGAGCTGCGCGCCCACGACCCCCGCCCGCTCTACGCGCAGGGTTCGAACAACCACCTATGGGACCCATCCTATCAGGAAGGGGACGACTTTTTTACCTCCGCCCGCACCGGCCCCTATCAGAAGGACGGCCTATCGACGGCGCGTATGTCTATGTCCTACCTGGATTCCAACGGCGAAGGCGGCCTCTTGAACTCCCGCTATCCATCGACCACGATCAACTTCGACAAGGCGATGGAGAAAAGCCCAGTGCCCTTCCTAGGCTTTGAAGTCGGCCAGTATCAGGTGTATCCGAACTTCAAGGAGCTGACCAAATACAGCGGCGTTCTCAAGCCCTACAACCTTGAAATGTACAAGGCGCGGCTCGAAAAGGCAGGAATGCTGGATCAGGCCGAGGACTTCTTCCTGGCCTCGGGCGCGCTTTCGCTACTGGGCTACCGTGCGGACATTGAGGCGATGCTGCGCACAAATCGCTACTGCGGCTTCGAGCTGCTGGACCTTCAAGACTACCCCGGTCAGGGGACGGCGCTTGTCGGAATGCTTGACGCTTTCATGGACAGCAAGGGTCTCGTGCGCCCGGATCAGTGGCGGCAGTTCTGCGACGATGTCGTGATACTGCTACGCCAGCCAAAGTTCTGCTGGACGAACGCCGAGACCTACACCGCCACGCTGGACCTGGCCAACTACGGGCCGAAGTCCTTCGCCGATGGCATGATAAGCTGGGTCTTGCGCATGGACAGCAAGGTGCTCGCAGAGGGCAAGGTCGGCATCGATTCCCCCGCATTCGCAGGGCTGATAGCCGCGCAAGCTGGCATCGAGATCCCGCTCGGGCAGTTAGCGCGATGCGTCCCCGCAAGGCTGGACATAGACCTTTACCTCGACGGCAGCGGCGTTAAGAACAGCTACCCCATCTGGGTTTACCCGGCGGAAGAAGAAGTGGAAATTCCTGCGAATGTAACAGTTGCGGAGGCCCTCGACGCGGAGACGCTCGGCATTCTGGCCAAGGGTGGCCGCGTGCTGCTCTTCCCCAAGGCCGAGGCCATCATGGAGCACTCCACGGG
>LVBW01000080.1 GCA_001604585.1 Puniceicoccales bacterium Verruco_02 | reverse complement strand
GATGTAAACAGCGCTATTAAAAAGTTTGGAGATGTTGAAGATCTTACACTTACTTTTTATGTATGCCATGGAGGCGTCGGAAACAATTTATCAGATTTAAAAAGCATAGCTAAATTAAACAAGTGTAGCATAAATGCAGCAACGGACGCGGTGATACCAACGAGTATAAAAATTAAAGATGGAAAAGGCAACCATGTAGACAACTGGTACTGGGGGTCTAATATAGATAACGGCGGGAAATGGATCGTGATTGATCATAAGACTGGTAATATCAGGGACTATGGAACGGACGCTAATGCAACTAAGGCAGAGCAAGATGCAAAAAAGGCAAATACTTATGCTTCTGATGCAGTCAATATGGCATCAAGTGCTGCATCTACTGCAACTATCGCTCGAGCAAAGGCTGATGCCGCAAAGGGAACCACGCATGAGAAAAGCACTGATAATGCTGCCCGAAAGGCTGAGAAGACAGCTCAAGAGTTAAAAGAGAAAGCAGACAAAAAGTGTGAGGAAGCTAAAAGACTTGAAGAAAAGGCAAGAATTCTACGCAACGAAGCAGACCATCCGCTATAATAACATGAAAACAATGGCATCAACTAAATGCACCAGACTTACTGTCTTGGCCATAATTCTATCAACTTCAATCAAGTTCTTGATGTCCGGATGTCAACCCGCATTAACGCATTCAAGTTATGAATGTGATGATATTGTTGAACATCCACTGCAAGGACCATTAAAAAGTAAAGATGAATTAAAAGCCCTCAAGAAGGCGGCACACCTCGGTAATGCAGATGCCGCGTTTCAGCTATTTGCTTATTATAATATTGTTGAAGGTAATGATAGTCTAAGGACTCGCTATTTAAAGCTTGCTGTAAAACTCGAGCATCCACAAGCCTTGTTTCTCGCGGCCGTTTTTGAATGGCGCAACAAACTACACCCAGACATTGAATACGCTGAGAGAATGCTAATGCGAGCCATAGAACTCCATTGCGATGATCCCAACGCTATCAAGCTTCTGGAGGAAATTGAAACCGCAAAAGAAACCGGAATCATACCACTCGAAACTGATTTCCGTTCATTTGGCAATTGAGATAATCAGTGAGGGTATTAAAACACGTTGATAGAGCTTGTAATCTGTGAATAATAGAAAGGCGTCGTAAGACACACGCTTACGGAGCGACCATCAATGGGATATTTACTCGTGCACTGACGAAGCTGTGCCGCAGGCAGTTCTTTGGCGGTGCTTTGGGCTGGAGCTTTGTCCGCTTGGCGTCCTCGCTTGTCACGAATAGCCGGCTCGGCGGAAGGCGTTTTCTCGGCGCGTGGCCAGCGTGCGCGGCTCCATTTTGAAGGCCGTTTTCGGCGTCCGTTCGAGCCATGCCCAGAGGTTTCCCGGCAGTCCCTCCATGTAGTGGCGGCGGCCCTTCTTCGTCTTGCTCGCGGGCGTCAGGATCGCCTTGCTGGCGAAGTCGAGTTCCGAGGCGTCGAGCCGCGCGATGGCCGAGGCTCTCATCCCCGCAAAGGCGCCGAGGGCGAGAAGGCCGCAGATTTCGGCGGGGTAGCCGCACGAAGTCGGCGTAGGGGCGAAAAGCCCCTCAATGAGTGCAGCGGCACGCTGTCTCGACGGTCAGAATGCCAGGCTCGGCGAGATCGACCTTCGGGGCGTGCACCGCCGCCGCCGGGTTCTTGTCCGCCCAGCCCTGCTTCACGAACCACTTGTAGGCCGAGACGATGCCGCTCCGCGCGTGACGCTTGGTGATCGCACTGAAGGGCAACGCGTGGATGAAGTCCGACACCTGTGTGCTCGTGATGGCCGAAACGCGGGTCTCGCCGAACTCACTTACAAACCGTTTGAGATACTCGCGCACGTGGGCGCGATATTCCTTCGTCCGGCCCGCGAGTCCAGTTCCTTGAGGAAGCGGGCGACGCCGTCCTTCAGCGTCACAAGCTGCGCCGATTCGTGTGTGGCCACCCAATGCCGCGCCATTTCAACGGGGTCCACGTCGGGCGCGATGAGGTCCGCCTCCTGCCAGCGGCGCACCCGGTTTGCGTCGAACTTGAACACCTCTTCGCCGTGCTGCACGATTTCGCGGGAGAAGTTCTTGATGAATCGGTTACGCTCGTCTTCGGTCTCAAAGAAGCGGGTCCGCATCCGGCGGTTCACCCACCAGCGCGCCTCCCAAGGTGCCTTCCGTCCTTCGCGGTAATGTGCCGTGACTTTCACGCTTGGCAGTGTAGGCAGGGTTAATACGTAGGCAACTCACTTTCGCGGCAGAATCTGGAAGTATTTCTTTGCCTCTGCGCTCGTCGCGATACCGAGGTAGTGCTGGTAGAGCACCTGCTGGTTTCGGTGGCTGAGGATCAGGGCGGTCTTGCCGGGGTCGCGGTGGAGGGCCACGTGGTAGGTGGCGAAGCTATGGCGCAGGCAGTTCTTCGGCGGGTGCGTCGGTTGCCAGGTGACAAGCTGCTCTCCCCTCGCCTCGCGCTTGCGGTTCTCGTAGGCAATGTCGTCCGCCTCGATCAGCAACCCGGCCCGCTTGAACGCCTCGGCGCGGCGGTGCAGTAGCTGGCGGCCATCGAGGGCGAAGATTTCCGGAGGCGTGCGTTCGAGCCAGTTCCAGAGGCTTTCCGGCAGGCCCTCGATCCACTGGCGGCGCCGCTTCTTTGTCTTGCACGCGGGCGTCAGGATCGCCGCGCTGGCCGAAGTCCAGTTCCGCGAAATCGAGCCGTCCGATGGCGGAGGTGCGCATCCCTGCAAACGCCCCGAGGGCGAGGATTCCGCAGATGCCGGGGTCCACCTTTTCGTTGGCGCGGAAGAGGCGCTCCATGTCGGCGACCGGCAGGATTCCCGGCTCGCCGCTGACGACGTTCGGACGCTTTACCTTCTCCACGGGGTTCGCGTCGATCCAGCCCTGCTCGGCCCACCAGGCGAAGGCGCAAAGCAGGTGCCCGCGCCGGTGGCGGATCGTGACCGGCGAGTAGTTGAGGCCGTAGAGGTGGCCACGAATCGCCTCGGCGTCGTAGTCCGACACATCGCTGCTCCCGAGTTCCTCGGCAAAGTCCTCCAGCGCCTTGCGGGCGTGGCTCACGTAGGCAACTGCGCGGCCCGTCTCAACGAGCATCTGAAGGTAACTGCGCGAGGCGTCAGCAAGCGCGACCGCCTTCCGACCTGTCTGCGTATGGCGAATGTAGAAACGGTAGATTTCCACCGGATCCAAGCCCGGCAAAAGCGAAGCCGCCTGTTCAAATCGTGCGATCTGTCTCGGCCCCAAATAGTGATTGAGAGTTCCCATCGCACTCACTCTACCAGAGTGAGGGGGCAATCATAGGGTGAAGTTGGGGGGTATCTTTACGACACACATGAGATTTCGCTCATTCTCATTGGTTTTGTAATGGCGTCAGTAAATACGCCCCTCAACGCACACACCAGAGTTAAGGCATAGTTAAGTCAGATTTTACACGCCCAGTAGCGTCAAGTTGTCCCGAGAGCGCAAAAACTGTCCTGAGCGCAATTGAACGCAATGCGTTCAAGATTCGTAAGATACGCTATATTAGCCGCTTACAAAACGGCTCAAAACAGATAAATCTTGGAGGTGGCGGGACTCGAACACGTTCCGCAAGTCTCTTATTTTCAATAATTAAGCAACTTGCCAATTTGCCAGTTTAGGCAAAGTTAATACCCTTGAGTCGATTCCAGTAGCGTTCGCGTATCTGAGAAGCCTTCGTTTTGCATCGTTTACGGGCCTCAAGCCGCCGCTATTTCCTCCTTTCTGTCGGTTCCATCCCCCGCCCTCGGATCATCCGCGCGGTAGTAGTAGTTCAGCAGCCCTCCGAGCCGTGCGCGTTTTACGAGTTGACTTGCGCCTTCGGCGTCTCGGGACTTCGCCCTCACCGGCTTTCGCCGGTGCTCATCCTCGCAAGCTGCGGGTTCACCCGTGTTTCGGTAGGTTTGCGCCTCCGGTTCGATGATCCGGTTGTCGATGCCTTGATGAGGCCGCTCCATGTGGTAATGCACCATGTATTCGGCGATGGTTTTACGCAGGGCATCTTCGCTGAAAAAGATCACGTGGTCGAGGCATTCTCGTTTGATCGTTTTTACGAAGCACTCAGCGTAGCCGTTCATCATCGGCATGTGGATCGGCAGGCGCCACGGGGTTGTGCCCGCGCTCCGGAGCAGGTCCCTGAACTTCTCGGTAAAGAGCGTGTCGCGGTCGTGAATGAGATACTTCTTCCCCTTCAGGAACCCATCGAAGGCGTCGGTC
The DNA here is from genome assembly GCA_001604585.1 of Puniceicoccales bacterium Verruco_02. Classification (GTDB taxonomy): domain Bacteria; phylum Verrucomicrobiota; class Verrucomicrobiia; order Opitutales; family Oceanipulchritudinaceae; genus Verruco-01. Next base: position 964 of record LVBW01000080.1, on the reverse strand, counting down.
AAGTGGCGGCCGATCTGCACCATCAGGTTGCCCGAATACTGGCAACCAATGTGCGTGATCTTCACCTTGCGCGTGAATACGTAGCGAAGCGAGAATGAGCATCGCCGAATGGCGATGAGGGCGCAGCCCCGAGACGCCGAAAGGCGCGAGTCAAGACGTCGATGACGAAATGGACTCGAAACATGGCCAATCTCCTAAGCGTCCAGACCGGCACAAAGAAGAAGTCCGTGGCCGCGATTTGCTCGGCGTGAATGCGCACGAACTCCTTCCACGAGACGCCGCGTTTTCGCGTCGGCGAGGGTTGAATGCCTGACTCGCGGAGCACTTCGCCGATCGTAGACGTGCTGATCTTGTGGTATCCAAGGTGCTGCATCATGCCTTGGATGCGTCCGTAGCCCCACCCGGTGTTTTCCGTGGCGATCTTGATGATGAGGGCGTCCCGTTTGGCGCTGCGGGCCTTGGCGGCGGAGAGGTCGCGACCTTTCGGCGTGTATTTCATGACGACGAACTTCCGGTGCCAGGCGTAGATCGTCTCCGGCGTGACAAGGTTCGCGAACTGCATCAGGAGCTGGCGACCGAGATTGCGGCCAGCATCTGATAGCCGCCGCTTCTGCTTCGCCGTATAGCGGAGCCTCTTGCCCTTGGCGTGGATGTCGAGCTGCTCACGGAGGACCTTGTTTTCTTCAAGAAGGAATTCGATGCAAGCTGCTGTTTCCGGTTCATCCAGCCAGTTAGCATCGTTAGAAAGAGTAGGACTTGGGGTTTCAAGCCGGACAAGGTAGACGGGCGTAAGCCGTTGGCAAGCAAACAGGAATCTAGTTTCCCGCACCTTCCAGCCGGCGCCTTCAGATCCGTTATTATCTACATGTCTACTTTTATAACTTCTCCTTGTCGAACTATAAAACGAAATATATACCAATTCCCACCCAAAGGCTCGTGCACATATATTACCTCACCATTATAA
>LVBW01000079.1 GCA_001604585.1 Puniceicoccales bacterium Verruco_02 | reverse complement strand
ACGGGTGAAGAGGGCGACGCTGTGGTGTAGAGCGCGCAGGTGCTCATTGGTGCTTTCTGTATCGTACCTGTCTGTAATACCCGAGGGTCGGGCTGCGTTTAGTCGCGGTCCGGCCCTTGTTGTTTGTATGAGGCGCAACGCTTGTCATATGCAGCGGCCTTGCCTTTCGAGCCTATTTGCGCAATTGTTTGCCTTCGATGGGAAGCGTATTTGGAACCCTGTTTCGCGTATCAACCTGGGGCGAGAGCCACGGTGTGTCCGTGGGCGTCGTCGTCGATGGTTGCCCGGCCCGCCTGCCCCTGTCCAGAGAGGACATTCAGAAGGAACTGGACAAGCGCAGGCCGGGGCAGAGCGACATCGTAACCCCGCGCAAGGAGGCTGACGAGGTGAGGATACTCTCCGGCCTTCGCGATGGTCTGACTCTTGGCACGCCCATAGCGATGGAGGTTATGAACACCGATCAGCGCCCATCCGCTTACGATAACGTGCGCGACGTATTTCGCCCTTCGCACGCTGACTATACATATATGGCCAAGTATGGCATTCGCGCCGTTGAGGGTGGGGGGCGCTCCAGCGCCCGCGAGACCATTGCTCGAGTGGCGGCCGGGGCCGTTGCGCGCAAGTTGCTCAGTGTGATTTCCGGTGTTCGCATCGTGGCGTATGTGGAGCGCGTTCACGACATCGCCATGCCGGGGTTGGACGAGGCGCCAACCGAAGCCGAGGTGGAGGCCAGCCCCGTGCGCTGCCCTCACGCGGATACGGCGGCCCGGATGGTGGAGCGCATAAAGGATGTGCGCCGCGAGGGCGACAGCGTAGGCGGGGTCGTGCGCTGTCATCTCTGCGGAGTGCCTGCCGGGCTTGGCGAGCCGGTGTTTGACAGGCTGGAGGCGGATCTGGCCAAGGCCATGCTGTCCATCCCTGCGAGCAAGGGCTTTGAATTTGGCAGCGGTTTTGCCGGGACTTCTCTCCGCGGTAGCGAGCACAACGACACTTTTGTGAGCCGCGATGGGCGCATTCATACGCTGACAAATCGCTCCGGCGGCGTGCAAGGGGGCATTTCCAATGGCGAAGAGATCGTATTCCGCGTCGCCTTCAAGCCGACGGCCACAATCCTACGTCCGCAGCAAACCGTTGATGCTCAAGGTAATGAGGCGGAACTGATGATGAAGGGCAGGCACGATCCGTGCGTTTTGCCAAGGGCTGTGCCGATTGTTGAAGGCATGGCGGCGCTTGTGCTGGCCGAGCATCTGCTTAGGCAGAGAGCGCAGTGTATTGTGGATGCCGAGTAGGTGGATTCTGTTTGAGGTGCAGTCGTATATTGCACGTTCGTAGCGACTTGCACGCTGTTGCTTGGCTACTGCTCCATGGCTTTCGGATGTGTTATGACGAGCCTTGAACACGCGTGATGTTGGCCGATTTGAAGGGTGCTAATGACCCCGCGTCTGTGCCCCGATCAGTTGAGGAGCAGTGTCGATGTTATGCCATTCTGGGAATGTGAATAACTTTCCGCGTGTGTAAGTGATTGCAAAGCATGACATTGCCGAAATATGCCGAAAGTGTGGAGAAATAGGCTTGATGGAATCATCCAGAATGCTTGTATCTGCGGCTTCTCCGACAACGGAGCTGTTCTCTGAAAGAAGTCACGGCAAACAAGCCTGACGAAAATAATCTGAAAAAGGTGTTGACGAAAGAATGTAAAACATTGATAGTCAATCAC
>LVBW01000021.1 GCA_001604585.1 Puniceicoccales bacterium Verruco_02 | reverse complement strand
CATCCAGATGCGCCCGAAGCTGTGCTTCGTCAAACTGGATGAACCATAGACAATGAAATGCCGAGTGCTAGGACATGTGCATTTCATGACGTTATTTGAATAATGGCGCTAGTGCAACCTCTCGACAACGAATACCCTATAGTTTCAAGGGTAAAGCTCGCCAGCCTCTGACTGGACACCCTACGGTCAACCCTCGACAATAGCGAACGGCTACAAGTGCAGCCAGTTTGCCTATGGCATCGGGCAAGCACGTGTTGTTCACACCAAGCTTGACGGCTGGAACCGCACGACCAATAGTGGACACGCAGTTGAAAAGCGCCTGTATGCAGGCGGCTTCGAGCAGTTCTTTGAAAACAGTGCGGCGACCGACGCCACACCCATCTGGAGCGCGGCCAAGACACGCATCTACATCAGTGCGCCGGACGGTGTCTGCGGCGTCTTTGAGCACAATCCCGACGCGACGACAGCCACCACGGCCTGCAAGGCGAGCCTGCTCTTGACCGACTATCTGGGCAGCATCGACATCGCGGCAGACTTCACAAGCGGTATGGTTCTCACCTTCGAGAACCGAATTCAGAAGTTCAGCTACGACCCCTGGGGCAAGCGCCGCAATCCGACCAACTGGATGGTCCCGGATGTTTCGAGCGATTCCTCGAAGATGGGCATAACGGACATGGGTTTCACCGGCCACGAGATGCTGGACGAGCTGGGCCTAATCCACATGAACGGCCGCATCTACGACCCGCTATTGGGAAGGTTCCTCAGTGCGGACCCAACAGTACAGTTCCTAGGTTTCTGCGATAGCTACAACCGTTATAGTTACGTTCTGAACAACCCCCTTCGCTATACTGATCCCAGTGGCTACAACATCGGCGGGTTCTTTAAGAAGAATTGGAAGATGATCGCCACGATCATAATCGCTGTCGTCACGGCTGGTTTGGCGGCATGGGCAATCGTTGGTTCGTTTGGTGCGGCATTTATGGGTGGCGCTGCGTTGACAATAGGTTAGGCAGCTGCAATCGGTGCAATCGCGGGCTTTGCGGCTGGTTTCGGAGGCGCGTTGTTAAGCGGAGCCAGCTTTGGAAGCGCGTTAACGTCTGGATTGCTCGGCGCCTTGTCTGGTGCTGCTGCTGGGGCTATAGGTGGATATTTCAAAGGTACTGGTGATCTATTGCACGAATTGTGTCGCGCCATGGCACATGGTGTATCTCAAGGCGCTGTTGGCGCTTTGCAGGGGCAGGACTTTGGCGGCGCATTTGCGGCAGGGTTTGCTGGTTCGTTTGCTTTGCACATGGGGCCACAGCCGAAAAGTTACTTGGCTAATTTGATTAAAGCGGCAGTCATTGGTGGTGCTGCATCGGAAATCGGAGGTGGTAAATTCGAGAACGGTGCCGTGTCTGGGGCGTTTACCTTTATCTTCAACAAGGCATTGAATGACGAGAAAGGAGCAGGCGAGAATGGAGGAGAGGCGCAAACGTCTAATGACAACGCTTCTTCTGGTGGTGAGGTCGTTGCAGCCGCAGGTGCCGCTGACGGTTTGATTTTGCTCACTACGGAGGAAGCTGCTGAATTGAGAGCTAGTGGTACATTCAGGTTAGATGCAAAGCGAGTCAGATCGCTAAAGTATTACGGGAATCAATATGATCCGGCTGAGGTTGTTGCCCTTGCTAAAAAGGGGAACCTATTTCTTGCACGTATTAATTATATTGCTGGAAAAGCAGGATATGTGTTTACTATGGTTTCAGTAGCTTCGGATGTGTATCAAGTAAATAATGATGATATTTCTACAGGCAGATTTTTGTATAGATCCGTTGGCAATGCAGCTGTAATTTCTCTTTCTGTTGCTGGTAGTGGTGGTTTGGCTGCGCTCGTAGGAATAGGTTTCTATGGTGCAGAAAAAGCATGGGGCTACGCTATATTGCCTATGATTAATCGAGTAGCTGAAGAAACTGTTCGATATGAATTATGGTATAAGAACCGAGCGCTCCGCGTTGGTATTCTGATATTAATATAACACGCCATTGATTATTAACATGAATAACAGCTCCATTACTTACCGGATGCGGTTCTTTTGTGGTTTATGGACGATGCTAGTATATGGTAACATTCTTTACATATGTCCGTTGTATTTTTTGTATCGTTTTGGAGGGGAAAGCCTTTGCTGGGGTTTGTTCGGAGGGGGCGTTGGGTTTTTATTGGTGTTTGTTCCTCATGTAGCGGTTCATGTGTTATACATGTTTGCTGATTACAATAATGTGGTAATTTTCCACGGTAATCGTTGGGACTATGTATCAGAAAGTAACCTCGGGCGTGATCTTGAATGTATCTTTTCTTCTGATGAAGTGGATATGGTGATAGCGAATATACCTTATTCCTAGGCCAATGCTTCGTCGATTAAGTGGTATCCTTGGGATGATTATTCGTATTATGATATCGTCCTTCGTGATGGGCGAATCTTCCGCATTACTAGTCTTACTGTTCCGGATGGTAATTCGATGTTTGTTGGCTGTAAGGTATTGGTTGTTCCTCGCTATATATGTTGGCCTAAGCGTATCAAAAATGAATCTGTACGTGCCAACCATAGCCGATGAAATGCCAGCACGCCAAAATGGGGCAAATCATGACGTTCTTTGAAATAATGGCGCTTGAATAGCTTCTCGACTACGAATCCCCTATAGTTTCAAAAGCAAAGCTCGCCTACCTCTGACTGAACAACACAACGCCTAGCCCTCCACGTGGCGCTGTCCCGGTTAACCTGAACAAGCTCCGACGGCATCTTTCAGTCCAAAACTCAGTTGTTGAATTCGGTAAGTGTGCGACTGTCCACGCTATTTAATAGAAAGATGGCAAGAAAGCGCGACATGTAATTCCAAACGCGGATCATCGAACCGGAGACGCAAACCTACCGGAATACGGGTGAACCCGCAGTTTGCGAGGATGAGCACCGGCGAAGCCGGTGAGGGCGCAGCCCCGAGATGCCGAAAGGCGCGAGTCAAATCGTAAAACGCGCACGGCTCGGAGGGCTGCTGAACTACTACTACCGGGCGGATGCCCCGAGGGTAGGGGATGGACCGACAGAAAGGAGGAAAATGCGGCTGCTTGAGGCCCGTAAACGATGCAAAACGAAGGCTTCTCAGATACGCGAACGCTACTGGAATCGACTCAAAGGTATTAACTTTGCCTAAACTGGCAAAAGGTCGAGTTGCTTAATAGCAGAAAATAAGCGACTTGCGGAACGTGTTCGAGTCCCGCCACCTCCAGGCTCATGAGTTCGCGCGCGAAGACAGGGCAGGCCACCCCTTGGTGCTTCACATGGACGCGCTCGAACATGGTGAAGTGGATCTTCGACGGCCTGGACGGGAGCGAATACGAGTACGACGGCTCGGACACGCGGATACGCGAGATTCGTAAAGTGAGTGGACAGGAGGTTGAGAAGAAGATATTTTGTCCGGGATTCGAGCAGTTCTTTGACAAGAATACGACGACTGGCGCGTGGAAGGCCAAGTTGATCCGCGTGCACATCGCCGCGCCTGACGGGTTGGTCGGGACGTATGAATACAGGCCGAACCAGGCGGATATCACGACGGGGCATAGCCTGACGCTTCTCTTCACCGATCACCTTGGGAGCGTGGATCTTGCGGTGAATATCGCGGGGAGCACGCTGCTCAACTTCGGAGTAAGTTCGACGCGGACGAAGTATAGTTACGACCCGTGGGGCGAGCGGCGTAACGAAACGACGTGGGTGGGCAAACCAGTCTATACGGCAAGCGAACTTGCGGCACGCGATGCGGCGACAGCGACCGATGTTCTGACGAAGCGCACTGACAAAGGCTTCACCGGCCACGAGATGCTGGACGAGCTGGGCCTGATCAACATGAACGCAAGGATCTACGACCCGCAACTGGGCCGGTTCCTGAGCGCGGACAGCATCGTACAGAACGCAGGCGACCTGCAAAGTTACAATCGCTATAGCTACTGCGGAAACAACCCGCTAAGCCGAATCGATCCCAGTGGGCACAGCTGGGGTTTGCAGGTCACGGATTGGATCACGCCCGGAGCTCACCACATCCGGCAGAACAAGTACTTCAACACGGTTGCCGTGATTGTAGTGACAGTGATTGTCGCATACTTTACAGCGGGTGCGGCAGCAGGTTGGGTGTCGACATGGGGTACTGCATGGGGCACCGCTGCGGCTGGTTCCACCGCGGCGACCCTGACAACGATGGGCTCCGCGATGGTGGGTGCTATGGCTGGGGCTGCGGCTGGTTTCGCTGGCGGGATCGCAGGAGCAGCTGCGTCAGGGATGGGCGTTGGTTCGGCCCTATCCGCCGGACTGACAGGAGCAATGTGGGGAGCGATAAGCGGAGCGGCTGCGGGCTACATTAACGCGGCAAGAATCGGCTTCATGGCAAAAGTCGCAGCGCACGGTATTTCCGGAGGACTCCTCTCTGAAGCACAAGGCGGAAACTTTTCATCAGGATTCTATTCGAGTGCCACCAGTGCATTCGGGTCGACCTATATTAAAGGCAACAGAATCCAGCGATTAGTCGCATCGGCAATAGTCGGAGGGACAGCATCGGAAATAGGTGGCGGGAAGTTCCAGAATGGGGCCATGACTGCTGCTGTAGCCTTCATCACTAGCGAATCCTATTTAAGCGCATTGGCATCTGATGCACCAGCCTCTGATAATTGTCCGTCGAAATTGCTTCCTGACTCCAATGAGAAAACGAGAACAGCCTATGTCGGTGGTGCAGGCGACGCCTCCATGAGTGAATTGGTTAAGACGGCTGCATCAATGGATCCTAACGGAAGTTACTTCACTTGGGACGATAAGGCTGGTCTTACTGCTTGGATTGACAAGCAGAATGCTGACGGGATGAAAACTCGCGTAATTGGACATAGTTATGGTGGAGACACCGCAGCGACTGTTGTGTCGCGCGGGCACAACGTTGATGTTCTGGTAACAGTTGATCCTGTGGGTTTGAGCAGGCCGAGCCTTGATGTTGTCGCAGCAAATTCGGGTCTTTGGATCAACATCGATTCGGCAGGTGGAGGTTTTTCGCAAGCAAATATTATTGCGTACTTAGGTGGTGCTTGGGATAATGCACCATCGCGATACACCAATCGTCATTATAGAGTTAAGCTAGACCATGCAGATGTTTGGAAGAGTTTTAGTCTTGCAAACTTGATGGAGGGAAGGTAATGAATATCATACATGTGTTAGGATTGACGGTTGTTTTATCACTTATGTATGGCTGTGCTTCGCCAGACTTACGCGATGCTCGATTCCACGCCGTTCGGTTGGAACAAGGGAAAGATATTCTTCCGGTTGTTGGATCTCGCTATGGGGAACTAATTAGCAAAGATGCGAATTATTTAATATTTGACGTAACAACGAAGTTTGATATGTGGCGATTCTTGCAAGACCATTCATGGGTTGTCATGTGGGAGGGTAGATTCTGTCATAAAGAGCATCCTTTTTACTGGTCAGGTTCGCCAGTTTTTCTTGGAGGACATCCTCTCGAATCTTATGAAGTCAATTTAGCCTCATCTCCTATCCCTGATGAACAAGGGGAATTTCATTTAGAAATGGTTGTTCGTGTTGACTTAATTTTTATTGGGCCAAGCGGTTGTGAAGAATATCCGCGCATCATTAATGATAATATCTGTTTACGAATTCACTGCACCAATATGGTTAACGCATCTGACTCGCCAATAATATTGGTGCCAAAAGAACTTGTTCAAGAGGTTTTGGATCGCGTAACAAGTGAACCTACAGACCAACCATAGCCAATGAAATACCCGCGTGCCAATACGCAGGAAAATCATGACTATTTTCAGAAAATGGCGCTTGAACAGCTTCTCGGCTACGAATCCCCTATGGTTTCAAGGGTAAAGCTCGCCTACCTCTGACTGAACAACGCGACGCCCAGCCCTCCACGTGACGCTTTCCCGGTTAACCTGAACCTGTCTCGACGGGAGCGAATACGAATACGACGGGTCGGACGCGCGGATTCGCGAGATTCGTAAAGTGAGTGGACAGGAGGTTGAGAAGAAGATATTTTGTCCGGGATTCGAGCAGTTCTTTGACAAGAATGCTTCGGGGAATTGGAAGGCAAAGCTGATCCGTGTGCATATCGCGGCCCCTGACGGAGTGGCAGGCGTGTTCGAATACAAGCCCGGTCAGGCGAACATGGCGACGGGGCAGAGTCTGACGCTGCTCTTCACCGATCACCTTGGGAGCGTGGATCTTGCGGTCAACATTGCCGGAGGTGCGTCGTTGAACTTCCTGGCTG
>LVBW01000020.1 GCA_001604585.1 Puniceicoccales bacterium Verruco_02 | reverse complement strand
CAGGCGGAGACCCCCTTCCCATCAACGCCGCCCAGTACAAGGCCATAATGGACGGGATGCGGAGCTGCGTGACAAACGGCACTGGCCGCCTTGTCCAGCGCAACGTAAACATTCCCGTTTCCGGCAAGACAGGCACGGCGCAGATACACATCTCTGGGCGCGAATCAACCATTGCCTGGTTCATCTGCTTTGCCCCGGCCGACGACCCACAGATAGCCATCGCCGTTACAATCGAAGGCGTCGAACCGGGCGACAACCTCTTCGGCGGCTCAACATCGGCGCCTATCGCGAGGGAGGTTCTCCGCGTATGGGAAACCAAGCACATGCCAGACGCCGCAGAGCGTTACAAAAGGTAAGTCCACTATTTGTCGCATAAGTCTCGAATAATTCCCACTCCTGTGTATCGTAAGAAGTATTGTGATGAGCTTGTGCCCCTGACCTGAAAAAGCGCGGACATAGTCCGCCCAACCTAGGAAATATCTTATGAATCAGAAAGTTATCGACGCACTACACTCCCAGATAGACAAGGAGCGCGACGCTTCCATTACCTACGATGCCCTTTCCATCTGGTGCTCCGCCAACGACTTCCCCGGCTTTGCCGAGTTCTTCAAAAAGCAGGCTGAAGAGGAACGTGAACACACCGAGAAAATCATCGAGCACATGCTCGACCTCGGAGTAATGCCCGTCCTCAACGCCACAAAGGCACCGCCAAGCCAGTTCAAAAACCTCCTTGAAGTGGCCAAGGCCGCCCTTGCCCACGAAAAGGCAAACACTGCGGGCGTAGTCGAAACCTACGAAATAGCCCTCGCCGAAAAGGACTACCCCACCCGCAACCTGATGAACTGGTTCATCGACGAGCAGGTTGAGGAGGAAGTATGGGCCAACAGAATGGTGACTCTTGTAGAAAGAGCCACATGCGCCGGCTCCATCTACACGCTCGACCGCCACATTGTCAAAGACCTGACAGGCGGCGAATAGCCAAGCCTTGGCAAGTCTAGGCAACTTGCAAAGACGCCCTTCCCGCAGCGCCGGGAAGGGCGTCTTTTGTTGCAGAGCTGCCGACCTTGGCAGCATAATAACGAGGCATGAATGCTCCAGCCATCCAAAGAGTCCTCTGTCTTGCACTGATCGCACTTGGAATACACAAGGCCCCCGCTTCCATCGTCGACGGAGCCGAGGAGGCGTCTGCCGGGTGGCTCCATTCGGAGTGGTTCGGCTACATACTACCGGCCGGAGAGGACTGGTACTATCACACAAACTGGGGCTGGATATACGAGATGGGCGACGGCACGGCCAGCGCATGGGTGTACGTGAACGACCAGAGAACCTGGTACTGGATGGGACAGAGCACTTATCCGTACATTTACAACCTCACCCTAAATAGTTGGGAATGGTTCTGGAAAGAAACGACTGACCCGCGCCTCACTTACAACTATGCCATCAATGGCTGGCTGGCCTCTGACGGCAGCGAGGGCCTCACATGGCACGCATACTACCTCTCCATAGAGGATGCGAGAATTGCCGAGGCTGACGAAATCTGCCGCACGCTGGAACCCATCACCTACTACAACGAACGGCTGCTCTGGAACCCAGAGCGGACAATGATAAGAGTCGTCTCATGGATGCCCGCGACGTACATCAACAGCTACGTTCCAGGAGCCGAACTGGAGATGAACTGGGAAACATGGGTTAGCCTCTGCCCACAGGCGCAGGACTTTGCTCTCGCATACAAGGCCGGTAACACTCCCCTCGCCCTGCGCATGAAACAAGTACTGGGCCTTCGCCCTGACCGAGACTACGCCTACTGGGTGGAGTTTCTAGTCAGGCCACAGGATCTATTCCGCCCCAGTGCCGACCCCTTCCCCGGAGACTGCGAAGCGGAGCTATCCTTCCCCGACAGCCCGGAACAGAGCGTCAGCGAGAGCTACAAGGCATGGTATTACGCCAAGGAGCAAACCAGCTACGTACTATCCCGCCGCGGCTTCCCTTGGACAAGACTCGGCTACACCTACGACTGGGGCAATCCGCAGAGCGAATTTGGCCTATGCGAATACGTGATACGCCCCGGCTCCACGGTGTTCGTCGATGGCGTTTACACCAACACAGAGTACCTTGTCCGCTAGCAATGGCAAAGTGAACGCTAAGCCGCGCAAGGGGAGAAGACCTCTGAGGCCTCAAAAAGCGGAAGAAAGTGCTTAAGTTTCTGCCATCCTTGCAGCCACTTTGTTTAATACGTTGAAATGCAACCACTAAGGACTTAAGGCGCAACATCTGCTACACTGACGCAAGCCAGAATCGGCAGAAAAGCTTTCCACCCATGACAATAGAAACCGCCATCGACATACTGCGCCAGACCGTTGCCACGGCATTCATCATGGTCGGCCCCATACTGGCGGCGGCCATCATCATCGGCCTTGTCATAAGCCTGATACAGACGGTGACCAGCATTCAGGAGCAGACGCTGGCCTTTGTGCCAAAACTAATAGGCGTGGGCCTTGTCATGATCATCGTCTCGCAGTGGATGCTGCGCACCCTCATCGAATTCACCCTCCAGATCTTCCAGCGCATAGCGGACGTTGGCGCATGAACTTTGAACTGGAAAACATTTACGGCCTTATGCTGACCTTCACGCGCACCGGAGCACTCATGCTGGCCGTGCCTGTGCTAGGGGGCAATATCGTGCCCACCCAGATACGCGTGGCTCTGGGCCTGCTCCTTGCCGTGGCGATGATGCCGCTGACCCCGGAGGTGAATCTTTACGGAGCCAAGGTGACAACTCTGGCCCTTAACTTGCTCTTTGAGCTGTTTGTGGGCATCCTGATGGGGCTTGCCGTGCAGGGCGTATTTTCATGCATCAACTTCGCAAGCGAGACGATAACGAACGAAATTGGTCTATTGCGTTCGGAATCCTTCGACCCGTCCTCTTCCAGCGGGGCAGGAACTGGCCTTGGCGCCCTGTTCTACTATTTCAGCCTGACCGTATTTCTGACCCTGGGCATCCACCGCGATGTAATCCATGCCCTTGCACAGAGCTTTCAGGCCCTGCCTGCGGGCTGCCTCAACACCAGTGGCGTGTCCTTCAACACGCTGATGCACGTCACAAACCAGATATTCATAATCGGGCTGCTGATGAGCGCCCCCTTCATCGCGATCAACTTCCTTGTGAACACGACCTTCTCCCTCCTTGGCAAGGTGGCCCCGAAGATGAACGTGTTCGTCGTCAGCTTCTCGGTAAGGATATTGGCCGGAATCTCGGCCCTGTCCTTCACGGCAACTCTTCTTGCTCACTACATGGGGTCCGAGTTTTACGAAATACCAAACAGAATGCTGGACATGGTCCTGCGCAGATAGGCACAGGGCAAACGCACAATGGCAGGCAGCGATCAGGACAAGACCGAGGAAGCGACGGGGAAGAAAATCACCGACGCGCATCAGCGTGGCCAGTTTGCCAAGTCGCAGGAAGTGACAACGGTGATGATCATGTCGGCCTGCTTCATCGTCATAGCCTTTGCAGGCAAGGACCGCATGACCCTAATGGGCACCCTTACAGGCGACATACTCGGCCACCTGCACGACACCGACCTATCTGAAGAAAGCATCCTGCAAGTGATGCGCGGATGGATGATGACGGTATTCCGCATACTGCTGCCCCTGTTGGGCGCAGTAATGATAGCGGCTGTTATGGGCGGGGGCTTGCAGAGCGGCTTCAAACTTACCGGCAAGGCGCTGGAAGCGAAACTGGACAAACTGGACCCGATAAAGGGCTTCGGCAAGGTGTTCAACAAGCAGAGCTTTGTGCAACTGGGGGTGGATCTGCTTAAGTTCGCGACGATGTTCAGCATCCTCTACGGGCTTATCAAGAACATCATGAACGACCCGATATTCTCGGCCCCCGTTCCCCTGACCTACATTGGCGACTTTCTCTTCCGCCTTTTCATGGAAATGCTGAGCCGCCTTCTGGAAGTAATGGTCGCCATAGCAGCAATCGACTACGCCTGGCAGAAGTGGAAGACCAAGGAAGACCTCAAAATGACCAAGCAAGAGGTCAAAGACGAGCACAAGCAGAGCGAAGGCGACCCTCACATCAAGAGCCGTCAGCGCCAGTTCTCGATGCAGATGCTCCGCAACAGCGCCCGAAGGACCGTGCCCGGTGCGGATGTGGTGGTCACAAACCCTACCCACTATGCCGTGGCACTAAAATACGAACAGGGCGTTGACAAGGCTCCCGTGGTCGTGGCCAAGGGCATGGGGCGCATGGCCCGCCTAATTAAGGAGATAGCCAAGGAGAACGGCGTTCCGATGGTGGAGAATAAGCCAGTGGCCCGTCTGCTCTACAAGACCACGCCCCAGGGCCGCGCCATACCACTCGAACTCTTTCAGGTCGTTGCGCAGATACTGGCGCACGTTTACCGCAGCCACCGCTACTATTTCTACCGCCTGCGCGCACGCCGCCTCGCGGACAAGGCACAGCAGGCCCAGACGGCCCGCAGCGCATGAACAAACAACACATTTCTAACGACAGGAGAACCCTGCAAACGGGATAAACACCATGCTTGAAGCATTCTTGAAGAGCCGATTTGGCAAGATGATAAAAAGCTCGGACATGCTGCTGACATTCGGCCTGTTCGGGACGGTGTTCCTATTGGTGCTACCCGTGCCCCCGGCAATGCTGGACCTGTTGCTGGCCATGAGCATTGGCATGGCGCTGATGATCCTGCTTACCACCCTGTATGTGAAGGACCCGGCCGAGTTCTCAGTTTTTCCCACAATCCTGCTTGCCGTTACCCTGTACCGACTTGGCCTCAACGTGGCCTCGACGCGCCTTATCCTCCTAGACGGCTATGCAGGACAGGTCATCAACACCTTCGGCAACTTCGTCGTGCGCGGGAACTTCGTAGTCGGTCTAGTCGTGTTCCTAATCCTTGTTGTCATCAACTTCATAGTCATCACCAAGGGTTCAGGACGCATAGCCGAGGTGGCCGCCCGCTTCACCTTGGACTCCATGCCCGGCAAGCAGATGTCCATCGACGCGGAGCTGAACGCGGGGACGATCAACGAGCTGGAAGCCAACCGCCGCCGCCAGAAGGTGCAGAAGGATGCCGACTTTTACGGCTCCATGGACGGCGCCTCCAAGTTCGTGCGCGGCGACGCCGTGGCTGGCATCCTAATCACGCTTATCAATGTCGTTGGCGGCATACTAATTGGCGTGTTCCAGAAGAACATGCCCCTGATGGACGCTCTTCAGAAATACACTCTCCTATCCATTGGCGACGGCTTGGTGTCGCAGGTGCCCTCGCTCATCATCTCGATGGGCGCCGGTATCCTCATCACCCGCTCCAGCGAAAGCACGGATCTGGGCACCTCAATAGGCAAGCAGCTTACAGGACACCCGCGCACAGTGTCCAACCTCGCCATAATGCTGGCCGTATTCGCCTTCATTCCCGGTATGCCATCGCTCACCTTCCTGGCACTGGCTGGAGCCACGGGCTTTGCCGCCTACGCAGCGCGCAAGAAGAACCAGATAGCAGCCAAGGAGGAGGAAGCTGCTCGCCAGAAAGAAATGGCCATTGCCACAGCCAAGGGCGGAGCCGCTGCCAAGGCCGCGCCCGGAACCCCAGAGGCCGAGGAGGCACAGCGCGCAAAGGACGACTTCGACAACGTCGTAAACGTCGATGCATTCACTATCGAACTTGGCTACGGCCTCTTGGCTCTTGCCGACCGCCGCCGCGACGGCGACCTAATTGACCGCATCACGGGGGTTCGCCGCACCTTTGCCCGCGAAATGGGCATCCTTATACCGCCCATCGCCATACGCGACAATCTGGAGCTGGAGACAAACGAGTACCGCCTGCTGTTGCGCGGCAAGGAAGTGGCCCGCAGTTCGCTAGTGCCCAACCGCTGGCTGGCCATGAACGTGAACGACAGCAAGGTGTCGCTACGCGGCATCCCCACCGTGGAGCCGGTCTTCAATCTGGACGCAGTCTGGATACAGGAAGACGAGAAGAAGACTGCCGAAGTGCACGGCTTCACCGTCGTGGACCCCTCGAGCGTCCTAATAACCCACCTTTCAGAGATACTGCGCGAAAACTCCTCTCTGCTGTTGGAGCGTGAAGACGTGCAGCGCCTCATCGACATGGTCAAGGCCAAGAACCCCACCCTGATAAGCGAGCTATTGCCAGACCTAGTGAACGTAGGCGTAATCCAGCGCGTTCTCCAGAACCTGCTAAAGGAGCGCATACCGATCAAGAACCTATCGGTAATCCTTGAAACGATAGCCGACTATGCCAGCTACACCAAGAACCCGGACGAGCTTTGCGAATTTGTCCGCCGTTCGATGGGCATGTATTTTGTGCAGGAATACGAGACAGAGCCGGGCGTAATCCACGCCCTGACCCTCGAACCACGCTTGGAACAGCAGCTCGCCGGACGGGTCAAGCGCACCCAGTTCGACTGCACCCTGCTGATGGACCCGCAGCTTGCTCAACACATAATCGGCGAACTAGGCAACCGCGTCCGCGCCATACAGGAAGAAGGCGGCCAGCCCGTCCTTGTCACCACTCAGGAACTGCGCCTTCCTTTCAAGCGATTCTTTGAACCGAGCTTCCCGCGTCTCGCCGTCCTTTCCTATCAGGAAATCCCCAACAAGGTGCAGCTCCAGAACGCAGGGATAATAAGCGCCCCGCGCGCCCTGGAACCCGCGCAGGCCCAGAGACGGGAGCAGATTGGCGCGTAACGAAAAACTTCGAGCAAGAGACATTGCAGCAGGCACACGGCTGACGTAGCCTTCCTCAAAAGACGACTTACCACCCAAGGCGCATGGCCGCATCGACCAAATAATGAGCAGCGACACCCTTAGCAGCAGCACGCCCCCCGGCATCGAGAGGGGCAAGAAGTACCGCTTCGTTGTATCCAGCGCGGAAGAAGCCATCGCCACGCTGCGCGAGCGGCTGGGCGCCGATGCCAAGGTAATTTCCGTCAAGCAGGTGGATGGGCAGGGACTATCGCGCTTCCTTAGTAGCCCCCGGCTGGAAATAATAGCCACCCTGCCCGAACAAGGTGCCCTGCCCGAAGCCGTCCTCATTGAAGAGGAACCTCCAGCCTCCCCTGCTAAGCCCCCAGCAAAGCCTGTCGCGCCAGCCAGACCCAGCCCACAGGCCGCAGCAAAGAGCGCAGCAGCAAGAGCGGTCCCCACCATCCCTGCCCCAAAGGGGGAAGACCCGGCAAGGGCCGAGCTGGAAGCGGAGCTTGAAGCCTCGCCCCTTGCCCGACAGTCCCGGCAGGATGCACAACCCAACCCCGGAGCCTCGCGCCGCCGTGCGCCCAACGACGTCTGGACCGTGCTGCGCAACGCGGGCTTTGACGATGCCCTTTTAAGCAGCTTCCGTTACGATGACGGCCCCGGCAAGGACCGCATAGACGAGCTTTCCCTGCCCCGTGCGCTTGCGGAAGTCAACCGTCGCCTGCGCTTGGAATACCAAGCGCTTAAAGCCCTGCCCGCCACAGGCAGCATAGCCTTCTTCGGCACCCCCGGCGTAGGAAAGACAACGGCCCTCTGCAAGCGCATAGCCAACGAGGTCTTCATGCGCCGCCGCAGCGTGGAGGTGCTTAAGCTCGACAGCGACACGCCAAACCCCGACGACGCCCTTAGCCTGTTCTGCGATGTGCTGGGCGTATCCCTTCATCGCGACACTCCCGGCGAAGAGGAGCCGCGCGAGGCAGAAACCCTTTACGTGGACCTTCCCGGCCTGCCCGTGGCCGAGCGTCGCCAGTGGGAACAGCTCCGCTCTAGACTCGACGAGCTGAAGGTGGACACCAGAGTGCTGGTAATCAACGGTATGTACGAGGCAGGCCTTGTAAGCTCTGCCTTTGACCTTGGCAGCACTATGGGAGCCACCCACCTTGTGCTGACCCATATGGACGAGATGCTGAGCGCGGCACGGCTCTGGCCCTTTGTCCTGCGAGGCGGCCTCTGCCCCCTCTTTGCGAGCCACGGGCAGAACGTGACAAGCGACTACACCGAAGACCTCTTGCGCCTGCTTCTAGAAAAAACCTTTCCATCTTCCCTCATTAGCTGAACCGGAGACGACCCATGCACAATGAATCAAGCACAGACCGTTTCCTGCTCGCCCTTGGCGGCTTCCTTGGCTTTGGGGGCGCATTCCTTGCAGCCCTGAAAATCGGTGGTGACGACATATCGACCGCCCTTCTACGCGCCTCAATCGGGATGCTCGTCGGCGCCCTTCTTATGAAATTATTCATCTCCAGTGCGCATTC
Source organism: Puniceicoccales bacterium Verruco_02 (assembly GCA_001604585.1). Classification (GTDB taxonomy): domain Bacteria; phylum Verrucomicrobiota; class Verrucomicrobiia; order Opitutales; family Oceanipulchritudinaceae; genus Verruco-01. Next base: position 79,032 of record LVBW01000020.1, on the reverse strand, counting down.
CCTGCACAAGGAAGCTAAGATTGAACAGATGAAACGCAGCTCCCCCGGCAAGGGCGACGAAGGCGCGCAGCAAAAGGGAAGCTCCGCAAAAGTATAAGCAATAGAAGCTGTTAAGCAAAAAGCTGCCAGTTCCGATACACAGATACTCAACATAAGATAATGTCTCCCACGCGCAACCAGACCTCGGCCTCCGCACAGGCTGCCAGCAACGCCTATCGCAAGGCGAGCGGGCAGAACGGTCCCGACTGGTCCCTGCTGGAGCGTTACCTGCCGCTTGTTAAGAGTATCATAGCGCGCATGAGGATATATTTCCCGGCAGGGGTGGATATGGACGATCTGTACAGCATCGGCATATCGGGCCTTATTACAGCGGTCCGCCGCTGCGACCCGGACAAAACCCAGTCCTTCGCCAGCTACGCGGCCCTGCGCGTTCGCGGGGCTATACTGGACGAACTGCGCAGACTGGACTGGATACCGCGCTCTGAACGCATACTGGCCAAGAAACTGCACCGGGTAATCAACGAGCTGGAACAAGACCTGCGCCGCCCGGCCACAGAGGAAGAGGCGTCGCAGGCAATGGGGATGACACTTCACGAGTATCGCTCACTGCTTGACAGCATACGTCCAATTACCTTCGTATCGCTCGACAGTTCGCCCGGCGGCGAAGGCGAGACAGACGGCACGGCCATTCACGAAATGGTCAGCGACGACACCCTGCCCGACGCCCGCGACGACATGGTGCGCAAGGAAACAGTGGCCCTGCTGAAGGAGCGCATCAAGCAACTGCCGGAAATGCCGCAGAAAGTTTTAATGATGTATTATTATGAAGGAATGCGCCTTGCGGAAATCGCTGAAGTCTTCGGGCTTACCGAGTCGCGCATCTGTCAGATACACTCGCAGGCCATAATCAGCCTTCGCAGTTACATGGACAGGGCTGGCAAGGCATAGACATACACTCCCCATGCTACTTATAATCGGATACGTAATCGTCCTAGTCTCGGTGCTGGGCGGCTTCATGGTCGCAGGGGGCAACCCTATTCTCTTGCTACACATCTCGGAATTCATCGTCATCGGTGGCGTGGCAATCGGGCTGCTCGTAATCGCCAGCCCCGCAACCGTCGTCAAACAGATTATTGCCGACATAATTGCTAGCCTCAAAGGTGGCGGCCCGAGTGCGAACGACTACATGGACCTGCTCAAGCTGCTGTACGAAATATTCATGCTCGGGCGCCGTAACGGTCTCATTGCGCTGGACGAACACGTAACCTCTCCCGAAGAGAGCAGCATGTTCAACAAGTACCCTTCAGTGCTTAAAGATCACCACCGCATCAACTTTCTGCGGAATGCTCTGCGCCCGATAATCGACGGCAAAATCAAGCCCGACCAGCTTCAGGATCTACTCACAAGCGAGCTGGACACGATGGAGGCAGAGGCGCACAAATCCATAGACATCATCAACCTCGTTGGCGACTCTCTGCCGGGCATCGGCATCGTGGCCGCCGTGCTGGGCATCATCAACACCATGGCCTCCATCGCGGAAGGCCCGGAAGCGGTTGGCGAAAAGGTCGCCGCTGCCCTGACAGGCACCTTCCTCGGCGTGCTGCTGGCCTACGGTTTTGTGAACCCACTAGGCAAGCGCATCGCCTTCATGCACCATTCAGAGCACGCCTACTTCGAGACCATGAGCAAGGCCATTTCGGGCTTTGCGCGAGGCCTTGCTCCAATAATGGCGGTCGAAATCGCGCGCCGCAGTCTGGAAAGCGAAGTCAAGCCCGAGGCTGACGAGCTGGAAAAAACGCTCAAGGGCCTCAACTCCAGCGGCGGATAATGGCTCTGGCCGGGGCATAGCACAGTATTCGGGGATAAAGCGTAAGATGGGCAAGAAAAAGCACGAACACCACGGAGGAGCATGGAAAGTGGCCTATGCCGACTTTGTAACGGCAATGATGGCCCTTTTCATGGTGCTGTGGATATCGGCCCAGGACCAAGAGATACTGCTCTCCACCTCGCGCTATTTCCAAAACCCCTTCAACACCCCGATGGACCGCACCTACGGAGTCATGGCCGGAGACAAGGACGGCGGGGGAAGCTTTCAGACGGGAGACCGCCCGCCTAGCACGGTCGTGGACATGGCCTTTCTACACCAGCTCGCCAACGACCTTTACCGCCTGCTGGACGTGCAAAGCGTGCAGGAGGACCAGAAGCCCATTGATATTTCTGTAGTCAACGACGGGCTGCGTATCACTGTGTTCAATCGCAAGGCACAGCCCTTCTTTCGCACAGGCAGTGCGGACTTCACCCGTTGGGGAGAACTTGTGGTGCAGAACCTTGCCTGGCTTATGGACCGCTACAACATGGCCGTTGCGATTGACTCCTACACGGCGGACTCCTTCCGCAGCGACACCCCTTCCTACGGCCCTTGGGAGCTATCCAGCGACCGCGCCAACGCCATGCGCCGCGGACTGGTCCTATACGCGCTGGACCCGGAAAAAATCGACCGGGTAACGGCCTACACAAGCCCCACTCCACCCGGCGTAAGCCCCGAAGACAGCGACATCAATCAGCGTGTCGAAATCAGCATGATAATGCGCCGCGGTGCCAAGTAAGAACTGGAGAATACGCGTAGGAGCCTGTATAAGCACTCAACAAGATGGATAGCTACCTCAAAGGCAGGGAAAAGGCCCAACGCTTTCACGTCAAAGTCCCGGCAAAGCCGGACACAGGGCTGGACGCACTGAAGGCCGCCTCGACTGCGGAGCAGGATATAATCGTCCGCGCCGAGGCAGCACCCGGAGTAACGGTGCAGGACATGCCCGAGGTGGACCTAGTAATGCGCGAAGGCGTGGTGCGCCGCATTGTCATACATCTGGAGGACGGCAGAAGGCTGGAGCTGGACTGCGTGTACCCCGGAGACGAGGACAAGTAGTTTGACCGGGTAAGCTTTTGTCTTACCGCGTCATAAGCCATTCTGGCCGCCTCAAAGAAGCTGTGATCTGGCTTACACGTCTATAACATCGTCGTCCTGCTTGCGGCGCTTTTTGCCTCCCCCGCAGCAGCAACACCCGCCGTCGCCTTGCAGCAGCATATGTGTAAGGCTGATTATGAGCGAACCCAGCATCGCCGCGCCAAAACCGCTCACATGAAAGGAGTCAACAAGACGGGCTGCCAACATGAGCAAGACCGCATTTACCACCCAAATGCCCAGTCCAAGAGTGATGATGATAAACGGCAGGGTGAAAATGATAAGCAAAGGCTTCAGCACCGCGTTAAGAAGCGCGAGGACAAGTGCCACCAAAGCCAGCACCTCCCAGCGTCCATCGTAGCCAATGCCCGGCACGACTGTGGCGGCGAGAAGTACCCCCGCTGCCAAGACTATCAAATTTCTTACAAAGCTCATACTATTCGCTCCAAACAAATGTTTGCACCGGGAGGGCGAACATACCCCGATCATCATCCGCCAATGGGTAAAGCACTATTCGCAGCCGGTACCGATCTGGTGGAGGGATAACCCTTTCGTGCCTAAGCACAGGGTTGCCTAGCACGGGGCGAAAGAGCAGATGCATTGCCCCGGAGTCCGTCCCTGACCTATCCACATGAACAATCACGCGGCGAAAGGGACTCTCGATGACCTTGCCAGCCGTATCCATGAACACCAACTGCATCCGCCTCTCAACTAGGCTGATGTTAAGACGCACCCTGCCCTCGATTTCGAGCGTCATACCCTTGGCATCGGGCATGGGCTGACCGACGGTCTGCGCCAGACAAGGGGCGGCGGACACCATGAAAAGGCAGAACAGAATTGCGATCAGCCTCATGACAAACAAGACTAAGCCAATCCGTATGCCAAGGGCAAGCCAACAGGCAGAGGCAAGCGCAACCCGCATTCCCTTGCCCCACTTAAAAATCAGGCCCAGTGCATGAATGGAGCTTGCCAAGACAGGCAACAATCATTTTGTTATCCGTTTTTCCAGATGAAAGCGACGATCAAGACCCAGGGGAGTCAGTTCACCGTCAAGGAAGGCGACATTCTTTTCGTGAACCGCTACTGCAACTCCAATGCAGGCGACACAATCACCGTCAGCGAGGTGCTCATGCTCGGCGAAGGTGCGGATGCCCGTTTCGGCACCCCCACCGTACCCGGTGCGAGCGTCGAGCTGAACATCCTTGAGAACAAGCGCGGCGAAAAGGTGCGCATCCTCAAGAAGAAGCGCCGCAAGGGCTTCCGCCGTGGCCGTGGTCACCGTCAGGAACTGTCGGTGGTCAGGGTAATATCCATCAAGGGCTAACTCACTAAGACATTTACTCCAGATGGCACATAAAAAAGGACAGGGCACAAGCCGCAACGGCCGCGACAGCCATTCCCAGCGCTTGGGCGTGAAGAAGTATGACGGCGAGTACGTATTCGCCGGCAACATCCTCATCCGCCAGCGCGGCACACGCTTCCATGCAGACAAGAACGTCGGCATGGGCACCGACCACACACTCTTCGCCCTCAAGGACGGACGCGTGAAGTGGGACGCCAAACACCGCAAGGTGCAGGTAATCGAGGAAATCTACGAAGAGGTGGTCGTCGAGACCGCTGCCGAGTAAGACTGACGCCGCTAGGCTCAGCTTTGGAACAAGATTCCCTATGCCCGCCGTAGAAGGCGGCGAACAGGCCCGGCCAATACATGCCGGGCTTGTTTCGTGTACGCCACAGGATGGCAAAGCGCGAAATATTTCGAGAACAGCTTACGTTAACACGGATGCGACCCGGGAAGACGTAACGAGAATTCGGCAAAGCAAAGCTGATGAGGCAGGATGCCCGTCCGCGAAACGTAGCCGAGGCTCATTCAGCCTTGCGCGGGACACTGCCCATTATAAAAAGGGGATGCCTTACATTACCTCGCCCTGACGCAGCTTCTCCATGCGCCAGATAGTCGAAAGGTGTATGCGTATGGCGCGCAGATACTGGAGGGCGTCGTTGCTCATACGCAGCGCAAATCCCTTTGAACGGATGCCACACACAAGCCCCACGACCCTGTTTTCGTCGCTTACGGGCAGAACGATCGTCGATATTACTGGCGTATTGAGCTTCAACCACATGGGCAGGTAGCGCGCCACGTTACCAACTGCACTGTCCTCAACAAGCAGATCTTCTCGCCGGGAGATGCTAAGTCCAAACACATCCCTGCTATCCGGCCCGATAGACTCCATACCACCTTTTAGCGCCTGCACGCTGCGACCGATCCCGTATTGAAGACGGAAGCTCCCCTCTTCATCGCAGCGCAACAGCAGGCTCGTATCCAGTGCCAATGCAGCGTGGAAGCCGTCCAGCACCCGCCGGTTAACCTGCGCCATATCAAACTCGGGCTTACCAATTTGCTCCAAGAGCCAAGGGATAATGGCTTCGAGAAGTTCTGGGCGCAGAGGACGCAAGTTCGCAGACGGAGCTTTAACCGCTTCCAATGCATCGACGCCCCCCAGTGCCGATGCAGGTCGATGCCCCTTGCCGCCTTTGTGGCGAATGACAACATGGGTGAACTCAACATCCGGGGGAGGGTTCACATCCTTTGCCCTTGCGGCAATAATGCGCATTGTTCCGCTGCCACCTCGGCGCACCCCATAGGTCTGACTAAAGTCGTTGTAACGGTTCAGAGCATGATTGAACACTTCCTGAAGCGACTCTTTGTCCAAGTGGAAAGTGTCCCCGTATGTCTTGCAGAACTGGGCCGATTTCTGACTGAAACTCTCGGCATCGAGAGTAATATCCATTGCCAGCTCGCAGATTTTTACGGAAAAGTCCGCCATCACCATCAGCTCGTCCTCCGGACGGACAAGCGATGCCTTAATCAGCGAAGGGGGTAGCTTCTGAATCGTGCGCAGTATGTCCTTGGGTAACTGGGCACCAAGGAGCAGTGAGTAGCTTAGCTCGAGCGGGGTAAGCCCGAATATCTCGCGAAAGGCACGGTCCTCGCCCAGTTCGCCGGACATTTCCATCGCCTGCCGATATTCGTCGATGAGAAAGGTCGTCATTAAGAGGCGCCCGTAACTGCGCAACGAGGTGCAAACAAAAGCCTGCTCTGGATCTCCGCCGCGCTCCTCCATTAGCGACTGCGCAAAGAGGCCGCTGCAAAGGGCAAAGGAGGCCACCTCGCGCTGCTCCTCGGGGTTTAGTGCATGGGCTGCGTTCTCTGCCAAGAGCAGAGATATGGCAAGATTGCGCACCCGCTCAAAGCCGATCAGCTGTATGGACTGGCTGACGGTGTTGACCGGAGTCCCCGTAGGGTTGTAGCCCACGGTGTTTGCAGAGCCTATCACCTTTGCTGTTACGGCCACGTCCTGCTCAATTATCTCCGCCAGCTCCTTCACGTTGATGGAAAAAGCCTTGGTGGACAGTTCCTGAACAAGGCGTATGACCTCCGGCATCCCTACAACGGACCCCTTTTCCATCGCGCTCTGTATGCGCTGGACCGTCTTGCTAGCCAGACTGTCGCCTTCCGGGCCGGGTTCAAGCATGAGCTGTCGATAGATGTTGGGAGATTATGTGAGCAATTTTCGGGGGTATCCACTCAAATCCTGATAGTCTGCAAGATGTGCAATATACGCTGGATGAGCAAGGCCTTCAAGCACCTGTGAATGTACAACAACCATTACGCTGAGCATGGAACAAATAACCGAGTTATTTCGTAATAGACTTGCGCCCTGCCCTATTGCGTATGTCGAGAAAGAGGTTGTACGACGCCACGACCGAAGGGAACAGGTTCGAGAGGATACCCACCGAGTCCATCTTGCCCAGAGTGAAGTAGGCCAACATGCATAGGCTGCCCGTCATGCTCATTATCCAGAACAAGGTGGGCAAGGTTGGCCTCTTGGAGCGAGCCGAGGCCCACATCTGCACAAACCAGCGCCCGGTAAACATGAACATTCCCGCATAGCCAATTAGCTTCCATGCGGTGAGAACAAAGAGTATCTCCTTGCCGAAAATGTGAAAGGTGTGGGTGATTAGTGGATCGTTCATAATGGGGAAGAACTATTGCTTGTCGGTTTCGACACGCTCCATACCGCTGTAATGCACCTTGCGCCTCAGAAGCCAAGCCACGCCGAACAGGTCGTATATGCCGCGAAGGGCACGATCCCAGTTCGTGTATTTGGACTGGCCCTGAGCGCGAGGGCGATGGTTTACTGAGATTTCGCTAATGCGCAGCCCGGCCTTGGTGAATATAGCGGCCATGTAACGGTGCATCCCGTTGAAGGGCACAAGGTACTGCACGGCTTCGGCGCGAAACATCTTGATGCCGCAGCCCGCGTCGTGGACGCCATCCACGAGGAAGATGCGGCGAATGCGGTTGGCGGCGCGTGAGGCAAGACGCTTGCTCAAAGTGTCCTTGCGCTTGGCCCTGCGGCCACAGACTACGTCAAACTCTCCGCTGCGGAGTATTTCCAGCATCTTCTGAAAGTCCGCCGGGTCGTTCTGCCCGTCGCCATCCAGAGTCCCTATGTAGCGGCCCTTCGCAGCGCACAGGCCGTTGTAAACAGCCGCGCTCTGGCCCCTGTTCTGCGCCGCCTTGAGGGCTACCACGCCGGGCACCGACAGTATTGCCTCCCAAGTGGCGTCCTTACTGCCGTCGTCCACGGCTATAAGTTCCACACCCGGCTGACAGGCGAGAATCTCCCTTAGAACGGGCGCGGCATTCTCTGCCTCGTTGTAGAAGGGCACTACTATGGATAGTTCGGGCTGCTGGCTCATCGGGGGGAAGCTGATGGGTGAATAGTCAGCTATCTTATTCCCCGCAAACGCCGCTCCGGGCAAGACTCGATATTGGCAGAACCTCAGAAATCGCCATTAGGTACCTCAGGCCTGATGAACTTGGAGAGTAAGTAGCCGCTGAAGTACACCACCCCGAAAGACCATAATACATCGCTCGCCCAGTGCGCGCCCTGTGCCATGCGGGCAAAGCCCATGAATAGGCCAGCCAATACCCCGGCAAAGAGCCAGAGCCGGGCGGCGCGGCGACGCTCCTGGGGCATGAAGAAGTATGGAAACATGAGGCTGAAGGCCACCGCGACATGCCCGGATGGGAAGGAATAACAGCCTTCGTTCGCTGGCTTGAACTCCAAGGGGCGGCGGTAGGCATACTCTCCGCCGAACTGTTCCACCTGCCGCGGACGGGGCCTGCCCGTGTGTTCCTTGAGGACACTGTTGACGATGATTCCGGGACCGATGGCGAGCATGGCCAGCGTAAACAGTGCCGCGCGCCTCCAGCGGCGCATACGCTCCATGCGAAGTGATGCCGCAAGAACCACAATGGCCCATAGCGCAGGGATGGCAAAGCAGAGCTTTTCCCCGTATTTATAGGCAAAGTGCATAGGCTCGACGCTGCCCAACGCCCAAGCCTCCTGCGCCCCGAAATACAAGTGTTGCGCCAAGTATTGGTCGATGGGAAACACCCACGCAAGCACGGTGCCAAGAATCAGAATCGTGAGCGGAACCCATAGGGCATGGCGACGGCTCATCGGCCCGCCCCCCTCACCCCGCCTGGCTCGCCAATATAGCTTGCCCAGTACAGGCTGGCCTTGAGAAGGCGGCCATTACCCACGTCGTGGCTTATTATGCCAGCCGGGCGTGACCACGCGAGATGTTCCCGAAGCTCGGCTGGAAGCCGCCCCTCGTTATCGACGGAAAGTATAAGTATTTCCCGCCCGCGCAGCTCTTCCAGTCCGCCCCAGATCTGGTACTGGCTGTCGATGTTGCCGGGCTTTACCCAATGGTACACCCTCGGCTGATCTGGCAGATAAAAGGCAAGCTGACTGACGTTGTAGCGGTGCCCGCTGACGAGTATCGGCGCGTCCTTGCGCGGCATGTCCTGCCGCAGTTTGTGAACCTCTGCCGCAAAATCCTCCCAGCCGCGCATACGGGCAAAGGCGTCTCTTTTGCTGCCCTCTAGTCCCGCGAAATGCGTGATGGCGGGCAAGGCATAAACCAGAATGCTCATAGCCACGGCAAGCCATACGCCGGGACGCACCCATGCCTTGACCTTGTGCGATAGAGGCAGGGAGCAGTCGCCATTCCGGCCCGCCCAGCCAGCAAGCAGTATGAGGCCCGCCGGGTAGAAGGCCGCCGCCCAGTTGCCGTTCATGCCCTGCCGCAGGGTCATCAATAGGACAAAGGCCAGCGGTATGCCGCTGAAGATTACAAGGTAGCGGTCAGCCTCGCAAATGCGGCGAAGGCGAAGCAACCCGCCGATACTCAACCAGTAAATCAGCACGCAGAGTATGGGCGATAGCGCCCCAAGCTGCATCCCGGCAAACTCGCCAAAGTGCTTGGGAAAGTCTGCAATTCCAGATCCTTGGAAGTGATGGCCGGTGTGTTTGAAGGTTATCCAGCCGTTCTCCGCATTCCAAAGCAGCGTGGGGACTAGAAACAGGTAGGAGCCAAGGAGCGTCACCCATAGGAGGGGCGAGCGAAGCCTGCTCCGCCCTTCCGCCCCGCCTGAGAGCAGATACACGATGCAGAGCGCGGGGAAGGCCCACATGATCTGTTTGCTAAGATGCCCGAGACCGAGAACGAGCAAGAGGCCGAGCGCCACCCCTGCCCTTCGCCAGCCGCTAATACGGGAGTCAAGGAACAGGTGAGTCAGATACAGGGCCGCGCACCAGAAAAATAGCAGCGGTGCATCAATAGTTAGAAAAAGGTTCAAGAGCACTGCGCCGGGCATCGCCAGCAGCATCAGCCCCGCCCAGAAGGCAGTCTTGTCCCCGTAAAGGCGACGCGCGAGCAGGAAAGCGAATGCCGCACTGCCGCTGCCTAGAATTGCCGCCCAAATGCGCAGACCGAAGGCTGTGTCGCCGCCAGTCCAGCCCGCCAGTGCCATGAGCCAAGCAATGAGCGGGGGCTTACTGAAGTAGCCCCAGGCAAGACGGCGCCCCCAGTCCCAGTAATAGGCTTCGTCGCCAACAAGGCCGAAGGGCACAAGCACAATGAACATGGCACGCACGACAAACACTGCGGCCAGCAGCACAAAGAAGCGCAGGGTCCAGTCGGCGGAGTGCTTCTGAACGCCTGAACCGGATTCCAATTTAATGAAAGGATCGTCACCCACGGCAGCAAATATTCCCGTGGAAGGGTCCGTTTTGCAACAGCTTTTGCTATCGGTCGCGATTGCGACGGCGTAGCAGGGCAAGACCAAGAGCGCCAAGGCCAGCAATCGAGGCATACGTAGAAGGCTCCGGCACGGCACCGTTGACTACGGCGATGCTATCAAAGCCTGTGCCTGTGGTCAGGGACAACGAACTGTCGATGTATCCGACGAAACCTTCGCGAAGAGACAATGACCAGTCATCGCCAAAATCGCTGTAGTTGAATATGACCGAGCTGTTGGCGGTGATCATGCAGGAGCTTGTATCATTGAACCATGCCTGAATTGAAAGAACGGTACCCGTAAAAGAGTAGCGGTCGATAATCAGCTCGAATGACGCTGCGGAGTTCCCGCTTATGTCGAAAGCCCTGGATAGGTCCAAGGTTACGCCCTCCCAGTCCCCTATTCCGCTTTGCTCATTCTAGGTCAGCGCCTTCGTGCCGGAATAAGGTATTCCCGTATCAATGCCTTCGAACCAGAACTGTTCGTTGGCGTCGTCGATGTAGAGCGTGATGACCGCCTGTGCGTTCTGCGCGAGAAGCAGTCCGATGAGGGAGCTAAGTATGCAGCTAGTTTTCATATCAATGTGAAATACCATTGGCATAAAAGCTATCGCTCGTCAAATGTCTTCACGCATCAACAAATCACGATACGTTGAAATAAACGCTTGAGTCCCCTGCTCTATCATCCGATAAAGGATACACCATGACGCACACCTTCAAGTTCTCCTCAGAGTCCGTCGGCGAAGGTCATCCAGACAAAGTTGCCGACTACATTTCCGACAGCGTGCTGGACGCCTGCCTTGCGCAAGACCCGCAAAGCCGCGTGGCCTGCGAGACTCTCGTAAAGAGCAACGTCGTGACCGTCGCAGGCGAGATTACCACCAAGGCCAAGCTCGACTACAACGAGATCATCCGTCAGGCCATCAACGATATCGGCTACAACAGCGACCGCGACGACCCGGTGTTTCACGCCGAGAACATTTTCATCAACAACTACCTCACCAAGCAGTCCCCCGACATCGCGCAAGGCGTTGACGCCAAGGCTGCCGAGGGCAAGGACACCGACGAACAGGGCGCTGGCGACCAGGGCATAATGTTCGGCTACGCCTGCAACGAGACGCCCGAAATGATGCCCGCCGCCATCATGTTCGCACACCGTATCCTGCGCCGCCTGACCGAGCTTCGCAAGGCCGGGGCCGTCAACTGGCTGCGTCCGGACGCGAAGAGCCAAGTCTGCGTCAACTACACAAACGGCGTCCTAGACCACGTTGACAACGTCGTTGTGTCCACCCAGCACCTCGAGAGTGCCAGCCATGCGGAAATACGCCACTATGTGATCGAAGAGGTTGTGAAACAAGTCCTTCCCTCGAATCTGCTTTCCGACAAGACGGAATATTTCATCAACCCCACAGGCAAGTTCGTCATCGGCGGACCTCAAGGCGACTCCGGCCTTACGGGGCGCAAGATAATCGTCGATACCTACGGCGGCTGGGGCCGTCACGGCGGCGGCGCCTTCTCCGGCAAAGACCCGTCCAAGGTGGACCGCAGCGCGGCCTACTACTGCCGCTGGGTGGCCAAGCACATCGTTGCGGCCGGCCTTGCCGACATCTGCGAGCTTCAGGTCGCATACGCCATCGGCTACCCGAACCCGACCTCGATACACGTAGAGACCTTCGAGACCAACAAGGTGTCCAACGCGATAATCGTCGAGGCAGTGAAACAGGTGTTCAACTTCAAGCCAGCGGCCATTATCCGCCAGCTGGACCTTTTGCGCCCCATCTACCGCCAGAGCACCAACTACGGCCACTTCGGCAAGCCCGACCTTCCCTGGGAAAAGCTGACAAAGCTGGACGAGCTGAAGACCGCAGCCGGGGTGTAAGACAACAACAGACAAGTATTTCATTATCCATGAGCACGAACACAACACGCCTTCCCTACAAAGTGGCCGACATCTCCCTTGCGGACTTTGGCCGCATGGAAGTCCAGATAGCCGAGAAGGAAATGCCGGGCCTAATCGCCACGCGCGAAAAGTATGCCCCGCTCCAACCGCTCAAGGGCGTGCGCATCATGGGCAGTCTGCACATGACCCTGCAAACTGCCGTGCTGATCGAAACGCTCAAAGACCTCGGCGCGGACGTTCGCTGGGCATCCTGCAACATATACTCTACGCAGAACCATGCCGCAGCCTACGTGGCCAAGCACCTCGAAGTGCCCGTGTTCGCGTGGAAGGGCGAGACATTGGAAGAATACTGGTGGTGCACGTTGGAAGCGCTCACCTGGCCCGACGGCTCTGGGCCGCAGCTTATCGTGGACGACGGCGGCGACGCAACTCTCCTAATCCACAAGGGCTACGAACTTGAGATGGGGTCCGACTGGGTGGACGGCGCCTCATCAAGCCACGAGGAGAAAGTCATCAAAGACCTGCTCAAGAAGGTTTACGAAGAAGACAATACCCACTGGGGCCGCGTGGCCAAGGACTGGCGCGGAGTCTCCGAAGAGACGACAACGGGCGTCCACCGCCTCTATGAACGATCGCGCAACAACACGCTTCTTGTCCCCACGCTAAACGTCAACGACTCTGTCACCAAGAGCAAGTTCGATAACCTATACGGATGTCGCGAAAGCCTTGTGGACGGCATCAAGCGCGCCACAGGCGTCATGATTTCCGGCAAGGTGGCCGTCGTGTGTGGCTATGGCGACGTTGGCAAGGGCTGCGCACAGGCGCTCAAGGCTCAAGGCGCACAGGTCGTAGTGACGGAAGTTGATCCCATTTGCGCCCTTCAGGCCGCGATGGAAGGCTACCGAGTGCTGCGTGTGGAGGACACCCTCGGCTGGGGCAACATTTACGTCACCTGCACGGGCAACGAGGGCATAATCACCCTTGAGCACATGCGCATAATGGCCGATCAGGCCATAGTCTGCAACATTGGACACTTTGACAGCGAAATACAGGTCGCCCTCCTCGAACAAGCCGAAGACGTGAAGCACGAAGTCGTGCGCTCGGAGAGCGTCGGCGCGGTGGACAAGTTCACATTCCCCGACGGACACGCCATTTTCCTGCTCGCCAAGGGCAGACTCGTAAACCTTGGCTGCGCACAGGGACACCCGAGCTTTGTCATGAGCAATAGCTTCACCAATCAAGTGCTCGCGCAGATGGATCTCTGGGCCAACCGCAACAGCTACAAGCCCGGCGTGTACCTGCTATCCAAGAAACTTGACGAGGAAGTGGCCCGCCTGCACCTCGAAAAGATTGGCGCAAAGCTGACAACCCTCAGTCAGGCACAGGCCGACTACATAGGCGTAAATGTCGAAGGCCCCTACAAGTCCGACCATTACCGCTACTAGAGAGTAATCATTACTGCTTATACACTCAATTATCAAAGGCTATATCAAAGAGGCTCTCCGCAAGGACTTGTCTTATCAGACGCTCCTTAGCTTAATTTGAAACGCTCGAGGACAGGCATCCGCCGTTTGAGCGATGCGCATCAAGATACCAACCAATGCCGGGTGGGCGCAGCATACATACCCGCCCAACAGTGCCTACCTTCCCCAGCGGAACACCTCGCGCCCCCGCGCCCATACCGAGCGCAGGGAAAGCCCGTCGCAAGTGCGCCCCAGCACGAGGAAGTCCGCATACGCCCCTTCGCACAGGGTACCGATCCTAGAGTCCCCCACCGCCGCCGCCGCATTGGCGGTGGCCATAGCAAAGGCGCCGCCAAGGCCGAGAGGCCCGCTTTCTGAGGAAAGTAGAGCAATCGCCGGCAATATGGCCTCCGGCACATAGTCCGAACATATGCAGTCGGCCACCTTGTGCCTGATACCGGTCAAAGCCTTCATACCCGTACCGGAGCTTTCGCCGCGCACCACGTTGGGAGAGCCGAACACCGTTGTCATGCCCAGCCTGTGCGCCGCGCTGGCGCTCTCCAAAGTAAGCGGGAATTCGCAGATGCCAACGCCCAGATTGCTCCACATCAAGGCCTCCATCGGGTCGTGCAGGTCATGGCAAGCTAGGGGCACGCCACGGGCCTTGGCCGCCGCGGCTAGGGCCTGCACGCGATCGGGAATCCCTCCTCCGGGGCCATCCCTTTTCACGCGCAGAAGGTGCCGCGCCTCGCGCTCGGTCTTGCCGTAAGTGAGCATCAGATAGCGGATGAACGAGTAATCATCCAGAAACTGTCCTTGCCCGGGCGTGTGGTCCATGAACGAAAGAAGGTCCACTCCGCCCCTTTCAAGCAGGTCCATCACAAGAGGCATGGAACCGGCGTCGCCAGTCTCGTAGCGAAGATGTATGCGGTGGCGCACATGCAGGCTGTCGCGGCGGTACATGATGCCCTCGATAAGGCGCATGGCCTGTGCGGGATTGCGCAGGCCAAGCTCTTGCCCGGCAAAAGATATCGCGTGGTAAATGGTGGTTATGCCAGAGCTGGCGGCCCTGCGGTCCATGCCCTCGATGGCAAACAAGAGCGGGAACTGCACCCCGGGGCGCGGTTCGACGGCTTTCTCGATGGCGTCGCAATGCAGGTCAACAAGGCCGGGAGCCACGATGCAGCCGACAAGGTCCACGCTTTCAGCATCAGCCTCCGGCCTGTCCGCCAGCAGACCCTCGCGAACCGCGAAGTCCATCCGCCGGGGTGCCTGCCCCTGCCAGATTACCTCAGCGTTCCTGATTATGAAGTTCATTCGCAGTGAATCGTATGCTCAATTCTATCCTGTCGGACCGGAAACGGCTCTCGACGTATTCGACGGGGCTTTCATCGCGGGTATCGAAGTTCACACTGCGTACATGCAACAGGGGAATGTTGCGGGGTATGCGAAGAGCAGTGGCATCGGCCACACCGGGCATCTGCGCCGACACAGTGCTGCTTACGCGGCGAAGCTTCATGCCGTAGCGCTCGTGCATGAACGAGTGAAGCGAGCCGACGCCAAAGTCGCTGAATAGGCCCGGCACGCGCGTCTCCGGGAAGTAGTGCGTGGCCAGTGACAAGCTGCGCTCTGCAACGTGAATTATCGATTCAAGACACACGCACAGTTCGCCCTCAGTAAGGCCAAGCTTTGCCGCCACACTGGCCGGGGCCGGGCAATGGTAGCGCCGCGTGAACGTCCTTTCCCCGCCAACGCCCATGTTTGCCAGGTTGGCCGTAAGTCGGGTCTCCGAATGCAGAGGATAGTCAAAAGTCGGTTCAAGAACGAACAGGCCAAGCCCGCGCCTTCGCTCCAATAGTCCCCTGTCCACCAGTTCATCCACAGCCCTGCGCAGAGTGTGCCGGTTCACGTTGAAACGCTCTGCAAGAGCACCCTCGGAGTCGAGCTGGTCCCCGGGCCGATGTATGTCCATCAGCTCCTTTTCCAGCACTCTGCGGATTTGTAGGTAGATAGGTTCGGAATCGGACTTCATCGGCTTTGTCTATTTTCAATACGCAAGAGTAGGCAACCAATAAACACTCATTTGCCAAGTTAACCCTCCCGTAACCGACAGGCCACAAATCTGAAACAACATCTAGATATATATACAACCGATGCCCATATCCTCTCTATCAAGGCACCTCTCATGCACGGCCATGCTCTTCAACGGAGTGATGGAACCTTTCACAAGGGTCGAGATGCCTTTGCCGCTTGGGCTTGGGGAGGGAGAAGTGCTTGTAAGCCTGCATCTTGCCGCCATTTGCGGCTCTGACCTGCACACTTACGAGGGACGCAGGAAGGAACCGGTCCCGAGCGTGCTGGGACACGAAGGCGTGGGCACGGTAGTTGCCATTGGCCAAGGACGCAAGGACGTTCGCATAGGTGCACGCGTCACCTGGAGCCTTGTGGACAGTTGCGGGTGCTGCCCTTACTGCACCCAGTATGCCCTGCCGCAGAAATGCGAGAACATGTACAAGTACGGTCACTCGCTCTGGACTCCGTCTAGCGCACCGGACGGCTGCTACTCCACACACATCGTCCTTCGCAAGGGCACGAAAATCGTCGAACTGCCCGACAATGTTGACGACGGCATGGCTGTATCAGCCAACTGTGCCCTTTCCACGATGGTCAACGCCGTCTCGCATGTTAAGCCCGGCACCCGCTCGGTGCTGATACAGGGCGGGGGCCTGCTGGGCCTTTTCTGCACGGCCCTGCTTCGCGAAAAGGAAGTTCAGCAGGTGTACATCACCGACATTGACCCGCGACGCCTTCAACTGGCCTCGCTTGCGGGCGCAACGGCTGTTCCGGCAGAGGAAGCCGGGCAGTACTTCAGAACCCCCAGACTCGTGGACGCAGTCATCGAGGTGGCAGGTTCGGCAAGCCTCTTCCCGCAGGGCATGAACGCTCTGCGCTTTGGCGGGAGCTACCTGCTAGTCGGCCTTGTGCACCCGGATACGCGCATCGACATTACTGGCGAACAGATAGTACGCCGCTGCATCAATGTGCAGGGCGTTTACAACTACGCCCCCTGGCATCTGGAAGAGGCCGTGGCCTTCCTAGCGCGCAGTGGCAACAGTTTCCCTTGGGGCGACACGTTCAGCAAACCCTATGCACTGGGGGAACTCAACGAAGCCTTTTCCGAGGCACGCAGGCGCACTTGGCCAAGGGTGACAATCGACTGCACGGCAGTGTGAACAGAAGAGAATTTACGATGAACATACAGGTCAAAGCTGTGATATTCGACTGGGCTGGCACGATAGTGGACTTCGGCTCACTGTGCCCGGTGGTGTGCTTCAAGGAAGCATTCGCCGAAAAGGGCGTGGAACTCGAGGGCTGGGAAATCCATCGCTTCATGGGCACGCACAAGCTCTACCATGTGCAGTCCATACTCGAACTGCCCGAGGTGCGCGCCAAGTGGCAGGACGCCTGCGCACGCGAGCCTCATAAGGGCGACCGCGATTCAATCTTCGCCACCATCGAACGCCTGCTTATCGAACGCGCTGGCACCTTCGCCACACCAGTCCCGCACTTTGCCGAGGCAATGGCAGCCCTAAAGGAGCGCGGCATACGGACCGGCTCCAGCACCGGTTACACAGCGCCCATGATGGAGCGCATCGTCCCGGCGGCTAAAGAGCATGGCGTCAGCCTCGACGCCTGGGTAAGTTCCGATCAGGTCAGCCGTGGCCGCCCAAGCCCTTGGATGATATTCCGCAACATGGAGCTTCTGGACGTGTGCCCGCCCCACGCCGTGGTGAAGGTGGGCGACACCATAATCGACATGCTTGAGGCGCATAACGCCGGGGTATGGAGCGTGGGCGTTGTTGAAAGCAGCAGCCTGATGGGCATGGATGAAGCCGGCCTCCGAAAGCTGCCCGCAGAAGAGCGCAACAATCGCAAGGCCGAAGTGCGCGAACAGCTCCGCGACGCGGGCGCACACTTTGTAATCAATCACCTTGGTGAGCTGGACAAGGTTATCTCCGTCATTTCCAGCCAGCCCGTACATAGCACCCCCCACGCCCGTTCAGCATGAAGCCGCACCCGCTTATCTCAGCGTTATGGGCGCTCTGCCTGGCACCTTGTTTCAGCCTCGCCCAACAGGCGCTCGCGCCCATGCGCCCGCTACGCGTGATGCTCGTGCCTAGCGACGGCGGTACCGAAGATGGGACAAAGGCCGACTTCCAACCCCTCTTCGACGCCGTTTCCCGAGACAGCGGCTACACCTTCGAGATAAAGGTGGGGCAAAGCTACGGCACGGTGATCGAGGCCCTGTCCGAAGGGTTGGTCGATGTGGCCTATCTAGGCACAATTGCGTTCCTCACCGCGCAGGAGCGAGGCAACGTCGAAATGCTTGCCCTTAGCGTCACCAACGGCAGCCCCTACTACTACTCCGGCCTATTCACACTGGAAAGGAGCGGCATACGCGACATAGCCGCAATGAAGGGACGCAGCCTAGCCCTTAGCGACACGCGCTCCTCGTCCGGCTTTGTCTATCCCCTGTCCCTGTTGCGCAAGAGCGGTGTGGAACCGCTTGAGCACTTCTCGCGCATCATCCTTACGGGCAGCCACATGAACTCGCTTTCCGCACTTTCAGAGGGACGCATCGACGTATGCGCGGCCCCTTTCGAGAGCTACCTCAAAGCCGTGCGCGAGGGCGTGGTGGACCCTCGCCGCATACGCATCATCGCAAAAAGCGACCCCATCCCCAACCCTCCCATCGCCGTCAACGGCAGGCTGCCCGAAGAGGTGCGCAGCCGCCTGCGCCAGAGCCTGAACCGCGTCCACACAATGCCGGGAATACTGCCCGGGATGATACGCGGACACGGCGGCAGCATCGTTGACAGGTACAGCAGCGAGGTTCCGGGCGACATATTCGACCTTGCCAAGGCTAACCTTGCCCTGATCGATGACAACTACTGCGCACAAATCCTCAAGAAGGCGGGGCAATAGGCATGTTACTCTTTGAAGCAGTCTATGCCCGATACGGCAACGGCGCCCACACTCTGAGCAACGTGTGCCTTGAAATCCCGCGGGGACAGTTCTGCGTGCTTCTTGGGACATCCGGGGCCGGAAAAAGCACCCTGCTGCGCACAGTCAACGGCCTTGTCATGCCCTCGGGAGGCAGGGTCAGCATCGAAGGCGAGCAGCTGGGCAGACGCACCCTCCCGCGCATAAGGCGCAGGGTGTCGATGATACATCAGAGCTTCAACCTGGTGCCCCGCCTGAGCGTCGAGGACAACATACTTTCCGGCGCGCTTGCCGTTCAGCCTTTCTGGCGGGTCATGCTCGGCGTCAGCCCTCAGCCCCTTCGTGCAAAGGCGGCATCCCTTGCACTGCGCATGGGGCTGGACGCCGGGCAGTTCGCCCGACGGGCGGCAAATCTCTCCGGCGGCCAGCAGCAGAGGGTGGGCATTGCCCGCGCCTTCCTTCTGGACCCGGACATTGTGCTGGCCGACGAGCCGGTGGCCTCGCTCGACCCAAGAACGAGCGAACAGACCCTTGCCTTGCTGCGAGAGGCGGCCCGCGAGCGTGCGGTGACGGTCCTATGCAGCCTGCACCAGATAGACCTGGCCCGCGAGTTTGCCGACCGCGTGGTGGGCCTGCGCTCGGGGAAAGTGGTTTACGACGGCCCGCCCTCCGACTTGGACGAGGCTGCCGTCGAACACATCTACGGGGAGGTGCAGGAACGATGAACAAGGCACAGGACAACAGCGCGCCAGCACAGGCCGCATCGGCCCCATCCCCCTGCCCCTGGCCCCTGAAACCGGTAATCTCCCGCACGAGCATCCTATGGATGGCCCTAGCTCTGCTTCTTCTTGGCTGGACGGGCTGGAACGTCGAAATGCCCGCAATGCTCCGCCTCAGTGCAGAGGGCCTTGCAGACGCGGCCGGGATACGGGAACAATCGCAGGTCGGCTCCGGCTTCCGAGGGATGGTCGAAAAGCTCTTCCCGCCAGCGATATCCGTCCGCACCCCGCTCGAACGCCTGCCTGGGCTGGACAGGGACAATCTGCCAGCCTTCTCATACATCGACAGCAAGAAGGAATCCTTCGATGTGCGAATAAACTACGACACGCTTGAGCAGCACATAAGCGTTCACCGGGAGGAGGAGCTGATAGAGCCGTACGGCTACCTGCTATTTGTTGTGCGCAAGATGTGGGAGTCTCTGGAAATCGGCATCTGGGGCACCCTTCTTGCAGTGATGCTGAGCGCACCTCTGGCATTTTTCAGCGCTCGCAACTATTCCCCGCACTGGGCCGTGTATGCCGCAGCCCGCTCCACGGTGGCCTTTTGCCGCACCATACCGGAGCTGGTAAGCGCCTTGTTCTTCGTCCTCGCCTACGGGTTCGGACCGATGGCGGGCGTGCTGGCCCTTGGCTTTCACTGTACTGGCTTTCTAGGAAAATTCTACGCCGAGGACATCGAGAACGCCGAGCGTGGCCCGCAAGAGGCCCTCTTTGCCCTCGGAGCCGGGCGCCTGCGCGTGCTGCGCGTGGCGGTGCTGCCCCAGGTGCTGCCCCAGTACATCGCCTACACCCTCTACATACTGGATCGCAACATACGCATGGCCACGATCATCGGCATCGTGGGCGCTGGCGGCATCGGGCAGGAGCTGAAAGGGCGCTGGGACCTGTTCCACTACAGCCACGTGTGCACGATCATGATCGTACTGTTCATAACCATCATCCTACTTGATATGGCCTCGGCACGGATACGAAGGAACATCATTCGCTGACAAACTCTTTTCCCAAGACCCGGAGTGCTCAGCTTCAAGGGCCCTTGGTTTTCTGATGGCAGACTCACGGGTTAGTGTGGGCTGTCACATAGACATATGGTGACTGGGGGCCGCCCGCAACAGACTGGCGGGTGGCCCTTCCATCCAAACAAGCTCAACTCAGTTTCGCTCATGAAAAAGTTCATCACAGGCGTGCGTAATATGCTCGCCGCCACATGCCTAGCCTCGCTCCCTCTGCTCCTCAACGCGGCAGAAGTAAACATACCCCTGCCCGGCCCGAATGAGTATGCATTCATCCTGATGCCCGACACTCAGTACCTGTTCGACCACCAGGTGCGCGGCAACTTCAGCCGCTGGGTCTCTCAGGCCCAGTGGGTATACGACAATGCGCAAACACACAAGCTGCGCTACGTGATGCACCTTGGAGACATAACCGACATGGCCGACCACTCCAAAACGCACAAGCGCGAGTGGAGCCAGTCCAAGGAACTTGTCGAGAAGATGATGCTTCGCGTGCCAGTATCCCTTGCGACGGGCAACCACGACCATCTCGACCACGGGCGCCCCACCCTCTTTGACAACTATTTCGGCCCGGGCTCGGCATACGCAAGACAGGCCAGCCTTGGCGGCACGCAGGACGAGGCCAGCATGCTCAACACCTACCACCTCTTCGAGGCTGAAGGGCGCAAGTGGATGATAATCGCCCTTGAATGGGGCACAAGAGACAAGGTCATCGAATGGGCGGACAATGTACTCGCCCAACATCCGGAGCGTAGTGCCATAATCACCATGCACAGCTACATGAACAGCGACAACTGTCTGATGGACAGCACAGTTCATGGCCGCGGACAGGGGCCGAAGGGCTACGATAACGTCAAAGAATCTGCCGATGGATGCGCCGATGGGCGCGATGTGTGGGAAAAGCTGGTCCGCAAACACCCGAACGTGCGCTTCGTCTTCAACGGGCACACGGGGCGCAGCGGCCTTGCAAGGCGCTTCAACATGGGAGATTCGGGCAACCCCGTACGCGAACAGCTCATCGACTTCCAGTACTGGAACAGCAAGACGAACGGCCTCTATACGAAAATGACTTTGGACGAGGCCGACGGGAGGGCGCACTTTGTATCCTTCTCCCCGTACACGGGCGAGGTGCTCGCCGGTCCTGACGTAAACAACAGCATCGCCATTGGCAACGGCCCAGTGGCGACGTGCTGGGAGGCTGCAACACTGGAACAAGGCGCTTTGCACCTTTACCGCCTAAACGGGCACAAGGCCGGACAGGCCCTGCACAACGCCGCCCCTGCCAAAGGCGCGGCAAACCTTGTTGGCGGGACAGACGAAGATGCGTCCGTTTTCGACGGAGGCCGCAGCCTGAGCCTTCCCTTCGCATCGGCGGAAGACTGGTCCTTTGTAACCTGGGTCAGGGCAAATGGGGACCAGTTCGGTCGCCTGCTTAGTTGGGACGGAGGCTCTGTGCACTTACGTTCGCTGCCCATATCGACAGCCATGCACGGGCTGCGTTGCCTGTCGGAACCTTCGGCCAGGCTTGATGGGACACAGATAAAACTCTCGCTCAACAGCGAACGCTGGACCATGCTCTGCATTGAAAGCAGGAGCGGGAGCATCCGCGTGGTGGCCGATGGCGAGATTCTGGGCCAGTTCGCGCTGCCCGTGTCCACCGGCGGCTTTGAAATTGGCGCCAGCGGTGGCGGCTGTGTCGCAGAGCTATCCGCAGTTGCATTGTTCGACAGGGCGCTAAGCTACGGCGAAATCGAAAGCCAGCGCATAAGCTTCGCCCGTCAGATAATGGCTGGCATTGTTGGCCGGGGCGATGACGCCGGTCCGGCAAAGGTGCTGAAAGGCACCGCCCCAGGCTTCAATAGGCGCCACGAGGTGGTCACGTCATTCTCGCTGGCAGTTAGCGAGCCCACATTTTTCCGTATGCGGGAGGGTGGGAATGCTGACCTGTTCCCCCTTGTGGCGCGCGTGGATCAGAGCCTGACCCATCAGGACGGCGTTGTCATACCCAGCGCCTATGCCTCCGCGTCGGGCGCGTGGATCCCAAGTGTGGAGCTTCTCGCGCCCAATCCCTTCCTGCCCTATTACAGCAAAAACAGTAGCGACAAAGGGAAAACAGCCATGCTCAGCCTGCGCTTCCAACTGGCAGGTTCCTCCAGGCAGTCCGCCGAGGAAAAGGCCTCACTGGCATATTTCCCCTTCAGCGGCGGCTGGAACGGTGGCCATGTCAACCGCTCCGGCATGGTGATAGCGGGCAGCGCACCCGTCATGAAGGCGCGCGTGCTGCCCGATGCAGACGCAACGCTTCTGCCCGCCTCTAATGATTGTATACTACTTGTCGTTGGCGACACCGTCGGTAGCACCGCCTCGGTGTCGAGGGCGGATCTGTCCACATGGAGGGTGCAGACCTGGAGCAGGCCCGCGTCGGGGCTTTCACTTTCACGCTCGGGGTTCAGCTTTGTAGAAATACCCTGGGAATCCGGCCTGCCAGTCTGCCATTACAACGCATCTACTCGCTCGGCGACTATTGGCTCACGCGCCTTCGTTACCGAACGCAGGGAAAAGGGAACGGTTTTCGTAGGGCTTGCAAATGCCACTGCCCATGCCCCGGTGCTGACACATGTTCAGGACGAAGGGGCGCAAGCGGCCCTGCTAAGCGTGGAGCAGGCCGAAGGGGGGTTCATTGTTCGCGCGATAGATGCCCGCACTCTCCAGCCGGTCGATGCCTCGTTCTATTTTGCAGCAGTGCCCTTGGACAGCCGTCCATGAGCGCCGCCAACGAGGCAGGGCAAACCACAGCGAAGGCATTGAGCGGCTCCGCAGCCAAGAGCGGGCATCCAGGCCATGATGACATGAATATACCGATGTTAATAGACGTATCCATGCACCAATTACATGGAATGGAGATAAGGGATGAACCAAATTGGCACATCAGCACCATACTAGTTTAACACTAATGGACTACGCCCAACGATAGCGACATCACCTGCTTGCGAAACACCAATGCGCATGAAGCACAGCGAATAATCACGCCGTAACGATTAGAACTGTACAGAAATTCGTAACACTCATGTTTCGCAAGCGTAATGGAGCGTAGCAATACGGTAACATACACATCCGAAGCTTAACAATTATTCATTAGTCGCCGCCCAGTCGTTGTGCTATACGTCTATACAACCTCATAGCTGCCCTGACTTGTCCCGGTTGATCTCGTCATCAGCCGATCATGGTCAATTGCCTATCAACAAAGGCAGGCTTCTTATACCTTATCCATAAAGCAGTAATACGCGAAATGGAAAGGGATATTCACGTCCATCTCCAGACCTTACATACATCACGACTACAGGCTTATGAATATGAGACCACACCTATTGCTGATTGTTTCCCTTGTGTTCTGCACCAGTGCGCAAGCGGATATCGACGCTCTGCCAGTACCCATCAACGAAGGCGCATTCACAGCCGCCTGGATAACCGACACACAGTATTACACCGAACCGACCGGCGATGTTGGGACTTTGCTCAAGATGACCGATTGGCTCAAACGTTACCAAGCGGAACGCGATATACGCTTCCTAGTGCATACCGGAGACATAACCAACCGCAACACGCCAACCCAGTGGAGCCGCATTGAGGCATGTATGGATGTGCTTAACAACTCCATGCCATGCTTCCTAGCCATTGGCAATCACGACATGGGGCCGAACGGCAAGGCAACAGTGCGCGAGGTCAGCAATTTCAACAAGTATTTCAAGCTGTCGGACAACCCGCTTACAACGGCCTCCATTTGTAGCGTTTACGAGCCAGGGCATCTCGAAAATGCTTGCTACTTCTACGATTACGGAAAGTGGAGTCTGCTCATACTCAGCTTGGAATTTGCGACAAGACCCGCCGTTGTAGCGTGGGCTGACAGCGTTATATCCAACTACCCGGACAGGAAAGTTATACTAATCACCCACGACTTCATAGACTACAATTCCACCCGCTGGACGGAAGACGGCAGGCCGCTGCGTTCCACACAAGAGCAGGCCCATGGATACGCAGCCAGCTATCAAGTGGCAAGGACTGAAGCAATATGCTCTGCCGAAGACATATGGCAACAGCTTATAAATAAGCACTCCAACTTCATACTAACCCTGAACGGACACTTCGGATCCGAGATAACAAATAGCGACGGAACCGTCGTACGCGACCCTGAATATGTAAGTTCATACCGTGTGGACAAGACCACATGTGGCAACTATGTGCATCAGGTAATGTTTAACCCGCAGTTCCTAAAATCCAACCCAGCTAGCGGTGGGCACGGCTGGCTTCGTCTGCTCGAGTTCCAGCCAGACGGGCAGACAATCAACTTCAGGACATTCTCCCCGTTTTACGCCATGGACGGAGACGCTGCCACATCGCCAATACTTGAGGACAAGTGGGAACAGTTCTCCATCAACATCAATGCCGGAACACGCACGTCCCTTGTCAAATAACGAATATACACCATAGCAGGCAACAATCTGCATCCCGAATTTTACTCTGATGAAAACCAATATTAGGACCAGTTCACTCGCCCTGCCCCTGTGTGCAGCCAGTGCATTATTTGCAACAGGCGCAGGATACGCTGCCGATATCTCCGGCACAGTGTATGACGAAATACACGACCA
This sequence comes from Puniceicoccales bacterium Verruco_02, assembly GCA_001604585.1. GTDB lineage: Bacteria > Verrucomicrobiota > Verrucomicrobiia > Opitutales > Oceanipulchritudinaceae > Verruco-01. The sequence goes on along the minus strand of LVBW01000020.1, from coordinate 54,110 downwards.
ATACGTCAATGGCTGTGAGATACGCGTAATGGAGAACAGCCAATCCGTTTACACGAGCCGTGGCGGCAGGTTCAATATATACGGGATGCAACCCGGTACTTACACTTTGGAGACAAGGGCAGTCGGACTGCCCGTCACCTACCAGAAGGTGACAATCGAAAACAAGAACGACGACATATCGCTAAACATAATAATATCCAACGAACAAGTCTTTGAAATGGAGGCGATAACAGTCGTCGGTTCGTTGGTTGGGCGCGCAAAGGCGCTGAACATCCAAAAATCCGCCGACAATCTGGTCAACGTCGTCTCAGCCGACGCAATGGGGCAGTTCGTGGACCGCAACGCCGCAGAGGCCCTGCAACGCCAGCCGGGCATCACGGTTGTGGACAGTCAGGGAGAGGGCAAATACATCGTCATACGAGGGGCCAGCCCATCGTGGAACCAAGTCATGATCGACGGGGTAAACGTCGCCACCCCGGACGAGAACGGCCGCACGACAGCCCTTAACATCATCTCCACAGACCAGCTCGAGGCGATCGAGGTCACCAAGTCCTGGACGCCCGACCAAGCCGCCGGCAGCGTGGGCGGCACCGTCAACCTTGTGACCCGAAGCGCACTGGACCGCAACGAACGCTTTGCATCCGTTGAAGGCGCATGGGGCCAGTACGATTACTCCGACAACTATAGCTGGCGCTACAACCTTGTCTATGGCGACGTTATCCGCCTTGGGCGCGACGAGCGCAAGCTTGGCATCCAGGTATCCTTCAACCAGTCCCTGGACAACCGAGGTTCCGAGACTCTTTCAGGAAGCTGGAACTCGAACGCCACGCCAAACTTCAAAGGCTCCTACCCGAACGGTTTCGCTATCAGCTCGCTAAGCTATGAGGACTACAACATCGAGCGCGACCGCATAGCATTTGGCGGAAAGCTGGAACTGCAACTCAACGACAATAACCGTTTTTACTTCTCAGCTTCCTTCAACCGCTACAACGACACCGAGAACCTCCAGCAGCTTGACATGAACGCAAGCACGAGTTCCTCGGTCAGCTACCGAGGCTCGCTGTATTTCAACGAATCTGTGGCCACAGCCCTCGGCTACGACCTTGCCGATCCTGCTGTCTCCGCGCGTCTGAAGCTCCCTTCCTCAAGCGCCGAGAAAAAGTTAAGCTATGACGAAGCCGCCGCCCTTGGGGAAATATACTACAACCCCGACACAAAGAACTACGACAAGTACATAGCAGCCGGCGACACCCAGAAGTATTTCCAGCAGATTGTAACAAAGGACCGCATCGAAACATACCAGTTCGGCGGCAGGCACAGCTTCTTGGATGGGTTCGCATTCGACTACAAGCTCTACTCTTCCACAGCTAAGAAGGACTGGACAAGCAACGGCCTGTATCTGGACACCCCAGAGTACCCCTTCGTCATCCTGCTCGATGCGGACAACGGCTATCTGCCGACGATGAGCGTAAACAACACGCTCGAACAGCTCGCCGACCCTGACAGCTTCATCCTGAACAAGGACCACGGCAGCGTTTACAACAACGAATATTCCAGCAACGACAAGCGCCACGGCTTCAACGCCAGCCTGAGCTACAACTACAATCTGTTTGGCATCAACACCACGACCTCCATCGGAGGAGCGGGAGACTTCCGCGACAAGGACTACCAGCGTAACTACCAGCGCTACAGCAACATCAAGCTTAGCGGCGTGGACCAGCTAACCCTCTCCTCCGATTACTTCGCAGGGGACTCCAGCTACAGCTTCCTTGGCGCCTCCGGAAAGACCTACGCATTCGGGCCCCGCTTTGACGAAGAAAAGACGCTGAGCTTTCTAAGAAACACTCCCGAGGAAGTAACACTGCTCCAGACGGCCGACGACCTAAATTACAACGTAACAAACGCCATCCTAAGAAACTACGAAGCCGAGGAAGACATAACAGCGGCCTACCTGATGCAAAAAGGAAGCTGGGGAAGGTGGAGCTTTGTGACCGGTTTCCGCTGGGAACACACAAAGAATGGCTTTGGCAACAACATCGTTAAAACCGACCTCAACGGCACCTTCATAATCCCCGGCTACTGGCAGTACCTTGAGCAGGACCAGTTCTGCGAATGGGTGCACAGCGAGCGCTCCTACAACGACATACTCCCCGCCCTGCACATCCGGCGCGACCTTGGACACGACATAGTCCTGCGCATGTCCGCCACCAAGGCAATAGCACGCCCGACCTTCACCGACCTAGTCCCCTTTGAAATTGTCAACATATCCGGTGCCAAGTTCGGCCGCTCCATCCAGCTGCCCAACTCCGACTTGGAACCAATGCGCACGACCAACTACGACCTGAGCGTTGAGAAGTATCTCAAGGGCATAGGCATGATAGGCATGAGCGTATTCTACAAACAGATAGACGGAGCCATATACACAGAGACCCGTTCCGATGTGGCCGCAGGCGAGAACGAGCTGATTAACTACTATGCCCACAAATATATCGCATCGTCGATAGAAGCCAACGCCTCCTCCTGGAACACGAGCACCATGGCCAACTCCGGCAAAGGCAGCCTCTACGGGGTGGAAACCTTCTTCGACAGCAAGCTCAGCTTCCTGCCCTGGGAATTCAGCGGCCTAGGAATAAGCATGAACTACACCCTTGTAGATTCCCAGGTGGAGCTGCTCTACGAAGAGCGCCTTGGAGAGAAAGTGCCCCTCTTCCAGCAGGCAAAACAGAGCGGCAACTTCTCAATATATTACGAAAAGCACGGCCTTCTTGTGCGCACAAGCTACCTCTGGCGCGGCAAGTATCTAAACAGCGTTCAGGCCGGAACAACCACGATGTTCAACTTGGAACGTGCCGGAGAGGCCCACAACGCCTTCGACACTTACGCCGACTCCTACCAGCGCATCGACATTCTTGTCCGCTACAAAGTCAACCAACACCTCAACTTCTTCGTCGAGGGCACAAACCTCAGCAACCAGCCAATTCGCTTCTACAAGGGCGATCCAACGCGCCTTTCCTCAATCAAGTACACAGGCACCACCTGGTTCATAGGCGCAAAACTCAGCCTCTAGCAGTTTTTGCCTAGCTACCAAGCCAATCCAAATACCACAGACACAACACCATGAAGATTCAAACAACAGGCATCGCGAGCGCCTCCCTCTTGGCGCTCCTGTTTGCCACCAGCTCTCTGCAGGCGGCTGAAGTAGTCGCCTTTCGCGAGGACTTCGAGACCGATGGGACAAACACCCGCTACACGCTCGAAAACCCGAGCGATGACGGCGCAAACGCATATTTTGCCCGCAGGCTCGACCTGTCCAACGGCACGCGCACAACCGGCGGCACCCTCAGCGGCAGCTACTTCTGGGCAGGCCGCGACATCGACAAACTTGGCACCTCGGTCAATGGCATGGACTCGGACGAAGGACGCATCACGTTCAACGCCTTCTCCATCGCGGGCCTTGGCAACATGACCATCTACCTCGAAGCCGCCCAGGGCAGCAACGAGTTCGAAGCCGACAACGTCTTCCTTGTGGACGTAAAGGTCGACGGAGGCGAATGGAAGACCATCGGCGGCTTCCGTGGCACCGGCACAGACTCCCCCGGACGCTACTTCGTGGGCGACGAGAACACCAACGCCAGCCTTAACGACGCCAGACTGACGAACAACTTTGCAACCTTCTCTTGGCCGCTGTCCGTTGTAGGCACGACGATGCAGATCCGCATCAAGCTGAACCTAAACGGCGCCACAGAAGAGTACGCCTTCGACAACGTTCGCGTCGTCGCCGACAACGCACTCGCCGTTGCAAGCCTGAGCCTGCCCGCCAGCAGCTTCAACGAAGGCGACAGCACAACGCTGACCCTTACCCTTGCCTCGCCTGCCCCCGAAGGCGGCATCACCCTCCCGCTCGTAAGCAGCGACACCACCGAAGTGATTCTCCAAGCCTCGGCCACCATACCCGCCGGAGAGACAAGCGTCCTGGTGCCCGTAACCATCGTTGCGGACAATACTTACGACGGCGACCAGAACGTGACGATCAGCCTGAGCGGCACCGGAGTGGCCCGCAACTCTATCGCACTGAAGGTGATAAACGTGGACCGCAAGCCGTCCATCATCCTCAACGAGTTCATGACCAGCGTTCCCGGCTCGCTCGAAACCGACCTCAAGGGCGACGCCAACAACGACGGCATCCGCAACGGCAGCCAGGACGAGTTCCTCGAATTCGTAAACAACGACACAATCGACATCAACCTGTCCGGCTGGACAATCAGCGACGACAAGGGCGTGCGCCACATTTTCCCAGAGGGCACAATCCTTAAGAGCGGCCGCGCTATAGTCATCTTCGCCGGCGGCAAGCCAAGGGGCCTTTTCGGCGGCGCGATAGTCCAGACCGCCACGGCTGGCAACTTCGGCTACGGAGACACAGGTGACATCATCGTGCTGGCCTCCGGCGGCGCGGACGTAATCTCCTACGACTACACCTCCACCTTCCCGAGCGTGTACATGGGTGTGACGCGCAACCCCGACATCACCGGCACATACACGACCTACAACAACGTCAGCCGCAACGGAGAACTCTTCTCTCCCGGAACCAAGATCGACGGCTCGCCCTTTGGCAACTTCAGCAACACGCTTCACCTCTCCTTCAACAAGAGCAGCGTTGACGAAAACGACGCCAACCCCGTCATAGCCACCGTGAGCCTCAGCTCCCCTGCCCCGAGCGGCGGCCTTGCCGTCACAATCCAGACAGACGGACTCAACCTCGACGGCACCCCCAACGAGGTTTACCTGCCCCACACCACTGTCACAATTCCCGAAGGCCAGTCCAGCACCACCTTCGAGATCTATGCATACAACGACCTAGTGCTCGACGGCGACCGCACCGTGACCTTCTTTGTGCGCAACGACGACAGCGTGCCCGCACAGGCGCTACTGACAGTGAAAGACGTGGCCGTTGACAACTTCGACGTAGTGATCAACGAGGCCTTCGGCAGCGTGACCGGCACCGGCCTCGACACCAACGGCAACGGCGTCCAAGAAGAGGCGATAAACGACCAGTTCATCGAACTGGTGAACAACTCCGGCCGCATGGTGGACCTGACCGGCTGGAAGCTATACTCCTACGGCAAAAACGACACCAACGGCCAGGTGTGCGTGCACGTGTTCCCCGTGGGCACGATCCTCAAGGACCAGGGCGCGATAGTCATCTTCGGCGGCGGCAATCAAACGACCATTCAGGCCAACGCTGCCACCCTCACCAAGGGCGCGTTCGCACAGGTGTCCAACTCTGGCGGCGTGGGCGTCAACCTGACAATCAAGGACGATGGTATAATCCGTCTCGAAAACCCCTACGGCTACACAATCGACGAGGTTCTCTTCGTGTCGGCACAGTCCAATCAGGGCCAGTCGATAACCCGTAGTCCCGACATAACCGGCACAGGCTTCAACACCCTGCACGTGCCAGCCTCCGGGCTTAACTTCCTTAGCGCCTCGCCCGGCGCCAAGGTGAACGGCACAGCCTTCAGCGGCAACGGCATTCCCAAGCAGAGCTACTACGGCAGCGTGTTCAACGACTACTACATGTTCGACCAGAACTACTTCTTCAGCGACGTGTTCGGTTGGACCTATGTAAGCAGCTGGCCTTACCTCTACTCCTTCGACTTCAACAAGTGGGTGTACGTGTCCGAAGAAGCCAGCAAAGCCAACGAGGTGTACTTCTACAACTACACCAACAACACTTGGTATTACACCTCACAGACCCTGTATCCCTGGGCCTGGGACATGAGCCTGAACAACTGGACTCTCATCTACTAGTGAATCGATGAGTGTCTTGTAGAAACTGACCGTTTCGCACCCGCCAGCATTCACCAGTGCTGGCGGGTGCACATTTTTATCCAGCAAGGGTTGTACAGATGAAATGCAGATTATTGTTATCCATGCTCGGTTGCTGCGTCGTTACTGGGCTAAGCGGCATGGACGGCCAGACGTACTCGATGGGCATAATGCCCGACATCCAGTACTACTATAACAACTACCTACCCGGTAACTATGCCAAGCTGCTCTCTCAGATACGCTGGCTGGCGCTCAACGCCGAGGCGGAGAACCTCCGGGTGCTGCTCCAGCTCGGAGACATCACCCAGAACGACAACAACGACGTCCAATGGACAGGAGCCAGGGCAGCGTTCGACGCCCTAAACGGAGTGTGCCCATACGTGCTGGCGCTTGGCAACCACGATGGTCGCAACGACGGGCGCATCTCGTATTTCACCAAGCCAGCCTACTTTGGCAGCGGCAGTCCATACGCCTCGCAGGCGAGCGTGGGCGGCAGCATGGAGACGGACAATCTAGCCAACTCCTTCCACTTTATCGAAACGGGCGAGCGCACCTGGATGATCGTCACCCTTGAGTGGGCACCACGCGATTCGACACTAATCTGGCTCGAGCAGCTGCTTAGCCAATATCCGCAGTACCGCACCATAGTTATTACCCACGCCTACCTCTACCGCGACAACAGCCGCCTGGACGGCGTGCTGCTGGGCAGTGACATGCGTGGGAGTAACCCAAAGAGCTACCCCCTCGTAGCAGGCGATCCGGAGGGCTGCAACGACGGGCAGGACATCTGGCGCAAGGTGTTGCGCAAACACCCGCAGGTGGCCCTTGTTTACAGCGGCCACGTGGGCAGCAACGGCGGAATCGGGCGCCGCCAGAGTATCGGCACAGCGCGCCAGCTCGTGCATGAGCGCCTGACGGACTTCCAGAGCTGGACCGGCGAGGGCAACGGCTGGATGCAGGTAATTAAGCTCTCTGCCGACGGCAATCTGGCCCACGTGCGCTCATTTTCACCATTCATCGACAGTAACAACACAGATCCTGACTTGGACTACATATTCCCCTTCTTAGAAGATGTGTTGCCCGCAGGCGGCCGGGCAGCACTTGGCGAACTGTTGCCGGATTACCACTTTGAACTGCGCGACTGGAGTGCGGCACGCCCAGTGCGCAACCGAAGCGCCAATAAGAACGGTTACTGTCTTATGGCAACCAAGACCGAGGGGGCCTGTCACATTATCAAGCCCGGAGATCTGGTTTACGGTCGTCTGCCCATGAATTCGCCGCAGTGGACTCTTGCCACATGGGTTCGCTTCGACAAAGACGCACTTAGCTCCGCGGCCGCCTTGCCGGCGGTGCAACTGGGCAGTCTGGAACTGGTGGCCACGCCCACAGGTAGTGGCAAGGTACTGACTCTTCGCGAAGCGGGGCTGCCCCTTGTGACGGACTCTGTGAACCTGTTGCCGGAGCGTTGGTATTTCATCGCACTTGTGCAGGGCACAGACGCGATCTGTCTCTATCTGGATGGCGAACTTCTGGGCGCTGTGGAAGGGGTGGCACCAATGAGCGAGGTCGAACAGCTGTTCCTTGGCGCTTCCACTTTCAGCGGACAGATACACCAGTTGAGCTATTTCGAACGTCCCCTGTCCATGGGCGATGTGGAAAGACTGCGACTGGCATATTTCACCCAAGTGCAGGCCGGGCAGATCGCAGTCGGTCAGGCCACAGCTAGCTGGGAAATGTCCCTGCCGGGCCTTGGCACATATGCACAGGCCGAGGGCCGCCTCAACATCGCACGCACCGAACGCTCCTACCTGCGATACGGTAGCGATGGCGTGTTCGAGAAATACCTTTCTATGGACGATCCTCTCCAGTACAGCGACGGCGTACTGCTGGCCAGTGTCATGGCCGCACCGGGCGAAAATTACCTGCCAAGCGTAGGCGTCGACCGGGTGCACAAAGAGGTGAACAAGGTCTTGAGCCTTGGGCCAAGACCCGGCTTCAGCCTCGTTGTCCAAAATACGGGCGGGCAGGCCGGCATCCCCGTTTCGGCACCCGTCTCCTACGCCTTCTTTCCGATTTGCGCCGGCTTTGCATCCGGCCATGTCGGGGCGGCGGGCACGCTGATTGAGGAAAATGTCATCGGCCCTAGTTCCGCGGCCCCCAGCGGAGTGCAAGGCTCGATAATAGTGTCCTCACCCGCCTTGGACGCACGCGAGGGACTTCTCTTCGCCTGCGCTGGCAACGCGGCCCCAGTAGTAGTCAACACCGGATACGACAACGCTGGCAACGCCTACCTATTCCCCCTGACCACATACATGGACCGCAGCACGCAGTCCGCCCTTCACCCTTGCAGCTTCGTCTTCATACCCTTCGATACGGAGAACCTCACAGGCGGCCTATACGACGGAACCACGGGCACGGAACTGAAAAACATCGGCGGGGCAAAGGTGGAACGCGAGAGCTTCGGTACCTACAAAATCACCCTCGGCCACGGAGCCACCCCCGCCACCCTGCTGCTATCCAGCGTGGACACCAACGCAAACGGGGCCTATGCCGAGAGCGCGGACAACTGCCTCAGTTACGAGGAACTGGCCCCCGGCACTTACCGCGTGCACTGCCTAGACCTGCCCGGACGCACCCCGGAGGATACGGTAATTGCATGGGCCGTCGTGCCCGACAAAGACGCCTTTGAGGATTCATCCACCGAGCTGGATGCTGCGGACGCAAACCTTATCGAGTTTCTGCCCGATGCGGACCTTATACATTCGCAGTGGCACCTTAGCTACTCATGGGGCTGGGCCTATGCCCGTGAATGGCCTTGGGTATGGGTGAATGGCAAAGGCTGGGTTTACTTCCACCCGATCGAGCAAGCAGGATGCAGCTGGATTTACCAGCTCGATACCGACGAATGGTTCGGCATCAATCCCGCCTGCTGGCCCTACCTTTACTCTCCGCTCAGGGGCTGGATAGACGGTTTGCCCTCCCAATAGGCAGCCGTTTTCCCCAACAGCCATCGACGCAACTAAGCTTGGGGCGGCCCCAATGACCGGTTTACCTTGCGGCAGCAAATACGGGCCGATGAATGGCAATACACTGGAAGCCAATGGTATTTAACGAAATACGACCCCCTCCCACGCACGCGCACCCCTGCGCCGCCTACAACGGTTCGCAGCATGACACCCAAGGCTAATTGAGCCACCCCACATCCATATCGAATCAAGCCTCAGACCATACTCATACCATGAACACGATGTATGCAAAAATGTTGACCGCCATGTTCAACGCCCTCCTTCTTCTGGCGCTGACTCTGGACGCGCAGACAGCGTCGAGGATAGTTACCGTGGCGCACCGAGGAGGGATAATCCCCGGCGTGCCAGAGAACACACTGGCCGCGTACCGCAGCGCGATCGCCTGCGGGGTACAGGCCATAGAGATAGACCTACGCGGCACTCTGGACGGCGGAATCGTCATCATGCACGACCCCACCTTGGACCGCACTACCAACGGCAAAGGCACAGTCAGCGACCACACCCTGGCCGAACTAAAGAGTCTGGACGCCGGCATGGGCGAGAAGATACCCGAATACGAGGAGGTGCTCCGCTGTGTGGACGGCAGCGGTGTCGTCCTTCTTCTGGACATCAAACAGAGCGAGCGCCTCGATGTTGAAAAGGTGCTGGATCTGACGGCCAGCTTCAACGCGACGCTGAAAGTGATCGTGGGCGCGCGCAGCGTGGCCGATGTGAGGCTCTTCAAGTCGCTCAACCCGAACATACGCGTTCTCGCCTTCATGGACAGCCCTGCACAGATAGACGACTTTGTGCAGGCCGGAGCCGACATCATCCGCCTGTGGCCGGAATGGATCGAGGCCAAGCCGGAGCTTGTCGGCAAGGTACATGCCCTTGGTCGCCCTGTGTGGACCACCGCCGGAGCGGCGGATGCGGAGGCACTTCGTGCACTAATCGACAAGGGCGTCAACGGCATCCTGTCCGATTATCCCGCACTGCTCAAGGAGCTTGTTACTAATAACCGATGCGCATGTAACCACTAGAATCAGTCACCCTCCACGGTTCGGCTACAGACTGGGCGGCACCAATCCAAGGCACCAATGCACCCTATCCTCGCATCGATAGACATACGTTTCTCACTCACGAATATGACCAACATGTATCATAACAAATCCACCGCCGGGCGAATCGCCGTCCGGCTCCTCTTGGCGACAGCAATCATGTGTCTACCTCGGCTGAAAACAGACGCCGCACCTCAGAAAAGCGCGCAGTGGAACGTCACCGCACTCGGGAACATGAAAGTGGCCAACGTAACCCAGGGCGTGGTGGCCGGGGAAGACTGTTATTTCCTCATCAACGACTATTCCGTTGAAAAAATCACCCGCACAGGCGCTCAGTTGGCAAAATGGGAATGCCCCAAGGGCGCCCCGCTTATCCACATGAACGCCGGAATGCTACACGAGAACACGCTCTACGTGTCGCATTCCAATTATCCCGGAGTGCCCATGTGGAGCAGCGTGGAGATGTTCGATACACGCACGCTGCAACACATAGGCTCCCACTCATTCGGTATCGAATACGGCTCCAGCACATGGATGGATTACCGCGACGGCTACTGGTATGTGTGTTTCGCACACTATGGCAACAAGGCCGCCGAACCGGCCCGGGATCCATCATGGACGCAGTTTGTCGTATTCGACAGCGAGTGGCGACGCGTGGCAGGCTACGTATTCCCGCCAGAACTGATTGCACTGTGCACACCCTATTCCTTCAGCGGAGGCGCATTCGGGCCAGATGGCCGCATATACGTAACAGGGCACGATAACCCCTTCATCTACGTGCTGGAGTTGCCCAATGGGGGTTCGGTACTGAAGCTTGTGGGGCAGATTCCAGTCCCTTTCCACGGACAGTCGTTCACGTTTGACCCGCTCGCCCCTTGGGTGGTTCACGGCATTGAAAGGGCAAAGTCCGAAGTTGTCAGCGTGCGCATCGAGAAGCAGCCCAACCAGTAGAGCATACATAAGTCATCCAAAATGTGACTTTAAACAATGACTTGTCGTATCAGGCGCGCCTTCGTTTCATGCACGAGAACGGGCGATGATGGTTCCTCGCGCGATGCCCGAACCCGTGTACATGGATAGGGAGCCGCCTTCCCGGCCGGACAAAGTCCAGAGATTGTGATTTCCCAGTGCGCGATTTAGGCGAACTTTTCGAAACGCACTAACATGTTGATCCGCCACTTGAATTTTTCATTCGCTCAAGTTCAGCCCTTGTCTCCTCGTGCCGCCTTGTTTCTTCTTCCAGTAGGCCCTTGTAATACCTCCACTCCTTCTGATTCCAGGCCACGTCGATCAGCAACTGATCCCTCTCATTCCTTATGGGGGTCAATTCATTGTAAAAGCGGCCCTGAATATCGTAATACTGTGCATCGCCGAGCAGGATTACCTCCCTTGCGTAGCGCCTGTACAGCGCCTCGTGCCGCTCTATCATGGCCCTTCGCCCGTGTTCGCGCGTACTGGCCCTGTACATGCGGGACATGGACCCATCGCGCATCCGGTAATAGATAAGTGGCTCTGGAATAGTCAGCATTGGCGCGGCTCCAGCGCAGATACTTATCCAGAAGTCCCAGTCCTCGAAAGCGTAGCGCTGATCCTCGTGAACACCGCCAGCCATCTTGAATGCCTTTGCCCTCACAAGCGCCGGGGGCGTTGACATGCACTCGGCCAGCAACATGGGAAAGCGCGGATGCGGGGGTGCCCAGTATGTATGCATCTGCCCCACCGTATGCGTCCAGGCAGTCACCGCTCCGCTTTCCGGGTGCCTGTCCAACACCGCCACAGCCTTGCGAATGAAAGTGGGGTCCAGCCAGTCGTCGCAGTCAATGAATAGAAGTGCGTCGCAGCCCGCATCAAGAGCCTCGACAGCGCCCCTGTTACGTGCCGCTGGAAGCCCCGCGTTGCGCTGGCGGAAGACCTTTACTCCCGGCCTCTTTTCCGCAGCGTCCAGAGCCTCGTGCGTAACTGCATCCGTCGAGCCATCGTCCACGACAAAGCACATTATCTCCGCCCCCTTGCAGTCCTGAGCCGCTATGCTGTCGAGGCACTCGGCAAGGTAGGAACCAAGGTTATAACAAGGAGATACTACGCCCACGCGACGTACCGGACCTCTGGAAAGAGCCGGATGCCTGCGCGAAGCCGGCACTTCCGGGAAAGGCAGATTGCCGGGAACGGGTACGGGCCTTGCCCTGGCAATACGGAGACGATTGCGCCGCACCACATCTTCGAGAAAGGCAATCGTCTCGCGAACTATACGCCCATTGTCACAATATGCCCGTATGGAACGCGCGGCCTCGGCTCCCCATTTGGCGCGGGTGGAGACCGCTGCCCCAAGTGCTGCTGACAATGCATCGCGCAGTGAGTCGGCGTCCGCTGGCTCGCATAGCAGTCCGTTGCTCCCCGGAACAATCATGTCGGCCATGCCCCCGGTCCGCGTCGCGACAACCGGCGTGCCGCAGGCCATCATCTCCTGACAGGCAAAGGAGAACGGCTCCCAAGGGCTGGGAACAACGCCCAGGGTGGCCCTTGAATACTCCGCCCATAGCTGCTCTCTAGGCATCCAGCCGCGAAATTCGACGCGCTTGGCCAGCTCTGGATCATGCGAAAGGTAACGCCTGTGCAGCCTCTCCGCCACGCTGCCGGAAAGACAAGGATGGGGAGTATCGCGCCCGAGTAGGTGCAAGGTTATGCGCTTATCCTTTTCCATCAGCGGGAGCAGGGCCTCGAAAAGATACTCCACGCCCTTGCGTAGCTCGATTCGGCCCGAAAACACTATGCGCTGTTCCTCGCCATCCACTCCAAGACGCTTGGCAAAGTCCGCCGGGGCAGGAATATCACCATGCGGCAGCGGGATGAGGGCCACCCTGTTTTTCTCCGGACCTATGTCGCGCATCAGCTCCGCTCGCATGGAGCGACTAGCCACTATGAGACCATCGGCAAGGGACATGCAGTCGCTCTCGTACAGGTGGCGGTGATACTCGTGCCTCTCGTAAAGGCTGTCCTCGTTGAAAAGCTGTATGGGTTTGTGCGGACTGTGGACAAATAGGACAAAGGGAAGCTCGTCCAACTCTCCAAACAGCATACGCCTATCCTGAGCCGTCCATGTGGGGGCCTCCACGTCCTGCGCCAACACCACATCGAAGGGGTTCTCGGCATGCAGCTCTGCGAGTTTGCGCTGAACATGTCTTGCGAATATGCCTACGTAACTACGCAGCGAGCGCATTTCAGCAGCGTGCAATTCCTCGTCGTCCTCAGCGCCCGTCCAGAGGTGATCGGTGGGCAGACGGTGGACATCCACGCCATCGCGCTGCTCATACTCTGCCGCCCCGGCGCACATCTTTGCAAGCAGCACGACCTCGTGCCCTGCCCTGACAAGGAGGCCCGGCATGATGGTGGCATAGGTGCCCACCCCTCCCATCGGGCCGGGCGGATACTCGGTTGTGACCAGACAGATACGCATTCAGCCCGGTATATCGCCGCAGCGCCGTTACACGTTTCAGAAGCTGGGCGTTTTGCGGCCTTCTCTGAAACGAAATGCTGTGGCGTGGCGATTCCGTATTAGTGAATCCCGCCCCGAATGCGGAACCGGAAGGCTCTGCCCAAACAGTATCTTCGGCTGCAAGGCCGCCCAAGGTCAGCGTAATCACGCGGACCTGCAACCGTATCGTCCTTCTTCGCCGGGCGCTTGAGTCCGTCCTTGCGCAGGACTTTACAGACTGGGAGCACATAATTGTAAACGACGGAGGCGACTCTGCCGAGCTGGACAAAGTGCTCGCATCATACAAGACGCGTTACGCAGGGCGGCTTGTCGTGATACACAATGCTGTGTCCACGGGGATGCAGGAGGCTAGCAACGCTGGTCTGTCGCTGGCACGGGGCATCTATGTGGGCATACACGACGACGACGACGCCTGGGCACCGCAATTTCTTTCCTCCACCGTGGCCTACCTCGAAGAACGCGGGCCAGACTCATCCTGTCAGGGCGTGGTGGTCAACACGGTCAAGATCAATGAAGAACTGGGACACGATGGCCAGCCTGTGGAAATATCTCGCGAGGCTTACCTACCCTTGCGCAAGGTGAACCTGTTCAGCGTCGCCTACGAAAACCCCTTTCCTCCGATAGCCTTTCTTTATCGCCGTAGCGTAATTGCCCAGATAGGCCCCTACGACCCGCGCTTCAGCCTCGTGGGCGACATGGATTTCAACATTCGCTTCCTGCTGCGCTGGGAAATAGGTGTCATATGCCGCCCTCTGGCCTTCTACCACTGGCGCAAGAGCGGGACACATGCCAACAGTGTGACAGCTGGAGCGGGCGAGCACGAGCGCCTCTTCAACGGGCTGATGAATCATTACCTGCGTCTCCAGGCAGGCAAGAGTACCGAAGGCATAGGGCTTGCTCTGAACGCTGGCCGCTACCTTGTCCGCACGGACAGGCGTATGCAGTCGCTCTTGGACGAGCTTGGCTGGCTTCGTGCGCAGACCGACAGGATGGCTCCAGGCATGGATCTGTTACCGGCCCAGAGCGAACGCCTTTCCGACCTGAAGGCACACCTCGACAGTCTTACTAGGCTTATCGAAGCCCTCACCGCTTCCGGCGCATCCTCCGCAGAGCGCGACGCCGACTTGAAAGCCCACCTTTGCAGCGTAAGCACAATACTTGACGCATTAAGTTCGGATTCCGCCGCATCTTTGACTCGCGACGCCGACCTCAAGGCGCACCTTTGCAGCCTGTCCTCCGCTCAAGGCGAAACTGCTGATGCTCTCCGGGGCGATGCCCTGCCCCGCCTTTCCGACCTTAAGACACACCTCGACAGCCTTAGCGGTCTTATCGTAGCCCTCACCGCTTCCGGCGCATCCTCCGTAGAGCGCGACGCCGACTTGAAGGCACACCTTTGCAGCCTGTCCTCCGCTCAAGGCGAAACTGCTGATGCTCTCAGGGGCGATGCCCTGCCCCGTATTACCGACATAAAGGCACACCTCGACAGCCTGTCCGGACTTGTAGGAGAACTCAGGGAATCAGGCGCTTCTTCCGCAGAGCGCGACGCCGACTTGAAGGCACACCTTTGCAGCGTCACAGACAGACAGGACGAGGCCGAACGACGCGAAACGGAACTTAAGTCCCTAGTCCTTGGACTCGCCAGCCAGCTTTCTGAAGCGAATAACAGCTCATTGGCCAAGGCCGCTGCGATCTACGAACGCATTGACAAGATGGCCAGCGAAGAGGCCAGCAGAGACGCGCGACATATGATAGCGTTCGAGGAACTTGCCCAACAAAACGCCGAACTCTCGCGCCGCCTCGATGCAAACGCAGCAGAGGAAAGAGAATCCCGAGATCGTTTCATCGAACGCATGGATTCCCAGCTTGCCGCAATGCAGACTCTCTCAGATGCCCTAAACGTCCTACGCGCAGACATGGAAGAACGTGAGCGCGGCCTGAAAATCGGCCCCTTGCGCATCCGCTGGAAACGCGGGAGGTCAAAGTGAACAGCGAAACGTCAAAGGTATGGACGATTCGGGCTGGAAGGGCGGAAAGCAGTGCGGAACTATTCGCTATCCTTCTCGAAACTGCTTCCAATACGACGCGAAGCGCGGCTGGCAACCCATCGGCCCTATTCAGTTTCGAGGCTATCGACGTAGCCGAGCGGCTCAACTCTGCCAACGTCAAGCTGCTCAAGCCTCTGCGACGCTCCATGAGAAAGCAGGGACGAATCAACCGGATGCTCTGCGAAGGCAGCGCAGAAATGGCTGATGCGATTGGCAGGCTTGGGCTATTTGCAGATGCCGAACTGAAGGCGAAGCTGTACGAGGGCTTCGCCAAAGCAAGGCATCTCAACCACTCCGCAAGAGGCTCGCCACTTGCGCGAAGAATTCGCCGCCCGCAGGACGCGTTCAACGCATCGCTCAACGATGCGATCTCCATCCTTGCCGGGCTTGTCATGAATAACAAGTTCAAGGGCCTTGATGATGCAGCTTTCATCGAAAAGTGCGAACACCTGCGCTGGCACATCAAGGAAGTGCGCCACCAACTGGACATTGTCGAGCATCGACCGGCCCTGCTTCGCCGCATCATGCGCAACCAGTACGAAATCAACCGCTGCCAGATTATATCTCTCCAGCTAATCCGCGACATTCTGGCGGACAGGAACTGACCACCTCTTTATTACGATGCGAGTAGCAGTGCTAACTACACAGGTTCTCTTCACAAAAGGAGGCGCGGAGATTCACGCCCAGTCCCTAATCGACGCTCTGCGCCGGGCCGGGCACGAAGCGGAGCTTGTCGCAATCCCCTTCAAATGGTACCCGCCTGAGAGGATACTGGACAACCTGCTTGCCTGCCGGATGCTGGACATAGGCGAGAGCAACGGCCTGCCCGTTGACCGCGTGATCGGGCTTCGCTTCCCGGCCTATCACATACCACACCCAAACAAGGTGCTCTGGATACTGCACCAGCACCGCACTGCATTCGACCTATGGGCAAAGCCCGACTGCGATCTAGGCTACTACCCGGAAGGACAAAGCGTTCGCGAGGCCATAATGCGCAGCGAAACAGAGCTGTTGCCAGAGGCGCGGGCCATATTCGCCAATTCCCGCAACGTGGCAGGCCGCCTGAAGGAATTCTGCGGACTAGATTCCACGCCTCTATATCACCCCCCAAGAGGTGCCGAGCGTTTCCGCACTGGTGAGTTCGGCGACTACTTCTTTTACCCAAGCCGCCTTTGCGAACTCAAGCGTCAGGAGCTTGTCCTCGAAGCCCTTGCCCGCACAAAGAGACCCGTGCGCATGGTCTTTGCAGGCAAGCCTGACAACCCCGCATACATGGAGAAACTGCGCACAATGGCAGAGCGCTTTCGTGTGTCCAGCCGCGTGGAATGGCTGGGCCTCATTAGCGACGAGGACATGCTTGCCCGCTACGCCGGGTGCCGCGGAGTCATTTTCCCTCCTCTTGACGAGGACTACGGCTACATTACCCTCGAGGCCATGCTGTCGGCCAAGCCAGTCATCACTTGCACTGACTCTGGCGGACCGCTGGAGTTCATAAGCGATGGCGGTACGGGGCTTGTGCGTGCGCCGAATGCCGAGGCGATTGCCGAAGCAATGGACACTCTCTGGGAAGACCGCGCCTTTGGGCAGGAGGCAGGACAGAGAGGCCGCGCCCGCATCGACGAACTTGGCATCAACTGGCCGAACGTCATAGCAAAGCTCCTCGCATGAAGGTAAACCTCTTCAGCCCCCTGCCGCCCGCCCGCACCGACATTGCTCAGTGCGTGGCACGTATGCTCCCGGCTTTATCCGCTGCGCTGGATCTGACTCTCTGGACAGACAGCGACGATGTGGACGCCCGGACAAGACGCATGGCAAAGGTCCGCCGTTACGACGCGGACAACATGGACTGGCGGGCGCTGTCCTACGCCGACCTGAACATTTACAGCATCGGCAACGACGCGCGTTTCCACGCCCCGATAATGGAGATCGCCCGGCGGGTTCCCGGACTTGTGATCTTGCACGATGTCTGCGTACACGAGCTGGCGTATTATACCATCGAACGCCGCCCGGCGGGCCGTGAACGCTACCTAGCCCTTCTGGAACGCGAAGGCGCGGAAGCCGTCGAACTGGGGAAAACGTGGCTGGAAGGCAGGGCCAACCTGCGAGATCTAGCGCAGAAGTATCCCCTTACTTGGTGGCCACTGGAAGGCGCGCTGGGCGTAGTATCTCACAACGCCTCCGCCCTGCTCGAAGCTGTGCCCAATCTGCGCATTCCGCTGCTGGACACTCCCCTACCCTGGCTGCCGAACGCAGAACTGCCAGCGCCCCGAGGGCGCACTCTATCAAGCGGAGCGCCGCTGGAGCTACTTGTATGCGGACACCTCAACAGCCCATCGCGCCGCCTTTCACAGATACTCGACGCCATTGCCGCCTATCCGCGCCCGGAGCGCCTGCTACTGCATGTGGCTGGCAGTGTGCGCGACGAAAAGGCTCTGCGCAGGAAGATTCACACACTATGCCTTGGCAGAAACGTCCGCCTGCATGGCTACCTGTCAGAAGAGGCGTTGGGACGACTGATGGACAGGGTTCACATGGCCCTTAACCTGCGCTGGCCGAGTGTAGGCGAGGCGTCGGGCGCTCAGCTTCGCTTCTGGAACCATTCCCTGCCCAGCATAGCCACTCGGACAGGCTGGTATGAGCGTCAGCCCGAGGGCAGCCTCCTTCTCTTGGACCCGGAGCGCGAGCTAAAGGAGCTGCACAGACACTGGGACGCCGCGCTGAACAACTACGACGAGCTGGTCGAATACGGCCTGCGTGGCAGGATGCTTCTGGAGGAGCGACACTGCGCGGAAGCCTTTGCTGCCGCGCTTCTGGACTTTGCCCCGATTGTCAAACGCTATCAGGGTTCCATGTGCGCCCCTTCGCTGGCAAGGCGTACAGGGCAGGCCCTTGGGGGGCTGCGTCTTGGCGACGAGGCTCTATCCACCGCTCTTGCAAAACGGCTTGCCGGGCAGATAGCCGCCATTTCGGGCACAAGTCGGGAGGATGCCTGATGCTGCTTGTGGAACTCAGCCATACGGCGCACACGACGGCCTCGACCGGCATTCAGCAGGTGTGTCGCAACCTCTTTGCAGAGCTTGGGCAAGGGGCCCTAGCCATAGTCCACGACCCTTGGCAGGGCTGCTGGCGCAGCGCGCGCAAGAGGGAACTGGAGCGCCTTGAGCCACGCGACGATGCCGGTGCAGCAAGGCGCAAGAGCGAGGCATGGACCCTCGGCGAAAAGCTGGCCGGACGAATGCGCATGCTATGCCGGCAGCGCGCTGCCTTGCCCAAAGAGGCCAAGGCTGTATTGATGCCGGAGTTTGTCATGAGCCGCTGCCTGCGCGCCCTGCCGAAGCTTCGCCGCGCATTGCCGGAACTGCCGTTTCTGGCCGTGTTCCACGACGCCATTGCCCTACGTATGCCGGAGCTGTCGTCTCGGGCCACGGTTGAGCGCTTTCCGGAGTATATTGCCGCTCTTGCCCGCATGGACGGCGTGGCAGCAGTGTCGGAGGCTTCGCGGAGAGAACTTCTGGCCCATTGGTTGGACATGGGCATCGACAATCCGCCCCCTGTAAGCGTTATTCCGCTCGGCGTAGAAAGGCCGCCCTTGCGGGCTGGACCAGTCACAAGCAGGGTCAATTCCTTGCGAATACTCTGCGTATCGACGCTTGAGCCACGAAAAAACCATCTGGCCCTTCTGGACGCTGCCGAAAGGCTGTGGAGCGAGGGCCTTGTCTTCGAGCTTGAACTGGTGGGCATGGCACACCGCGAACTTGGTGCGCCGGTCGTTGAACGCATCTGTAATCTTCAGTCATCGGGACGCTGCCTGCGCTGGCTAGGCGCCGTGGACGGAGCCACTCTTAGGGAACGCTATGCCGCCTGCGACATAAGCACCTATTGCTCACTGAACGAGGGCTTTGGCCTGCCCGTCGTGGAAAGCCTGGCGTATGGGAAGCCCTGCGTCTGTACCACATGCGGGGCGCTGAACGAGGTATCGCAAGGGGGCGGCTGCCTGCGCCTAGCGGGGACAGACGCGCCAGCCATTGCCCTTGGGCTGAGAAGCGTGATAAGCGACCCTGCCCTGCGGGCAAGGCTAGAGGCAGAGGCGAATGCCCGCCCCATACGCACATGGGCGGACTACGCAAGCGACATAGCTGCATGGGCGGCAGAAACGCCCAAGCGTTGAAAGCCCTTTGCCCCTATCCCTGTTTGCCGCCTGCCAGATTGCGAAAATCCGCCCCCGTGGGCTGCTGGAAAGCTCTCAGCCCAAAGCAGGGCAATGCGGCCAACAGATGATCGAAAATGTCCGCCTGAATACCCTCGTACTGCACCCAGCGCGTATCCTTCACAAACACGTATATCTCCAGCGGCAAACCACTCGGACCGGGGTCGAGCTGGCGGATAAGAAAAGTCAGGCCCGGAGTGTTGGCATGTATCTGCGGATGTGCCTTGAGATACGCCGTGCAATAGGCGCGGAAAGTGCCCACATTGGTAAGACGACGTCCGTTCACGAGGTTGGCCAGCTCGCCTTCGGCAAAGTGCCCCTTGTTGAAGGCCTCAATCTCGCACTGTTTGCCTGCCAAGTACTCGCGCAGCAACTTGATCGACTTCATCTCTTCCAGCTCGGCCGCGTTGATGAAGCGGATTGTGTTCATGTCGATATTAATGGCCCTCTTGATTCTCCGGCCGCCGCTTTCACTCATACCGCGCCAGTTCTTGAAGGAACTGCTGACTAGATCGTATGCCGGAATGGCCGTGATGGTCTTGTCCCAGTTCTGCACGCGCACAGTGGTCAGAGTGATGTCTATGACGTCGCCATCAGCACCGCGCGAGGGCATCTCTATCCAGTCGCCCTTGCGCACAAGATCGTAAACGGATAGCTGCACCCCGGCGACAAGGCCCAAAATGGAGTCCTTGAAAACGAGCATTAGGACCGCAGTCAAGGCCCCGAGGCCGGACAGGATGTGAACGGGGTTCTTGTCCGTAAGTTGCGCAATTACGAGAATTATCGTAAGGATACTCAATACGACCGTGACGGCCTGCGTCAGGGTCTTGACGGGGAGGTTGCGGCTGTTTTCCCGCGCATCGTAGCTCATGTACACGGTGCGCAGTACCTGCACCAGCAAGAGGTAGCAGGACAATATGAGCGCCAGGTTAAGCAATCTGGCGAGGAATAGGTTGGCCAGTTCGCCCATGTCCCCAAGCAGGGGCCGGGTGGCACTCAGCAAGACAACCGTAACGAGCGTGGAAAGGGTGCTGGCAAAGCCGTTGCGTATCAGTATGTCGTCCCAGTCCCAACTGGTCCTCTCTGTCACCCGTTTGATTATCGGACTGATGATTCTTGTGCCCAGCAGATATGAGACAAGCCCGGCTAAGAGCCATATGACAATACCGGCGGCTGGACCGAGCTGTTCTACTTGGAAGATGATTCTGGCAATCTGCTCTTTCATGGTTGTGGAGAAATACGGTGTTGGTTCAGTCCTTCATATCGTCCAAGTATCCGAGGCTGGAGGCGACAAGGGCGCTACCCGCGATCATCGCAGTCTCCGTGCGCAGTACAAGCGGGCCAAGGTGGGCAAGCTGGCAGCCGTTCTCGCGTAACTGCACCCTCTCCGGTCCATCCCAGCCCCTCTCCGGGCCAACGCAAAGAAGGCAAGAAACCGGGTGCGCGGAGGGTTTCCAACGGGCTAGTGGCAGGCTAGCCTCGTAATTATCAAGGGCAATGCGCTCGGTCGCGCTTCCCACCGCTGCGAGGGCTTCGGCAAGGTTATCGTGAAGCTTCAGCTCCGGAACCCGCGTAGTAAAGGCCTGCTCTGTACCTGCGTGAAGCAGATCTCGCCACTCCGAGCCGCTCCATAGGGAGCTGCTGGAGTAACCGGCCTCGCTACGCGCACAACGTGGCAGATGCAGGGCCGCAATACCGAGTGCAGGGGCCTCGCGCAGTATCTTGCGCATGGTCTGGGGACGGGAAAGGCCCACAATGAGGCTGAGCGGAAGAGCTGGACGTGGCAGTGCACCCCACTCCAGCTGTAGCTCCATGCCGCTTGCGCTGTCGGCTGCGATTAGCGCCTTGCCCCTTGGTCCGCCTATGCTGCCAACGTCAAAGCGGTCCCCCGGTCCCATGCGCAACAGCTCCCGCACATGCTTTGCGCGAGGGTCGGCGAAGGGTAATATAAGGCGCTCTGGAACACCCTCTATGAGCATCAGATTCATCTCTTGGCAAGCGTCGGGAGTGTGGTGATGATGGCCGCTTGCAAGCTATTGTTGGTCCCGCAGGCGGCGTATCTCGTCGCGGATGCGGGCAGCCTTCTCGTAATCCTCTTCGACAATGGCGCTCTTCATTTCCTCTTCGAGGCTCTCCAGAGGGGAGCGGACCTGCTCAGGCGAGTCTGCCGGGGCATCGGATACGTCCAAGCCCTCGTCGCTAACTTCCATTTCTTGAGAGGGCAGCTCCTCGGGCGAGGCCGCGGCGCGGTTCATCACCGAACTGGCTACAAATATCGGCGCATCGAAACGCACCGCCATTGCGATGGCGTCGCTCGGACGGGCGTCAATCTTGAAGGCACCGCTTGCATGGACAACCTCCATCGTGGCATAAAAAGTTCCATCGCGCACCTTGTCCACGGACACGCGCACCACCTTCGCCTTCAGCTCTGCCATTATGCCCTGCGTCAGGTCGTGCGTAAGAGGCCGGGGCATGGACATCTTGTTGAGCCTCACAGCGATGGCCTGAGCTTCCATCAGCCCTATAAGCACCGGGAGCACGCGCTGCCCATCCGCTTCGCGCAGCATGATGGCACAGGCTCCCCCGCCGGAGGGAACAAGGGAAAGGTTGTCGATTTCCACCCGTATGTAGTCCATCTTCAGCAGCATAGGCGCATCGGAAGGCGGAGTCAACGCGGCAGCCGGGCAAGAGCACAGCCTATTAGGCGCACGCTACGGAAAAGCGACGCTATTCACATATTTCGGCCACAATCGACCAACAGATGCTTGACTTTGCCTCGCCGTTCCAGAGTGTTGTTGCCTTCGCACAGCCGAAGCCTCCCCCAGGGGGAAGGCGCGGCGCGAAAGCCCTTCGCAAGGAGGGAAGTCGGCGAAATGCTCGGGTGGCGAAATTGGCAGACGCGCATGATTCAGGTTCATGTGCCGCGAGGCATGTGGGTTCAAGTCCCACCCCGAGCACCATTCGCCCACAGAGACTGCGACGCACTGACCAAGCCGCCCAGGCACACATGCGCGCAATGAGCGTCTTTTTTCCTTTCTATCTGTATCAATTCGGGGCAGCATTGCCCGAATTGTCCGCATGGATACCCAGGGTGCGGCCAACTACATATTTCGGAAAGCCATGCAGTTCATAGACCTCAAGGAGCAGTACAAGCGTTACAAGAGCGATATTGACGCCCGTATCCAAGCCGTCCTCGACGGCGGCCAGTACATAATGGGACGCGAGGTTGCGGAACTGGAAGCCGCCCTTGCCGCCTACGTGGGAGCAAAGCACTGCATCAGCGTATCGAGCGGCACCCACAGCTTGGAAATAGCCCTGCGCGCGCTGGACATCGGCACCGGAGACGAGGTCATAACAGTGCCATTCACATGGATAAGCACGGCGGAGGCCATAGGACTAGTCGGCGCAAAGCCGGTCTTTGTCGATATAGAGGCAGATAGCTACAACATCGACGTTTCGCAGATAGAGGCCGCCATCACTGCGCGCACAAAGGCCATATTGCCCGTCAGCCTCTTCGGCCAGATGCCGGACATGGAGGCCATCGGCGCAATAGCGGCCCGGCACGGCCTCCCCGTCATCGAAGACGCAGCCCAGAGCTTCGGAGCCACGTGCAATGGCGTACACAGTTGCGCGGCCAGCCAAGTATCCAGCACCAGCTTTTTCCCCGCAAAGCCCCTCGGCTGCTATGGCGACGGCGGCGCTCTCTTTACAAGCGACGACGCCCTTGCCGACAAGATACGCGCCATTCGCAATCACGGCGGCCTGGTCCGCCACGACCACCCCCTGCTCGGGACGAACGGCCGCTTCGACACGATTCA
The DNA here is from genome assembly GCA_001604585.1 of Puniceicoccales bacterium Verruco_02. GTDB lineage: Bacteria > Verrucomicrobiota > Verrucomicrobiia > Opitutales > Oceanipulchritudinaceae > Verruco-01. Next base: position 30,658 of record LVBW01000020.1, on the reverse strand, counting down.
GGCCGCAGTCCTGCTGGCCAAGCTGCCCCACTTCCAATGGGAGGTCGAGGAACGCGCACGCATCGGCGCCCGTTACAGCGAGCTGCTTGGCGATGTGTGTGTTACCCCCGCTGTGATGCCGGGCAATACCCACGTCTATGCCCAGTACACAACCCGCGTGCCCAATCGCGACGTCCTCGCAGAGGCGCTGAAAAAGCAGGGCATCCCGACGGCGGTCTATTACCCCAAGTGCCTGCACGAGCAGCCAGTGTTCGCCTCTCTTGGCTATTCAAGGGACTCTTTCCCGTCATCCATGAAGGCCGCTGGCGAGGTCATAAGCCTGCCTATGCACCCCTTCCTTTCCGAAGACGATCAGAACATTATTGTCAGCGCAGTGCGCAAGGCCATTACCTAAGGCCCTCGCAAAGTCAGTTCTAAGTGGCGGATCAAAGGAGTTCGAGCTGGCCCTGAGCTGCCAGCGTCGAGTGTCCTCTGCTTATTCGTCTTGATACGTCAGAAAGTGAAAGGTATAAACGCATCTCATGCGTCTATTACCCCTCCTCGCTGCATTACTTCCCTGTGGTCTATTTGGTCAGAGCTGCTCCTTTATTGGAGAAGAGAGGGCCAGTGTCGAATCACAGTATCTCATCGTAATGCGCAATGAACCTGAGTCTTTCGCCTCAGGCGGAAAGATGGAGATATTTGTCTCCCCCGAAGGAGAGGCAGTGTCCGCAATATGCGAAGATAACCTTAGCGAATGGGCAGAATTCAGCCGTGCATCGCTACCACTATGGACCTTCACACCGGGCAAAATCGCCGACGAGCCATGCTGGAGCTACCTAATTGACGATCGCTCGTTTGTCATGTTCACGAAAGATCTACCCCCTGACGCCACTTTGCCACAGGCAAGGTTTCGTCTATCAGCAGCGCTTATCAGTCAGATTGAGAGTGCCGTACAAGGCGTAGCATCCCTTGATGCCCTTGCAGGCAAGGATTGCATTGAATGGACATTGAAAGTGGATGCCGAAGGGAAGGTAACATCATTTCGAACAAAGTCTGAACTGGGAAAGGCCTTGCAAAAGACCTACCTCTCCAAAGACAACTTGACGTTCAAACCTGCCACGCTTAACGGCCAAGCTATTGAGAGCACAATCATTTTGAAATTCCGCCCCCGAACGACTGATAAAGAAGAGATCGAAGCTCGAAAAGCTTGGCATACGAAAAGAAAAGAACTGCCCGACATCACACCCAAGCCTGAGCTGGACAAGCCATTCTCCGGAAGCGATTACACGGTGGCCAAGCTCAGCCTTGGGTCAATAATCTACGGAGTTCCACATTCTATCCGCATATCCGGGAACGTTCCCCAAAATGAAGCTATTGAACTAATGTCCAAACTCCGCCACTGGCGTTTCCACGATCCCATGAGTAGCAGTTACATGGATTACTGCACCTGCTTTGGCCTTAGCGTTGGCGAAACGGAAATAGTCGAGGACTGCTCGCTGACCGCAAGAACCATGATTGTGCCCAAACCAATCAAAATGGAACCACCGACCTATCCCGTTATTCTTCGTAATGAACTAATATGTGGAGTAGTAACAATGGAGTTCACCCTTACCGAAGAAGGTACAGTGCAAGACCCAAAAGCAATTGTATTCACTCACGAAGCCTTCGCCGAGAGCTGCATTAAAGCGGTCAAGAAATGGAAGTTTGTGCCTGGGAAACTAGACGGCAAACCAAGGAAGGTCAAGGTCAGGGTCAACATCCCGTTTAGCGTGAGCAAAAAATAGCCCCATAAGGTTTTCCAACTGGACTTCGTATTTCTGTCGCTACGCTACCACGTGAACAGTGCCTAGCCAAGCCTTGCCAGAGCTGCCTTTGCATCGGCATCGCCGGGATTGATGGCGAGCACCCTTTCTATGCATATGCGCTGGCGGGCGGTATCGCCAAGAACCCCGCATATGAATATCAGGTTCTTCCACCCGTTGATATGCGCTGGGTTGGCCGCGAGAAGTTCGTCGAGAAGCTCCACGCTACGCCTCACCTCATCTATCCTGCCAGTGCTTCGCCCAAGCTGGAAATGCGCCACAGCACGGTCGTTCAGAGATGACACATCGTCCAAGCCAGCGGCTGCCAAAGCGTCGAACAAATCCACCGCTTCCTGAATTCTCCCCGTGTTTAGCAGGCGCAGAGCCTCGCGGGGGTCGATGGGAGCCTTGGGAACCTGTATAGTTGCAGCACTGCCGGGAGCACTCGCCGCCCTGCCCTCTGCCACTGCCTCCAACACGGTGCGCAGGCTGTCTGCCATCCGCGCCCAAGTGAACTGGTCAGCACGGGCAAGCCCGGCATTAATCATGCGCTCGCGCACGTTCGGCTTGAGCACCTCGGCAAGCAGTTCCGAAAGATCCTCCACGCTGCGAGGGTTGAACAGCAAGGCGGCATCGCCAGCCACCTCCGGCAGGGACGAGGCATTGCTGCATATGACCGGACAACCCGTGCCCATAGCCTCCAGAACGGGTAGCCCGAAGCCCTCGTATGCCGATGGAACAACCAGTGCAACGGCTCCGGCATATGCGGCCACAAGCTCCTCTTCGTCGAGTTTTGCCTGCTGAACGCGGGAACCGTCTGCAAGGTCGCGCTCCATCGTGTCGAGCTGCGAAGGCCCGGTACAGAACACCTCGAAGCAGTTGTGATAGGCAAAGCGTTTGAAAGCCCTGAAGAAAGTGATGCCGTTCTTGTACGAGCTACGACCGCCGGAGAGCATGAAGTAGGGCTTTTCGATGCCGTAGCGGCGGCGGAAGCGTTCGATTACAGCCGGATCCTGCCTGCGGAACATGCCCGATAGGCCATTGAGCGCCACGCTGACCCTGTCTTGCGATAATGTCGGATTGCAACGCAAGAGGTCCTTGGCCGTGTTCTCCGATACGCATACAAAGTGCCGCGCCGTGCGGACATTGTCCTGTTTTTCGACCCACATTGGGCTTTTCATGTCCATGCCCATGACCTCGGGGATCATATCGTGGACGAGCATTACGGAAGGGGTCTGCTCCGGGTGCGAGTAGTAGCTGGAAGTGAAGGCCCCGGCACCGAAGTTGCGGCAGATCTGCTCCAACATGCGCCGGTCTGCGGGCAGGTTTTCGTAGTCGTGCCTGCGGATGCACGCATAGTTGATGCCCGGCACCCGGTCCATCGTCATGCCGCGGTCCAGAACGATGAGGCGGCGGGCAAAGTCCGTCCCGGCCCATTCGCGAAGGATGGAACTCCACACCCTTGCAATGCCGGTGCGGTAATATTGGAAAAACACGCCATCGACCACGATATTAGGCTTACCCTCGATAGTCTCGATATGCGGGAGCCTCTCGCTGCGGCGGAACAGCCACTTGCCGTCCTTCTCGCTGGCCAATGGGACTATGCCCCGTGGCGCGGCAAGGTCCACCTGAGTGCCGTCGTTTACCCAAGGGATAAGACCCTTGAGCGGGACGGGCAGGCGTCTTTCGGCCTGTAGCATTTCCCACTGGCGCACCGCGCCCTTGTATCCGTAGTAGGATTCCTTGAACTGCACCTGTTCTCGGGTTGCATAGGCAAAGTGCTGGAAGACCAATCCAGCGGCCTCGGTCTCGGCGTGCATGAAGGGCTTGACAGCAGCCTGATCCTTCCAAGAGCCGTCGGGCTGCCTTGCTGCCAAAACGGGGGGTTCATGTGCGGCCCAGTTCATGCCGGGGCGGAAACGCCACACGCGCAGCCACTCCATCTTTGGGTTCTGCGCATAGCAGTTGCGCGTACTAATGACCCGGTCCGGGCCGAAGAAAAAGTGGCACCAGAAAAACGCCGCAGTGCGATCCGGTTCGGCTAGAAACATCTGCCTCATGCGCGAAACCTGTCCGGCGGTCCACAGCTCGTCGTTGTCGAGCTGCCAGAGAAGGCACTCTTCCTTGATTTCGGGCAAGGGCTGGTTGCACATCTCCTTCTTGCCGTCCCAGAAGCGGCCCCCGCCCTTGCGGTAAACTTTCACCTGACCGGGATACTGGCTAGCAAGCTCGTCGATGTACTGGCTTGTGCCGTCGTTGGAGAGGCCCCTGCTGTGCAGGGATTCGGGTATGTGCCCGCCACTGCGCTTACTCCAGGCTGTGTCGTGGACAAGGTCGGCCACGCCTTCAACGATGTGCCAAATCCAGCGGAAGGGCAGCTTCTTCATCATCTCGATGTGGTATTCGATGAAGGGACGCCCGTTGAGCACGATGGTGAAAAAGTGTACCGGCAGCTCCTTGGACTTCTGCTCGCGAAGGCGGAAGGCCGCATAGCCGTTGCGCACATTCGGGTTGTCCTCGATAAGCTCGTAGGCCGGGTCGTTCATCAGGCGCTCGCGACACTCGAAGGTCTTGTACGTGCAGGTATCGTCGAGAAGGATTATCCTTGCACCGTACACGCGGTCCAACTCCGCACTGCCGAGAAATTCCGACCCGTCGATGAGCACCATGTCGAACTTGTCGATGTTGTTGCTCTTGCGGATTAGTTCGATGCCCTCCGGCTCCACGCCCGAATGCTTCTCTATGTAGTCGCGGTCCTCCTTCAGCCAGGTGAGGACGCTCTCCTGCGGGAACATGCGCAGGCGGCTGTTGAAGCCCGTGTAGAAGGCGCGCACCTGTTCGGGACTGGGCAGACAGGCAGACCCCACGCTCGACGCATTGTAGCACTTGACGAATGGATAGCCCTTGTATGTCTCGGCCAGCTTCTGGAAGCGCGTACGCGAGATTTCAAGGCAGTAGAGCTTTGGCTTTCCCTTGTTGCGCGAGAGGCCCTTTACAAATGCCTCGGTGCTGCCGCCGCCTGCCGAGGAGCCGATTTCCAGAACGTGGGTCAGCTTCTCTTCCTCGCAGAGTTTGGTAATCAGCTTGGCAAAGCCGTCATCCTTTACTTCCGGGGGGATGATTTTCTCGATGGCTAGATCAGGTCTGGGTTCGCTCATTGCTGCGGATATGGGGGGTTGCGGGATGTGGAGGGCACCCGTTCACAAAGCGTGGCTGCCTTTGCACTTACAATAAACTGATAATGCGGCTGCCGCCACCGGAAAGATACAGGCGGCGCTGCAACCATGCAGTTTATCGGCAGCATATCACAAAGGGGCTAGAGAAAAATGCCGCCGCTTCGCCACGCCGCCGTGTATCATGGTATGGATGGCTCTTTGCGAGAATGGGTATAATACTCGTGGCCGAACTCAGTGCTTTGGCGGACTCTTGCGCTTTCTGGCCATGCGGTTACGCGGATGGTAGAGGGCGTGCTGTTCCAGCAGCATGGAAGAGTCCACCTTGGTGTATATCTGCGTCGTGGCTATGTCGGCATGGCCCAGCATCTCCTGAATGACGCGCAAATCGGCCCCACCCGCCAGAAGGTGGGTGGCGAAGGAGTGGCGCAAGAGGTGAGGCTTGACCCGACTTTCATCCAGTCCGGCCTTGCGTGCATAGGTCTTAATGAGATGCCAGACGGTTTTGCGCGATATGGGCAGGCCCCTTGAGCTTAGAAAGACGGTTGCCATGCCTGCCGTCCGCACGAACGATGGGCGGGCTGTCTGAATGTACTTGTCAAGGGCCTTGCAGGCCGGGCGACCTACCGGGACCAAGCGGTCCTTGCCGCCCTTGCCGGACTGGACACGTACGACGCCTTCGGATATGTTGACGTCAGAAACGCGGATAGAGCATATCTCGCTTACGCGCAGACCGCTGGAATAGGCCAGCTCCATGATGGCGCGGTCGCGAATACCCTGCATACTGGATGCATCCGGGGTAAGAAGAAGGCGGTCCAGTTCCTGCACGCTCATTGTTCCGGGTAACTTTCGCACAAGTTTGGGGCCGTGTATGGTCAGGGATACGCGCTGTTTCAATACGCCCTCGGCCTCCAGATAGCGGACTAGGTTGCGCACCGCCGTCACTTTGCGTGCAGTGCTGGCGTTGCTATACTGCTTGCGTAGCAATTCGCCCTGCCAGTCCTCGACGTGGCGCGGTTCCAGCTTGGACCAGTCATCAAAACCCTGCGTCTCGACAAGAAAGCTGGCAAACTGCCTCATGTCGTTTTCGTAGCCAAGCACGGTGTTTCTGGAGCGTCCCCTCTCAAGCTCAACCCAAGACAGATAGGCGTCAATTTGATCCGAAATGCGATTAGGCAAATCCATTAGCTTTAGGCTCTTGCAAAACAAGTTATTACAGTGCGGCGGTGGATGAGAAACCAGCAGTATCGGAAGCGCCTTAGTGCAGTTCTGCGAGCGGGCCAATAAGTGGGACAAAGTGGGCTTGGACAGTTCGGCACCTGCGTGCAGTGACTCTTTCGATATGAATACGTAATACTCCGTATCGCTTGCGCAAGTCAAAGAGATATTTCGTGACGCTTAGCCAAGAAACAGCGATGTTAGCGCAAGAAATAGACCTTTAGACGCGGTGTTGACAGCCAGATATATCGTTAGGAACTAAGGTCTGCGGCCTATTAGTCCATGCTTACGGTCAAATTGCCGTTATGGCGAGCTACATAGCCTCGCAACGGCAGGGCAGTACAAGCCAAAACCGCGCTTGGATATTTTTACTTACGCCCGAGAAAAATGCAGCCCCTCCAAGAGCCTTACTGAGGGGCACCATCCTGCGGCGGCACTCCGTGGTCCGGTTCGAAAAAGCCGTGGAGCTGGCGAATGCGGGTCGGGTGACGCATCTTGCGCAGGGCCTTGGCCTCAATCTGACGGATGCGTTCGCGCGTGACATTGAACTGGCGGCCCACCTCCTCAAGCGTACGGCTGTAACCGTCCACCAGACCAAAGCGCAGGGACAGCACCTTGCGCTCGCGGTCGGTAAGGCTGTCGAGCACGTCCATGATCTTCTCTCGCAATAGGCTGTATGCGGTCATGTCGTAGGGGTTTTCCGCCCCCTTGTCCTCGATGAAGTCGCCAAAGTTGGTGTCGTCGGAATCGCCAACAGGGCTTTGCAGGGAGATTGGCTGCTGGGCCATCTTCATTATCTGCTGCACCCTCTCGACGGGCATCTGCATCTCCTCGGCCACTTCCTCGGGCGTTGGCTCGTGGCCTAGATCCTGAAGGAGCTGCTTTTGCACCTGCATGACCTTGTTCAAGGTCTCTATCATGTGCACGGGAATGCGGATTGTGCGGGCCTGATCCGCGATTGAGCGCGTGATGGCCTGACGAATCCACCACGTAGCGTATGTGGAAAACTTGTAGCCGCGGCGGTACTCGAACTTCTCTACAGCCTTCATCAGGCCCATGTTCCCCTCCTGAATCAGGTCCAAAAAGGACAGACCACGATTGGTGTACTTCTTGGCTATGGAGATTACAAGGCGCAGGTTGGCCTCGACCATGTCTGTCTTGGCGCGGTGTGCCTGACGCATACCGCGACGGGCTTCGCGCACCATTTCGAGGAATTCGGCAGGGTCCATGCGGATCTGCTGCTCTATCTGTTCAAGACGCAGCTTGGCCTGCTCGATGTCCACCGGGCGGCGACGGCGTACACGGACTGCCTTGTCGGACACACTGACCGATTCGACAAGCTCGCCCACCTCGCGCACAACGCTGTCCAGGGTGTCCAGATACTCCTCGAACACCTTCAGCTTGAAGCAGAACTTCTTAAACAGGGGGCGCAGCTTTACTTCGTTGCGCTTGTAACGCTTCAGCGCCTTGTCCGCGTCGGGGCTTGCCTTGTCCGCCTTGATGAATTCCAGCCAGCTTTTATCCATCTTGGTCTGGATGTCCTCGACCTCCTCGATCACCTTGGGCAGGTTTTTGAAGAAGGCGTCGCGGCTCTCGATTTTCTTATCCAGCACCACGCGATCAAAACGCTCCTCGCGCTTGTCCAGTTTCTTAGCAAGGTCCAACTGGAAGGCGCAGGTGAAGCCCGTTGCAAAGAGAACGTCCATAGCGCGGCTCTCGGCAGTCTCGATGCGTTTGGAAATTTCCACCTCCTGCTCTCTTGATAGAAGAGGCACCTGCCCCATCTGCTTGAGGTACATGCGCACGGGGTCGTCGAGAATATCGACCTGAGCGTTGCGCGCCTCCAGCTCAGTGCTCTCTTCGAGCCGCTGCTTGTACATCTCGACGTCGTCGCTCTCGATGATGTCGATTTCGAGGTTTTCGAGTATCGTAATTACGTTCTCGATCTCCTCTGCGCTGTCCACGCTGCTGGGCAGGGCCTTGTTTATGTCCTTGTAGGTCAGGAAGCCCTGCTCCTTGGCAAGACGTATCAGACCGCCGATTTTCTCGTTGATGACGCCCTTTGTGGACACATTGCCCTTGCGTGCTGCCTTTCGTGCCAAGAGCAGCTCAGCGTCGGCCTCCACCACTATTGCAGGCTCCGCCTCTTCCACCTTGCGGGCTGCCTTTGGCTTGGCCTGCTTGGGGGCTTTATTCACCTTGGAGCCGGATTCCCTTGCTCCGGGCTGCGCATCATCTTTTCGCGAAGGCATTTGGTGCAAACCTGTATTATGTGGGTAAAAAGCGATTGTGTTCAACCCTGAATCGTCAGAGCGGGCAGCTCTTTCTTGCCTTTGACAAGCAGGACGCGCTCGCGAAGGAGAGATTCGAGACTGGCCCTGTCGGGGCTGCCCGTCTCGATAATCCTATCAATCGCTTCGAGGCGCTGCTTTCGGTGTCTGACATAGAGCTGTCTAATTATGTTCTCGGCATCGCGAAGGACATCTTCCGAGCGGGTGTCCGCAGAGCGTATCTGCAAGGAGTACAGAAAGTTAAGTTCATCGCGATCCTCGGTGCGTGTGACAAATTCGGCCACGCTGTCAACAAGCCCCTCCCTTAGCTCCCAGAAGAGGCGGCAGAGCAGCCTGCCCTCGACAGTGGCGCTGTCCATCCATTTTTCATCGACAACGCCGTACAATCCACAGGCCAGCTTCTCGTCCTGAAAGACCAGACACCATAGGTCAGACTCCAGCGATGTCAACCGCGAGGGGACATTTTCCTTTACAGCGGCGCTCTCTGCCGGGGCTTCGGGGGCACTGGAGCGGCTGCGAATCATCATTCGCTGAAGGTCTGCACGGGCCGCCTGGTAGTCCACCTTCATCAGATCGCAGAGTTGAACCAGATACGCCTGCCTTGCCACCTCGCTCTCAACGCTGGCGAGAATCTCGCCAGCCTTTTTCATGGCCTGCGCACGTCCGCGCGGGCCTTCGTTCTCGGGGTCGGCAAGAAGCGCCCTTGCGGCGAACTGCATCGGCGGCATGGCCGAGGCCAGGGCAGCACGTAGGGCGTCCGCCCCACCCTCGCCCGCTAGGAGGCTGTCAGGATCCTGCCCCGCGGGCAGCTCTACAAAGCTAGGCTCCAACCCGGCCGCAAAGCACATGGGCAGCACGCGCAACGCTGCCCTCTGCCCGGCTGCATCGCCGTCGAGAAGTATTCGGGCACGGTCACTGTACCGCTTGAGCATCAAGAGCTGCTCCTCGGTAATGGAGGTGCCCTGCGGGGCTACAACGCTTGCAAAGCCGCTCGTGAAGCAGCGAATGGCGTCGAGCTGGCCTTCCACCATTATGAAGCCGCCCGGATCATCCCTTACGGACTTTTGCGCCCTTTCAAGGTTGAAGAGCACGCGAGACTTGTGAAAAAGAGGCGTGCCGGGCGAATTCACATACTTGGCCAATTTGAAGGAGTCGGCCCCCGGAGTGCAGAACAGCTCGCGCGCCGTGAAGGCGATGACCTGCCCCTGCGAAGCCTCGCGTATGGGTATTGTGAGGCGGCCCCGGAAGCGGCTGCGCATACGGGAAAGGTCAGGCGACTCGTCGGGCGTAGTGAATAGTCCGCTCTCCAAGAGCAGCTCCGGAGAATGGCCCGCGCCAAGGAGCTTCTTCATGAGGGCGTCAGAACCGGGGGGATCGAAACCGATGGAAAACTCCTTTGCCACTTCGAGGCTGAAGCGACGCTTCTGGGTCCAGTATTCGCGCACCTTTTCAGCGAGCTGATCGTTGGCCATGAAGCACTGGTGATAGTAGGCCCGTGCCTGCTCGTGCATCTCCAATAGCGCCGCTCTACGAGAACGCTCCTCTCGGCTAGGTCCGCCCCCACTCTCGTATTCGAGGGTCACGTTATGGCGCTGCGCCAGCACCTCCACGGCCTCGAAAAATGGCAGATGCTCCACCATCTCGACAAAGCGAATCACATCCCCGCCCTGAGCGGTCGAAAAGCAGTAAAAGGCACCCTTGTCGGGATTCACGAAAAAGGAGGGCGACTTCTCGGTTGTAAACGGAGAAAGCCCCTTGTAACTGCGCCCGGCCTTCTGAAGGCGGACATGGCGCTCCACCTCTTCGACGATGTTCACACGCATCTTCAGCTCCTCTATCGAATGCTGTGACACGCGTCCCATTTGTTATCCTTGTTAAGTCATCCCCATACCAAGTGGTGCAGCCACCGGGCCTGCGTTGGACAGGCAGGGCAAGGCCCTGTTCCGTAATTTCCTTGGCAGGAAAAGATGCGCCAGTATTACGCGCTCTGTGTTATCTGCCTCTGGATATAATCCACGGCGTGACGCACGCGCTCGTCCTGCTCCATGGCGTTTTCCACGCTCTTGCAGGCATAGATGACCGTGCCGTGATCGCGACCGCCAAAAGCCTCGCCAATTTCTTTAAGGGGCTGGTTTGTCAACACGCGGCAGAGGTACATTGCCACCTGCCTAGGGAAGGCAATGTTGTTGGGCCTTCGCTTGCTAATCATGTCGGAGAGGCGCAGATCGTAGTATTCGACAACCTTGTTCTGAATCTTCTCGATAGTGACCTGATTGCGCGCCTCTTCCTGAAGGATGTCCTTGATAAGGCCCTCCACGAGCGGGATTGTGAGCGGCACCTTCGCTATCTGTGAATAGGTGCCAACCTTCAGCAGGGCGCCTTCCATACGGCGGACGTTGCGCGTGATGCGCTGGGCTAGAAAGGCGATAATTTCCGGCGGCAGGCGATAGTCCATCCCGGCTGCCTTCTTTGTGAGGATGGCCGTTCGCGTCTCCAGATCGGGTGCCTGGATGTCCGTCACCATGCCCCATTGGAAGCGGGACACAAGGCGGGCCTCCAGCTTGGCAATCTCGCAGGCAGGGCGATCGCTCGAAAGGCAGAGCTGCTTTTGCGAGTCAAAGAGATTGTTGAAGGTGTGGAAAAACTCGTCCTGGGTGCGCTCCTTGCCTTCGAGGAACTGGATGTCGTCGATAAGTAGCACATCGACGTTGCGGTAATGCTTGCGAAAACTGTCGAGGGTGTTTTCCCGCACCGCCTGAAGGAACTCGTTGGTGAAGGTCTCGCAGGATACGTACACCACTCGGCTTGCAGGGTTCTGGCGAATTATACTGTGCGCCACCGACTGCATAAGGTGCGTCTTGCCAAGGCCCGTCTCGCCGTAGAGGAAAAGGGGGTTGTAAGCCCTGCCAGGAGCCTGTGCCACGGCAATACTGGCCGCGTGGGCTAGCTGGTTTCCGGGGCCGACGATGAAGTTCTCGAAGGTGTTCTTCGGGTTTATCGGAAGGCTTGGCGCAGCCTCCAAGGCCTGTGCAGGCACGCGCACGCGGCGGACGTTCTGAGCTGCGCGGCGGCCCTCATCCTCCTTGCGGCTGGCGGCGGAGGCGCTGTCGCGGGTGCGAAGTTCGAGACGGTAGCCCGCTCCTGCAAGGGCGAACAACTTCTCGCGAATGAGGTCCAGATAGTTCTCCTCGATCCAAATGGCCGCAAAGTCGTTCGGGGCCTGCAACACCAAGCAGTCCTCCGCGCAAATGGCTTCAAGAGGGGCGAACCAAGACTCAAATACGTCTTTGGGATAGGTGCGGCGCAGCTCGGTCTTGATACTGGTCCAATGATCTTCTGTTACGGTGTTTGCAGTCATAGGAGAATGAGGGCATTATGATTTACTCACAGCACAGGCCAATTATACACCCGGTATTTCGAGGGGCCGCCATTGGAACGACTGGTCCGGCATCGGACAAGCGAAAAGCAATGGGCTATTCACCCCCCACATACGGGGAAGTGCGATTTAATTAACTGATGATGAACGAATTAATACAGGCTCTACACTATATGACGACACAATTCGCCCAGAGTGGGAAGCCATGTGCAGGGAGTTGGAAGCGGGGTGGGTTGCAAGGACACGGAGAGTAAATCCTGCTCGCCCACTGTGTTTCAAGATGAACTTGCCGACAAGTTATTCACATTCGTATCCGACAGCATTTCTCAACCCTTCCGTTGCCTCAGCGACACACGTAAACATACCATGCCGGCGCTGTTACGACAGTCTCGGGACAAGCTAGCAAAAGCAGGGAAAAATAGTTTACATATCATCACATTCGGATATTATGATTTATAAACAATGAATTTCGACCGCCACATTACGAGCCACCTTGCACAAAAGCGGCAGACAATATCCATCGAGTTCTCCCCGCCACGTAGCGAAGAAGCTGGAAGGCAGATACTTAGGACTGCCGAAATACTCAAGGAAAAGATCGCGCCGGACTTTGTCTCAATTACCTACGGAGCCGGGGGAAGCACTCGCGAACGCACCGAAGAGTATGCACGCCTTTTACGAAACAGCTTTGGCTTCGATGTCGTCGCCCATCTTACCTGCGTTGGCTCCTCAAAAGACGAACTGAGGACCATCATACGCGAGTACCGTGACTCCGGCCTTAGCAACATAATGGCCCTTCGCGGTGACCCGCCCAAGGGCCAGAGCGATTTTCGCCCCCACCCCAAAGGCTGCGCCTACGCAAACGAGCTGGTCGAGCTGATACGCGACGAGGAGCCAGCCTTCTGCATAGGCGTCGCTGGCTACCCGGAGACTCACCCCGAGGCCCCATCGCCCGAGGTGGACCTTGCAAAACTCAAGAACAAGGTGGACGCCGGGGCATCATTCATCACCACCCAGCTATTCTACGACAACAGCCACTTTTTCAGCTTCCTTTCCCGCTGCCGCGCGGCAGGCATCACTGTGCCCATTATTCCCGGCCTTATGCCAGCCCTCAGCCTTGAGCAGGTAATACGCTTTGGCCGCATGAACGGCAGCAGCGTCCCCGTAGAACTGGAAGATCTACTAAAGGCCACCGGAGAAGATCCCGAGGCTCAGCGACGCGCTGGCATAGAATGGACCTTCAGGCAGGCCAAAGAACTGCTGGAACAAGGCGTCAGCGCCCTGCACCTGTACATAATGAACCGCAGCGACTCTGCCCTGCAACTCGTGGACCGGCTGAAGGGCGAAGGCGTGCTTAACAGGGCCTGAAGCTAGCCGAGAGTCAGGACAGCCTCTTGCAAATGCCTGCAACACAGGCAGACCCAGCGGCACAGGCCCGCACTTTCGTACATGGACCGGCCCGCCGGTTATTTGGACCGACGGGCCGGCATCTGCCCCATATACTCACTTGGCTCCCCACATGGGAAACCCAGGCCGTCCGGTCTTAGCTCGCCCCCGGACCGCACCTGACACTATTAAGCTAACCACCCGACAACTAGCGTCAAATGAGCCGGTGCGATTTTTCTACAGATTTTTGGCCGCGCATCCGACAGGCGCACAAATGGACAAAATATGGATGGAAAGCATCCTTCTCTTGCATTTGCCATGCCTGAGTCTTTGTCTCTCCCGCAGCTCTCCAGCCGCTCGAAAGTGTTTGCAAATATGCGGACCGAGGAGGCGGGATGGATTTTCGAGTGAAAAATCAGACTATGACGCAAGGTGAATCCGGATTCATTGAGCTGAATAGATTGGTTATTCGCCGAATGGAAGCCTTCTTTCCGACGGGAGACAGATTTGCAAACACTCCCTAACACTGCCGTAACATGGAAAACCTATACACTTGCATCTGCCCTGTGCCGACTTCGCTTGTCGGCATCGGAGGACGCATACGCCTGTCCTCACTGCTCTGCCTGATGCAGGACGCCGCCTCCGTACACGCATCGCAGCTCGGGCTCGGGTTTCACGACCTTTACCCGCAGAACAAGACCTTTCTACTCTCGCGAACGGAGCTGGAAATATGCGCCCCCCTGCCCTGCTGGGGAGATGGCGTGCGGCTCCAGACCTGGCCAAGAGGCGTGGAGCGCCTAATAGCCTACCGCGACTACGAACTATCGCTTGAAGGGGCCAGTGCTCCCTTCCTCAAGGCAAGCACAGCCTGGCTCATGATAGACACCGTGCAGAGGCGCCCCATCCGCCCACAGGAGTTCTTTGTCGGCATCACTCCGCGCAACATCTGCGCACTTAGTGAGGAAGCTCCGCGCAAACTGGCGTGGAAAGAAGGACTCGAGCTATTCGAGACCCGCCCCGCCCGTCCAAGCGACCTGGACATAAACAGTCACGTAAACAACACCCGCTACATCGACTGGATATGCGACTGCGTGGCCCGCAGCCACGGACTCGAAGCCGGTATAAGCAGCCTGTGCATCAACTACCAAGGCGAAATACACCCCTGGGAACAGGTACGCATCCATCTTGGCGAAGGCCCGGATGGGCGCATACACATTCAAGGCGAGGGCGAGAGGCGTAACTTTTGCGCAAGTCTAAGCCTCTCACCCAGCGCCTGAAATACCCCCTGCTATACCTCGACTTCGACCAGCGAGGCGTTTTTCTCTGCCCTGCGGCGCTCGTTGTAGTCGAGTATCCTCTTGCGCAGACGCAAAGTCTTGGGCGTTGCTTCCACGTATTCGTCCGGCTCGATGTATTCGATGGCCCTTTCGAGCGAGAATATCATCGGCGGGGCCAGCATGATGTTCTTGTCGCGGCCGGATGCACGCACGTTTGTGAGCTGCTTGGCCTTGGTCGGATTGACGGGCATCTCCATCTTGCGCGGGTTTTCACCCACTAGCATACCCGCGTACACGTCGTCTCCGGGGGAAACGAATATGCGGCCACGATCCTGAAGGCTGTCCAATGCGTAGGCGTTGATCTGCCCGTTCTCCATCGATACAAGCACACCCGTCTGGCGAGTGCAGACCTCACCGGCGTACGGACCGTAGGAATCGAAAAGGCGGCTCATCACGCCGCGCCCGCTAGTCTGATTGGCAAGGTCGAACTCAAAGCCGATAAGGCCGCGGGTCGGGGCCACAGCCTCTACGCTAACGCCTCCTGTGTAGTGACGCATGTCATCTATGCGGGCCTTGCGCCTTGCAAGGGCCTCAAGAACAGCGCCAAGATTCTCCGAGTCCACGTCCACCCAGATGCGCTCGTATGGCTCGGTGCGACGCCCTTCCTCGTCCTCCTTGTAAATAACAGTCGGGCGGGACACGAGCACCTCGTAACCCTCGCGGCGCATCTGCTCTACAAGGATGGCTATCTGCATGGCTCCGCGCGCTGTGATGGTGAAGCGCGTGCCCTCCGGCCCGTCCTTCATACGCAGGGAAATGTTGGTCTTCATCTCGCGCACGAGCCTCTCGCGTATCTGGCGAGAAGTTACGAGCTTGCCCTCGCGTCCTGCCAAGGGGCCGTCATTGACGGCAAACTCCATCTCGATGGTCGGCGGGTCGATGTCGATAAAGTGCACAGGCTGGGCATCCGGGTCGGCGGCAAAGGTCTCGCCAATGTCCACCTCTTCAAAGCCAGAAATGCCCACTATGTCGCCAGCCTCGCCGTGACCACTCTCCAGAGTCTGAAGCGCGGAATAGCCGAACACCTTGCTAATTTTGGACTTCTGGCGCTTTCCGTCGCGCCCTATGCGATAGACGATGTCCCCGATGCTGACCGAGCCGCTGAGAATCTTACCAACGGCAATGCGACCCACAAAGTCGTTCCACTCGATATTGCTTGCCAGCATCCGGAAAGAACCCTCCTCGATCTTCGGGGCCGGGATATACTTCATGATAGCCTCGAAGAGAGGAATCAGAGTCTCGTGCGGATCTGACAGGTGGTTGCAGGCCCAGCCTTCCTTGGCGCTGGCGTAGAGGAAGGGTGCGTTGAACTGCTCCTCCGTTGCCTCCAGCTCAAGGAACAGCTCCAGCACTCTGTCGTGGACCCATTCCGGGCGGGCGTGCTCGCGGTCGGCCTTGTTGATGACGACCACCGGATGGAGGCCGTTTGCGAGGGCCTTGGCCAGCACAAAACGCGTCTGAGCCTGCGGGCCGTCGAGGGCGTCCACAAGCAGCAGCACGCCGTCCACCATCTTCATGACGCGCTCCACCTCGGCGCCAAAGTCGGCGTGGCCGGGCGTATCCACGATGTTGATTATGTGCCCCTCCCAGTGGACTGACGTGTTCTTGGCCTTGATGGTGATACCTTTTTCCTTCTCAAGGTCCATCGAGTCCATCACGCGCTCGTCCACCTGCTGGTTGGCGCGAAAAGCACCGCCCTGACGCAAAAGCTGGTCAACGAGAGTCGTCTTACCGTGGTCAACGTGTGCGATGATCGCCACGTTGCGTATGTTGTCTGCCTGTTTTTCCTGCATGTTCCCTGTTGCCGCCTCAGAAGCGGCCTCCCCAAAACCGGCCACATTGACGGGCACGGCTGGAAAAAGCAAGGGGGCATCTCAAATTAGCGGGCAATTTGCCCAAGTGCCACAGGAAGGACACACAAACACAGGGGCAGGCCCCGGCGTAGGCAATACGCCGATACAGAGAACCGCGGGAAGGATGGCATACCTACTTACAGCTTGAACACCACTGCCGCCTGCTTCTGCGGGGCGTCGTTTTCGAGGCTCAGGCTGTGCGCGGTGACAGTCTGCCCCTGAGCCGCAGCCGGAGCGGAAAGATGCAGTATCACGCGATTGCCCTGTGCAGGGTCAAAGTCCACACGGTCCACCTTTGCAGCGCCTGAATAGAAGAAGTTGGCCGGGTTTTTCGCGCTTGCTGGATCGAGCCTATCGTTGAAGAACAGGGTGATGCTTTCCGGTCCGTTGACAGTGCACCCGGTGCCAAGCAGGTCCGAAGGCAGAGGTATGGACGGGCCGGGCGGGATGAATAGGCCGGATTTGAGGATGAGCGCCTTGTTGCCCATCTGGTCCATAATGTCCGTTGCGCGGACAAAGACCGTCTCACCGGGGTTCACGGCCTCCTTCAGTACAACGAGCACCTCGTCCCGCTTAAGACCCGAGGGCTGCACATCTGCAACCTCGATAACGCGCGAGAGAGACTCGACGCGGAAGTTGTCGGCCACAATGCCCGACTTGTCGATGTTCTCGTCGAACTGCACCCGGATGCTGCGACGTGTGGCGTCGTCCTTGAGGAACTCCGCGGCCGTGATACGCGGCGGCGTGCGGTCCTCCACCCCGTCGAAGTGGAAACGGCCCGTGCCGGGCTTGTCGGCGGTAATCGCATTGCCTTTCAGGTCCGCGATGCCCTTGACCTCGACGCGATACTCTTTCTTGTTGAACAGAGGCGAAGTAGCAAGCTGCACCGTCATGCCGTCGGCCATAAGGCGGGCACCCTGCACTTCCACGGGGCCATCCTTGCTGCTGATGGCGAAGGCGGATGTGCTCACACTGGCCGAGTCGATCTTCTCGTTAAATAGCACGCTGAGCTGGGTCTGCGTGTCGGCCTTGGCAAGGGACAGGCGCGGAGCCACCGTATCGACATACTTAAAGCCGCGGGTGACGTTCGCCTCAGGGCGGTTGCGCTTCACCGAGGCATCGCTGATGCCGTTCTGCACGGTCAGTTTGTACATGCCCCCGTCGGCAAAGCCCCGGTCCACAAGGTTCTGATTGCGCCGCTCGCAGGTAAGAATGACGCTGAAAGTCTCGGCTTCGTACTCGGCCTTCACCACCTGAAAGTCGTCGATCTGGTAGTTGCCCGGGTTCTCGGCGCTGAACTTGTCCAAAGCCTCGCTGAACTCGATTCGCAGCTTGCGCGAGTCAGAGCCTTCGGCGCTGGGGTCGGATACAATCGTGGGCGGCACGGTGTCGTAGTAGTCGAACTCAACCCTCGTCCCAGCCGCGATTACGTTCCTGTTGATGCTAGCGTCCGCTATGTTGTTCATCTCAAGCTTGTAACGCCGCCCGTCCTTCATGGCGGAGTCTTCTGCAAGATATAGGTCGATGATGTTCTTGCGGTGCTCGGTGCGCTCGATAGTCATCGGGCGTCCGTCATCGTCGATGAGGTAAAATGTCTTCAGCGCGTCTGCTCCTTCGGGACTCAGCGAAGCAGCGGCTACCTCTTCGTCAAAGACAAGACGGATGCGGTTTGGCGTATCCCGGTGCGCAGTTGCAGAGATGCGATCTATGGTCTGCACCTTGCCATCGACAAGGGCCGGTGCCTTGTGATCCATCATGGCCACAAACAGGGCGGCAAGGCCGCCAAACACCAGTAATCCGGTGAGCACCGCCGCCGTGTAAAGCTTCACCGGGGTGGCGCGCCCTGCAATACGCTCGGCCACCGTGGGCACGGCCACACCATCCTGAGGGGCGGGCAGCCCAAGCGTGGAATCATCCACCGGGTGCAGACAGACATCGTAATCATCCTTCACCGAACAGGCTATCACTAGCTGCTTGCCGTTGCGAAAATAGGAATTGGGACTGCTGACAGGGTCCGGCAGGCGCAGGCAGCGGCGGAGGTTCTTCTCGTGCGCGCCAAGGCCTGTAGCATCTGGATGCGCCTCTTCAAGATACTGGCGGGCGCAGCTTGTGAAGGCATCGATCTCGACCTTTGGCAGATACTTCATTCGCTTGAGCGAGGCCGCGGGAATGCGCCTGCCCATGCAGACCAGTTCGCGGAGCTTGCCGTCGGGAGAGAAGCTGCCGCTGCCGACAAAGCGGGCGAAGGGGTGCTTTGAACGGTCCAGCGAGCGCAGAGCCTCCGCCCTCATCGAGGCAGGCCCCATGATGCGGCTTCGCAGCCGTTCCAGCACGCTGTTGCCCCCGTCCCCATCTTGGGGCAGAAGAGGCAGGGAGCTATCCTGTTTCAGCTCGCAGCCCCATAGAATTATCAGACGCCGGGCGTCCTCGGGGCCGTACATCAGGTAGGCGTCAGGCTCAAGGTTCGGGTCTGGCAGGCGAAAGCCGCGGCGCATCGAAATCTCGTATTCCACCATGCGCCCAGAGCCGGACACAAAAGCTTTTGCTGCCCTTTCAAACTCATCGACAAGGGCGCCTGGCAGACTCTCCATGCGCGAAATCTCGCCCGTGCAGCCGGACAAATCGTAGCTGACGCGCTGGGCCTTGCGCCCGCGTTCGTCCTCGGCATCGGCGAGGTTGGCCGGGGCAAGAAATATGCTGAGCGGCTCGCTGCGCCCCATGAGCACGCGATAGTGCTGCTTTTCAAAATAGCTGCACGTGCGCTCCGGGGTGTAAACGAGGTAATGCGGGCGACGGATTGTACGCGTAAGCAGTTCCTTGAGAGTAGCTTCGTCCATGGCGGGAGTTGTTAATGAAAATGGTGGAGGACTGGAATGAATAAAGAAGACGCTGTACAGGCTAGCCGGTGATTACCTGCGCTCTTGCCAGCACTCTTTCGCGGCCCGGGGTGCGGTCCAGAATGAGCCAAGACATCGGGCGCGACACCACGAGGCGCCCCCCGGAGTCCAGCTTTTCCATATGGTCGGTATTTAGGCGCTCGTTCGGGAACACAGCCCGCAGTTCGATGTGCGGGAACAGCGCGGCCGCATCCTCTTTTACCTGCCTTAGCACAGCCTGTGCGGCATCCAGACGGTCATCATCGGACACATCCAGCGAGTAGCAGAAGCGGTAAATTGCCCGGCCCAGACGGCGCAGCAATTCGCAATATGCATCCTGTGCCATATCTCGCCGCGAGGCACCGGACTGGTATTCGAGCATCAGCCCAGCAAGTTGCAGGGCGTCCGCCTGCCCGGCCTCTATGGCCGAGGCCAGAGTCCTGCTCCATAGCGGGAAAGCCTCGGCACTGCGGGCAGCCTTGGGCCAGACAAGACCAGCCAGTGCTGGCAGAGCAGCCTCCTGGGGTTCCTCATTGGGCGCTTCCTGCGGCTCGGACAGTTTCTGCAACACGGCCTCCATCCAGCCCAGCCTGCCGAGTAGCTCGGTTTGCGTCTCGGTAAGCTTCTCTATTGCCTGCACCCCGTCGTCCTGCGCCGGTCGTGCCAGCGTCTGCGCTATTGCAGCCAGCTTTTCCTCCACGCGGGCAAGAGCCGGGGCACTGTTGTTCTGGGCCTGTGCAACTACCGCAGCTGCTGGTTGAGCCGCCGGACGGGATACCCCCTGCTGGGCAAGGCGGGAAAGCTCGTCCTGCAAGCCCTTCATGCGCAAGAGCAGCACTATCGACACAAGGCAGGAAAGGCCCGCAAGGCTTGCCGCAATCACCACGGCATAGTCCTTCAATCCGGAGCCTTCGTCCACAGGTGCGCCAGCCCCTATCTGGAATTGTGGCTCGCGCTTCATCTTGGCCACTGTGTCCTCGGGCAGTTTCCTGATGTCGGCCGCCATTTTGTCCGCAGCCTCGTTCTGCCGGGCTGCAAAGGTGTCGAAGGCTTCCCGGAGCGCCTTTATGCCATCTCGAAGTTCGTTGCTGCGCTCCTTGAGGTCGCGTCGGGAGTCGGACCTGTCCTGGGCAGCGTTGGAATGCAGGGCACGGATGTCCTTCTCGATGGTGTCGAGCCTGCCAAGAAGCTCTGCTGGCAGAGGTGCGGGCTGGCTGACAGGCTGTACAAGGACCTCCGCGGGCACAGCGGGAGTTTCCTGGGCCGCGACAGGCAGGCAGGGGCCAATGAGCGCGACCACTATGATGACAGCGGGCAGAAAGGGCTTTATCATGCGAATTCTCCTCTGAAGCTGACAGACTTGAAAGTGAACGTGGCAAATCAGGGCAGGAACTTGCGTAGGGCAGACTCTCTGAACTGTTCCATAATTAACAGAAAAATGCCCGGAGCCTGCCCCTCGTTCCAAACTCTAGACAAGGTCGAAGCTCGGGTCGTCCAGCCAGTGGCTTTCCTCAAGCATCGTGTTAAGGCGCATCTCGATGTCGGAAGGGTCGATCTCGGGCCAGTCCGGATGCTTGTCCACACGGACCAGTTCCAGCTTCTCGCCTTCGCCAGCCTTTGAAGACCAGCGCAGGGTGACATTCACGCAGGCCCCGTGCGGTCTTGCAGCGTAGGCGGGTTTGAAGCGTATTTCGTAAACTGGGTCCGGCATCACACCCGAAACAGGCACTATCTGCCTGCCGATGCGGCAGGGAAGAGCTACCTCGAACTTGCGCGGCGGGCAGCTTATGAAATCGCGCTCCGGCGTTGGGTAATCCGAGGGGGTGAACAGATAGTCCACGCTCTGCCCCTCGTAAACACCCTCCGCGGAGATGATGCTCCAGAAGTGCTGGGCCTGTGGCCTGTCGTGCCCCTCCTCGCGGATCGTGAGGCCGGGCAGGTTGCCGTTGCGAATATCCTGATACAGGGCCGCGCCGACGACTGTGCAGGTCTTGGCGTCCTCGATGCGTCCGCCAATGAAAGAGCTGAAAGGATACCAGCCCCCGGCGGGGAAGTTCTTCATGTGTATGATGCGCTGAGGCAGCATCGGGAAGCAGCCTGCCAGCATCTCGCGGATGCGGGGCAACTCCGAAGGCTTGCCCGATACGATTGCAAGCTGGCAGTCGAAACGGCCCGCAAGCTGCGAAAGATGCTCGAAAAGGCTGCCAAAGACCTCGTCAACGCAGGACTCAAGGACGCCCTTGTCGCACTGGACGAACATGTTGGCATCGGCATTGAACACGATACCGTCCCATGTGCGCCCGCCAAGACACTTGCTGCTTATGACGTACTGGAGCAGGGAGTTCAGTTCCGCAAGGGCCTGAGAGTCTATGATGTTCTGCTGCTGCGCGTCGCCAATGGACAGCTTTTCCCAGCCCGACTCAGCCTTTTCGCCTGCCTTCACCAGCTGGCTAAGCCACTGGTTGACCAGCGGGACAAACACCAGCCGCGCTATGCGGGCCATCTTCTGTGGGATGTTCTTACTGATGTCCACCTGCTCATCCTTGAGCTGGGGGTGGCCGGGCTTTTTGAGGAATTTAATCACCCAGTCGCGCGCTTCGGGTATGCCATCGTACTGGGACAGGCCGGAGCTTTCCATCCATGCTGGCAGGAGCACCTTTTCTATGATGCGCTTAACAAGCATGTCGCCCGCAATGGCCACTCCGTCGCGGAAGATAAGACGGGTCTGCAAGGCCGCGCCGCCGCCGCGTCGCCTCGTGTCTGCGGCCATGCTGTAACGGATTATGGCGATGTCTGTTGTGCCACCGCCAATGTCCACGTTCATAACTGTGACGCTCTGCCCGTCGCCGTACAGCTCCAGCCAGCTTCGCCCGTCGCCCATGAGGGTCTTTACGTCCGAGTAGATTATCGGGAGCTGCGAGCACACGGCCTCGTCCACCCTCTCGGTGGCCAGCACCGGGCGCGAACCGCCCGCCCTGTCGGTGCCGAAGCAGACCGGGGCGTGGTTCTCGAAGCGCGTCATCGTGAAAAGATTGATCGCCCTCTGCCACTGGGCAAAGAAGCGTTCGCGCTCCTCGTAGGTCCAGCCCGCCGGATATGTGACACGCACATAGCGGAGGCGCCGGGGCAGACTTTCGCCCCTTGCGTTGCTTGGCGAGTTTATCTGCCTGTGCGCGGCTTCCAATATGGAAAGGGCAAACCAACAGAGCGCGTCCCGGCGCGGATAGCGCGGGGCAGACTCCGGGTAAGGCAGGCCGCGGAAATCCTCCACCGAGGGCGGGGCGTCTATGTCACGGTCAACGCCGGACCAGTCCATGAAGTAGCGGAAAAGACCCGAAAGGAGGCAGAAGTTGCTCGTCTGCGCGTCTGGGTCCAGCAGGTTCGGAATCTGCTTCCAGTAGCTGCCGCCCTTGTCGCCGGTGCGGTCCTCGTCCCATAGGTAACGCTTGGGCGAACCCATGTAAAAGCGCGCATCCTCGTCGAGGCTGCAGGCTGCATATATGCGCCGCGCCCCTTCTGGCGAGCTGCGCCCGCCGCCAATTACGGCCGGGGAAAGCTCCACGAAACTGTGCGGGAGTATGGACAATTTGCGGTGCCAGGGCTTTTTCGAGGCCGGGTGCCCGGCTATGGGTTCGAAGGAGTCGCAGATTTTGTCAAAATTGGCCGGTGGCTCCATGTTGTGGAACTGGGGCCTGTGCAGGAGCATCCAAGAGTCGATGATCGTGCAGTCGTCCATCAGCACGTCGCCGCCGATGCTCTGGGTAAAGGCGGAGCCACGGGGGATGAAGCGCAAGGGGCGCACCCTGCCGTTGAGGTCTCTTGACAGGCTGTCCGGGCGCGGACTTTCTAGAAGGAGGGCCACTGTGCGCGTGTTGCCAAGGTCCACGATCAGGTCCACGTCCACGGGGTCTTCGCCGTCGCGCTTTTTCAAGTGGATCTGAAGGTTTATGTCGATCATCGCGTCGCCCTTGTTGGGCAGACGGTTCAGCGGCAGCAGACGGTTGCGGTATTCGTCGTCTATCTGGTGTTCGTCCTCGCAGGCATAGGGGTTTATCACCTCGTCCTCGTCGGGCAGCTCGCCCTCGCACTCTTCCACTTCAAAGAGCACTCCCCTGCCCGGCCCACCTAGGTTTGTCTCTATGCAGAGGCGTAGTATGGGCACATTGTCCCGTATCTCGTAGCGGTAGATTATCCAAGGGATGTACGGACTCCACTTCTGCCAGGGGAAGCCGTTGTTGGCCTGCGCCAGCTTGAGCAGATACTCGTCGTCGCGCTCTTCGAGCAGGGCCTTGAGGGGTATGTCGAAGTACTGGTGCCCTGAGTTGGGGAACACCTGCACTATGTATGGCTTTTTGTTGTCCTGCCTGTCCATGACCTAGGCCGATTTAAGGGGATTGATGCCGTGGCGGGCGCAGAGGGCGGCAAGCTCGGCGTCGCCGGGCTGGTCGGGGCGCTTGACCGGGATTACCTCGCGCCGGGCAAGTGTACGCAGGCGGCCAAGAGCGGGTTCGACAAAGTAGGCGTAATGCGCCCTGTCCGGGCCGGGCACCTTGTCGGCAAAGACAAGATCGTCCGGGCGGGCACAGGTGTGTGCACCACCTGCCCCGAAGTTAATCAGGTTGGCCATCTTGATGGCCAGCGGACGGCGCAGGTCCACCTCGTCGGCAAAGCGGCTGTTGTGCGTAACAAGGTTGAGTAGCCAGGCCGTGGTGGCGTCCATGTCCGGAGCTACGGACTTTGCAAGAGCGTCGAGCACCTCTCGCATCCGGTCCGGGCCGTCCATGCCAAGAAGCCGCCAGTCGGGGTCCTGACGACGGACTGGCAATCCGTCCTGAGCGCAGCGGGCAGCCTGCGCGTTGATCCAACGCTGGTACTGCTGCTGAACAAACTCCACACCGATGCGCCGCCTGTCCATCGGCACCTGTTCGAGCGCCTCGAAGTCCACGTTCAGAAGGTTGCGCAGGGCAAGGTTCAGCGCCTGCATACGCGAAGCCGGAGTGGCCGCAACACGGGACTCTAGATCCGAGAGGAATGCCTCCAGTTTTTCGCGCCGGGTGTCGCGAGGCTTGGGATTGGGGAAAATCTCGTTCTGGCGGAACAGGGTGAGCATCTGCGCGCAGATTTCGCCCCGGCGCGCTTCGAGGCGCGCAATGCGGTCAACCCCTCCCCCGGAGCGCAGATCCAGTATCTGCTGACGCACCTGGGTGAAGAAATACTCCGCACCGCCGGTGTCTAGGTCCTGCACCATCTCGTCGAAGGAGCGGCGGCTTACAGGATTGGCAAACTGCCGCGCAAAGGCGCTTTCCTTCATCAGGTTGTTGTAGCGCGGGCTGCCGGGCGAGAAGTCCTCTTTAATTACAGCGTTGTCCCGGTCGGGGCTTTTGTGGTTATGAATGGCAAAGGTCGTGCAGGTGCCGGGGGCGCGGACCGGGCCTAGCGAGGCCACGACCTCTTCGATGACTCCGTAGATGTTGGAGTCGTTGACATTCTTGGCCATGTTCAGCTTGCCCGCCCACCAGGTCAGGGCGAGGTTAAGCGGCATTGGGCTTGGCCCGCGCTGGTTCTGGAAATACTCCGGCATGGCGTGCCGCCACCATGCGCGCACACCGTTGATAATCTGATCGGCGTTCGGGCATGATGTGGTCCTTATGCCCTGAAACACGCTGAAGGCGTCCATGTTCAGGCGCCGGGCATAGGTGGATACGATGGATGCCGTCTTGCCGCGCTTGAGCACTTCCTTGAAAAAAACCTGCGCTGTGAAGCAGAACTTCACCCTCTCGCGGTCCTCGCTCGTTGCGTCCGGGCTGGCAGCTCTTACGCGGATGCTGCCTGCCAGGGCATCGTCCAGTATTATCTTCTGAACCATGGACTTTTTCTCGTTGCCCACGCCGGGGAAGTCGAGAATGTCGGCCACTTTTAGGTACTCTTTCAGGGCGTTGGGCCTTTGCGGAGCAGCGCTGAAGGGACGGTCCTTCAGGTTTGCCAGATTGATCGGGATTACCAGCTCCCAGACTAGGCCCTGAATTATGCAGAACTGCTCGGGCGTCTGCGCAAGGCTGTGGGGCATACCCTCGACGCAGTCTATTATTATGTCGCCCTCCTTCTCTCGCCAGCCAAGGCGGGAAATCATCGTCTTGAGTATGGCCTCCGGAGCGAGAGGGTTGTCCGGCATGGGCTTGTAGCTTATCTCACATGCGCCCATGTTCAGGAACAGGGCCGTAGCCTTGAGCGAGCAGAACACCCTTTTGCCCTCCCACTGGCCGCCCTTGCCTACGAGCGTCAGGTAGGTGTCGGTCATGGCCCTGTACATGCCGCTTATCTTGTCAAAGCCGTCCCAGAGTATCTGCGCGGCAAAGGCCAGCACAGCGTCGCGACTGTGCAGGAGGGCAGGCTCTTCCAGCATTCCGTCAAGAAGGGCCGAAAGTTCCTTCATGTCCGCGCCAAGGCCACGGAAAGTCGGATCGTCGCTCTCGGCCAGTTCGCAGATTACGCCGCAGAAATCGTGCAACGCCTCGTAGGCGGCCCTGTCGGGCGTACTGCCGCGCGGGGCGGGCTTTTGCTGAACATACTGGCGCAGCTTCTTGCGCAAGAGGTCTAGGTTCCACTTGGTGGTGTCGCCCCGCTCCGGGCCGTAACACTCTGTGCTGTAGCCGCGGGCCAGCGCATGCCAGAGGTCGCGCGGAGTGACCATCTTCATCTGGGCCGGATGGGCCGGGTGAACGACCTTGAAAGTGCCCTCGGCCCCGTCGATTGTGCCGGGCATAAAGCGCGAAAGGCAGGACGAGCCGTCCATGCCCTTGTTGTAGGGGTTGAGCACCTTGCGGGTGAGAAAATGCGGCAGATCCTCCGGCTTTTCCACCATCGGGGCCATAAAGTAAAACCCCTCGCCGCCGGGCCAGTGAAGACCGGTGCCAAGCCCCGCCTGCGCCTCGTCGGCGCATATGTCGGCCTCGCCGTCGATGTAGGCGGAGATGAGCGTGGACTTGCCCGTCTGCGAAGGCCCCCAGATGGCCATTGCAGGGCGCCTGTTGCGCAGGGCGTCCTCCACGGCAGCGGCCTCTGACGCCGTGCTGTACAATTGGTTCACCCAGCCGGACAGTGACAGTTCGTAACCACCACTGCGCCTGCGCCCGGCGTTCCAGTACCAGTCAACAAGTCCGCCGGCCAGCCCCGTAATGTCGCATTCCTTCATCATTTAGAAGAGATTATGAGTTTGTAGGAGGCTGCAAGCAGGGGGCAACATTAAAGATTGAAAACACATTCAGAGAGCGCCAACATACAGTATAACCGCTTATGGCGTGTACTGCCCGGCGGCAAGCAGTCAACCGGAAACCCTCGCTTCGTCATGAAACTATCCCTGCGAACGATTCTCGCCCTAGCCATTCCGTTCTGTATTTGCGGAACTTCAAGCGCCAAGGACATTTACGAGTCCGACATCAAGGAGGAGCAAAGGGTGGCCACATTCACCATCTCCAGCGCCAACAACGACCTTGAGCAGGCATCTGTTGTATATTCACGCGGTTTGAACAACCTTGCATGGGTATATATAACAGACTGCGGCATCAAGCTCGACGAAACGAAGGTACGCCTGAAAGGGCACGAGGAACGCATAGCCAAGGCGCTCAACTTCCTCGGCTTCGGTCTTTCCCAGACCAGCCGTCAGAAGCTGATGGATTCCTATTTCAAGATTAAGGACAACATCTCGCACGCCTATGTGAAGATGAACGCAGTGGAAAAGGACGTGGGCGCCAAGCTGGGCGTGGACGTCACCTGGGTGCGTCAGATGCTCTCCGCTCTCAAGGCCGCCTGCGAAGAAACCAAGCAGGCCGTCTTCTGCGACGCCTACGAAAAGGCCAAGGCCGCCATCGCCAGCAACAACATCGTGGAGGTCAACCGCATCCTGATGGGCGTGTACCAACAGCTCTCCGCAGTGGGCGGCGGCAATGTGGAAGTGCCCCCGCCAGCCCCCGCAGCGCAGACGCCTGCCGCGCAGCCGCAGCCCATACCAGCCACCCCCGCCGCATCGCCCTTCACAAGCGAGCAGACAAGCTACATCAGGCAGATGATGGACGCCCTGAAACGGGCCTGCGATTCGGGCAACGACAAGGCCTGCGAATATCTTTCCGCACTCAACGAGCTGTATAACAACAAGGACGTCAACGGGGTGGCCAGATTGCTTCAGATGATACTGGGCGATGGCGAGGTTTATCCCGCACTCCAGCCCCCACCCTCTTCCAAGCCGCCCTTCGCCATCGCCGGACTTTCGCCCGCGCCCAGCCCAGCCACCGCAGATCCTAACAGCCCCGTTGTCATCAAAGTTGGCGACAAGGACTTGGTATTCAACAAGGGCGTGAATATCGAGAGCGTGTATGCGGGGTCCAGCAAGCGTCTCAAGAGCGAGACTACGCGCAAGATTACGGACATGAACGCGAACCCGCCACAGTTCGAGGTCGTTTCCACGCGCAACTGGAATCTGTCCATCCAGAGCACGCCCAGACAGTCGTCAGCCACGGCACAGGCCATCGAGTTCAATCTCACAGACCTTGGCGGGCGCATGGAGTTCACGCTCAAGAACTGGACCGTGACCGACGCCTCCGGCTCCGTCATCGCCAGCGGCACCGAGTTCCCCTTCCTTGTAACCTTCACAGCGAACGGCTCTTACAACATCGAAGTCAACGGCATGACCGACATAGGCTCGGATTTCAGCATCCGTTCCAGCATACAGATCGCCCTTTAGTACAACTCCGAGAAACATGACCAGAGAAGAGATCGGCACCCGTCTTGACCTGGCCCCGGAGTATGGGTGGAAAGAGGCAGAGCTGCGCATGAACGCGCTGCTAGTTGCGGCGCGTGCAAGGGTGACAAATGCAGGCTCGAAAATCGAGGCCCGCATGGCACGCGACGAGCTGAAAACCGTGGAGCGCCTTAGTAATGACGTGGGCACCTTTGTCGAAAAGGAACGCAACTGCGAGCAGGCAGGCGAGTACATCGCAAGGGCGGACGAGTGTCTTCGGAGCGGTTCCCTGCCTGCTGCCTCGGTCTCGATGCGGCATCTTCGCGCCCTGCCGGCGGGCACTCTGACGCAGGATCTGCTTATCCGAATCGAGGAGTTGGACGCCGAACTGGCCCATGCAATGCGTCAGGCCGAGTCTGTTCCGAAGCCTACAGAGCCGGAACAGGCGGCAAAGCCAGAGGCAGAGCCGCCGCCGTCCACAGCGATGCAGGAAAGCGCCCAGCCGCCACAAGAGCCTGCTCCAGCAGCCGAAGAGCTGCCCGACGAGGCCGCGCTTGAGGCCGCGGGCGAAGAGGCCCGCAAACAGCAGGAAGAGGAGGCTGCACGAATGGCTGCGGCTCAGGCTGCCCAGGCCGAGAGAATTCGTGCCGAGGCGGAAATGTTACGCGCGGCCCGCCAGAAGGAGCTGCACGCGCAAGTGACAGCACTTCTGGACCTGGCGCAAGAGCACCTCGAAAAGGAAGAGCTTCAGGAAGCTAACAATGCCCTCAAAGGGGCTATGGACCTTACAAAATCGCTGGATGATGCCAGCGATTTCGCCCCGGCGCTGGACATGCTTCAGGGCCTAGTACGCCGCATGAGCGTGGAGAGCACGGTAAGGCTGCTCGTGGAGCAGGCCCTGTCGGAGGCCGTCGGTGCAGCCGCTACGGGCAGACGGCAGGTGGCATTCGAGCATCTATCTGCCGCCCTGAACAGGCCCACATCCGCTGACGAGGCCGCCATATGGCACGAGTGCTGCGAAAACAACGCCTGCGAAACGGCCGCAGCGATTGCGGAGGCATGGCTTCTTGAAGCGAGAAAGCACATAAGCGAAGGTCGCAGATCAGAGGCCCCTGCCCTCATTGCTCTGGCCAAGGAGACACTGGGCAAGCTGACGCAAGATCATATACCGGCCGAGCTGCACAGCCTGCTCGCAAGCGTTGGCCACGAATACGAGAACCCCAGCCTTCCCTTGGCCCAGGCCTGCGCCTGCCTCACACTCGCCTACTCCCGCGGCACGCAGAAGCGCCGCCTGCACGTAGTCACTGCCCAGTGCATTACCTTCGGGCGCAAGGAACCTTCCGACGTTCTGCTGCACGTTCTGGCCAGCAAGGGTGCCGACGGAACGCGCATCAATCAGGTCATTGGCCGAAGGCACTTCTTCATCGAAAACATCGGCACCTACGCGATGGTTTACGATGGGGCACGCGATACCGGTGGTTCCATAAGCCCCTCTAAAAACGGCACATACGTGGACAGCCGCAAGCTGAACTACCCGTATAGCATAATTGGCAACGGCGAGATCCTGCAAGTTACCGGTGCCACACTGGGTAGCGAGGTAGCACACTGGAAGCTTCAGCAGTGGACAACGCGCCAGCTACTAGGTTGCGGCGATGCACCCGCAGAGTTAAAGAGCGCCTCCGGGCAGGTGGCTCCGGTGGTTAGCGCCATTTACATGGCAAGACAGGACGAAGTGCCCGAGGATGTGCTAATACTCTGGAACGCGGCCAAGCTGGATAATATCGACAAGAGCCTCGAAGGCCTCTGGCTGGTGCGCAGCGGCAAGGGCATTCTGCTCTGGGACGGCAAGAGCTTCTCTGACCTTCGCAGCCCCGATGCCAAACTCAAGCCTCTGTCCCTCGACAAGCTGGCGCACCAGGTCTAAGCACCCGCTGTCACTGTGCAGTATTTCGGGACATGTTGCACAGCACCTGCGCCACACTGACACATTGGAGTATCATCAAGTCCAAGATGATTGCGTTGATTATAAACGACTTAAGTCAGTTGCATCCCTTGGGCATGGAAACTGCCTGTATGTTGGATGTTGCGCCGCCAGCGCCCGGATGCCCCGGCACTCGAATAGGCTGCTGACGCGCATGATACCCGTAGAAACTTCACAAACAAACATCTCAAAGCATAGCAATGAGCACTCAAGCAGTGAAAATCACCCCCATCGGTGACCGCGTTCTGGTCAAGCGACTGGAAGAGAAGGAACAGATCAAGGGTGGCATCGTCATCCCCGACTCCGCCAAGGAGAAGCCCACCGAAGCCGAAGTAATCGCGCTCGGCAAGGGCAAGAAGAACGACAAGGGCGAGGCAATTGCCTTTGAAGTAAAGGTGGGAGACCGCGTCCTCATCAGCAAATACGGCGGAACAGAAGTCAGCTACGAAGGCCAGAAATACGTGCTCCTTCGCGAGGACGACCTTCTCGCCGTCATAGGCTAGTCCGTACCACATTAGTAATCAGCAAGATACACAACTAACTCTTTTATTTATATGGCAAAAAAGCAAATTTTGTTTGATGAGGCAGGTCGCCGCAAGGTGCTCGCCGGTGTGCAGACCCTCTCCAAGGCAGTCAAGGTCACGCTCGGCCC
>LVBW01000078.1 GCA_001604585.1 Puniceicoccales bacterium Verruco_02 | reverse complement strand
GATCATGCTTGATAATATGACTGTCAATGCGACAAGCAATACAAGGCCGTCAGTAATACGCATGGAAAACATATCAAAGGTATTCATGACGGAGCGCATGGAAACGCGTGCTCTAAATGGAATATACTTGGACATACAGGAGGGGGAGTTCCTTTCGATATCCGGACCCTCCGGCTGTGGTAAATCCACACTGTTATCCATAATAGGATTACTGGACCGTGCAAGCTCAGGCAGCTACATGCTTGATGGGAAAGAAGTTGAGACGTTAAACATGCGTCGCCGTTCAATATTGCGCAACCAGGTGATCGGTTTCATATTCCAGAACTTCAATCTCATTGGCGAGATGAGTGTATTCGAGAATGTTGAGCTGCCATTGGTATATAGGGGTGTTGAATCAAGTCAAAGGCGCAAGATGGTGCTTGAAGCACTTGACAGAGTTGAGATGAGTCATCGAGAAGAGCATCTACCTAGTCAGTTATCAGGAGGTCAACAGCAGAGAGTAGCCGTAGCAAGAGCGCTGGTTGGAAGGCCCAAGCTGCTCTTGGCGGACGAGCCTACCGGAAACCTAGACTCCAAGAACGGCGATGCAGTAATGAGACTTATGCATGAGCTTCACAACTCAGGTTCTACGGTGTGCATGGTCACTCATAATGAGGAGTATAATGCGATGGCCACAAGAGTCATACATCTGTTCGACGGAAGAATAGTCAAAGAGAAACGAAATGTATGAACACGCTAGATATCAAAGGCATACAGGATAATCTGCATTGTGATGATGGCTTCCAATGCCTGAACCATGTTGTAGCACTAGCAGTCACTGCAATATGTGCGCTGATTCTTATTGTTGCTTCATTAATCGAATGGCAGCATATGGAAGAAGGCATTGGAATGAATAAACAGCAAGCTGGCATGAACTACATGCTAGCATTCCCAATTAGTATAGCAAATGGAGTGTCGAGCGTAAATACGCGGAATGAAGTAGCTTTCGTGCACAACGAGATGACTTACTGCACTGTAAACGTCACATACATAAGTTGGAATTTCTCGTTCGACAATGGTGATGATCATGTCATAGGGCGAGGATTCAATAAGAGCGATCTGGACCCGCATGCGGAACGCGTAGTTATTGTTTGCGAACGGTTGTGGCGTGATATGTTTGGAGCAGAGCCAATCAGTACTGGAAAAGTTCTGTTTGTAGGCGGTCTTCCTCGAATAATTATCGGAATAATACCTGAAACCTCCACAGGTAAGAATGAGACACTGTATATCCCATGCATTGCATATAATACCTGTGTGCGCGTATGCGCAGCAGTCTAATGCTTATCTACTTATGCGAGAATCATATTATGCGTAATGTTATAAATACATTTAAGTTCTCCTTCCGTCTTGCTTCAACGAGTCCAATGAATGCCATACTGTGCATACTTGTTTTAGCAGGTAGTATTGCACTTGTGATGACAATGTTCAGCGTGTCATCAATGATATTTCTATCCAAGTACCCTTATCGGAACGTTGATCGAATGGTGTTCGTCGCCAAGCTTGACGACAAGAACAATAGGAGTAGCGACTGGGGGGCTGACAGTTATCGCATGATTATGTCCGAAGAACATGGTGACATTTTCGATGACTTAGTGCCATTTTTTGCTGATAGAGTAGCCATACGAAACGGTAACAACAGTAAAAGCGAACACGCAGCCTATCTTGATGCACAGTTTGAATCCAAGCTTGGTATACGCCCAATACTAGGTAGAACCTTTAACGCTGAAGATGCCAAGTCAAACACCGAGCGCGTTGTCATTATCGGTGAGAAAGTATGGAAAGAGCTATTTGGCCAAGACCCTGAAGTATGCGGGAAAATTCTAAACGTTGATGGTATAGACAGGACCGTCATTGGTGTAATGCCACAAATATTCGAGTGTCCATCAAGGCAAAAACTATGGATGCCATTCAACATAGACACGCTTAAAGCAGAAAGTGGATGGGCGACGTATGCAACGTTCATTGGAACAATAAAAGAGGGATTGACAATAGAAGAGGCGAATAGACGCTTTGAATTACTTACTCAAAGAATAATCGAAAGCTCGCCGGGTGAACACCGATACACAAAGCATGGCAGATTGATCAAAATTAAAGATACAATTGCTGACAATGACGGAAGATATTTATTTGGAGCCTTGATGATATGTTCCGTTCTTGTCTTGCTTATGGGATGCGGCATAGTATCAGGGTTATTGACAGCTAGGTATTCTATCCGAACGCAGGAAATTGCTATACGATCGGCTATGGGCGCTTCTCGCACTCAGTTGGTCTCGCAGATGGTATTAGAATTCAGCCTTCTTTCTGGAACAAGCCTAATAATCGGCTTGTTAATAAAGAGATGGCTGGAGATCGGTGTTTTACAACGCTACTTAGACTATTTTGACCTTCCATTGTTCATGATGCAGGCAGGACATAGTTGGAAGATTCCTTTTGCTGTATTTATACTTATACTTACCACATTGGCGTCTACATTGCTGCCGGCAATGAGGGCGTCAAAACCAAATCTGATCTCGATATTGCGGGAATCTACGCGCACTGGATCATCGCTTCGCGTAACCAGACTATCCAATATATTAATCATATGGCAGGTGGCAACGGCGACTGTAATGCTTTGTGGTGTGGCTATTATTGGCCATATGCTGCACAAGCTGAATAATGAATGCATATACTTTGATCCATCTAGCTATATGAGCGCCCAAATGGCATTTAATCCGATCATGCACAGCGATGACTCAACGAGAGAGCAAAAGGTGCGCATGTTAATGGAACGCCTACTGCTAGAACCTATGGTAGATAAAGTGGCGGTTACAACAGAATACTTTGGCGGAGATGGTTTTTGGGGGGATGACCAGAAAACATGGATAGAAGGCCACCATTATGCCAGCGAGTCTGAGGTCCCGATGTGTACCCAGCGCATAGTGACTCCTGGGTATTTTAATACAATGAACATACCAATAATTGCAGGAAGAGAATTTAGCGTTAGCGATTCTGGCGTAAACAGTAGATTAGTAATCGTCACCGACCAATTCGCCAAGCGTTATTTTAACTCCATTGATGTAATAGGGAAGCACGTTGCCTTTCATAACCAAGATAACATATATGAAATCATAGGTGTCGTACCTGAAAGTATAGACAATAACGACAATATTATTCAGTTTCCGGCTCTTTATGTCCCTTACGCCTCAAACCCGTGGTTTGACTTTATACTAGTAAGTAAAGGACATTGCAAGCCAATGGACCTAGAGCTAATCCTTCAAAAAGTCGTATCCGACATAGATTCTAACATAAGTATATCTAGCGTAATGACTCTAAAAGAAATGCGAGAACGCAATGGTCAGGGACTGCTACTTCATTTTGTATTCGTACTGTTTACCACCTTTTCAATTGGCGCGTTACTTATGGCCGCGTCTGGCCTATATGGTGTTATCTCGTTTTCTGTCAACATAAGAAATATCGAAATGGGAATACGTCTTGCTCTAGGCGCTGATCCTAGATTAATTATAAGCCTATTAGTTAGCAAGGGACTACTATGCATGTGTGCAGGTCTAGGTTTAGGAATTGTTGGTTCGTACTTTCTAAGGGAGATCATGAGACGAAATTTCAATCCACTTCCAGAAAGCGCGATAATCTACGCAAGCACCGTTCTTGCTCTTCTTGTAGTATGCACAATAACCGTTGTAATTCCCGCGTTCTTAGGAGCAACAAACGACCCGTCTCGTGCGCTTCGTTCTGAATAATATATCTACATATCCCTTTTGCATGAAATCACTTATCTTACTCACTCTAAGCAGTATGCTACTACACATGCCAGACGTTGTGGCGAGCCAGGGCTTCGAGGTGCTAGGACTACGCCAAAGCATTACTCTAGCGCTTGAGAATAGTCATAAGGTGAGGATTAGATCAAGCGAGACCGAGTCGGCGCGACAAGAAGTTATAGCGCATAAAGGATTGTTTGACCCAGTGCTTACCATTGGCCTTTATGCAAGTCGTGATAGTGCTGATATGTTTCAAGACGAAGCGGTATATCAATATGCTAAGATAGAAGGTAGTCTTCCCACGGGAACTAATTACTATATCAGTGCAACGACAGCTAGGGAATACGTAGAATCTACTAATCCTGCATATGCCACGATCGGAATGGGCATTCGTCAGAAAATGCTAAACGGAGCAGGCATTTCAGTCAATTGGGCGCCTATTCGCATTGCATCACTAGATCACTCCATATCGACTGAACAGTTTATACTTGAGTTGAGCATAGTCGTGACGGAGGTTCAATTTGCCTATTTCGACGTAATCCTTGCTGAACAACAAGCGTTGGTTGCGCGTCAGAGCATGGAACTAGCCCAGCGCCTTTACGATGATAATTTGCGCCGCGAACAGCTGATGGCTCTTGCAGGATCAGACTTGTTTCAAGCTCAGTATGAACTCGCGGCAAGGAAAGAAAATCTGTATGAAGCGGAGCGTCGGCTTGGGGATGCCCGCAATGCATTACGCTTGTTTATTACAAATGATCCAATATTAAGTACCACCATGCAACTTCACCTTGAAGAACTTCCATCCCCTGAGGAGATTGCACCCGACACCAGCTCAGATTATCAAGTCGCGCTACATCATAGACCTGATTACAGGCAAGCCATCCACGGATTAAGTATATCTCAAATCGAATCGCTTCGAGCGTCGAATAATACCTTGCCTATGCTTGAGCTATATATGAATGCATCCTTCAGCGCTCGTGGTAAAAACATTGCAGATAGTTTAAGTAATGCCAAGAGTGAGTCAATGCCCGATTATGTGGCTGGGCTTAGTCTGTCAAGGCCTGTTACAAATCGGACTGCTTTGGCGGAGAATAGAATTGCAACTGAGCGGATTAAACGATCCGAAATTACACTACGTCAACTAGAACAATTGATAGCTGTTCAATTGGACAACGCATCGCGTAGAATTACTATGGGATGGAAAGGATTACAGCTAGCTAGAGAAAGTAGTGCGCTTGCTATCAAAAGCTTAGCTTCAGAGCAAAAACGTTTTGAGGCAGGAGCTTCATCTACGTTTATAATTCTTAGTATGCAGACAGACCTTATGAATGCACGTCTTCGTCAATTGTCAGCCGAAAATAATTATCGTAAGGCTATTGTTGACTACCGTCGTATAATGGGATGCACACTTACGGATATGAACATATTGACTTATGAGTAGATGCGAACTGATATTGCTCTTAAGATCACCTCGAACAACGCCCCATTCAATCACAAAGGTCAACTGATACAATGTTTTGCCGGGTAGTGTCCAGACTTTTGCGCACATTTGATTGAGAGACTTGGATCGGCAGGCTCTTTTCTTCCGTTTGGTTTGTGGTTCTGTTCTTGTTTGCATGTCCCGGAGGCGGAGGGAGGGCGTAGCCCGACCGTAGCTCTGGGGCCTTCGGAAATAGTCAGGCCGTTTGTTCCTTCGTTGCACCGCTGCCTTCCACGCTTTCGGATGCTTCGCTGCCATTTGGCATCGCAGCCGCCGTCAGCAGGGCCATATTCATGTATCGCTTCTGGCCCCATTTGCTACCCGCCACGTAGCGCAGCCGCGCCCCGACCAGCATCAGCGCGCTGCTCCCGTCGGGGAACGCCTCCACGACCCGCGTGCGGCGGCGGATTCCCTTATTCACACGTTCCAGCATGTTGTTCGTACGCAACAGCTTCCAGTGTTCACGCGGGAAGGCCAAGTAGCTTTGGGTCTCCTCGATCCCGCTTTCCACGATAGCCGCCGCCTTGCCGAGCTTCATCGCCTTCAGTTTCGCCACAACGTCAGCCGCCTTCTT
>LVBW01000019.1 GCA_001604585.1 Puniceicoccales bacterium Verruco_02 | reverse complement strand
CACAAGTACCTCGTCTATCACTACGACCACCTAGGCAGCATACAGGCGATAACAAAATGGGGCGAAACAGGTACAGATGCGAACTGGCTGTATCAGGGTGATATTAGCGGAAAGCAAAGCCTATATAGCTACGACCCGTGGGGCCAGAGACGTGATGCGCGCGATTGGAGCGGCTCGCCCAAAAATCAGAAAGTATATGCGCCAAATTATCTGCCCCAGATCACCTGGGGCTGGGACGATCCGACGACCACGACCGATGAAGACGACCTAATCCCGCGCGGCTTCACAGGCCACGAAATGATGGACGACCTCGGCTTGGTCCACATGAACGGCCGCATCTACGACCCGTTGACAGGGCGCTTCCTGAGCGCAGACCAAGTCTCCAGTCGCCACTCAACCTGCAAAGCTACAATCGCTACAGCTACTGCATGAACAATCCGCTGGGATATGCTGACCCGAGTGGATACTCAGCTGAAAACCCTAATTCTCATGATGACCCGTGGACTACTGTTGTATATGATGGAACAATTCAACATGGTTCCCAAGCTGTAGCTGAGACAAGAGCTGAGGGTGTTCTTGATTCCGTGGCTGTAGTGCCTGATCAGGCTACAGGTGCGGTTGATAACGAAAAGGAAAGCGCAGGTAGAGCGAGTGTTACAAATCCTGTTCGCATTCCGATCGTGGGTGATGATAATTTTGTTATTGGTTGGATGGAGGTTGACGCTAGTTCGCTTGCCAGTGCGTTGGCGGAGAATTCTGCATACAGTGCGGAACTGGAGGCGACTCAATCTGCTAGCGTTTTGGTTCCAGCAATAGGTGTCGGAGGCTTCGCTGGCAGTGAAGCAGGAGCATCGATACTTTCTCCTAGCGTATTGGGATTGTTAGTTTTTGCATTGACATGTCCTGGGGATTCTTGTGTGTCAAAAACAGAAAATAGCACAAATGAAGGCGC
Organism: Puniceicoccales bacterium Verruco_02; assembly: GCA_001604585.1. Taxonomy (GTDB): domain Bacteria; phylum Verrucomicrobiota; class Verrucomicrobiia; order Opitutales; family Oceanipulchritudinaceae; genus Verruco-01. The sequence goes on along the minus strand of LVBW01000019.1, from coordinate 3,216 downwards.
TCTCGCTTATGAAAGAGTCTACCGGGTTTGGGGAGGAGGTTCTGGACCTTGGGGGCAGTCGTGGACGCCTGTTGATCCGCGTTTAGACATTGCAAATTATCGGAATTTGGCTGGTTTGCCAAATTTAAATACTGGACAATTTTTATCAGTTGGGCTGCTTGTCAATAACGACGGATTGAGGTTGCGAAGTGCTGTGGAGCTTGACTGCAATATTGGTGGATGGCCTGAATATCTAATTCCAGCTCCTATAGCGCAGGTTAAATTACAGTGTATTTATACGTTGCCGCCTCCTTTGCACATGCCATATTTAGAATAATTAAAGGATTAACATGGATAAATCTATTAAGATAAATGACTATAGCGGTATGACCGTGAATGAGCGCTTTTTCTCTGCGGGCTTGTTGGATGAGTGGGATATGGCTGCGCGTAATTCTGACAGAATGAGTATGATACGCATGCTGCAGGTTGTTGGTATCAACGAATATGAAGCCACGAAAACGGTGGAGCACATTCTGGACCGACAAGCAAGGAATCCTCCGAATGATTCTGCAAGCAAACCATAACAGGTGACTGGAATTTGACTCGTTCAATAAACCCAACGTAAGCCTTCAATCGGGCTGGACACTGGAGGGTGCGGAAAACTGGATTCGTGATTGCTTGCCAACGGCTTACGCATGTTTACCGTGTCCGGCTTGAAACCCCAAGTCCTACTCTTTTTGACGATGTTGGCGGGCTGGATGAACCGGAAGCAGCAGCTCGTCATCGAATACCTCCTTGAGGAAAACAAGGTTCTCCGAGAGCAGCTCGATATCCACGCCAAGGGCAAGAGGCTCCGCTATACGGCGAAGCAGAAGCGGCGGCTTTCTGACGCGGGCCGGAAGCTCGGACGTCAGCTCTTGATGCAGTTCGCGAACCTTGTCACGCCGGAGACGATCTACGCCTGGCACCGGAAGTTTGTAGCCATGAAGTACGCGCCGAAGGGCCGCGACCTCTCCGCCGCCAAGGAACGCCGGGCCAAGAGGGACGCTCTCATCATCAAAATTGCCTCGGAGAATACAGGGTGGGGTTATGGACGCATTCAGGGGGTGATGAAGCACCTCGGCTACCACAACATCAGCACGTCGACCATCGGGGACGTGCTCCGCGAGGCGGGCATTCAGCCGTCACCGACACGAAAGCGAGGCGTCTCGTGGAAGGAGTTCGTCCGCATTCATGCCGAGCAGATTGCGGCCACAGACTTCTTCTTCGTGCCGGTGTGGACTCTGAAGGGCCTCGCGATGTTCCGCGTCCACTTCGTCATCGACGTGTTCACACGCAAGGTAAAGATCACCCACATAGGCTGCCAGTATTCTGGTGATTTGATGGTGCAGATCGGACGCCACTTGACAGACGCCTTCGACGGGTTCTTGAACGGCAAGAAGTATCTCATCCACGACCGCGATACGCTTTTCACGGAGAAGTTCAGGGATCTTCTCCGCAGCGCAGGCACAACCCCGTGGCGCCTTCCGATCCACATGCCGATGATGAACGGCTACGCCGAGTGCTTCGTGAAGACGATCAAGCGGGAATGCCTCGACCACGTGATCTTTTTCAGCGAGGGTGCCCTGCGCAAAACCATCGCCGAATACATGGTGCATTACCACATGGAGCGGCCCCATCAAGGCATCGACAATCGGATCATCGAACCAGAGGCGCAGACCTACCGGAATACGGGTGAAATCGTAAAACGCGCACGGCTCGGAGGGCTGCTCAATTACTACTACCGCGCGGATGATCCGAGGGTAGGGGATGGAACCGACAGAAAGGAGGAAAAAGCGGCTGCTTGAGGCCTGTTAACGATGCAAAACGGAGACTTCTCAAGCACGCGAACGCTACTGGAATCGACTCAAAGGTATTAACTTTGCCTAAACTGGCAAATTGGTGAGTTGCTTAATCATTGAAAATAAGCGACTTACGGAACGTGTTTGAGTCCCGCCACCTCCAGGATGCCCATCAGATCCTCTGTATAAAAGAGCATTTCAGCCATCGTTAGCGAATCAATGCCCAAGTCTTCGAGGATGACGGCGGAGTCCCCCTTGCTGGCGTAGATGTTATCATAATCACTTACCTCAAGCGTTTCAAAGAGTGCGCGTACAAGTAGCGTAAGGTGCTGATCTTCGCCGCTATTGTGCCAAGTTGTGTAAAGTGATGTGACAGCTTCTGGCAAAGCCTGGCCGGGAGAGTCGGAAGGGGTATCGCTCATAGGGTGCTCGATTAGTTAATAGTAATCAGAGTGGCAAGTTCAAAATACTTACCGTTCGTAGTCGCGATTGGTAGGTGTTTGTTGTTACGGGCTGTTAGCGGAGCAGGCAGCATATTCTATTTCCAGCCCAAGCTCGGCACGACAGATGTCTGCACGATGGAGATGTACGGTGTCATGTTCTGCAAGCCATTCACTGCAAAGGCGGGAGATGATACGGGATGTATTGTAATTGTTGCGAATGAATACATTTACCACTCTTGGTGTGTCGTATGGCAGTCCGGCAGCATCGAGCACTTGTCCTATCAGGCGTAGGTTGTTCAGTGTGTTGTCGCACTCGATGTCTATGTTTCCCGTGATGGAAGAGTGCCCTTTGATCGAGGCCGTGCCCGATACAAAGCCGGCGATGGCCTCGTTGGTGCGGCACATCGAGGCCCTTGCAAAGCTCGGGGGGCGAGGGCCGTATTGGGGTGGGTAATTATAGGCTGGGACTTGTTCAGGGTTCTCAAAGTGGCGAACCGCTTCCTTAAAGGCTATAAAGGATATGTCGAGAAAGGGGCCGCTTCCTCCGATTCCTGTGGCAGCAGGCATACTCACTGAAGCTCTTGCCCCGAAGTGATTATGAAAGGCTTCGGCTCGGCCTGAACAAAAGGCGCGGTAGTTTTCCAATCCGTCGGGTGAATCGTTTATCTGCGGGACGATGTTCCAGATTCTAGCCATGTTACAGCCTCTTGTCTCATGCAGTATGAGTTCGTAGGCGGAACGGGTCGTCGTATGAAGCTTCCCACTGCATTCTCCGCGCCAGCGTCCGGTCAGGACATCGCCATGACGTGTTATGCTAAGGCCGGCCGGGCGGCTGTCCTGGGGGATAAAGTCCAGCTCTTCGCCGTGCTGCCCAAGTCTTGGTAGGCTGAGCGAATGGGCTTCAGTGACAAGCGCCTCGAGGGAGAAGGGAGAGGCGGGTGGGACGTCTGGGC
>LVBW01000077.1 GCA_001604585.1 Puniceicoccales bacterium Verruco_02 | reverse complement strand
GCATCATAGGCTTTGCCCTATAATGAGAACGTCGCTGGGCTGCACATTCCAGCCTTTGGCAGGCATACATAGATAAACCCTACCCCCGGAGAACAATCATGAAAGCACTGGTCCTTGAACCCGATCTTCGCCTTGCAATTCGCGACATTCAATTACCTGAGACACTTGGTCCCAAGGATTTGCGCATCAAGATTCACAGCGTAGGCATATGTGGCAGCGATGTGCACTACTACAAGCACGGCAGCATTGGGCCGTTCGTTGTCAGAGAGCCGATGGTTCTTGGTCATGAGGCATCGGGCACGGTAATAGAGCTGGGTGCGGAGGTGAAGAATTTCAAGCTGGGAGATCGCGTGTGCATGGAGCCTGGCATTCCTGACGCGGAGTCCGAGCAGTCGCGCACGGGCTACTACAATCTTGACCCAGCCGTGCGTTTTTGGGCAACGCCGCCCATTCACGGGGTTCTCTGCCCCAGTGTGGTTCACCCTGCATCTTTCACTTACAAGTTGCCTGACAATGTCAGCTTCGCCGAGGGGGCGATGGTGGAGCCTCTGGCAGTGGGTATGCACGCGGCGACAAAAGCTGTCATTCGACCCGGCGATGTGGCTCTCGTAATAGGTTCTGGCACGATCGGCATGGTGACGGTGCTGGCTGCACTTGCCGGGGGTTGCTCGAAAGTCATCCTGTCGGATGTGCAGACAGAGAAGCTCGCCATCGGCAAGAGTCTTGCCCCGGAGTCGGTGTTTACTGTGAATGTGGCAAGCGAGAGCCTTGGCGATGTGGTGGCCGCTGTCACAGGTGGGCGCGGCGTGGACGTTGTCTTCGAGTGTAGTGGCAATGGTCGTGCGGCCGCCTCGGTGTTCGAGCACCTTGCATTCGCCGGAAGGGTAGTCTTTGTCGGTATGCCCGCAGGTCCGGTTTCTTACGATGTCGTCGCAGCGCAGCTCAAGGAGGCACGCGTTGAGCATGTGTTCCGCTACGCAAACGTCTATGCCAAGGCCCTTTCGCTAATGGGTAGCGGCAAGATTGACCTCAAGCCCTTGATTACGGACAGTTTCGGGTTTGAAGACAGCATCGAGGCATTCGACTTTGCCGCTGCCATGCCGCCAAGCTCGGTGAAGGTGCAGATTGTCATGGGCGAATAGCCCGCGTTTCAGCGCTAGTCGCGCTCAGGCACAAGGTCGAGCTGGAAGTTCCATAGACGGTGGTAAAGTCCCTTGTGGGCGAGCAATTCCTCGTGGCGGCCCTGCTCGACAATGCTGCCCCGCTCCAGCACCACGATGTTGTCCGCCCGGCGCACGGTGGAGAGGCGGTGCGCGATTACGAGCACGGTGCGCCCCCGCATCAGGGTGTCGAGCGCCGCCTGTATGAGGCGCTCTGTCTGCGTATCGACACTGGACGTGGCTTCGTCAAGTATCACAATTGGTGGGTTCTTCAAGAGGACCCTTGCGATTGTCAGGCGCTGCTTTTCGCCCATTGAAAGGCGGACGCCTTTTTCGCCTATTGGCGTATCAAGCCCATTGGGCAGGCGTAGCACAAAGTCCTTGGCATTTGCCCCGTCCAGGGCGGCCAGCATGTCGGCTTCGCTCGCCCCGGCGCGGGCCATCAGAAGGTTGTCGCGCACGCTGCCGTCGAAGAGGAAGGGATCTTGCGCCACGTAGCCAACGTTCTCGCGCAACGCAGTAAGGTCAATGTCGCGCACGTTAACACCTGCTATTTCCACCGCGCCGTCGTCCACGTCGTAGTATCGGGGGAGCAGGTTCGCTATCGTGCTCTTGCCCGCGCCCGTGTGGCCGACAAGGGCCGTAGTCTTCCCTGCGGGCAGAGTCAGGTTCAGGCCGCTTATCACCTCGTCCCTCTCCGGGTAGGCGAAGGATACATTCCGGTAATGAACGTCTGGAGCCTTGCCGCCGGGGAAGGGCAGGGGCGCTGCCGCGTTGGAGATGTTTACCGGGTGATCAAGGATTTCGAACACTCTCTTGCCGCTCGCCGTGGCGGCGGCGAGCATGTGGTTGAGCATGTTAAGGCTGCGCAGCGGCTCGTAGAGCATCATTGCGTAGAAAAAGAAGGCGAATAGGCGGGGGTAGCCGAAGTTTGGGTCGCTCGATATCATGTAGCCACCCATGCAGACCACGGCCACCGTGCCCAGAGAGCCTACAAAAGAGGTTCCAGGCCCGTGCAGGCTCCAGCGGAACATGGCCCTGAGCGTGCGTTCGCGCAACTCTTCGGCTATGCGCAGGAAGCGGGCGTGCTCGCTCTTTTGTAGAGCGAAGGAGTGTATGAGGCGGTTGCCCTGTATGTCCTCGACGAGCAGGCTGTTCAGCTCGCCCGAGCTTTCGCGCACTTTCTTCCAGTTGCGCCGGGTGGCTATGGAGTGCCACCAGTTGAGTGCCAGCACTATCGGCAGGGGCGCTATGACCCAGAGGGCAAGCTGAGGCTCCATATATAAGAGGACGCCGCAAATGCCGCCCACCATCAGCAGGGCGCTTATACCCTGCTCAGTGCCGTCGAGAAGGCCGCGCTCCACGTTCTGCACGTCCTCGATGACGCGCGAGGCGACCTCGCCGCTCTTGTTGCGGTCGTAGAAGGAGATGGGCAACTGCATGAGGCGCTGGTGCAGCTCTGCGCGAAGGTCGATGAGGACGCGCTGTTCAAGGGTGTTGTTCACGCGGATGCGCAGGCAGTTGAACGCCTCGCGCAATAGGAATAGCGCGCTTATTAACGCCGCTCCTTTCCAGAGGCTTTGTCCGCCCCCATCCGCGCTCATGCCCTGCAATATCCACTCGATGACCCTTGGCACGGCAATACCGGCCAGAGTCATGGCCACAGCCAGCAGCAGAGTGAGCGAAAAGAGGCCCTTGTAGCGGAATATGTAGCCCGAGACTCGCCAGATTATCTTCATCGTTTCCCCGTTTATCTGATAGTGAATCTTGGCTTGGCCGACTCAAAGCGATTTTCGCCGATTTCCTCTATGAAGCGGCTCCGATGCATCCTGAAAATGCCCCCGCCGCGCTGCATCTGCATCAGAGGGTGGCAGATGTAAAGCTCGTCCTCGGCGCGTGTAACAGCCACGTAGAACAGGCGCCTTTCCTCGTCCACATCGCCCTCGTCGAGCGCCCTTTGCAGGGGCAGGGCGCCGTCTGCGGCGTTTATGAGGAACACCACGGGGAATTCCAGCCCCTTGGCCTGATGGATTGTGCTAAGGCGCAGCTTGCCTCTTGGGTCTTCGAGGCCCTTTTCCCCGGCCTCGGAACTTAGCAGCACAAGCTCTGCGAGCAGTTCGGATATGTCCGAATACTTTTGCGCGAAGAGTATGAAGGCGTCGAGGTCTTCGCGGCGGTTGTCTGCCTTGTCGTAGGCGCTTCGCAGATATGTGCCATACCAGCCCTCGGCCAGCACTTGTACAGCGCGGCCCGGTTTGTCAGGGTTGTGGAAATAGGCCTCCATCGCTTCAGCCATCGTTTCGGCAAAGTCCAGCCATGCCTCGCGCCCGGCATCTGGCACGCGCTCCAGCACTTTCGGGTCTTTGTAAACGGCGATTGGGTGGATGGGAGGGGTGCATGGCTCGGCTACGCGCGGTTCGGGCGCGGCGAATAGGTCCAGAATTTGTCCCCGGCGCTGGGTGGAGTCGTTCGCTTGTTGCGCCTTGCGGACCTGTTCAAGAAACACCTCGCCAATGCGTTCCCCAAGGCGGGTGGCTGTCTTGGGGCCGATTTTGGGCAGTAGCTGGCAGACCCGGGCGAATGCGGGTTCGTCGTCGGGGTTGGCGATTATGCGCAGTTGCGCCACCATGTCGCGGATGTGGGCCTGTTCGAAGAAGCGGATGCCGCTTGTGATGCTGAATGGGACGCCGTTGCGCGTGAGTTCGAGTTGCAGGTCCAGAGCCTGGTAGTGGGCGCGGTATAGGATGGCGATGTCGTCGAGGCTGTGGCCTTCGTCGAGTAGGCCGACGATCCTGTTGATGACAAAGCGAGCCTGCCCAACGCCGTCGGAACAGGGTACGACTTTGGGCCTCAGGCTGCCCCGGCGCACGGCCTTCAGCTTCTTGTCGTAGCCGGAGCCTGCCTGTGCCTGTGCGCTCAGCACATCGTTGGCAAAGTCCAGTATGGGCTGTGTGCTGCGGTAGTTGGAGAGGATGTGGAAGATTTTCGTCCCAGGGTGCCGATCCGGGAAGTGCAGGATGTTGTCGAACTCCGCTCCGCGCCATGTGTAGATGCACTGGGCGTCGTCGCCAACGGCCATTATCTGGTGCTCGTGGGCGAGTAGGTCGATGATGCGGCTCTGAATGGCGTTTGTGTCCTGATATTCATCGACTAGGATGTGTTTGAAGCGTTGCTGCGCCTTGTTTAGCGCGGCCGAGTCCTTTTGCAGTGCTTCGAGCCAGAGGGACTGAAGGTCGTCGTAGTCCACTACCTGAGCCTGCAACTTGCGCTGCCGGTAAGCCTCGGCAAAGCCGGTGAGGGCCGTTGCTACGTCCGCCCAGTTCTCGCCGCGTCTTTCCTTGACCACGTCCTCGATGTCGCGGCAGGTGTTGCGAGAGAATGATAGCCATTCCTGCAAGAGCTTTGGCTTGGGGTGTTCCTTGTCGCGGAAGAATGCCTTGTTCATACCCTCGGCCACTTCCTTGAAGAGTTTCTCGGCGTCTTCCTGATCCATAATAGTGTAGCTGGGCGCAAGGCCAACGCTTTGGCCGTTGGTCCGCAGAAAGCGCGCCCCTATGCTGTGGAATGTCCCTCCCCAGTCCACGGCCTTTTCCTCGCCCGTAAGGTCTTTCACCCTTTCGACCATTTCGCGGGCAGCCTTGTTGGTGAATGTAAGCAGCAGTATTTCCCATGCGCGGAACCCCTGTGCGCGCAGCCAGGCTACGCGATAGGTGAGGGTGCGCGTCTTGCCCGAGCCTGCACCTGCGAGCACTAGGGCCGGACCGCGGGGGGCTGTGACCGCGGCGTACTGCTCTGCGTTCAGAGCCTTGGCAAAATCGATGCTTGCACTTTTAACATTCATCAGTGCTAGGGAGGCTAATCCGTTCGGCCAGTAAGCTGCAAGGACTCGCTTGCTATCTGCTGCACATCATTCCCAGCTACGGCCTTGCCGAACGAGGCAAATTACGTTTAACTGTCAGAGTATGAACGGGGCAGGCACTTCATGCCTTGTTCGGAGCCGAGCTGTTTTTTCCGAGCTGCCCCACAACCCCCCATCCCCAGAATCATCATGGATCCCGAAGTAGTTCTCTTGGAAGCTGAAGAGCAGATGGATAAAGTGATTGCCCATCTTGCCCACGACTTTTCAACCCTCCACACGGGCAAGGCCGCCCCCGGCATGGTCGATGCGGTGCAGGTGTATATCACCAGCTATGGCACGACGTCCAAGCTGCGCGAAATTGCCGCCATAACCACCCCCGACGCACGCACGATCCAGATTCAGCCTTGGGACCGCAACACCTTGAAGGACATAGAAAAAGCCATTCAGGCCGCCAACATCGGCCTCAATCCCTCCATTCAGGGCACCATCATTCGCGTGCCCGTGCCGGAGCTTTCGGGCGAGCGTCGCAAGGAACTGGCAAAGGTCGCCCACACGATGGCCGAACAGGCAAGGGTGTCTGTGCGCCGCTGTCGCCACGAGGCGCTGGAACCGGCGAAAAAGGCCCAGAAGGCAAGTGTGCTGCCAGAAGACGAGCTGAAGCAGTTCGAGAAGGACATTCAGGCCCTGCACGACAAGTACATCGACAGAATCAATGCCGCCCTCGCCACCAAAGAGAAGGACCTGACCACGGTTCACTAGTCACTTGCCCAAGCTGTCCGTTACAATGATGAAGCCCCCGAAGCCTTGTTAGGCCGGGGGCTTCATTGTCATGCAGAGATTGCCGCGCTTGGCCTAGATCGCACCTCACTAACACTTCACGGCGCAGATGGCCATGAGCGCATGCAATCTGATCCGCATGGCGGAACTGGCTTTGCGCGATGCGGCAAGTCCGCCGGGAGCCACTGCGGCGGCATGA
>LVBW01000018.1:1893-17572 GCA_001604585.1 Puniceicoccales bacterium Verruco_02 | reverse complement strand
TACGAGGTCGTAACTCACCGCCTCCTCGCCGAACTCCACCTCGCCGTCGATCTCCATGAAGCAAAACACGTCCACCGTGTTCACGATCGCGTCCGTGTGGTCATACTGCTGGATTTTCACCCAGCCGCGCTTCGTCGCGCCTTCCAGCGGGTTGTATTGGCCGCTCGTTGCGTCGAGGGGCAGCGTGCCGAAGAGGTGCTCGAACATCAGCGGCCCGGCCTCCTTCATCGCGAGCGTGAACTTCAAGTCGCGGTTCACCTCGATCACGTCGTAGAGGCGGCGCTGGCCCGGCGTCGGCGCGAAAATCTCCCGCTTGTCGGACGATTTTGCGACCTTCAGGCTGTCCACGATGCCGGGGTCGATCCAGCCCGTGTCGGCAGCGCCGGGCTTCGCCGAGCGGCCACAGACGCCCGCTGCGGGCGAGGTGAAAGCCTTGCCCTCGGGGTAGAGAAAAGCGTGGCTGCCGACGACAATGGGGCGCGTGTTCATCCGTTGATGCTGGTTGCGGTGAGGTTGACGAAATAGACGACCAAGCCGCCGTCGATGGGGCCGGTCTCGAAGGCGTCGTTGTCAACCCGCAGCCATGAGCGCGCGTGACCTTCCTGCGCCCGGTGCAGCGTCTCAAGGAGGCGTTCGACAACCGCCAGCGCCGTGATGCCCGACTGGTTTCGGGCAAGGTTCTCGACAACCGAGAGCGTGACAGTGCTTTCGATGTGGACAAGGGACGTCGCCGCCGTCTTGAGCCGCCCGGCGGCCACGGTCGCCACGATGCAGAGGCCCGTCTCGTTGATCGCCTTCTGGAGCTTCGTATTGTGCTCCGAGTCCGCCGCCGTAATGAGCGGGATGGCGGAGAGATGAGGTTCGTCAGCGACGATCCGGACAACGGACGGCAGGACGGCGGAGAGCTTCATTTCCTCAACCGCGTGTCAATGCGCGGAGCTTCTCCAGTTGCTTGCGCCGCACATACGCCTTTATGTCGGCCACCTCGCCGCGCAGGGAGTCTTCCACGATGCCACGCTGATTGTTCTGCACCTGCACGCCTTCAAGAAAACTCTCCAGCAAGACCGAGGGATGCGACTGCCCCTTCGCAGTGCGGACGATGGCCTGCCCGATGCGTTCCTTCGCTCTGGACACGGCGGCGGCTTGGGTGTTCTGCCCTTCCCTACTCCGCTTCCAGGCGCGGTAAAGCCATGAGACGGAGAGAAAGCGGATCGACTTGCGCCGCGCCGCCAGTTCCTGCCCCACCGTGCGCCGTGTGCCGTCGCGGTTGCGGCCCCGTTTGATGCGGTAACCGAGCGCGGCGGCTTCCTGCTCGATGCGCTCCTTTGTCGGCGCGATGGCGCGAAAGCCCCGGTTGATCGCAAAGCGCAGCCGCGCCGCCCGCGCCTCGATGAGCGGCCCCTGCTCGCGCTTGTTCCAGCGCAGGTATTGCGCAAGCGCCTTGTTGAAGGCCCGCAGTTCGCGGGTATCGACAGCGTTCTCCATCTACAGCTTCCCGAGGAACTTGAGGATCGCGATGAGCCCGACCGTCAGCGGCGGCAGCGCGGAAGTCACCCAAACCCAGCGTAGGATCATGTCCATCTTGCGCTTCATCTCGCGGATGTCCGAGCGCAGCCCATTCTCACCATGCAGCCCCCAGAGAGTGACTTCGAGGGTGGTCAGGCGCTGCTCGATGGATCCAAGGCGTTCGGATAAGCGTTCGCGGCAAGTGTCGCACTCGCGCTTGAGTTCGTCGGAGGTCATGCGGCGGGCGACATGTCAACCGCTACGCCTGCGACGCCCCACACTCGAAGCGGACAAGCCCCGCGCCCTTCGTCCGCAGGCGCTTGCGGACGCGATACGTCCAGCCATCCGATGCCGTGAAGGTATCGCCGGGCTTCGGGAGAACCGAGAGTTCCGAGGCCAGCGCAGTGACCGTCACGGCGTCGTCATCGCCGCGCGAGAGGTCGAAGGAATCCGACTCGGCAGGCAGGCTCCGTACCAAGGCTAGGAAGCGAACGGAGCCAAACGAAAGCTCCTGCCCGTCGATGGAGATGAGTTCGGAAAATCCTTCGGTCGCGTCGATGGAAGCCATGCCATACAAAACCCTGTCAACGCGGGTTTGACAGCGGGGCGTCAGCCCTCTACATTTTGTGTAATGATTCAGAGTTTCGGCTGCAAGGAGACAGAGAAGGTATTCCGGCAGGAACCTGCCAAGCCCAAGGTGATCCCTCGGGAATTACAGGAACGCTTGCTGGAAGTCCTCCAGATGCTCAATGCCGCCGAGAAACTGACCGACTTGTATTTCCCGCCTTCAAACGGGCTGAAAAAGATCGTCAATACTGAGAGTTCCTACGAACTGCGCGTGGACCGCCGTTACCGGGTCTACTTCGAATGGGACGGCGAAAACGCGCTGAATGCAAGATTTGGAGACCATCTATGATGAGCGAAAACATACTTCCGACACATCCGGGCAAGATTCTAGTGCGCGGGCTCAAGGACATGCACCTGACGCTCTCCCGCACGGCTCGGGACACCGGCATTCCGCTTTCGACCTTGAGCGCGATCGTGAATGCCCGCCGTCCGATCAGCGCGGAAAACGCCCTGCGCCTCGCCCGCTATCTCAACACCTCGGCCCGCTACTGGGTGAACCTCCAGTCGGACTACGACCTGCGCATGGCCACGACTTCCAAGGGCGAATCCATCGAGAAGGAAGTGGCCCCGGTCGCGGTGTAAAAAAGCCGCCCACCCTTGCGGATGAGCGGCTTGGAAAAGCCGAATTGCTTACGTAGCCTGACCCGGCGCGACGAGGCGCTTGATGCCCGACGCAATCGCGGGCTTGAAGCCGTAGAGGCATTCGAAGGCTACGATTTCCTTGCCGCTGTCGTTGTCGTAGAAGCGGCGGTAGCCGAATGTGATGCCCGTTTCGGGATCGCTCACCGGGCCGGATTCGAGGTAGGACTCAGGGCGCAGCGGCGCGAGGTAACGCATGGCGACCGCGAGGCCCGCCGGATGGGCTGCGAAGCCGACGAGCTTTTCACCGTTCTCGGGCAGCACGATCGTATCGTAAATATCGAAGCCGTAGATGCGCGGGACGCGGGCCTCCATGAGCGAGGGCTGGCTCATCTGCGCAAGGTAGCTATGGCTCACGCGCTCGTCGCCGAGGAGCGCCGTGTAGTAGGCGTCGTCGAGAATCAGGCTGCGCTCGGTCGTCGGCATCTTGGCCCTCGCACACGCTCCGCGAATGCCGAGAACGTGCGTCGAATCGAAGTCCGTCGCGGCCACGGCGGGGATCGCCGCCTCGCCATAATTGGCGGCGGTGACGACGGAGAAAATATCCTGCAAAACATCCTGCGCGAGCTGCTTCGCCTCCGAACCGGCGAGCCGCTCCAGCTTGATGAAACTCGACTCGGCGGACTCCTTGTCCGTCAGGTGGAAGGAGCGCACCTTGTGGCGGTCGCAGGTGACGGCGAGCGTGTTCACGGTGCGGTCGGCATTCTTGCTGTAGCTACCTTCGAAGTCGGAACTCGTTGGCAGGGCGTTGCCTACGACCGGCACGTTGACCGTTTTGCCGCGTTCGAGGAACTCGGCGGAAAAGTCGGTCGAGAAGGCACGCAGCGGCTGAAGAGCGGCGCGGAAGGCTTCGAGAAAAGCCTGCGAAATGCGGATGTCCTGAAGGTTGGTGAGCGTGTTGGCCATAAATGGAAAGATGCGGTCGGTTTACGTCAGAGGTAGGCACGAAGTGCCGTAGGGGCAAAGCCCCTCAATCGGGTCAAGCGCCGTGCGCTTGGCGGTTGAGGATGCGGGACTTGTTCTTGCGCCAGAAGGCGGTCTGCGCGGCGGGCGTTTCCTGCTTGCGAAGTTCCTCGACGAGGTCGGTCGAGGCTGCGGCCACGGCGTCGCCCTGAGCGGTGACGGCAAGGGGCGTGACACCGACCGAGGCGCAGATTTCGGCGGCCTTCGCCTCGGCGGTCTTGGACGCGGATTCGAGTTGTGATACGCGAGCGGCGAGGTCTGCCGACTCCTTGCGTGCGGCCTTGAGCTGCGTCTGAAGCTCGGCGTTGAGGGCGGATTCCTCCGCCTTCGCGGTTTCGGCGGCGGCAAGCTGCTGGCGGAGCGCCTCCGAAGCGGCACGTTCGCTCGTCAAAGTGTTTTCGGCCTCGGCCAGCTTCGCCTCGGCGGCGTTCAGTTTTTCTTCGAGTGTCATGGCTTTGCCCCATGCAGAGTTGTCAACCGGGCAAGCATCGCGGCGCGACTTGGAACGATGCCCGTGACAAGCCCGCGCTCCGCCGCCTGCACGCCATAGAAGGACTGGCCCTGCATGGAGTCCGCACTGACGCGGCTGCGCTTGCCCGTAATGGCGCCCATGAACATGCCGTGAATCGTGTCCACGCGCTCTTGCAGGAGGGCGCGCTGCTCGTCCGAAAGGCTCGTGCCGGGGAAGCCCGCCGCCTTGTAGGTTCCCGCCTTGATGACGTCGACAAAGAGCCCGGAGCGGGCCAGCGCGGCGGAACTGTCGAGCACGGCAAGATACACGCCCACGCTGCCGACGGACGCACTCGGCGTCGCAAGAAAGTCGTCCGCTTGCGAGGCGAGCCAATACGCGGCGGAACACGCCTCGCCCGCCGTGAAGGCGACGCTAGGCTTCGGGAAGGTTGCGATCTGCGCTGCAAGTTCCGGGACGCCAGTCACGGTGCCGCCGGGCGAGTCTAGGTCGAGAAGCAACATACGCACCGAGGGGTCGGCGGCAAATGCGTCCAGCGAGGCGGATAGATCGGCCACGTCACAGCCGCCAAACATCTTCTCGATGGGCAAAAGGTTCACGCCGATCGGGCCGCAAATGGGCAGGATGCCGACGCCGTTTTCCACACGAGCCAGCGGCGGCTCGCCAAAGAGTTCCTTCAGGGCGTCCGTGAACCCCGAACAGCGTTCCACAAACGCGGCAAGGAGTCGCGGTTCAACGAGCAGGGGTTCATGGCGAAGTATGGCGTCAGCAAAGCTCACGCCGAGGCGGGCTTGTCAACGGGCGCGGTGGGCGTCGCCACGCTCTGCGTGCCGCTTGGCCGGTAAAGCATCTCCACCGGTACGCCATACCTCTCCGCTGCTTCCATGATCGCCTTGGCGTCCTGCGCACGCCGCTCCAGTTCCTCGCGGAAGTCCATGCCCAGCTCCGAGTAGTGGTCACTTAGCGTTTTGAGCCCGGTCTCCACATCGGCGCGGTTCTGCTGGGCCTCGCGGCCTGCGTCGACCGTCACCCTTCGTGGGCAGACCCACCCTACCTTGTTCCAGCCCTTCACCGGAGACAGTTCGCCGCGGTCGATTGCGTCCCCGATGACGTAACCCCACGTCGGTTGCAGGAGCCGCTGAATCAAGATCATCTGCCGGTAGCTGAAGCGCCGATCCGCCTTCGCCACGATGAGCCGCACGCCCGCGCCGCCGATATTCGAGGCGTCGAGCACGAACTCATATGGCAGCATTCCGGCGGCGGAGTCGCGCTTGAGGTGTTCCAAGAACCCCGTGAAAACGGGGCTTGGGCGGTTGGATTGGAAGCTGTCGAGAGATTCGCCGGGCTTGAGCGCCACGAGCTTGCCGCCGACGATCCGCTGCAAAAGAGCCGCGTCGCTCCCCGCGTTCGGCTGCTCGCCGGTCTCCACGCTGAAGTCGCCGGATTCATCGAGCGCACCGCTTTCGCGTTTCAGGATGCGGGCGATGTCGGCGTTGTCCTTCACGGCGTGCTTTTCGAGCGCGAGCATCTCCATCTCGTCAAGGATGTGGTTAATCGAATGCTGGAGCGTCGGCGGCTGGCGCACCCCGCTTGCCGACTCCGGCTCGAAGATGTGCATCACGGCGTTCGCGGGCACGTCGCGGGTCGCGTTGTCGTCCAAAATCAGGCGATACGCCACCGGCGCGCCGAACGCGTCGAGCTTGATGCCGTCCACCGTTTCCGCCGAGCCGAACGTGTCACCGATGCGGTGCGATTCGACCAGTTGCAGGCGCGGCAACCCGAGGCCGTCACGCACCTTGAGGCAGAAGTATTCGCCGTCCACATCGAGGCCCCGGCAGACGAGGTGCTGGCATTCCTCGAAGCTGAAGCGGCGCGTGATTTCGGCCCGCGCCGACCAGCGGGCAAAGTAGGCTTCGGCGGCCTTGTTCCAGTCGGCGTCCTCACTCTGCGGCTGCGGGCGGATGCCGTCGCCGGTCGAGTAGATGGCCATGTCCGCCACCATCTCGCGCGAGAAACCGGAATTCTTATTGAGATAGCGCGAACGCCGCACCAGCTCCCGCCGCGTGTGGCTTGTCAGTTCCTTCTTCGTGTCCGTCGGGGCCGCGCCGGGCACCTGACCGCGACGAGGAGAGGCGTTCGCCGACTCGTAGCCGGAATACCCGAAGAGGCGCGAGATGTGGTGCAGGAGCTTCACATGCGAAACCGGCTGTCAACGTGCGAAACGGCAACCGTCCTGCCCTGCCTCTGATACCTCTCCGGCGCGAGCTTCACGAGGGCGTCCTGACAGGCCTTGATGACGGTATGGATCTCGTCGATGTGGCGCTTGGTGTAACTGGAGCCGTCATTCGCGTAGGCCGTCAGCGTCTTTTTCAGCTCCTGCTTGTGGACCGCGAGGATTTCCTCGATCTCCGTCACACTGAAGCCCACCGAGTAATCAATCGTCGCCATCGGTAACCGTTCCCTTGTCAACGCTCTCCCGGCCCACGATCTTGAGCATGGTTGCGGCGGCGGCCTGCATGGCCTCGCAGTCCCAATAATGGTTCGGACGCTTGCCGATCTGTTTCCAGAGCCAGGTGTCGTGCTCCTTCACGCGCTGCTCGCTCTCCATCTGCGAGAGGTAGTCCTCGTCGATGTCGTCGGGCACCTCCCACGTCGGACCGTTCGCGGGATTCTGGTTGCGGCGCAGGCGGGCGAGCGTGTCCTTGATGTTCAGGTTCGACCAGTAATGCACGTAGCAATGCAGGTCATTGGTCAGCACCACCTTGCGGCGCGGCGAGTAGAACCGCTGGACCGTTCCCTGCGCCTTCGTGTGATGCGGGAAGGTTGCCCGGCGGTCGCCAAGGAGCGCAACCCAGCCTTTCTTTGCGCACTGACGATATACGTCGTAGGTCGCGTGACCCGCGTCCACGAAGACGAGGTTCGGGTGGATGTTAAACCGCGATTGAAGCGACTCCACGTCGTCGAAAGTGAGCAGGCGCTCGTTCCAAACAAGGCGTGAGGAGCCGTCCGCCGCCCAGCTCCGCACGAGTGCGAAAAAGTGGTCCATCTGGCAGTCCACCGTGAGGATGCGGAGCGGGATCGGCGTCTCCGCAAAAGGCGGCGCGATGACGCGGCCAAGGCGGTTGATGCCGCCCTCGCCTGCCCATGGCTCGCCCTTGCGGTAACCGCAGGTCGCGATCTCCATCTTGTAGTCCTCGACGTATTCGCGCCACGGCAGCGCCAGCCGCTTCTGGTAAAACTGCTGGAGGAGCGAAGTATCTCCCTGCCGCATCGCCGCCTTCGCCCGCAGGTAGAGTTCCGCCAATCGACCCCATGACATCGCGCAAAGGGCGTTCCAGTGGAAGCCGACGTTTTCCGGCGCGGCATTCGGATTCGTGCGCACGAACTGCCCGCTCGCATTCAAGACGCGGCGCATGGCATCCGTATCGGGGAAGTAGTGATTGCACCCGGTGCAGCGGAGCGACGCCGTTTCGCGCACGGCGGCGAAGTCCCAGTTGCCGTTTGCGTCGCGAGCGTCCTTACTCCACTCGACGTTGTCCCAGTCGAATGGCTGGCGCTTGCCGCACTCGGGGCACGCGAAGGTCCATTCCCGCATGTCCGTCGTCTCGAACTTGCGGTGCGTGTCGTCGTTCTCCTCGCCGCCCTGACTCATGAAAACGCACTTGCCGAGCCAGCCGAACGCCGTGACGCGGGCCTCCGCCTCGGCCATGTGGCCAGCGGGGTATTGCCACGTTTCATCGGCAAAAACCCAGCGAATGGATCGGCGCTGGAGGTTCGTCTTGTTGAAGGCCCCGAGGATCCACAGGGGCATGCCGTTCGCAAAGTGGATCGTGTGGTTACGCTTCTTGTGGCGGTCCTTCGGGAAGAGTTTTCGGACGGGTTCGCACTCGTCAAAGAGCTTCTGAAGGCGGGACTCCGACTGGTCTTTTGCGTCGTCGTCTGTCGCGCTGAGCCACAGCGTGGGGCCGGGCAGGTTCGGAACAATGTAGCAGAGAGCCAGCTCCGAGACGGTGGTCTTGCCCGCCTGCACCGCCGCGATGATGCTCACAACGCGCACCTTCGTGTCCACGATGGCTTCGAGCGGCTCGCGCACCCACGGGGAATGTTCGCTCCGAAAGCGCCCCGGCATCGGCGAATACGGGATCGAGGCGATGTTGTCCTCAGCCCAAGCCCAGGGGGCACGGCGGTCAGCGGGCCGGACGGCCTCGGCAAACATGTTGGCGATGTCCTTATTCATGCGTCAGTGCGGTGAAGTATTCGAAGGCTTCCTTGCGGGCCTCATCGAGCGCCCTGGCATTGTCCTCGCGGATGCCGATTGCGTCTTTGCCGCAGGATATCGGCGGCAACTCGTCCTCCAGCCTCTTGTGCAGGATCGAAAACATGCGCCCGAGCCCCTCAAGGATCGCGCGGCGCACCTCTTCCTTACTGAGGTAATCACCGCGTCGGATGGCGAGGCGCAGCTCCTTTTCCTCGATCTCGGCAAGGAGCTTCCGCGCCTTGAGGGCCTCCTGATTGCCCACAGGCTCGCCGCCACCTTTGAGGCCCTTCGAGCGCACGAACTCGCGCCATGCCGCCACGTCGTACTGGCCGTTTGCTAGGGGCTTCGGCGCGCCAGCCATCTTGCGCCAGGTGGTGAGCGTCCGCCGCGTGATGCCAAGGAGCGTGGCCAGTTCCACCTGATTGTCAGCGTAAGCCGTGGAGTCGCTGCTTCCGGCTGCGCGGGCCTCGATGCGGGCGCGCTCCACAGCCGTCAGGGGTTTGCCTGCCGCAACCTTCTTTACAAGATTCGAGAAATCGACATCCAGAACCTTCTTGAGCATTTCTGGAGTAGGATCATTCACAAAAGTAAGCGCAGTTGGTTATCCGTGATGTGTTTATTCTTCCGCAGATTTGTCATTCGCCATAGAGGCCGGATATTCGTGAAATGAAAACACTGCCTGACCTGATCAGGATTACTCAGATCGAAGGCCGCACATGGAATAATGTGATCCAAGTGCCATGCCCGTCCATAGTTGTCCCAATTCATGCAGCCCTTGAACTGAGCCTCAATGTAGTCGCGAAAATCCTCGAAAGAACACCCCAGAAGATCCTTGGTTCCTGAATACAGACCTTTTGTACGAATAACCGAGTATAGGCGTCGTCTCAGGGCCTTTGCAGCCTTGGCCTTGGGACACGACTGTTGATACCTGATCGACTTAGCAATTATCTCCTCTCGATTTTCCAGATAGTAGCGTTTGTGATACTGCTTGATGTATAAAACGTTTTGCTCACGCCACGATTTTTGATATTCGGAGGTCTTACGGCGCGTCCTTTCTACATATTTCCTTTGTGCTTGTTTTACTGCTTCTTTGTTTTCGTGATAGTAAGCCTTGTTTCGCGCATTAATTTGTTCCTTGTTCGCTAGGTAATACTCACGCTGCTGGGCCTTGAGACGTTCCTTGTTCTTCTCACGATACTGACGGAAATATTCAGTTTGGTTCTGGCTCACGAAGGCCAGTCCATGTCAAGTGGCTCGGCTTACCGAATCAGCAGCCAGCCGCAGAATTGCAGGTCCTTGAAGACCAGTTCCACCTGTGAGAATCCAGCGGCTCGGAATTCTGCCTCGTTCTCGGCGATCGTCTTCGGATACATGCAGCCGCGCAAGGCGTGCACCTTGTTCAGCACCTGCACGGGTGTCAGGCCGTTGCGGATCTTCATGTCCCAATAGAGCTGCTGGATGATGTCCTGCGTCGTCGGGTAACTACCGAGCACCTTTTCCACGACAAAGAAGCCGCCGCCCGGCTCGATGGCTTCCGCAATCGCGTAAACGAGCCGCTGGCGGGCCTGCGGGCGCAGGAACTGGAGCGAGTAGAGCGCGACGCCGTAACTGAAGGCGGGAATCTTCGTCAGGCGTTCCAAGTCCTGAAAGCGGACGTCCACGCCCTTCTTCGCGGCCTGTTCGATCATGGCCTGCGAGTTGTCGAAGCCGATGAGGTCGAGCGTCTTCGAATGCCGTTCGCGAATGCGGCGGATGGTCTCGCCGGTTGAGGCCCCGAAGTCGAGGACGGTCGAGCCGTTGTGCGTAAACCAGTCCGAGAAGGTCGCGGCCAGCTCCTGCACGCGGTCGTATTCGGGAACGCTCTTGCGCACATGCTCGTCAAAGTGCGGCGCCACGTGTTCATCGAACACCCAGTTGCTAGCCTCGCTCGTAATCCCGCCATCCACCGGTATCGCGTCCATGCTTGGCACGGCGTGTCAAACTACGCCGCCCGGCAGCCACATCATCTCTTGATCCGACACGCGCACGGCGTTGATCCCGTATCGCGCGTACATCGCCCTTGTGTGCGGGTTGCTTTCCAGCCCGAAGTAGCCGCTTGTGCCGTATTTCGGGAAGATGTGGGCGTTGAGCAGGTGCTCCTTGATCTGCGGCGGGCGGGCTTCGATTTCGGCAAAGCAGGCGTCCATCGGCTGCCAGTCGGTGAGGGCCTTGATACGCTCCAGCGTCGCCTCGCGGTAACGGTTGGGGCGGGCCGTGATGAGGATCACCTGATGCGGGCGGAGGAGGTCCACGAGCCACCCGCGATACGTCTCCTGCTCCAGTTGACGGATGAAGGGGCGAAGCATCGGTTCGCCACGCTTGGGGGAGTTCCCGACGAGCGTGTAGTTGAGGTCCAAGAGGTAAATCACAGCGCCACCGCCAGCCTCTTGCCGAACGCCGCTTTCGCCTCGGCCACGAGCCCCATTCGAGAGCCGTCGGGATACGGCAGGTCAAACTCGAACTCCAACGCGGCGCGTAGCCGTTCCGGTTCCACGCGCAGGGCGTGCGAACAGATGGCGGTGACGTTGTTACTCAACTCCGCAACACTAACCGAGCGGAAGAAAGGAGTCCATAGCTGACGGAACTCTTTTTCTGTGTGGTATTTCTGAACTTTAGGCTTCTCTTGGAAGTCGCCGATGCGGATGCCCGTTTCGTAGTCGAGGCGGAAGGCGATGTTGCCGGAGTTCGACTTATTGAGGAACGCCTTGCCGTTCACCTGGCGCCAGCCGGTTTCGCTGACGCTGGAGGCGCAAGCGTAGACGCGGGTCTCCGGGCGGCAGAGCGCGGCAAGGATCACGGCGATGTGCTCGCGGTCGGTCGCAAAAGGCACGGAGTTCAGCACGCTGGCGAGGAAGATCGAAGTCCACTGTGTGCCGTCCGCCACCGCGTGGAGGAACTCGCGGCAGATTTCGAGGCTCTGCGTCCGGTCGATCTCGGCGCGGCTGATGTGATACGGCTCGAAGGGTGTGACGGCGAAACCCGCACGGCGAAGCATCGCGGTTTCCGTCAGGTGCCCGGCTCCGAAGTCGAGGATCGTCGTGCCGTGCTCGCGGGTCCAGAGGGCCTTTTGCTTGGCGTCGAAGATGTCGAAGGTGTGGCAGGGCTTCGCGCCGTGGACGGCGAAGATGAAGCCGTTGCCGAGTTCTTCACGCACACGCCGGGCGCGCCGGAAGGAGTTGTAGCGGAGCAGATCGGCGTAGCGCGAATGCACGTCGAAATCCATCGAGAGGAGGTTCATCATCGTCTCGGCGAACGCCGCTTCCTCGTCCGTCACATACACGACGGGCGCGGTCTCAGCCTTCTTTTCGGCGAGCATTTCAAGGCGACCAATGCCGTTCACCACCGTGCCGTCGCGGCGGCAGATAATCGGCATCAAAATCCCATGGCGATGCAGCGTCCGGGCGAGGTTCCGGGCATACTGGAGCCAGCGGCCCGAGTTCGCGCGGCAGAGGTCGCGGACGGGCACCATGCTGGGGCGCACGCAGCGGTAGAACTCGGACGAGCCGACGGCCTTGTCGGGGATCGCGGCGGCAAGGGTTTGCACGTCGAGCGCGGCGAGTTCCCGCGTCGCTTTCTGCGGCGTGCTGTTCCAGTCAAAGTCGTTCGTCGCGCGGTTGAAGACGATGTTCAGGGCCTTGCGCTGAGCGAGGTCCATCGCCTTCGTACGGAAGACAGGGATCTCCACCGCGCCCATGCGGGAGGCCACGAGGTGGCGCTGGTGGCCGGAAAGGATTTCGCCATTGCTATCCGCATAGATCGGCGCGAGGAAGCCCAGCTTGCGGAGCGACAACTCGATCATGTCGAGCCGTGCGGCATCGGCACTGCGAGGGTTGTAAGTCGAGGGTGCGACTGCTGAAATGGGTTCGAGAGTGATCATATGCCGAGGCGGTTTCTGAGTTCCTTGGTGACGGACTCCTTGTCGAAGCCCACGGTCTGTTTCACGCTGTCAATCCACGCGAGGTATTCCTCCTGCGTCAGTTTGAAGCGGTAGAGGCCGAGCGCGATCGTCACGTCGCCCTTGCCGAGGTCCTCGTCGGCTGATTCCCCGGCGTCGGCATCCTCTTCCGATTCCCCTACCTGCCCGAGCAGGCTTTCAAGGTCGCTATCCTCGAAGCCGGTGAGGAGCGTGTCGAAGTCAGCCACTTTCAGGTCCTTGATGACCGATTCGAGCGTGTTGAGGTCGGTCGTCGCGAGTTCCGCAAGGCGGTTGTCGGCGACGAGCACCGCCATTTCGTCGTTCTCGCTTGCGAAGTCCTGATAATCCACCGGCACAATCTGCATGCCGAGCGCCTTCGCAGCCTCCAGCCGTCCGTGACCGGCCACGATGCAGCCGCTGAGGCGAGAAACCGTGATCGGGTGCCGCCAGCCGAAGTAGCGGATGTTCTTCGCGAGCAGCTCGACCTGCTTCGCCGGGTGCGTGTTCGGGTTCCGGGGATTCGGGCGGAGGTCGCCCACGGGCACGAGCTTGTCGAAGCTGCACCACACCTCCACCCCGTCGGCCAACGCCTTCGCTTTCACGCCTGTCTCTGTCTTCATGACCAGCGCACGGGTGTCAAAAGTCGAAGAGCGTCAGCTGCGCCGGTTCCGGTTTCTTGCGAGACTTGGGCGACGGAACCGCCGTCAGACTCACGGGCTGAACTGGCACAGGAGCAGGCGGTATCGGAGGTTCCGGCAGCGCCACCGGCTCCACCGCTTCCGAGGCGTCATCCTTCAGGAACGGGAAGGGCCGCACCATCCACGGCGCGAAGCAGTAGGCGTTCACGGCGCAGGCTTTGAGCACCGTCGTGTTGATGTCCTGCCCGAAAAGCCGGTAGCTGTGATTGCTCGCATGGAGCAGCATCCGGCCTGTGCCCGTGCAGGAATCATACACGGTCTGGAGCCGGTGGTCGCCGTCGCCAAAGGTCAGCTTCGTCATAAGTTCGACGAGGCTGTGCGGCGTCGGGAAGAACCCGTTGGCGCGCCCGTGGCGATTCTCGGCCAGCATGTCGCCGAAGAGGTCCGCAGGCCAGGCGATCATCGCTTCGAGGCAGAACACCTGATAGAGCCTCGCGAACGCGCCCTCCTCCACCTCGTGCGGCGGCTCCGGTTGCTGCGCGCTCCCGAATGCGTAGAGGAGCCAGTCGAGGTAGTAGTCGAAGATGCGCCAGCTGTCCCAGCCAAGCCAGCTGCCGCGTGCGATGGCGTCCAAGGACTTCTCGTGCATCTTGCGGGCAAGCCCCGCCGCATCCGGCTGGAAGTCGATCTGCGGGATGGGTTCGTCGAGGACGCGGCCTGCCTCCATCGTCCGGAACCAGTGATCCCACCTGCCCCAGCACGCGCTTTCGCATTCGATGAGAACGGGCAGCAGCCAGCCGTGCGGCTTTGTCTCGATCTTGAGGCGCGGATCGGGCTTGCGCGGCCAGTTGTCGGCCTTGGAAATCATGCTTCGCAGCACGCCCCGGAATTCGCCGTGGCTAGTCATGGCAGGTGGCGTCGAAGTGGGTTTCGAGGTCGGCGAGCGCCGCCCGGACGTTCCCGCCGCATCCGACGGCGATCATCGCGGCGACCGCCTCCGGCACCTTCCAATGGGCCATCAAAAAGCACCGAATCTCATCCGAGTTCGGGGCTTCGAGCTTGATCGACTGGAAACGCGTCTGGAATCGCTCCGTGAGCTGGCCGAGGTCGAGGTTGCTCGTCCCGATGAAACCCCGGCCCGGCGGCATCTTGTCGAGGTAGCCAAGGAGCAGGTCCTGCGCGTCCCGCGAGCAGCGATCGAGTTCGTTCACGATCTTGACCGACCACTCGGAGTAGAGATTCCCGTATGCGAGTTCCCGCATCCAGTCCTTGACAGTTTCGACCGTCACGACCTTGCCGGGCACC
This sequence comes from Puniceicoccales bacterium Verruco_02, assembly GCA_001604585.1. GTDB lineage: Bacteria > Verrucomicrobiota > Verrucomicrobiia > Opitutales > Oceanipulchritudinaceae > Verruco-01. Next base: position 3,212 of record LVBW01000018.1, on the reverse strand, counting down.
TCCTCGATGCTCCACGGCGAGCCCGTGAATTCCAGCGCAAGCATGTCCGCGATCGTGGTCTTGCCGACGCCCGGCGGACCGTAGAGAAGAAGCTTCACCGGCTCCGTTCCGCCGCGCTTGGCCTTGGCCATGAGCTTCTCCGCGACGAGCCGCGACGGGCCGACGATATCGGAGGGCTGGCGCGGTTTCCAGGCGAGCGGCCTCGGTCGCTCCACCCTGCCCTTTCGCTTGGCTATCGTGCGCATGCCTGCCTCCTTTCCCGTGCCCAGCCTTCGCGCGTGATCCGCTTGGCGAGCGTGTTCACCGGCACGCCCATGATCGCCGCCACGTCCTTCGGGCCGCGCCCGTCCATGTAGCACGCCTTGATCTTCGCCCAGTCGTAGTCCGTCCGCAGGTGAATCGTCGCGCCTTGCGGTGGCAGGTCGGCCTCGTCCGCCGCTTCCAACACCACCGTATCGGCCTTGAATGCCCCATAGCGTGCGGGTGTTTCGGGGTGCTGCGTCGGCGCGGGCGGGCGCGTTTCGGAGAGCGGGAAGGCACTTACGTTGCCGCGTATTACCTCAGCAACGATCTCGCGGATTAGCGGCACGGGGATCTCCGTGATCGTATAAACAAGGCCGGTCAGATTCGACCGGCCCACTTGTTCCTTCATGTGCTTCAGCGCCGCGCCCCGTGTGCGCCCGAGGTAGCGCCCCTCGTAGAGCGTCCGCTCCCTCTCCTCGCAGATGATCCAGTAGAGCTTGTTCATCGCGCGGCCCCCTTTCCCTGCTCCGCCGACTTGTTCCAGCGGAGGAGATGGCTGCGCGTCTCGGTCACGAGGCCGGAGCGTTTCAGGATCGAGATCGCCCGCTCGTAGTCGCCGAGCGTGATACGCCCGGAAAGCCTCGCGTAGATTTCGCCCGAGGGCACTTCGCCCAGAAAGCGGATCGTCTCCGCGATCGCGTGCAGGAGCGTGAAACCCGCCTGCATCCGCGCCTTCATTTCGTCAGTTTCAGATGTGTTATTCATTGTCTATCAGTGGTTTCCGATTCTATAGACAATCTAACACGGCGACAAATCACGTCTAGGGTAATCAGGCGTCGCAGAAAGAAAAACGGGCGCAGAACCGGTGTGAAACAGGCGTCGTTTTCCGTCTTGCCCGGTGGGAAATTTCCCATGCCCAAGTGGGAAGTAAGTGGGAAATTTCCCACCCCGATTTCCCACCTCCTGAAAACAGGAAAACCGCTTGGTTAAGCGGTTTCCGAGGAGTCGGAGCGTTGATTTATGTGGGAAATTGAAAAATCGTGATGTCTCTCAAACAAGCCGGTCTGCGCAAGGAC
>LVBW01000018.1:0-1884 GCA_001604585.1 Puniceicoccales bacterium Verruco_02 | reverse complement strand
TTCTTCATCGTCGCGGACTTCGTGGCAGATGCCTCTATCCTCGTGTCAACTTGCCCGGCACGCATCGGAATCGTCCGCGCTCGTCGACACCATGAACGTCGTGTCAACTCTGGGGCCATGGTGATGTTCGCCCGCCTGCATTGCCCTGTGTTCATTCTGTTCCGGCTGTCATGTTCTCTCTGTTCCCTTGGGGAGCACACATTGAGTCGTCTCCAGTCGCGTCCGCTCGATTCGTGGCGCCACGAGTCGACGGGATGCAACCGCGTGCTACTGGACGTCGATCACGGCCTCCTTGTCGTCGCGGGCGTCCTTCAGCTTTTCCAGCAGCGCCTCGACTTCGCGCAGGTCGGCAAGCACGGCGTCCAGCTGCTCGCGGGTGGCGTTCTCGACCCAGCCGGACTCCTCGAACTTCTTCCACCAGCGGAGTAACCCGTTCACCCACGGGATGTGATTGTCGATGCCTCGTGCCACCTCCGGCGTCTGCATCTCGGTCTTCGTCGCAACGTGGCCGAGCTGGATCGACTTGCGCAGCCGCCGCGTCGAGAGGCCCTGCTTGTCCGCCTTTTCCAGCCATTCGCCGCGCTCGTCCTCGCTCTTCAGGCTCGCCACGGCCTTGTGGTGCTCGAAGGTCAGGTGCGGGCGGCGCTCGGCATAGGGCACGCTCCGCGCCACATAGGCCGCGTCCATCAGCGTGCGAAGTTCGAGGCCGGTCTCCTGCATGGCCTCAATGTAGCGTGCCGACTGTTCGCCGGGCATCTTCTCGAAGCGCTGGCCGCCGTTCCAGCGGGCTTCGCCAGGCGGGGCGAGAGGCTTCGCGGACCGAGGAGCCGGAGCGGGTTTCCGAGTGAAAAAGTCGAACGCGAATCGAGCTGAATCGAGATTCGGCGAGATGAGCGGGCGGCTTTTGCGCCGGAAAGACGCCCGGATTCCGACGGGAGTCGAGGCCTCGAACACCGCCCTTACGAGCCAGTCGCCAACGAGGAAGAGCGAGGTGCGGGCGACGCGGCCCACCTTGCGGCCCACGTCACGCCATTCCTCAAAGCTCAGGTCCCCGTCGAAACAGAGGCCGGTTTCAGTCGCGCGGACGGTCGCGCTGTCGATGGTCAAAGCGTTCTCGATGCTCATAGTGTTTGGTTTGTGCGGTTCGATACGAGGCGCGCGCTGTCAACGAACGCATGGCGCGGCTCGGCAGCATGTCGAGCTGTTCGGTGAGTTGGATGCAGCGTTTCGATACGGCTGCGCGCGTAACGCCGTGGCGCTTGGCGATGGCGGTCATCGAGTCGCCCATGAAGCCGACGCCGCTCACCAAGGCCAGGCACTCAAGCGAGAGCTGGGCGTTCGGCGTAGAAAGCAGTTCGCCAAGGAGCCGCCGCAACACCTCCCAGACGCGGTCGTAGTCCGGCGCAGCCTGCGTGGGGTTCACCATGGTGAGCGCGCTATCCGCCGCGTCACCGTTGTCGTCGCCGTCGATCGCCACGTCGTCATCGCCGACGAGGGACAGCTCCGACACGTCGCAGGGCTTGCCGGTCTCGTAGCGGTCAGGCTCGGCGGTGAGCAGGCCCTGCTTGCGCAGTTTGCGCCGCTCGCGAGGGCTGAGCTTGGCGACCCAATCGGCGTAGGCACGGCTGTAGTCCGCGTTGCGCGCTCGCTGGCGTTCAGAGTAGTCGCCACCACTCATCGCCGCACCTCGCTTTCCGCTAGGCTCAAAAGTCGACTTGAGCTCACGCGCAGGGGGTATGGGGGTAGCTTAGGCTCAAAAATATCCATTATCCATACCTGCAAGGTATGGATAATGGTTTTTGAGCCTGGCGCTAAGATCAAAGAAAAGAGTTTTGAGCCTGCGTAGTTTTGAGCTTTTGAGCCTGCACATATTATGTCGCAACC
>LVBW01000076.1 GCA_001604585.1 Puniceicoccales bacterium Verruco_02 | reverse complement strand
CTGCTGGGTCGGTTCGAGAATGTCTATCAGCCGCTTGTGGACGCGTATCTCGAATTGTTCGCGCGACTTTTTATCCACGTGAGGGGACCGCAGCACGGTGTACCGGTTGATCTTGGTAGGCAGCGGGATGGGCCCCGCAACGCGCGCACCAGTCTTTTTGGCGGTCATGACGATCTCGTTGGTGGACTGGTCCAGCAACTTGTGATCATAAGCCTTCAGGCGGATGCGGATTCTCTGATTCGTCACCATGTCCGTTCATTCCTATCAAAAAGACAACCGGAGCCGGCAAAGCTCCGGTTATCGCGTTTCAGTTTTGCCTAGTTTATTACTTCAGTCAGTACGCCGGCGCCCACCGTGCGGCCGCCTTCGCGGATGGCGAACCGAAGTTCCTTTTCAAGGGCCACCGGAGTGATCAACTGCACTTCGCAACTGATGTTGTCGCCGGGCATCACCATCTCCACGCCTTCGGGAAGGGTCATGACGCCCGTGACATCGGTCGTGCGGAAGTAGAACTGGGGCCGGTAGCCGGGGAAAAACGGCGTGTGGCGCCCGCCTTCTTCCTTCTTCAATACGTAGACCTCGGCCTTGAACTGGGTGTGCGGGGTGATGGACGCCGGCTTGGCCACTACCTGGCCGCGCTCCACCTCGTCGCGCTTGGTGCCGCGCAAAAGCACCCCGATGTTGTCTCCCGCCTGGCCCTGGTCCAGGGTCTTGCGAAACATCTCCACCCCCGTGCAAACCGTTTTGAACGTGGGCCGGAACCCGACGATCTCCACTTCCTCGCTCACCTTGATGATCCCGCGCTCCACCCTGCCGGTCACCACCGTCCCGCGCCCCGAAATGGAAAACACGTCTTCGATGGGCATCAGGAAGGGCTTGTCCACGTCGCGCACCGGATCGGGAATGTATTCGTCGATGGCGTCCATCAGCTCGAACACGCACTTGGCGTCCGGGTTGTCCACGTCCTCGGCTTCCAGGGCCTTGAGCGCCGATCCCTTGATGATGGGGATGTCGTCTCCGGGAAACCCGTACTTGGTCAGAAGCTCGCGCAGTTCGAGCTCCACCAGCTCGATCAGCTCGGGGTCGTCCACCATGTCCACCTTGTTGAGGAACACCACGATATAGGGGACCCCCACCTGGCGGGCCAAAAGAATATGTTCGCGGGTCTGGGGCATGGGGCCGTCGTCGGCCGCCACCACCAGGATCGCACCGTCCATCTGGGCGGCGCCGGTGATCATGTTCTTGATATAGTCGGCATGGCCCGGGCAGTCCACATGCGCGTAATGGCGCCTCTCGGTCTCATATTCCACGTGGGCGGTGGCGATGGTGATGCCCCGTTCGCGCTCTTCGGGCGCCTTGTCGATCTGGTCGAAGGGAATGAACTGTGCCTTGCCCTTCTTGGCGAGCTGCTTGGTGATCGCCGCAGTGAGGGTGGTCTTCCCATGGTCGATGTGACCGATCGTCCCGACGTTTACATGTGGCTTGTTACGCTCAAATTTCTTCTTAGCCATTGCCCTTTCTCCCGGAATATTCGCGAAATGCTGGTAAGTTGTTCTCTTATGCCCACATTTACCAGGC
>LVBW01000017.1 GCA_001604585.1 Puniceicoccales bacterium Verruco_02 | reverse complement strand
GGAAACCACATGAGTAGCCTCGAAACGGTGGTGCTTCCGGGTCTTGTCATGCCTGTGACTCCGATGACCTTCGTGGCCAAGAAGAGCCTGTTGAAATATCCTTGGCTTGGCGAGGTGCTTGCAGGTAGCAAGCCCATCATCGTGGGGCGAGAAAATCCGCGTGAAGACCTTAAGATTATGAGCGCCGAGGCTCACGAGCGCCTTTCGCGAGGGGTGTCGGTAGTGGTGTTTCCGCAGACTACGCGCACAAGCTCCTTCGAGCCGGAGAGTTTCAACACTATCGGAGCCAAGCTGGCGCGGCGCGAGAATGTGCCCCTTGTTCCTCTTGCCCTTAAGACGGACTTCTGGGGCAACGGGCGTCGTTTCAAGGATCTTGGCCCCATTCGCCCGGAGCTTGACGTGCGCTTTCGTTTTGGCGAGCCGCTCGATCCGCAAACAGACGAGCGCGCCGCTCACAGGGCATGTGTGGACTTCATTGCCTCAAGTCTCAAGGAGTGGGGCGCGGACAAGCAATGATGGGCGCTCTCACTCTTCGCCGGTGGAGCGGATGAGTGTCCAGCCGCTCGTTGCCCGTATCGAGGGTCGCTGTGGCGGGAAGGCTGCCGCTTCGGGCGCTATGAACACGCCCTCGTAGTCCACTCTCAAGGGGTAGCGCAGCTCCCATTCTCCTGCCGGGATGTATTCAAGGCAGATTACGAGCGAGTCCGCACTGTGACTTATGGCCATGCGGGCCGGTTTTGACTCGGGGGCACTGGCGTTTGTCAGGTTTAGCGTCGTGGCTTTTTCGTTGTGTCTGTGCGTGGCAAAAGATGGGCGCGGCTCAACAATGATCAGCCTTGGCATCGGGGCGTCCAGCTTCAGGCGAAGGAGCACTTCGATTCTTTCGCCAACGCGCAGTGGACTGTCTTCCTTCATGGGGAGAATCTCCTCCACAAAGCCGTTGAGCAGCGTGGGCACCTGTATGCTGCGCAGATAGCTGCGCTCCAAAGATGCGCCTGGAAGGGAGGAGGAGGGAAGCGATGGGCTTTCGTCCCTCATGCTGCGGTTTAGGCTGAAGAAGACGGGGCTTTGTCCACCAGCTTTTCTCACTTGCAGTGTCGTTGCTGCGTCCTCGGCGCTGGTATCGCTGGCGGACAGGGCGTTCCATTCCGGCACAGACAGTTTGAAGTCCTTCGCGTAATCGTAGGTTCCGGCTAGGGCGTCGCCGATGAAGAGTTGGATTCTGGCGGAAAGGTCAGTCTCTCCCGTTATCGCGGCCGTGTCCCTGAACATGAATACGCAGAGCGCCGTTTCTCTTGGGCCGTCCCAGTGTCCGTTGATGGACTTGCCAAACACATGGCGGATGGCTTTGTCCAGATCTGCCGCGTATCCGCTGCCCCCGGTAAGCAGGGCAAGGGCGGACATGGCCGTTGCCTCCACATCGCTGGCTGGCACGGCTCCGGGGATGTCGGATCCTTTCCAATGCAGCGTTGCTTGGCCGCTTATGCGGTCTGTGCTTGGAACGGCGAGCCTTCGCAGTTGTGCAGTAAGGTCTGCGGCCTCTTCGTTGAAGCCATACTGGCGGGCGCAGAGCGTAAGGCAGGCCAGGGCGAAGGGGCTTAGCCTGTCCTTGGAACGCATCAGGTTGACCATCACCCTTGCCTCAAGTCGCGAGGGGCGCGTCTGCCCAAGTTCGCGCGTGGCTAGTCCTGTCAACAAGAGCACCTGCATGTCAGGGCCGTGCGTGCCAGATACCAGTTCTGCGGCGGCGTAGCTTCTTGCCCTTTCAAGGGCTGGTTCCAGAGTCTCGCGCATCTTGCCGTCGCAGAGGTTGAGCATCAGCAGGTTGAAGGCCGTGCTGAACGCATCGGAGGCGTCCGCGCTCATCCAGCCCCAGGCCCCGGACTCGTTCTGGTTGCGCTCCAAGGTTGCGAGGTCGTCGGCCATGCGCGTTTCCATGTACTGGCTGGCTCCGCTCTGTTCCAGTGCCTGCGCTATGGCTGGCGGGTCAAAGCGCATGTTGTCGAACATGCGTCTTAGCGACTGGATTGTGGCAATGCGTGCGGCGGCCTCGGTGCTGCCCGTCGATGGGTCTTCGAGCAGGTAACGCATGGCGGCCAGCGCGGTGCGCGATGGAGATGCAGTCATCCTGTAACTGTAATCGGTTGGCTTTGCTCCCTTGGGTATGCTGATACTGGCCTGTCCGGCGTATATGTTAAGCTGTTCGTGGCGTACGCGCGGGTCCGGTTTAACCATCATGTCCCATACTAGGCGCAGGTTCTTTCCTGCGCCGCTGGCGCTGACAGTGATGGCAGTCTTTCCGGCGTTGGCAAAGGCGGCGTCCCAGTAAACTGGCAGGTTTTCTCCGGGCCGAAGCGTAACGTAGTTGGCGCGGTACTGGGGCTGAATGGAGTTCAGCCCTTTGCTTGCTATGTCGCACAAGAGGGTGATTTCCTGCGGCAGTTTATTGCCCAGTAAGGCGCGGAAGCGGACTAGATCTCCTGCATACAGGCTGTCTGGCGCGTTCATCGAGGCGGACAGCGTTTCTGTCGTTGATACAGGCAGAGTGCCAAGGCCTGCACGTCCGTCGGCCACAGATACGATGGCCGTAGCGTTCCAGTCGGATAGAATTCTGGGCATCTCCAGAGTGAACGTAGCCCTGCCATCGGTGCCGCTTTGCAGCTTGTGCATCCATATGCCGCTGGCTCTAGAGTTGGCGGATGGTCTGGATGGGTTTATGGAAGCATTGGGGACAGCCTGTGCGCTTGTTGCCGGGCTGCCTGCCTCGTCCCTGCCTGATGTGGCGGATATGGGCTGGTAAAATGGCTTGATGGCTATGGAGCTGGCTGTGGCGATGGAATGGGGCCGACGTATTGGCGGGAAGAGCGACTGTATGGGTGCTCGCAAGCTCTCGCTCTCTGTGTTTTGCCCAGGTCTCATTGTGAAGACTATGGAGGCGCCTTTGATAGGCTTGCCAGCGGAGTCCCTTACTGTGACAGTCCATTGCGAGGGCTGCCCCGCTTCGTAGGCGTTTCTATCTGCTTCAAGCATCACTTTGAGAAGCTGTGGGGGCGGGCTGCGCATGGGGACAATGTCTCTGCCCTGCTTTTCGTCGTAAGCGCAGATGGCCTCAAGATAGGTGCCTGATGAAGAGGCGGGTGTGTCGGCTATTCGCACAAGCTGTGCGGTGTCCTGCATTTGGAGGAGCTTCCAGGATTCGATGCTGTCAGTCCCGGTTAGCAGCAGTACGTGCTGGTTTGGGCTTGGCACGGTGACTAGGGCCATGTCGCCCTTGTCGCCTTGTGAAGAGTCGGCGCTGTTGGTGATTATCTTCAAGGAGCCGGGCCGGTAGCCGCTTACTTCCGAACCGCTGCCAGAGACCCAGAACTGGCTTTCGTTCGAGACCAAGGTGCCGCGTCTTGCTTCGCCAATCCAGACAAAGCGGTAATAGCCGGGGCTGGCGTCTTTCCATTCAAAATGTGCTCTTCCGCTCTCGTCGCTGGAAAGTTCCGTTTCTTGCACCATGCTCGTAACATAGCCTTGGGACTTGAGCATGTAGTCTCCGGCTGACTGGCCGAAGCTGAACCAGCCTCCTCCGCGCCTGCGCAGAGCCAGCATCTGTTCGCCGCTGATTTCCTGTCCGCGCCTGTTTACCCAGACTTCCTTCCAAGACTCGCGCATCAGGCGAAGGCGTCCGGAGCAGGGGAGGGGGGCACCGCTCGCGGAGAGTGTCTCCAGTGCAAGGCTTACGGCCTGCCCTCGCTCGTAGAGCACCCTGTCGGTGCGCAGGCGGGCATGGATGTCGCGGCGTGTGGCGTAGGTGATTGTCTGGGCACTGGTAAGCAGTTGCCCTTCGCTGTTGCGAATTATTGCCTGAATGCGGTATTGGTAGTCGCTCTCTGTGGAGGCTGTGCTCTTGATGCTGAAGGCGGATTCGCCTATCGAGTCGGTCCGCAGTTGCTGGCGCAGGATTGTGCGCCAAGGGCCGATTGCCTGGCGCGAGGCCGCATCGTAGTTGCATTCTTCTACGCTCAGTTCGATGCTCTGTCCTGCGAGTTCCACGCCGAAGGGGGCCTGAAGAAGCAGGCTGCCGCGTATGGTCTCGCCAACCTTGTATGTCTGGCCCTCGGCTCTCTGTCTTAGGTGGAGGGTCAGGCTGATGGCGTGTTCCTGCTCGTCGAGTATGTTGAAGTGCAGCTCTTCGCCCAGAAGCCCGCCTGCTTCGCGGTAAAGCTTTGCCACGTACTGGCCGGGAACTGCGTTGAGAGGCAGGGGCCAGTCCGCCATGGATATACCGGATGAATCGACACTGGTCTTGAGGCTGGCAAGGTTCGTGCCGTCTGAGGACACAATGTCCAGCCTTGCCGCACTTCCTTCGGGGACGAGCATCCTGTCGGCCCCTTTGCGTCGGATTAGTGACACAAAGTGTGCTGTCTGCCCACGTTCGTAGCAGCAGGAATCGCTCATGTTGAAGGCTGTCCATAGCTCGTCGCTGCCAGCGTCCGAGGGGGACGACTTGTAGGATGCGATGGCGTGCTGCTGGTCGCTGGATGCTATGGCGAAGAAATCCCCGCGGCCTAGTTCCGTCCTTCCGCCCATGTCGGCAGAGCTGAAAAGTGCCACTCCGTCCTCGCCTGCCTTCTTGCTAAATTGTGTCCATTCCGCGCTTGCCGGATTGCGCGCCCATATGCGGATGTTCGCTCCGGACAGCGGGCTGCCGCTTATGGCCGAGCAGGCAAAGGCGAGCACTTCAGAGCGCCCGATTTTGAGCGTAAGCATACTGTCGCTAACTATCAGCACTTCCCTCGCCTTCAGGCTGCCGGAGCTTGCGCTCACTAGGTATATGCCCGGAGCCATTATCTCGCCCAGTTTGACTTCCTGCGTGCTCGTGTGATGTGGGCGCGGGGGAGGGGTGTTGAAGGTAAGTCGGCGTATGGCCTTGCTCTCTGCATCTGCTGGCATTGCATTTGCCCATGCGGAAGGGTCGCTGCTTATTTGCGCGATGTTCAGGCTGGATGGGTCCACCTGATGGATGATTAGGTCAATGCTTTCGCAGTTGCGCCAAGACATCTGGAACTGCACCTGCGAGCCGCTTCGGTAGCTATGCCCGATGGAAAGGGATATGGAGGCTTTGCGGATGCGCTCGGCAGCGTCATTTGCTAGCTTTACTAGCTCAGGCTTCGATGCTGTGGCGGAAAGTTCGTCGTAAAGTTGGATGGCTTTTCCGAAGTCGGCCCCGGTCTGCACCCTTCCGTCGTCGCGGACGTTGCTGTAGCCGTCCTTTTCGGCCCATTGCGCATGGCGTAGCAGCATTTGTTCGCGAAGGTGGCGCGAGGCCAGGTTGCCCGATTGTGCAAACTCCGCCCCGGCGCGCGCGCGTTGGAAGGGGTCGGCGCTTCCAGCCAGTTCCCATGCCAGCATGAAGTGCACTATCGCGCGGTCGTGTTCCCCTTCGGCCAGTAGAAGGGCGTCTTCCAGCATTTGCGAGGGCACCAGTTGTCTGCCGCTACTTACGGAGTAATCGGCCAGACTTGCGACCATGTCCAGATACAGGCGTTTTGCCTTTTCAATCTCGTGGCTTGCGGCTAGCTCTGCCGCTAGTAGCTTGGCCTCGCTGACGATGCTCTCAGGGCTTGCCGAGGAATCGCCCATCTTTGCGCGCAGCATTTCCAGTCGCGCATCCAGCCCTTCTCCAGCTGCTGTTTGTTCAACGCCGTCGGCAGGGCCTTGGGCATGGAGCTGCACAGCAGCCAGCCACGCCAGCAGGCATAGACATAACCTGATTGGCCGCGTGAGCATCGTGGGGAAAGAATTTGGGCGAAACACCGCCACGGGCAGGCAGGATGCATGATGAGGGACGCTTATGCAACGTTTCTCGAATGCGCGCGCCGCGTGTGCCATGCGCTGAGTAAGTGTTATGCCTGTCGGGGTTCCCTTCGCCGGGTTTTCCTTGCCTATCACGGCGTTGCGAGCATCGTCGTCTGGGTGTTTGGCGCAAGACTCTCATTGCTCTTGTTCGCGCTCCTGACCCTGCCAAGGCTCGGGTGCATTGCGTTCGCACTCATATGGCCGACCCCGGATCCATCCTTTGCGGAAGGCAAAGGGATGGAGAGCTTCATTCAGCCCACGGCAAGCGGGGAGCTTCTGAGCGGCACCTTTGGCGCTGTGCGCAGCGGTGGGACGCGCTTTCACGAGGGCATTGACTTGAAGCCATACCTGCCACTCACGCGCAAGGGCGAGGCCACGGACCCGGTTTATGCGGCGATGGGCGGCACTGTCGAACACCTAAGCAGCGTCGCCGGGCGCTCGAGCTACGGGCGTTACGTGGTCCTAAGTCACATTGTTGACGGGGTGGAGCTTTACACCCTTTATGCGCACCTGGCCTCGGTTTCCGGCTTAATAAAGCCGGGGCAGTATGTGGATGCCGGTACGCTGCTTGGCGTAATGGGGCGCAGTGCCTCGGGCTATTCGATTCCAAAGGACAGGGCGCATCTGCATTTCGAGGTGGGGCTTCGCTTTGGCGATGATTTTGACTCTTGGTATGGCAGGCAGAAGTTCAGTTCGCCTAACTATCACGGTAATAGCAACGGGATGAATCTATGCGGTTTTGACCCGCTGGCTTTTTTCGAGGCTTACAGGCAGGGGAAGATCGCCAACATGGCTACTTACATCCGCTCCATGCCAACGGCCTATGTGCTTCGGGTGAATATCGCTCAGGTGCCGGGAATAGTGCGCCGCTCTCCGGGCCTACTTGGGGCGGAGCTGCCAGCCGAAGGGGTGGCGGCATGGGATATTGCATATACTTGGTACGGGCTGCCCAAGCAGTTCACGCCCCTTCGGGCGACGGATCTTGGCCCTTCCGACAAGCCTGGTCTAATCAGACTGCGGGCCGTGGATAGGGAGCAGGTGGGTGCGAACCGTTGCCGCAACACAGTGCGCATGAAAAATGGCAAGCCCGCGATATACAGCGACACCATGAGCAGTCTAGAAATGATGTTCGGGATGAAAATCAGCCCGTAGGTCTCTTTTCCGTCTTTACGGGGCGGCGAGATGGCAACTTCTTTTTCGGTCATTTTCGGACGACTGTTTCCATTACTGGCTTGCCAAAGCAAGGTCCATCCCTAGAGTTCTTCCCTTTTAGCAAGACTGGCCCTGCGACCGATTGCGGGCAGGCGGCTGTCTTGAACGACAAATAACCCTTTCTGATAAGAGACATATCATGGCGACAACCGACATCCTCCTGCTCAAGCCCGTCGAAAACCTCGGCAACGAAGGCGAACAAGTTTCCGTTCGCGCCGGATTTGCCCGCAACTACCTGCTCCCGCACGGTATCGCGATTCCGCTCACCAAGGCCAACCGCAAGCAGGTCGAAGTGCTCCGTGCGCGCAGCGAGGCCCGCCGCAAGGCAGAGCTTGAGGGTGCCAAGGCTCTGGCGACCAAGCTAGAAGCGGTCAAGGTGGCCATCGCTGTCAAGACAGGCCCTGGTGGCAAGGTGTTCGGCTCGGTGACCGCAACCGACCTCATCGCCCGCATCAAGGAAGATGGCATCGAGCTCGACAAAAAGCAGGTGTCTCTCCACACCCCGGCCCGCGCCCTTGGCAAGCACACTACGCGCATTCGCCTGCATCCGGAGGTGTCCGTCGATTTCGAATTCGAAATCGTCTCCGAGAATCCTATTGAGGATTCCGGCGAAGCCCAGTCCTAAGGTCGCATCCCTCCTTTTGCCAGGCGCACACGGACCATGGATGCCCCCGAAGACAGGGAAGCCGCACCAGCGCGCCCGTCAAGGGGCAGAGGCTCCCGTTCGGCAGCAAAGGCGGAGGCTGCGGACGCCGCCCTTGCCGGGCGCACTGTGCCCCACAACGCCGATGCCGAGGAGGCCCTGCTTGCCTGCTGCATAATCGATGCGCAGCAGACCCTGTCGCTATGCCATGAAAGGGGACTGCGCCCGGAGTCTTTCTACAAGCCAGCGCACGAGATACTCTTTCACACCATCGAGTCTTTGGTGCGCTCCGAAGTGGGTGTGGACCAGATTACGCTGGCCAATGCCCTGTCCGGGCGCACCGTGGGCACCTTGCCCGGCAGGGAGCGCGACCCGGACTCGGCACAGAACCTGTTCGAGTATCTTGGCGGTCATGCGCTGATTAACCGCATAACCTCGCGCATCGAGAGCACTATCCACGCCGCGCACTGGCTGGACATAGTGTTTGAAAAGTGGGTGCTGCGGCGCCTGATTCGCACCGCTACCGATGTTGTCGAAGGCTGCTACACCAATGAGGGGGAGCTGGACACCTTCATCGACAACGTCGAGCAGGAGATATTCAAGATTAGTCAGGACCGCGTGAGCGACGGGGCCATCCCCATCAGCAAGAGCGTGGACGACGCCACGGCCCTGATTAACAAGATAATAAATCATGAGGCCGAGACGGGCATATCCACCGGCTACGAAGACTTGGACCGCATGACATACGGCCTGCACAAGGGCGAAATGATCGTGCTGGCCGCCCGGCCCTCTATGGGCAAGACATCGCTGGCCATGAACATGGCCGAGCACGCTTGCATACCCCGCAGCGGCCCCCCGGCGAGCGTTCTAGTGTTCAGCCTCGAAATGGGCGCCGACCAGCTTGCCATGCGAATGCTCTGCCGCAGGGCCAGGGTGAATATGCGCCGCGTGCGCGATGGCACAATCGACAAGGCCGACATGCTCAACATCACAACCACGGCCGGGGAGATGAAGAGGGCACCGCTCTGGATAGACGACGCTGGCCACATCACCATCCTTGAACTGCGCGCAAAGGCCCGGCGTATGCAGTCCCGCCTCGCCCGCGACAAGAGCCGCCTCGGTCTCATCGTCATCGACTATTTGCAGCTAATTTCTGGAATGGGGGGCAATACACCCCGCGAGCAGCAGATTTCCGAAATATCCCGTGGACTAAAGAGCCTTGCCAAGGAACTTGAAGTCCCAGTCCTTGTCCTTTCACAGCTTAACCGAGAGGCGGAAAAGGAAAATCGCCCGCCCCGTCTTTCGGACTTACGAGAGTCAGGTTCTATCGAGCAGGATGCCGACGTTGTTTTACTCCTTGCAAAGGACAGGCAAAGCGGTGATAAGGCCAGCGTTCCCGCAGGTACGAGGAAGGTTGAGCTTATCATTGCCAAACAACGTAACGGACCGGTCGGAGAAGTGAATTTGACCTTCGTCCCCGAATATACCAGCTTCGAAAACTATACCGCTTCGGTCTAGCCCCATACATGCGTCTCATTCATTACGCTCTCCTGCTGCTTAGCTGCTTTGCAGCCATCGGCTCAATACAGGCCCAATACTCCGGCGCTCAAGCCACGCCCACGATCAATCAGATAAAGATTGACTATGGGCAGCTTCAGAACGTCAGCCGAGAGGTCATACTGGCTCACGTTCAAGTGCGCGAAGGCATGGCCTACGACCAGCTCTTGGTGGACCGCTCGGTCCGCAGCCTGTACGGCACGGGGCTTTTCGACTTTATTCAGGCCGAGCTTGAGGAGGTGTCCCCCACAAGGGTCAACATCCTCTTCAAGGTCCAGAGCCGTTACCGCATCCAGAGTATAAAGATAACAGGGAACGACACTTACAAGCGCAGCAAGCTCATCGGCACCTCCGAGACGCCGATAATGCCCGGTGGCGTGCTCGATGAGCTGACTATCCGCAAGGCTGCGGACGCAATGCGCAAGTACTACAACGAGAAGGGCTACACCGAGGCCAAGGTCGATTATCGCATCGACCGTAACCCCGCAACGGGCCTTGGCGCAGTGACATTCGAGGTGAGCGAGGGCAGGCGCCTGCGCATCAACCGCATCCGCTTCGAGGGCAACGAAAAGATCGCTACGAGCAAGCTGCGCGACGAGATGGAGACATCCCGCTACAGGTGGTACTGGTCCTGGCTGACCGGCTCTGGCCGTATGGACGATGAGAAGCTGAACGAAGACCTTGGCAAGATTCGCACCTACTACAAGGACAATGGCTATCTGGATATCGAGCTTAACGACGACAGCGTCAAGGTCGAGGACCGCGGCGGGGGCAAGGTTGACCTTGTAATCCACATCAAGGAGGGTCGTCAGTACTTCGTTGGCGAAATAAGCGTGGAGGGCGAGGACGTGTTCCCGGAGCTATTCATCACCCGCGTATTGAAGATGATCCCCGGCGACCCATTCAGCCCCACAAAGCTCGACGAAGACGTGCGCACCATTCAGGACATGTACGGCACAGTCGGCAGGCTGGAGGCAAGGGTGCGCGCAGAGCGCATTCCCAACCTCGAAACCGACAACATCGACATCCGCTACCAGATCAACGAGGGCGAGGAATACAAGATCGAGACGGTCAACATCGAGGGCAACACCAAGACCAAGAGCGTCGTCATTCTGCGCGAACTGGCCATGCGTCCCGGGCAGATTTTCAACTCCACATGGATGAAGGCCTCCGAGGCACGCCTTAGAAACACCCGCTTCTTCGACGAGGTGAACATTTCCGAGGAGTCCACCAACATTCCCGGCAGAAAGAACATGAAAGTGTCTGTCCACGAGGCTCCCACGGCAACCTTCCAGTTCGGCGTCGGGTTCAGCTCACTGGAAGAGATGACGGCGTTTGTAGAGTATTCGCAGGGCAACTTCGACCTGTTCAACTGGAGAAGCTTTTTCCAGGGCGGTGGTCAGAAGTTCCGCGTCCGCGTGTCGGTAGGTTCCTACTCTAGCGAGGCCATCATCAGCTTTGAAGAGCCATACTTCATGCAGCAGCGCCTTGGCCTTGGTTTTGAACTATACCGTTCGGACGCCCAGTACAATTCCGACTACTATGACGAAATTCGCACTGGTATGAATATTTATGCCAGAAAGCGCCTGTTTGAGCGTTTCGAGGGCCGCCTTGTTTACACAATCGAGAATGTCCAAATCGACATGGTAACTTCCGGTTCGTCGCCCGTGTATGAGCTGGAGGCTGGAAGCAGGCTCGTGTCGAAGCTGGGCTTTGTCATCCAGCGCGACACGCGAAACGACCTTCTCTTCACAACATCAGGCTCACGCATCTCGCTCAACACCGAGTATGCAGGTATCGGGGGCGACACAAACTACTTCAAGATCGAAACGCGCAACGCCATGTTCCTGCCCACGTTCGAGGCTGCCGATCAGTGTTTGGCATTTCTCTTCCGCGCAGGCACCGTGTGGCCGACGGGGGACAAGGTATACTATGATGACATCGATTGCAGCGTGCCCTTCTTTGACCGCTTCTTTCTTGGTGGCCCTCAGAGCCTGCGAGGCTTTGAACACCGCGAGGTCGGCCCGCGCGACCCTGTCAGCACAGAGCCTATCGGTGGCAACACTTACGGTTTTGCAAGTGTCGAATATACCTTCAAGGTCGCAGAGCAATTCCGCATCGCGATGTTCTACGACTGGGGCTTTGTAAACTCCGACTCGGCTAACTTTAATCCCGTGAACTACAATGACGACTGGGGCTTCGGCATTCGCCTCCTGGTCATGAACAACCCGCTCAGTCTCGACTACGCACTCCCAATTACAAAGGACGACTACAACAATGAAGGCGGACAGTTCAATTTCTCATTTGGCACGAGATTCTAAATAGTGTAGATATACAAGTCATCAAGCAGACAGACCCCAAACGTTCATGAAGAAACTATTCGCATTCGTAGCGGCTATTGCCCTTGCCGCCAGCACGCTCACAGCCCAGCAGTTCGGCGTTGTCGATGCACAGCGCGCCTCCCAGTCCTACTGGAAGGTCATTTCCGAACAGCGTAGTGCCGCTCAGGAAGAGCAGTACTTCAAGGAGCTTCAGCAGCAGATTCAGGGCCGTGTGGACCAACTGGCCAAGGATGCCCAGGCTGCGCAGGAAGAGGCCAACAATCCCGGCCTTTCTGACGAACGCCGCGCCCAGGCCCAGAGGCTGGCCGAGAGCAAGGCTCAGGAAATTCAGCAGCAGCGCATGAGCTTCCAGGCTCAGTACCAGCGCACTATGCGCCGCTTCCAGGAGAATCAGGAAGTAATCTCTGCCGAGATCGAGGCATCGATCCGCAAGGTTGCCCGCAAGAATAACCTCGATGCAGTGTTCATGGCCAGCGTGGCTCCCTATGCCAAGATCGACATCACCGACGAGGTGATTGCCGACCTGAACAGCAGCGAGCCTGCCGAACTCAAGGCCCCATCCGCCAAGTAAGAGTCCGCTAAGGACTAGTCTTTCAAAGGCCGATGCGCTTCACAAGTGCATCGGCCTTTTTGCATGTGTTTGAAAGGTAAATGACTCTAAGAAGAATGTAGAAATTCGATGATCTTGCCGGGTCCTTTCACCCCTTCGTTTCTCAGGTTCGTTTCGCTCATGCTCCATGGATCCGATCTGTGTGCCTTCCCAATTTGACCCATGCCGGAGTGCGATAACTTGTGCATGTTAATCTCATCCATGTAATGCGAGTATGCCCGATGGCCTTGGACCGCTCAATCATCTGTTCGAGATAACAGACAAGGCTGACTGGCATCATGCTGCCAAGAGACAGCTCGTGGAGAACTCCATTTGGGTCCGCTCTGGATTACACAGCTCTATTTCGGTTAACTTTTCGGTTACGCTCTGGAAGGCGTATGAACTCTCACCGTTATATCGGGGGAGTCCAGCTTCCTAGCGGAATATGCGCTGGGCGAAGTGATAGAGATTGCTGCCCCAGCTTACCGGATCGTGCCCATGATCGTCCACATTCCAGATGTGGGGGATCTCGTTCTCGTTCATGTAGCGGTGCACGGCTTGCGAGAAGTTGATTAGTCCGTCCTTGTTGCCGCAGGATATATAGATGAGCTTCATCTTCGTCTTGGTTGCCTCCGGGTCGGGGATTAGTTCCGCTGGCGGCTTTGTGTTCGGCGCGGCAGAGAATGCCCCCATCCATGCGAAATGGTTCATGTTACCCAGAGCGAAGTTGAAAGTCTGTCCTCCACCCATGGATAGACCAGCCAGCGCACGGCCCTCACTGTTGCTCAAGGTCGAAAAGCGTGCCTCAATTGCCGGAATCAGGCAGTCTAACAGGTCTCGCTCAAAATGGGCAAAGCCAATGGCTCTTTCGGGGGCAAAGACGTTGCCCGATGCGCTGTCGTCTGGCAGTGCGCGGCCGTTGGGCATGACGATTATCATGGGCTTGGCCTTGCCCTCGGCAATCAGGTTGTCCAAGAGGAGGTTGGGGGAGGCGAAGTGCATCCACTCGTGTTCGTTGCCGCCTATGCCGTGCAGCAGGTATAGCACGGGGTAATTGTTGTCTGCGGAGTAGTTTGGCGGCAGGTAAACGTTTGCCTTGCGCGTGGTGCCAGTGACTGTGGAGGCGTATTCAAAAGGTACAATCGCTCCGTGCGCTATGTCAGCACGATCGGCCTT
Source organism: Puniceicoccales bacterium Verruco_02 (assembly GCA_001604585.1). Lineage (GTDB taxonomy): Bacteria > Verrucomicrobiota > Verrucomicrobiia > Opitutales > Oceanipulchritudinaceae > Verruco-01. Next base: position 8,874 of record LVBW01000017.1, on the reverse strand, counting down.
GTATCCCTCGGGCGCATCGGGGAAGGCGCGCACGTCGTCGGCGGCCAACACGATTTTGCGTGAAAAGTTTGCGCGTACCTCTGCGTTGCTGACATCGGAATGGTCTTCCTGGGCGGTGGCGGATATCGGAGCTGCGAGTATCAGAGGCAGGGTGAATCGAATGATGGAGATCTTCATGTTGGGGTAACTTATTCAGTTCGTTTATTCAAGGCGGGGTTAATGGCAGGACGGGATTGCCGTTCACTTCAAGTGTGATGGATCATATGCCGTATTTGGCAATGCTCATCTCTGCCGGGAAGTTTCGAATGCAATCGAGAACTCGTGGACCAGAGCGCAACAGGTGGAAATTTTACACAGAATTGCCAGAGCATTGTCATCATACTGCTGGCAATTCCGTCGGGTTCTTCCAACGCTTACGATTCGGAGTGGAACGAGACCGTAAGATGCACAAGGATTACCCGCCAATGTCTTTGATGATTTCCCTGCATTTATGCGACACTTCCTTGCACGGGCGGTTCCTTGGGACGTCAAACGGCGTCTCCGTCTTGTGAATGAAGCCTTTTGTGAGTATTATGTCGCTGGCAGCGTTGATTCAGGCAGTGGCAATGGCATGTAAAACACGTTTTTTTCATCCCAATCCCGACAGGCTCTTTTGAAGTGAATTTAGCACATTTTGCTACGTATTGCCCGACAATGAGTTAGGCGAGTCCTGTTACAAGCGTCAGTCTACAATTAGAATTGCAAAACTCTTGGTCGCCTGAGGCTCTCAGGACAACATACGAGACATACCCCTCATTCCCACGGTTCCTCACCGAGCCGTACTGCTCCGTTCATTAAGGCCCTACCCAAGGCTATGCTCGACAACATATTGTTGCTCAAGTTCATACCGATACCCCTAACCCATGGTCGCAGGCAAGAACTGCGCTTTGGCTGCGTGCTTACTTTCTTCATATCCCAGTGTCTGACGCGTAACAACGCAAACAATGGGAATCTCTCATCCGATCAACTTGCCGAGTGGAATTGCCAGGTTTGATCGGATTTTAACCAAACCCAATACAAGCCAACGATAAACTATGCACAAGAAATACCCCCTCGTGCGAGACTGGAAGCTCCCGCTTACCCTGCTGGGTGCTTCAGTCGCCTCAGGGTTGGCCGCCCAAACGGCCCCGGAGGCAAGAACAGCCTCTGAAGATGCAGATGTATATGTTCTAAGTCCGTTCGAAGTTACGAGCGAACGCGACGTAGGATACCTTGCTACTGAAACACTGGCCGGTACCCGCATCCGTACCGACCTTAGGGACGTTGCCTCCTCCATCTCGGTCATCACCAAGGAGTTGATGAACGACATCGGTGCAACTGGCAACGATACCTTGCTCCAGTACACAACCAATGCCGAAGTAGCAGGTACACGTGGTACTTACTCTTCGCTGGGCAGTGGTCAGTCCGTCCATGAGTCTGGGATACTGATCAATCCTTCGAATGCACAGCGCGTGCGCGGTCTTTCGTCGGCTGACATGACCCGCGACTACTTCGGGACAGAAATCCCGTGGGATTCGTTCAACGTTGACCGCATCGACATCCAGCGCGGCCCCAACTCCATCCTTTTCGGACTTGGAAGCCCGGCCGGTATCATAAGTGCGACAACGCGTAGTGCCCAGTATGCCAACTCTGGCGCTCTTGAGTTCCGCGTCGGCTCTTACGGCAGTGTCCGCTCCTCGGTGGACATCAACCGCGTCATTATTGACGAGGTGTTGGCCGTCCGCTTCGATGCACTAGTTGACAGGGAACAGTTCCAACAGAGCCCTGCCTTCGAGAACGACGAGCGCTTCTATGGCACTCTGCGTTGGGATCCGAAACTCTTCGGCCGGGACTTCAAGACCAGCATCAAGGTCAAGTACGAGCACGGCGAGATCGAAGCAAACCGTCCTCGTATAGTTCCGCCCTCGGACAGTATCACGCCCTGGTTCGCCAGTGCGGCTGATGGTGGCATGGGCAAGTACACCGTTACGGACCTCTACGCCCTTGGCTCCAATGCAGCAGCCACCAATGCTTGGCTTGGCAGCATCGCTGGCAACCAGCAGGTGCCTGTGTTCTTCATTGATGGAAACTCGGGCAACATCTCCAAGATCTGGGGTGGCTACATCAACAACGGCTTCCGCAAGACGGATGGTACACTTCGCGGCGTGGGCGAAAGCGCCATCGGCCAGCGTTACTCCGAGATGCTCTACGGGCTTACCAACTACAGCACGTACGCGACCAACTCGAAACTCGTCAACTACCTGACCGGTCAGTACAAGAACCAGTCCCTTCAGGACAGCTCTGTATTCGACTTCTACAACAACCTGATCGACGGCAACACCAAGAAGGAATGGTCCGACTGGGACGCCTACAACATCAGCATCTCGCAGATGGGCTGGGGCGACATGGTCGGTATCGAGCTCTCTTACGACCATCAGGAACTTAACCGCGGCGGTCAGTCGCTTCTTGGCGGCAACCCTGCGCTCAACATCGACGTGACAGCCATCCTTCAGGATGGTTCGGAGAACCCGAACTATGGCCGTCCTTTCGTATCGTCTAACAACGGCAGCGGCTCCTCTTACAGCAGCGAGCGTGATTTTCTTCGCGCTTCGGCATTCGTGGAACTGCGCGCTTCCGACATCATCGACAATGACTTCATCGCCAAGATGATCGGCAGGCACCGTTTCAACGCCGTCGCCAGCAAGGAGACTTGGAAATACGAAGACCGCGAGTGGAGAATGTACGCCAACAGCAATGATTGGGACAAGTATTGGCGCAACAACTCTGGTCTGAGCACTGCATTCACGGAACGTCCGCCCGTCGCCGTAGTTTACCTCGGCGATTCGCTGGCCTCCAACTCGACAGCATCCGGCGCTTACATCCCAGGTATCACCGGCGATGTGGCCCTTCGCGACGGCAAGGTGTATCTGTTCGACTCTACTTGGACAGCCACCAACGTTGCCTTCGATGCACCTTACTCGATCCCTGCAGACAACGCATGGCTCAACAAGGTGTTCAATGCCGAGGATTCGAACCTGACATCCCAAGTATCGAATCATGCCAACTACAAGGGTTGGGGTAACAACTTCGACCTAGCCATCACCCAGCACGGTGTCGATGGTGCCGAGCTATACACCAAGGCTCAGAAGGTCGAGCGCGTTACAACCTCCTATGTCGGAACTTGGCAGGGCTTCATGCTGAACGAGGCGGTCATCCCCCTCATCGGCTGGCGCTATGACTCGATCAAGACCCGCTCCAAGACTGCTGCGGTGGACGCGACCAACAAGAATCACCTGATACTTGACGATACCTATACGCTTCCTGAGTGGTCCAACGCACCTTATACCGACCACTCGCTGGCCGGTGGTGTGGTGGTTCATATCAACAAGCTGCTGCCCAAGGACTTCCTGCCGCTCAACGTCAGCCTGTCCTACAACGAGTCGAACAACTTCCAGGTGTCGAGCGCACGCGTTGACCTATACGGCAATGCGCTTAGCAATCCCACTGGCGAGACCTCTGAATACGGTCTGCGTCTGTCCACAAAGGATGGTAAGTACTCCTTCGGCATCTCCACATACGAGACCAGCTCCTCGAATGCCTACATCTCCAACGAGAATGGCTTCAGCGATGCTATCGTGCAGGGTCTCAGGTTCCGTAACGTGTTCCTCTATCAGTTGACCGGGTACACTTGGGACTCTCGTGTGGCCCTTGGCACTGATCCTGGCACCGGTGGCACACGTTGGTGGTGGTTCCCGGCCTTCGTTGACGAAAAGGGCCTGTCCATTGCCACAGCAGCAAATGAAGACAGCGCTGTGCCGGACTCCTACTACAAGCGCGAGACTGTGGCAGAGGCTGCCCAGCACCGCGACGCAGTCATCAGGGATTGGAACGACATCCAGAAGTTCCTCGATGCAAGGGGCTACTTCCAGGTGTGGGGTTACACCCCGCAGGACGTGTCCAAGCTGACAGACCGTGCGACGTACGAGGCATCTCTCGACGCCAGCAACAACCCGTCCGCTCAGTACATGCCCACCAACCCTGCCACGCAGATCTACACCTACGGGTTCACCAACCCTGCTGGTTACACAATCACGGGCAACACAAAGTCTGAAGGCTTTGAACTCGAGTTCACGGCCAACCCGACCAAGAACTGGCGTATCACGCTCAACGCTGCCAAGACCGAAGCCATCAAGGCCGAAATCGGTGGTGCTCAGTATGACGAGCTCATCTCCTTCCTCGACGAGAAGATGGCTGGTTTCGCTGGTGACATGCGCCGTTGGAATGGTGAGCACGTGCCTTCCAACACGCTCCGCACCGCCTACAACAGCTTCCGCAGCCGTTGGACGCTGATGAAGTTGCAGGAAAATGCCGCTGCCTCCGAACTGCGCAAGTGGCGCTTCAACGTCGTGACCAACTACAGCTTCACCGAAGGTAAGCTGAATGGTCTGGGTGTTGGCGCTGCCTACCGCTGGCAGGACGAAGTCATCCTCGGCTACCCGGTGTCCACCGACTCCATGGGTCTGGCCGTGTTTGACCTAGACAATCCATACTACGGTCCCGCTGAAGATGGTCTGGACTTCTGGATCAGCTACAAGCGCGACCTTAGCGAAAAGGTCTCTTGGAAGATCCAGCTCAACGTCCGCAACGCCTTCGCAAGCGACGGTGTTGTCCCGATCTCTGTCCAGCCGGACGGCAAGACTTGGGCAAGCGTTCGCACCAAGCCCGTTCAGGAATGGTTCCTCACCAACACGTTCTCGTTCTAGTAGAGACGTAAAGGTGTAATGATTCTCATGGGGCGCTGGTCAAAGGGTTATTCCCGATGCCGGCGCCCCATTCTTTATAAAGGGGATGGATACGATCGCTGACATGCTAAGAAGAAGCCCCGCATCATCACAGCCAATATGCCAGGCCAAACCAGTACGATAAGCTATGAATAAGATGACTCTCAACCTTGTCCATGCCGCGCTTGCACTACTTGCCGCAGCTTTCATCCACATCAGCAAGGCGGCAACAAGTCTGGGATTTGCGCAAGACATTGTTGTTAACAGTGCTACGGACTTTTGCGCATTTCCGCTCGTCACAAAAGATGCACTTGCCCCCATATGGTACGACCAAGCCGACTGGCCGGGCGTAATCCGCGCCATTGGCGACCTTCAGGCAGACATCGAGCGCGTTTGCACGCGCAAGCCCGAGGCCAGCGGCATCCGAACTGCCGGAGAGAAAGTCGTCATCATCGGCACTGTGGGCAGGAGCGCAACTATCGACGCGCTTATCGCGACGGGAAAGCTGGACGCAGGAGACCTCTCCGGCAAATGGGAGAGCTTCGTTATCACTACCATTTCCGCGCCCTTGCCCGGAGTGGAACATGCCCTTGTAATAGCAGGCAGCGACAAGCGCGGCACCATCTACGGCATCTACGAGCTTTCGGAGCAGATCGGTGTCTCGCCTTGGTACTGGTGGGCGGATGTCCCCACCCAGCATCAGGATGAAGTGTACATCAAGCCCGGTCGGTACTCGTCAGGTGAACCAGTTGTTCGCTACCGCGGCATATTCCTCAATGACGAGGCACCCTGCCTATCGGGATGGACGGACGAGAAATTTGGCGACATGAACAGCCAGTTCTACACCAAGGTGTTTGAGCTGATGCTGCGCATCCGCGCCAACTACCTCTGGCCCGCGATGTGGGACAATGCCTTCAACGAAGACGATCCGGAAAATCCCCGTCTTGCCGATATGTACGGCATAGTCATGGGCACATCTCACCACGAACCGATGATGCGCGCACACAAGGAGTGGACCAGCAGGCGCGAGCATTACGGCAACGGCCAGTGGAATTATGCGACAAACGCAGAGGCTCTCCAGCGTTTCTTCCGTGAAGGCATGGCTCGCAACAAGGATTATGAAAACCTCGTAACCATCGGTATGCGCGGTGATGGCGACGTGGGGATGGACTCGGCAGGCAGCATCGATGACGACATAAAGCTCCTTGAACGCATTATGAGCGATCAGCGCCGTATAATTGCCGAAGAGGTGGGTGTTGACCCCGCCACCGTGCCCCAGCTCTGGGCGCTGTTTACAGAAGTGCAGAAGTTTTACGAACACGGCCTGCGCCCGCCCGAGGACGTAACATTGCTTTGGACGGACGACAACAACGGCAGTATCCGCAGGCTCCCAACCGCAGAAGAGCGTCAGCGCAGCGGCGGCGCGGGCATCTATTACCACATAGACATGCACGGGGGCCCATTTGCCTACCAGTGGATAAACACTAACCCGCTGCCAAAGATCGCCGAGCAGTTTCACCTTGCAGCCGAATACGACGCTACGCGCATCTGGATAGTGAACGTGGGAGATCTCAAGCCTCTGGAGATACCCCTCGAGTTCATCATACGCATGGCTTGGAACCCTGCCGCTATTAGCAAGGACAATGTGGGCGAGTACACACGCCGCTGGGCCGAGCGAGAGTTCGGCCTCGAACACGCTGCCGAAATCGCCGACATTGTTGCCAAATATGGCAAGTACAACGGCTGGAGAAAGCCCGATCTGACCACGCCCGATACGTACAGCCAGCTGAACTACCGTGAGGCTGACCGCGTTGAGGCTGTGTGGCTTGAGCTGCAAGAACGGGCTGAGGCCTTGTATCTGAAGCTGCCGATGGAAAAGAGGGCGGCGTACTATCAGCTGGTCCTGCATCCGGCCAAGGCATCGTCCATTGTCGTGCGCATGAACATCGCCGCGGGGCGCAACCAGCTTTACGCCAAGCAGGGCAGGGCGAGCACTAACTCCGTTGCGGGCCTTGTCCGCGCCCTTTTCCGCGAAGATCAGACCCTTAGCGACTATTACAACCACACCCTTTCTAACGGCAAGTGGAACCATCTGATGGATCAGCCTCACATCGGGATGCACAGTTGGGAGCCGCCGGTTGTGAACAACCTGCCGCTAATATCCGAGGTGCTGCCTGCCGACAACGACAGCTACGGAGTGTCAATAGAGGGCGACCCGAGCACGTGGCCGGACCATTACGGAGATGCTGTGCTTCCGCTGTTCGACTCTCTCAATCCGGGGCGTTCCTTTGTCGATGTGTTCGCTCTGGGCACTCAGCCCATATCGTTCTCAATTACTGCCAATGAACCTTGGATCAAGCTTGTCCTCGATACTGCCCCCAGTGCGGACAAGCGGTACTGGGTTGATGTTGACTGGGATTTGCTTCCAGCGGGTATCAGCAAGGGTGTAATATCCATCAAGGGTAAACGCGGAAACCAGTCCGTGCATGTGCATGCACTCAAAGCACGCGAGGACCAAGTGGGGGAGGCTAGGGGTCGCTTCGCCAGCCTTTCCGGCCCGATCGCCTTCGACGCAAGATCCACAATGCGTCGAACGGAGGTTAACGCCATTCGATGGGAAGAGATACCCGACTATGGTCGAGTTGAAGCAGCAATGGGAATCTACCCGGTGACTGCCGAAAGCATACTGCCGCCAGCAGGCGCTCCGACATTGGAATACGATGTGTATCTTCCAAGAGCTGGTAAACACACTGTCACGCTCGTTCTTGGCCCAGTCATGGACTTTGTGCCAGATCGGGGGATGCGTATTGCAATCGCATTTGACGACGATCCGAGGCAGATACTGGATATATTCGAGAACCGCGAAGAGGAGACATTTCTTGGTCGCAACTGGTGGAACGGTTATACCAAAGACAATGCCCGCATCTTGAAGGGCACCTTGAATGTCGCATCAGCAGGAGCACATACGCTGAAGGTATCGATGGTGGATCCGGGTATTGTAGTTCAGAAAATCATCATCAGCGACAAGGCGTTTCCAAAGAGTTACTTCGGTCCTGTCAGTATCCGCCACGCATCAGAGAAGTAGCAGAAATGAAAGCGATATGTCTAATAACTTCGAGAGGCGACAGGAGAAGTTTTCCGGCATATAGCTCTATTGTTAGTATGCGCGATGCCTTGTTTGTACGCGAGCTGAGGGTGTATTACTGATTGGTAGTTGGCGGCCCGCTGCAAAACGACCGAACCTTTTATGCGTCAGGCAGTCGCGGGACTCAGGCAAGCCTTGTATTATGTAACCCCTTTCCCCCAGCCTTGTCTTAAGTGAGCTTTACGGCCCCTGTGGAGTTCTCGGTTAACCCAGCCATGACATGCATTGCACCAGCGTGGCAATGCACTGTTTGTAGTGAGGAAGCCTGTGGAATTCTTACCTGATTCTCGAAAATATGTAGTTTGTCTTCTTTTCCATTGATAAGCGGGCATGGCTAGTGCGTCATGCATGTCACTATTTCGGCACCCTTATCTTGTACAAAATTGACCATACTTTAGATTCATGACCCCTAATTATCCTTTTCAGAACGCGTCCCTTGATATGGAAGCTCGCATCGACGATCTGCTCTCTCGCATGAGCCTTGAGGAGAAGATCGGTCAGATGATGCACGAGAATCCGGCCATCGAAAGACTTGGAATCCCCGCCTACAACTGGTGGAACGAGGCCTGCCACGGCATAGGGCGCGCTGGACGTGCGACAGTGTTTCCGCAGGTGATGGGTATGGCTGCGTCCTGGAACCGCGAGCTAATGCGTGAAGTTGCCGACGCGATTTCCGACGAAGCCCGCGCCAAGCACCATTACGCGCTTTCTCAGGGCAAGCGCGGACAATACCAAGGCCTAACATTCTGGACCCCGAACATCAACATCGTGCGCGATCCGCGCTGGGGCAGGGGACAGGAGACCTTCGGCGAAGACCCGTATCTGACAGGCGAACTCGGGGCCGAGGTTGTCAAGGGCCTTCAGGGCGACGACCCGAAGTATCTGAAAGTGGCCGCCTGTGCCAAGCACTACGCTGTGCACAGCGGGCCG
>LVBW01000016.1 GCA_001604585.1 Puniceicoccales bacterium Verruco_02 | reverse complement strand
CAGTGCCGTAGGCCATGGCGGCAATGGCCATCGGTCCGCCAACGCAGTACACTTCGTCCAGTCCACAGAAGTGGCAGGCGGCCAGTAGGCCGGGATTAACGCGGCCGTCCCTGCCGGGGGGCGTAAAGGCGGCGATGGAGGGCACCCCGGCGATCTTTGCCGGAATGGCTGTCATGAGTATGGTCGATACGAGCGGAGCATTGCCTCCGGGGATGTACAGGCCCACGCGGTCGAGCGGGTAGAAACGTTCCCCAACGCCTGCGCCGTGCATGTTCGTTCCGCTCCAGCTCTTGGGCAGGCCCTTTTCGTGAAAAGCGCGGATGTTGGCCTTGGCTGCTATTATGGCGGCGGTTGTCTCCTCGCTCAGGGCCTCGGCTGCGGCTTGCAACACCTGCCCCGGCACGCGGAACTTTGCTGGCGCTATCTGCACCTTGTCGATGCGGGCAAGGTGGTCGCTCACGGCAGCGTCCCCGCGCAGGCGTATGTCGTTCAATATGTAGCGGACGCCATCGACCACGCTGGCCGAGGACTCGTCCGAGCTGATGAACTCGCGAAGTATGCGTCGGAGATCGGGCTGGCTGTAACTGATGCGCTGCATATCTGTCTGTTAAGAGGGACGCCCGCCCGGCAGGAACACTGGAGCAAAGCTGATGGGAAGAATGAGCAGCAATCCGCCCGATGACAACAGCATATGCGCGCAAGCGCCTTTGTCAGCGGCTTGGCGTGGCAAACGGTTTCAGAACATGGCGTTTTCCCACAACTTGTAATCTTCGGGGCTGAGTATCTGGCGCATCTGGGCTTCCACGCGCTTGCGCATTCCCCAAGGTGAGCGAAATGTCAGCCCATCCTGATACACGCTGGCCTCTGCATCTTCGCGGTAAACGGCCTCGATTTTCACCCGCAGATCGTCGTCCAGCGGAATGATGGTCAGAGTGGCGGCTATGCCGTTGATTACGGTCTTGTCCACTTCGATCTGACGCAGGTCATTCATGTAGGTGCTGAAGTGGTCCACCTGTTCGGGTGTGAGCACCTCGGCCAGCGCATCTTCTATTGGCGGAGTGTTTGGGTACGGGTCGTTCTCTCCTCGAACTTTGGCAACCATCCTTTCTCTTTCTTTGCGGAAGTGGCCTTCCAAGACCGCGCGAACCGCATCAGCGTTCTCTTCGCCCACCCCGACGTTGTGGGCGAATATTGCCCACTGGTCCCTGCTTATCCACTCACGCTGCCCCTTTGCCTCTCTTTCCCTCCGTCTGCTCTCGGCTTCGAGGCGCGAACGTTCCTTTTCCCTGTCGAAGTATAACTGGAGGTTAGCCTGATGCACCACCTCGCGCATGTCTTCGATCTGCTGCTCAAGGTCGCGTATTCGAGCCGGTGCATCCGCGATGATCGCGCCACTGGCCTTCGAAGCTTCCCGAGTGGGCGCGGAGTGCTCCTCATCAACGACAAGTGGGCGCACAAGTAGGGATATATAGGCGCCCGCAAAGAAGGATAGTATTGGTATAATTGTGTGTTTCATTTTCACCTTACAATATCTCCGACAAGCGTTTTGGGAGACATGTACGGCTTGTAGTCGAAACGCATCAAGTCATCGGCGAAGTAAAAGCTAATGTAGGCTTCAGGATCTGAATACGGTGAAAAACCAAAGCACAAGAGACCATTGACAAAGTCGGGGAGCCGATCCTTCGAAGATATATCTACGTAATAAGTGCCACTTGAATCATCCACCTTTGCTCTAATTAGATGCAGTCCGTTCCTTGAGCAGAACTCCTTCCATTCCTGAATGCCCGCGCGGCGGCGGAGCAGTTCCTTGCCTTCTTGCATCGAGGCTTCGTGCTTCGCACGTACGGTCTGGATTTCAGCCGTCACAGCGTCGGCAGAGAGGACGGATGGAGCACAGTGTGAAGGTTCAGCCAAATTCGCAGAGGCCAACTGCCTGGCAACTGTTAAATCTATGTTCGGCTTAGACCCGTTTGTAACAATCTTCGAGATCGTATGCCCTACATGCTCATCTGAGAAATGTAACTCTACCACTGATCGCTTGGCAAGATACAACCATATGAATGAGCATATCAGAACCAACAGCGCAACAGACGAAAGATTTCGCCACATACAGTATCTCAATATATGTTTATACTCCTAAGAGCTGGCGACGCACTGGAATGAGTCACGGGATACTCGAACATCGCATCCACTTTGGATGCCTCAATTATGACATATTGCACACAGGGGGAAGGATAATAGACATCCGTAATAAATTGTGTGCATCCCCACCACTCAGATTTGAAGTCCTTTATATCAAAGCTATACATATGCAAAGGCATATCGCCTTCTGTATCAACATAACGTAGTCGATTAACATCCCACAGCTTAGCCTTCAAATACATAAACGAACTTCCGTTTGCGATATATTCCGAAGGCATGACTCCTTTTACATATGCAGTAACATCAAATACGAGCGTTTCTCCGCATCCAAAATTTGTATTCCACAGTGAAACACCAGTGTACTCCGTAACATCGACGAAAGAACAAGATCCCTCGTGGGGAAGGCACGCATATGTCAAACACAGACAAATCGCGACGCTTGTTTGCATGCGGAATCATTTGCCAAACTGCAAAATTTAGGCAAGCCTAAATTTTGCGCGAGTTTGCGTTTTTATATAACTACCACTTGCGGCGTTCAAACCCCCGCCCTACTCCCACTCTATGGTCGCCGGGGGCTTGGAGGAAATGTCGAACACCACACGGTTCACGCCCTTTACCTCGTTTATTATGCGGCTGGACGCCTTTGCGAGGATGTCGTAGGGCACGCGTGCCCAGTCGGCCGTCATTGCGTCCACGCTCTCCACTATGCGCAGAGCTATTACGTAGTCGTAGGTGCGCTCGTCGCCCATCACGCCCACCGTCTTGACGGGCAGGAACACTGCAAAGCTCTGCCAGACCTTGGAATACCAGCTCTTGCCGTCCTTGTCGGTGGCAGCCTTCATTACCTCCAGCAAGATTGCGTCGGCCTCGCGTAGAATGTCGAGGTAGTCTTTGCGAATCTCGCCAAGGCAGCGCACTGCCAGACCGGGGCCGGGGAAGGGCTGACGCCAGATTACGTTGTCGGGCAGGCCAAGTTCCTTGCCTAGGCGGCGGACCTCGTCCTTGAACAGTTCTCGCAGAGGCTCAAGGAGCTTCAGCTTCATCTTCTCGGGCAGACCGCCCACGTTGTGGTGGCTCTTGATGAGCGAGGCGGGGTTGTTCTCGATGGGCACAGACTCGATGACGTCCGGGTACAGGGTGCCCTGTGCGAGGAAGTCCACGTCGCCAATCTTCTTCACCTCATCGTCGAACACGTCGATGAAGACCTTGCCTATTATTTTGCGCTTCTTTTCCGGGTCTGTGACTCCGGCCAGCGCGCTAAGGAAGGTGTCCTCGGCCTTGGCCACGCGCAGGTCCATGTTGAAGTTATCCTTGAAGAGCTTCTCCACGGCTGCGGTCTCGTTCTTGCGGCAGAGGCCGTTGTCCACAAATACGCAGGTTAGCTGCCTGCCAATGGCCTTGTGTATGAGCGCGGCTGCCACGGAACTGTCCACACCGCCCGACAGGCCGAGAATGACGTGCTTGTCGCCCACCTGCTGGCGGATAGCGGCCACGGACGCCTCTATGTAATTGGCCATCGACCAGTCGCCCACACAGCCGCAGATGCCCATGAGGAAGTTGCGGATGATGTCCACGCCGTGCTCAGTGTGGAATACTTCGGGGTGGAACTGAATGCCGTAGAAGCGGCGGGAGGCGTTCTCGATGGCTGCGAATTCGGAGTTTTCCGTGCGGGCACGCGCCTCAAAGCCCTCGGGTAGGCTGATTAGTTTGTCCCCGTGCGAGTTCCATACCTTGAAGGATTCAGGAAGGGCCTTGAACAGGGGGCAGATGCCGTCCTGACTGATTGTACCAAGGCCGTACTCGCGCTGCTGCCCCGGCGCCACTTTGCCACCCAAGAGGTGTCCCATGAGCTGGATGCCAAAGCAGATGCCAAGGACGGGCACTCCGAGGTCGAACACTGCCTTGTCCGGCAGCGGTGCCTTGGGCGAATACACACTGCTGGGGCCGCCGGATAGGATGACGCCGCAGACGCCGTCCTTTTCCAGTTCGCTGGCCGGAGTGGCGTAATGGTAGATTCTGGAGTACACGTTGCACTCGCGCACACGACGGGCGATTACCTGCGTGTACTGGGAACCAAAGTCCAGAACGGCTATTATCTGCGGCATGATGGTAATATACGGCTAAGGTGTAGGTGTAATGGAACTATGTTTCTGGCCAAGGAAAGCCGCTTCATGAGTGTCAGAAGCGGAGCCTGTCGTTGGCGTAATCGCAGTCAGGGCAAGGTGCTACCTCTCGCTGTCCACGGCGCTCATACAGTCTGCCGCATTTGATGCAGCGATAGACATGCCTGAAACGCTGTCGGTCGCAGAGTATGCGGTCCCTCCTGTCGTAATACAGCCACAGTCCCAGTATGGCTGTCATCCCGCCAAGGATGTAAACCATGAACAGAAAACTGACGCTGATTACATGCATGGAGTGGATGCGATGTTCAGAAAACGCGAACGCGCCGGTTTGAATCCCGACGCGCCGCCTTGAAAATAACATTTCCCCTTGCTGGTGAAAGGGCTGTTTGATGAAGGATGCTACTCCTTGCTCTCGCCCTCGGCGCTCTGGGCCTGTTCGGCGGCTTCGGACACCGGGGCTTCGGCTGCGCTCGTCTTGCCCTTGCGCGACTTGGCGTAGCCAGTGTCGGCAGCGGGGATAAGCTCGATGAGGGCCATTTCAGCGGCGTCGCCGATGCGGGGGCCGATCTTGTAGATGCGGGTGTAGCCACCGGGACGGCTGGTGAACTCCGACACGCGCTCCTTGAAGAGAATTGCCACGGCGTCCTTGTCGCGAACCTTGGCAATGGCCTGACGGCGTAGGTGCAGGGCGTCGGCGGCCTCGGCCTTGCTGGCGCGCACGGCCAGAGTGATTATCTGCTCCACGAAGGGACGCAGAGCCTTGGCCTTGGGCAGAGTGGTGCGGATGCGGCCGTGCGTGAGCAGGGCTGCGGACAGGTTGGCCATGAGAGCTGCGCGGTGCTCCTTGGTGCGGCCAAGTTGGGATCTGTGCTTTAAATGCCTCATTGGTAAATTCTATGTGCCTTGCGAAGGTTTGGCCCTCGCAACTGTTGCGGTATCTTTGGGGTTGGCGGATCCTTGCTTATGGTCGAAGCGCCTTGCCCGTCATTTAGATGTCGTTGTGAACGTCGAGCAGACGATCGTCGAGTTTCATGCCAAGGGACAGTCCAAGCTGTTCGAGCTTGCTCTTGATCTCGTTGAGGGACTTCTTGCCGAAGTTGCGGTATTTGAGCATTTCCTGCTCGGACTTCATTGCCAGTTCGCCAACGGTTGTGATGTTGGCGTTGTTCAGGCAGTTGGCCGCGCGGACGGAAAGCTCGATTTCGTTGACGCTCATGTTGAGCAGCTTGCGGAGCTTGTTCTGCTCTTCGGAGACTTCCGTCTGCTCGGAGTCGAACTCCACACTCTCGGCCGACACATTGTCGAACACGTCGAGGTGATGCTTGAGGATGCTAGCCGCCTGCTTGAGGGCGTCGTCTGGGGTTATGCGTCCGTCGGTCCAGATTTCCAGAACCAGCTTGTCATAGTCGGTCATGTGGCCAACGCGGGTGTTCTCCACGCTGTACTTGACGAGGCTGACTGGGCTGAAAAGGCTGTCGATGGCGATTACACCGATAGGCTGATCCGGGGTCTTGTTCTCGTCGCCGGGGACGTAGCCGCGGCCCGTGCGAACCTCGATCTCGGCCTGGAAGCGGCGCTCCTTGTCGATTGTGCAGATAACCAGTTCAGGGTTAAGCACTTCGACGTTGGAATCCGGACGGATGTCACCAGCTGTGACGGGGCCTTCCTTGGTCACGTCGAGCAGGAGCTTCACAGCATCGCGCTTGTGGGAACGCACCAGAACCTTCTTCAGGTTCAGGACTACGTCGGTCACATCTTCCACCACGCCGTCGATGCTCTGGAACTCGTGCTGCACGCCCTCGATGCGAATCGAGGATAGCGCGGAGCCGTCAATCGAGCTGAGCAGGACGCGACGGAGGCTGTTGCCGATCGTGTGTCCGTAGCCTGTCTCAAAGGGTTCGGCAGTGTACTTGGCATAGGTTGCCGTAGCGGACTGCTCGTCCTTGATGAGACGGTTGGGTAACTGAAACTTGCCTAGTCGGATCGCCATGTCTCTACCGCTGGAATGGGTTAATGATAAGCTCTGAGGATGGGCTTGTTGGAAGTGATGTGGGGGGGAGCCGGGCGTCCTGCGCCTCGGCCCAGTTCGTCTATCGGCTGTAGAACTCGACGATGAGCTGGACGTTGATGCCGTGTTCCATCTCGTCGATGGAAGGCACGCGGTTCACCTTGGCGGTTAGTGCGTCGTCCACGCGGCTTACCCAGTTGGGGATAGTGCGGGCGCGGCTGTCTTCGAGGGCGCGGGTGGTCATCTGGCGGCTGCTGGTCGATTCACGCACGGCTATTTCGTCGCCGGGGCTTACAGTGTAGCTAGGGATGTCCACCTTGTGGCCATTTACGCGGATGTGGCCGTGGCAGACGAGCTGGCGGGCCTGACGGCGGGTCTTGGCAAAGCCGATGCTGTAAATGACGCTGTCGAGGCGTGTTTCGAGCATCTGGAGGAAGATCTCGCCGGTGACGCCGCGCTTTGTCTTTGCCTTTTCAAAGGTGTTGCGGAACTGCTTCTCGGAGAGGCCGAAGAGGTAACGCAGCTTCTGCTTCTCGTTCAGGCCGACTGCGTATTCGGAAAGTTTGCGACGCAGGCGGGGGCCGTGCTGGCCGGGCAGGTGCGGCTTGTTCTCGAATGCCTTGGTGGCCGGGAAGATGGCCATGCCAAAGCGGCGGTTCATTCTGGTCGTGGGTCCGGTGTAGCGGGACATCGCGTGATTCTTTCGAGTAAAAGTGGTTGGTGCTTGTTATACCTTAGACGCGACGGCGCTTGGGCGGACGGCAGCCGTTGTGAGGCACGGGGGTGACGTCGATGATGTTGAGGACTGTGAGGCCAAGGCCCTGAAGGGCGCGAATGGCGCTGTCGCGGCCCATGCCGGGGCCTTTGACGTGGACTTCCACTTCCTTGAGGCCGTGGCTCATCGCGACGCGGCCTGCATCCTGAGTTACAACCTGTGCAGCGTAGGCAGTGCTCTTACGCGAACCGCGGAAGTGCATCTTGCCGGAGCTGGACCAGGAGATGACGTTGCCCTGGCGGTCGGTAAAGGCGACCTTGGTGTTGTTGAAGGTGGCAAGAATGTGCACCACGCCGGAGCTGATGTTCTTGCTACCCTTGGCGCGGCGGATTGTCACCTCGCCGAGGTCTGCCTTGAGCAGGTCCGCCGCCGTGGGCTGGGAGGGGCGTGCAGGGGCTGCTGCCTCGGCGCCTTCGGCACCGGCTGCGGGCACGCTCTGGGCCTCTGTGGAGGCATTTTTGATTTTCTCTTCGCTCATCTCTCTAAAGGTGTGTAAAAGGCTGAAAGTGTATTATTTGCCTGCGGCCTGTTAAGCCAGTGCTAGGCCTTCTTCTGGACGCCCACGGTGCGGCGCTTGCCCTTGCGGGTGCGCGAGTTTGTCTTGGTGCGCTGGCCGCGGACGGGCAGGCTCTTGCGGTGACGGCTGCCACGGTAGCAGTTGATCGAGCTGAGGCGCTTGATGTTCTGCGTTACTTCGCGGCGCAGGTCGCCTTCCACGCGGATGCCCCTTGCGATGATCACTTCCGAGAGCTTGTTGATCTCTTCCTCGGAGAGGGTCTTTGCACGGCGCTCAGGGTCGATGCCGGTAGCTTCGACGACTTCTTTGGCCAGTGTCAGGCCAATGCCGTAAATGTAGCGGAGCGAATAGGGCAGCTTCTTGTCCCCAGGAATTTCGACGGCTAGGATGCGGGGCATACTTGGTGTCTTGTGTTTGGAAAGTGGTTGGTATTCTTGCGCGCTGGCGCTCTCCACAAAGGAAGGGCAGAATGCGCGAGGGAAAAAGAGTTCCTTGAACTGGAAAATGCTCATCGTGTCAAGCAGGACTTTCAATCATTTGGAAAGTCCGCCCGATGAGGGCAGCGTCAGGACCTCCGCTTCTGTTTCTGTGATTAGTACAGTGTGTTCAAAATGTGCCGATGGCTTGCCGTCGCTGGCAATAGCCACCCATCCGTCTTGGCCAATGCGAAGGCGGTGCGAACCCATCGTCACCATTGGCTCGATGCAGATGGTCATGCCAGGGACAAGGCGCGGCCCCCTGCCCTTTTGCCCATAGTTGGGCACCTGTGGCTCTTCGTGCAGGCCCCGGCCAACGCCGTGCCCTACGAATTCGCGCACGATGCCGAAGCGGCTCGCCTCAACGTGGGTCTGGATGCCGTGCGAAATATCGCCGACCTTGTTGCCAGCTCGCGCAAGGTCTATGCCAATGTCGAGCGCCTCCCTGGTGACGCGCAGGAGGCGTTCCACCTCCTGACTTACCGGGCCTACGCTGACGGTGCGGGCGTTGTCGCCCACCCAGCCGTCCACATACACGCAGACATCGAGCGATACGATGTCGCCCATGCGCAGTATCTTGTCGGCGCGCGCAATGCCGTGGACTATCTCTTCGTTGACGGAAATGCAGATGTAAGAGGGGTAGCGCAGTCTTCCAACCTTGTAGTTGTAGCTGGCGCTCGTTGCCCCGTATTGCTCGATAAGGGCCTTGGCCTCCATGTCTAGGTCCAGAGTGCTCATCCCCGGTGCCACCATGGCGCAGAGGCGATCGAGCACGTCGGCGGCCACGCGGCAGGCGCGCCTCATGCTTTCGATCTGTACACTGTTTTTGATCTGGATCATTCTCGAATAAATCCGCCTTGTGCGCCCGGTGCCGCTCCCCTTCTTGTCCTTAAGGACTCAGAGGAAAAAGTGATGAGTTCTACTTGAGCACGTAGATGTTTACTAGGTATGCGACGAGTCCCGTCACGAAAAGGAAAAGAGTAAGGAAGAGGGCCGTGTTGGCGTTGCGCAGGTCGTTTTTGTCAATGAACTGGCGAGTGCGGCCAACGCTGTTGCCCTTGATGCGGCCCTTCTTGAGGAAGCCGTCGTAGTGGCGCTGGAGAAGGAAGGTCTCTATCTGCCGCAGCAAGTCCAAAAGAACGCCCACAGTTATGAGCATACCCGTGCCGCCGAAGAACTGCGAGAGCTGATATGGAATGTTCTGCTGCATGGAGAGCAGACTGGGGAAAAGCGCAATGACGATGAGCGAAAGCGTGCCAAAGGCAGTCAGACGCGTCATCACAAAGTCGAGGTAGCGTGCGGTGGGTTCTCCGGGGCGAATCGCAGGAATGTAACCTCCGTACTTCTTAAGGTCATCGGCCACCTGCACGGGCTTGAAGGTGATGGACACCCACACGTAGCTGAATATCAGAATGAGCAGCGAGAATATGATATAGTACCAAGCGCTGTTCTGATTGAAAATCGAACCGGCATCCACGAGGAAGTTCAACTTAAGACCCGCCCCCGCCCAAGAGAGCATCGTCTGGAAGAACATGATGATAGCGCTGGCGAAGATGATGGGCATGACGCCGGAGTAGTTCACGCGCAGAGGCATGAAGGAACTCTGCCCGCCATATACCTTGCGGCCCACGACGCGCTTGGCATACTGCACGGGAATCTTGCGCAGAGCCTGAGTGATCATGACTAGGCCAGCTGTGACCGCCACAAAGAGCAGAATCATCAACACGCCTTCTGGAATGCCCAGAGAGTGCGCCCCTTCGGTGCCGATGGGGGTGGAGAACATGCGGTAGGCTACCTGGGCCGCACCGGGGATGTCTGCCAGAATACCGACTGTAATAAGAATTGATATACCGTTGCCGATGCCGCGCTGGGTAATCTGCTCGCCTATCCACATAAGCATCACCGTGCCCGCGGTAAGGAATATCACGCTAGTAATCATGAACCAGAGATGATCCACGATTACGATTGTGCCCGTGAAGCCACTGAAAAGGCGCTCAGGGTTTTCAAGCGTGAGAACAAGCAGGGCCGACTGCACAAGGCAGATTATCACGGTGGCGTAGCGCGTGTACTGGGTGAGCTTCTGGCGGCCCACCTCGCCCTCCTGCTGGAGGCGGGCGAGGCTTGGGACCGCAGAGCCGATCATCTGGAAAATGATCTGTGCGCTGATGTAGGGCATGATGCCGAGGGCGAATATAGCGCCCTTGGCCATCGCACCGCCGGTAAACATGTTGTAGAGACCGACCAGATTGCCACTTGCGCTGCCTGCCTGACTTGCAAAGAAGTCCTGAAGGGGGCGCGGGTCAATACCCGGGAGCGGGATGTTCGAACCCACGCGGGCCGCGACAAGCAGACCGAGCGTGAGCAGGATACGATCGCGCAACTCGGCGATCTTGAAACAGTTTACGAAGGCGGAAAGCATCTGAAGTAGCGGGAACGGGTTGGTTAGGAAGCTCCCGTATAAGTTAGCGGGAGCGCCCTGTTAGCCCTGAGCTTCTTCGCTCTGGGCGGCGGCATCAGAAAGCACTACAACCTTTCCACCGGCCTTTTCGATCTTTTCTTTGGCCGATGCGGAAAACTTGTGCGCAAACACCGTCACAGCGCGGCTTATTTCGCCGTCTCCGAGGATCTTTAGCAGGCTGCCATCGGCGCGAATGACGCCGCTGTCGGCCAGAACCTGGGGAGTGATGTCAACGACTTCGGCAGGGACTGCCTCCAGCGATCCGACATTGGCAATGCTCCAGCTAATCTGGAAGCGTGCCTGATTGAAACCGCGCTTTGGAATTTTGCGGTAGAAGGGGACGTGACCGGACTCGAAGCCGGGGCGCTGGTGCGAACCGGAACGAGCTGTCTGACCCTTGCCGCCGCGTCCGCTTGTCTTGCCGTGACCGCTGCTGCGACCGCGACCGAGACGCTTTTTCGGGCTGTTTTCGCCCTCGCTTTTAACTAGGTTGTGTAGACGCATTGTAGTAAAAAAAGCTGTTTCTATTACTGCCGCAAAGGCCCCGGAGGGCCTTTGCAAGCAAAATCATGTAACGCAGAGGCCGTCCTGCCGTATTAGGCGGAGCGGATCTTGCGGATTGTCTCAGCGCTGCGTAGCTGCTTGAGCGCGTCAAGAGTTGCAAACACCACCGCAGAGGGATTGTTGCTCTTGAGGCTCTTGGAAAGGACGTTCTTTACGCCGCAGGCTTCGAGGACAGCACGCACGCCACCGCCAGCGATAACGCCGGTACCTTCAGAGGCGGGGCGAAGCATCACACGGCCACCGTCATGGTCGCCCGTGACAGGATGCGGGATGGTTTCGCCGCGAAGCTGGATGGGCTGCATGTTGCGCTTGGCCTGCTCTGTGCCCTTGCGGATGCAGTCGGGCACTTCCTTGGCCTTGCCGTAGCCCACACCCACGTTGCCAGCGCCATCGCCAACAACCACGAGGGCTGCAAAGCTGAAGCGGCGGCCGCCCTTGACGACCTTTGCGCAACGGTTGATATGGACAACTTTCTCAATGAAGTTGCTCTCGACCTGTTCTTCGGCAGGAGCCGGGCCGCGACCGCGACCACGACCTGGACCACCGCGACCGGGACCGCCGGGACCACTGCGACCAGGGCCACCGGGGCCGCGTCCGCGAGAGCCACGATCCTGACCACGACCGCCAAACGAGGACGGTGCACCGCGGGAGGGAGCGCCGCTGGCGGGCATCTCGACGACCGCCGAAGGAATGTTCTGCTTTACGGGAGCCTCACGGATGATGTCGCCGCTCGCTTCCGAGGAAATGGATTTGTCGCTCATTCGCTGTTACCTATTGGCAGAAATTAGAATTCCAGACCGGCGGCGCGGGCTGCGTCCGCAAAAGCTTTGACCGTGCCGTGATAGCGACGGCCGTGACGGTCGAACACCACCTTGACAATACCGACTGCCTTGGCGCGCTCGGCAAATATGGTGCCGATGCGCGTGGCGCTGGCGACGTTGCCGGACAGTTTCTCCTCGCGCAGGTCCTTTGCAAGGCTGCTGAGGTAAACTATTGTGCGGCCGTTGGCATCGTCGATAGCCTGCGCGTAAAGGTGCTTGTTGGTGAAGCTTACGCAAAGACGCGGACGAGCTGCCGTGCCAACAATCTTGCGGCGCACGCGCCATACGCGCTTCTGGCGAAGTTCCTGTTTCTTCTTGAGTTGCATTATAGAAGTCTCCTGATGTGGCTACTAGGATTTTGCCTAGCCTGCCTTCTTGCCTTCCTTGCGGCGGACGTGCTGGCCTGCGATACGGACACCCTTGCCCTTGTACGGCTCGACCGGGTAATACTGATAAATTGTGGCTGCCACCTGTCCGACCATGTGCTTGTCAAAGCCGCTGATCGTTACAAAGGTGTTGTTGTCAACCTTCACGTTGATGCCCTCGGGGATGGGCATGTTGATGTCGTGCGAGTAGCCGAGGGCAAGGTTGAGCACCTTGCCGTTGACGGCGGCCTTGAAGCCGACGCCGTTGATCTCGAGCTTCTTCTCGTATCCCTTTTCAACACCGAGGACCATGCCCGCGATGATGGAGCGGGCTGTGCCGTGCATGGCGCCACAAATGCGGCTGTTGCCTGCGGGCTCCACCTTGACGGTGTTAGCCTCGGCACGGATCTTGACATGCGCGGGGTTGAAGCTCTGCTCAAGCCTGCCCTTGGGCCCTTCGATGACCACGGTGTTGTTGACCACGGTCGCCTTGACCTTGGCGGGGATGACTACGGGTAGTTTTCCAATTCGGCTCATTTTGAGAGTCTCCTCTATTATTTACCAGACCGAGCAAAGCATCTCGCCGCCAACTTTCTGGCGACGCGCGTTGCGATCGTTCATTACGCCCTTGCTCGTGGTCAGTATGCCAACGCCAAGACCGCCCAGAACGCGCGGTATCTCGTTGTAGCTGTAGTAGAGGCGGCGTCCGGGGGTGGACTGGCGCTGTATGCCGGTAAGGGCGGGCACCTCGTCCACGTACTTGAGGGAAATTTCTATGGCCTTGTGGCCGTTGGCATCCTTGCCTTCGCGAACCTCGCCGATGAAGCCTTCCTGACGAAGGATCTGGGCGATGGACCAGTGCATGCGCGAATAGGGCGCCAGGCACTGCTCCTTGCGTGCGCGATAAGCGTTGCGGATGATGGTGAGAAAGTCGCTGATTGTGTCTGACATGGCTGTTTGTGGGCGTCTCTATTGTCGAGTACTTGCGCCAGTAGCTAATTAATGGTTACCAGGAGCTCTTGGTGACTCCGGGGATCTTGCCCTGCAAGGCCAGTTCGCGGAAGGTAAGGCGGGAAAGCCCGAACTTGCGGATGAATGCACGCGGGCGACCGGATATGTTGCAGCGGTTGCGCAGACGGATGCGCGAGGAATTGCGCGGCAGCTTTGTGAGCTTGCGCTGGGCTGCGTAAAATTCGTCGTCCCCGGTGTTCGGGTCGGACATGATGCCCTTGAGTTCAGCACGCTTGGCGGCGAACTTCTGCACCAGTAATTCACGCTTCTTGTTGCGTTCTATCATCGACTTCTTGGCCATGACGCGAGGAGGTAACTTTGGTTAAGCCTTGAAAGAGGCGTTCTTATGTTGGTTATTTACTTTTCGAGCGGCCTCTAGGCTGCGTTGCCGGTGCGCTTGCGGAAGGGCAACCCGATGAGGCTGAGCAGTTCCCTGCCCTCGTCGTCGCTCTTTGCGCTGGTTACGATTGTGATGTCCATGCCGATTGTGCGGCGCGTGTGGTCGCCGTGGCTTTCGGCAAAAATAGTGTGGTCGTTGATGCCGAGCGTGTAATTGCCGTTGCCGTCGAGCTTGTTGTTGATACCGCGAAAGTCACGGATTCCTGGCAGGGCAATCGCGATTGCGCGCAGGAGGAATTCATACATCGAAGCGCCGCGAAGGGTAACCTTCACGCCGATCGGCTCTCCCTCGCGCAACTTGAAGTTGGAGATGCTCACGCGAGCTTTGGTGACCACTGCCTTTTGGCAGGCAATGTTGCTGATCTCCTTTACCGCTTCCTCGATCTGGTTCTTGTCAACCTGGGTATCGAAGCCGTGATTGATGACAATCTTTTCGATGCGGGGGACCTGGTGCACGTTCGTGTATCCGAACTTCTTCTTCAGTTCAGGCACGACGTTCTGTTCGTAATGTTCCTTCAGAAAGGGCTTCATTGGCTTGTCTCTAGGCTCCGGAAATTAAAAGGTGGGCTTGTTAAGTGCCTTCAGGTGCTACTTGGCAGCGCCCTTGCGCTCGTCATACTTGGATGCGAGCATGACGTTGGAAATATGTATCGAGGATTCGCGCTCTACGATTGCACCCTCGGGGTTCTTCTCGCTCTTGGGTTCGAAGTGCTTGCGCTTGTTGACGCCTTCGACAAGGACTCGCTCCTTGGCGGTGATAACACTTAGCACCTTGGCGCGAGCGCCACGGCTGTTACCTGCAATGACGACAACTTCGTCTCCGGTTTTGATCTTCTTCTTCATCTCTTGAGTTGATCCCTTGCTCCAAACGTGCCTTACGGCGCCCAGTGGCAGGAATCGTTAAAGGTGCTTGTTGTAAGGTTAGAGAACCTCCGGGGCGAGGCTGATGATCTTCATGTACTTTTTCTGGCGCAGCTCGCGGGCCACGGGGCCGTAAATGCGCGTGCCCTTGGGCGTGCCATCCGCATTGATGATGACAACGGCGTTGTTGTCAAAGCGCAGGTAGCTGCCGTCGCTGCGGCGGATGGGGGCGCGGGTGCGCACGACAACGGCGCGGGCCACGGTGCCCTTCTTGACGGTGGCATCCGGTGAGGAATCGCGGATGTGAACCATGATCTCATCGCCAACGTGGGCGAAACGAGAAATCTGGCCGTAGCGGCGGATCATCTTGGCGGACTTTGCGCCGGTGTTGTCGGCGATGTCCAAAGCTGTGCTCATCTGAAGCATGGCGGTGTCTCCCTTGTGCTGGTAAGTGCTCTACTTGGTGTTGTTTGGGGGGCGGCGTGATGCCTATGGCCTACGCACCCACGATGGGGGCCTTGGCGAGCACCTCGACGATGCGCCAGCGCTTGAGCTTGGAAATAGGACGGGTTTCCATGATGACAACCTTGTCGCCAACGGCGCACTCGTTGTTCTCGTCATGTGCCACTACGACCGTCTTGCGGTTGATCTCCTTGACATAGACGGGGTGCGGCTTCTTGTAGGCGTACTCGACTTTCACGGTCTTGTCGCCGGAGCGGGAGGCGACGATGCCGGTGATCGTCTTGCGGTTGTTGCGTGCTTGGCTTTCGACCATTTTGAAAAGTTCCTTATTATGTGTCAGTTTGCCGGTTTGGCTCTAATTTGCGCTGGTATCTGCCTATGTGTCTGCCTCTATTGACAGGCTGGCCGATGTTCAATCGCTGGCTCGCGGCGGTTTGTGTTGCTCTGTAAGTGGTGTGTATCCCCGTGGACTAGGCGTTCTTCTGTGCTAGGATGGTGTTGATGCGGGCAATCTCGCGACGCAGGCTGCGGAAAAGGTGCGTCTTTTCGACGCTGCCGCCCTTGCGGGCAAGGCTCATTTCGAGCAGGGTTGCGGTGTGCTTGCGCAGTGCCAGCTCCAGCTCCGCAGGGGTCTGGGAACGAAGTGCTACGGCCTTCTTGTTGACTGTCTTGGTCTTGGTATCGGTCTTCATCGCGTGGGCCTCTATGTGTGTGGCTCTGTTCGTTAGGATGGCGAGGGCGTCTTAAGTTAGACTATTTCCTCGCGGCTGATGAAGCGGCACTGGATGGGCAGCTTCGTGTCTGCAAGGCGCATAGCCTCGCGGGCCAGTGTTGCCGAAACGCCCGATACTTCGAAGAGCACGGTGCCAGGCTTAACAATCGCCACCCAGCCTTCGACACTGCCCTTACCCTTACCCTGACGGGTTTCGGCGGGCTTCTTTGTAATCGGCTTCTGGGGGAAGATGCGGATCCAAACCTTGCCACGGCGATTTAGGTAGCGATTGATGGCCACACGGGCAGCCTCGATCTGCTGTCCGGTGATAGCGGCGCGCTCCATGGTCTGGATGCCGAAATCGCCGAATGCTAGCGTGTCGCCTGCTGTGGCATTGCCGCGGATGCGGCCGCGCATCTGCTTGCGGTACTTGGTGCGGAAGGGATTGAGTGCCATTTTGCGTATTCCTTAGCTGCGGTGTGTCGCGCTGGGTTGTAAGTAGTTTAGTAGGCGATCACTTTTTCGTCCTGCGGCAGGCAGAGCCAGCACTTGATGCCGATTACACCATATACGGTGCGCGCTTCGGCTGTGCCGTAGTCCACATTTGCACGCAGTGTGTGCAGCGGCACAGAGCCGGTGCGTACGCTCTCGGTGCGGGCGATGTCGGCACCGCCAAGGCGGCCTGCCACCTGGAGGCGAACGCCGAGCGCGCCCATGCCAATGGAGGCTTGCATGGCCTTTTTCATGGCGCGGCGGAAAGATATGCGGCGCTCAAGCTGAAGCGCTACGCTCTCGGCTACAAGTGCGGCCACTAGCTCAGGCTTCTTGATCTCCTGAATGTCAAGAAGCACATCACGCTTGATAAGCTTGCCAAGGTCTTCCTTGAGCTTTTCCAGCTCCTGCCCCTTGCGACCGATAACGATGCCGGGACGGGCTGTGAAAACCTTGATACGCACACGGCTGCCGGCCCTCTCGATGAAGATGCGCGGCACAGATGCCATGCGAAGCTTCTCGTTGAGCATCTCGCGGATGCGATAGTCCTCGGCAAGGAAGCGGCTGAAGTCTGCCTTCTTGGCGTACCAGCGGGACTCCCAGTTGCGACGGACTGCGAGGCGGAAACCGATTGGATTTACTTTCTGACCCATGACGTATTATGCGCTTGGTTGTGTAGCTCTGTGGGGCGTTTGCCTATTCCTCGTCAGAGGCCAGGTCGCTCAGGACTATGTTGATGTGGGTTGTACGCTTCTTGAAGGGGTGCGCAGAGCCGCGCGCCGCTGGCTTGAAACGCTTGATAGCCGGGCCTTCGTCCACGAGTATCCTGCTGATAAATAGCGAGTCTGCGGAAAGGTTGTTGTTGTTTTCCGCATTTGCCATCGCGCTCTTGAGCGTCTTGGCCAGAAGGCGGGCGCTCTTGCGGGGGATGAAACGCAGGAGGTTCATTGCCTCTTCTGCGCTCTTGCCGCGGATGACCCTTGCCACGTCCCTGATCTTGAGGGGGGACATGCGGACGAATTTGCTAGTTGCCTGAACTTCCATCTGGAGTTCCTTTGCCTGATAAAGATTGTTGCTGGAACGAGGGTTAGTGCGAATTACGCGTTACTTCTTCTGCGTGTGCGGGTTGTGACCGCGGAAGGAGCGCGTTGCGGCAAACTCGCCCAACTTGTGACCGACCATGTTTTCGGACACGTGCAGGGGCAGAAAACTCTTGCCGTTGTGGATTTCGACATTCAACCCGATGAACTCCGGGGTGATGGTGCTGCGGCGCGACCAGGTGCGGATCGGCTTGCGGGATTCGGTTTGCACCGCCTGCATGACCTGCTTCCACAGACCCGGATCTACAAAAAAGCCTTTCTTGAGCGAACGTGACATGTGCTTATCCTTGATTCTGCTGGCCCGAGGGCAAATTCATTACTTCCTGACCTTGCGCCCGTTGCGACGCGTTATGATCATGCTGTTGGTGGTCTTGCTCTTGCGGCGTGTGGGCTTGCCCTTGGAGAGCTGACCCCACGGAGACACTGGGTGTCCGCCACCGGCCGTCTTGCCCTGACCGCCACCCATCGGGTGGTCAACCGGGTTCATCGCCACACCGCGAACGCGCGGGCGCTTGCCAAGCCAGCGATTGCGGCCGGCCTTGCCAAGAGACACGTTCTGGTGCTGCCCGTTGCCGACTTCACCAATCGTTGCGCGGCACTCTGCAAGAACCATGCGCACTTCGCCCGAGGGCATACGAAGCATGGCCTTGTCGCCTTCGATGCCGACAAGCTGGGCGAATGTGCCGGCGCTGCGGGCGAGCTGGGCCTTTGTGTTGGGCACCAGTTCGATGGCGTGCACCTTCACTGCCGGAGGCATGTGCTTGAGGGGCATGTTGTTGCCGACGTTGTACTCGATCTTGCCCTTGCTGGACACGATGGAGTCGCCAACTTTGAGGCCGTTGGGGGCGAGCACGTAGCTCTTCTCGCCGTCCTGATACTGGATAAGGGCGATGTTGGCCGAACGGTTGGGATCGTATTCGAGCGCGATCACCGTGGCGGGTGAGTCAAAGCGGATGCGCTTGAAGTCGATAATGCGGTAAAGCTGCTTGTGACCACCACCGCGGCGGCGGCTGGTAAGACGGCCATAAACATTGCGACCGCCGCTCTTGTTCTTGCTCTCGACGAGGCTCTTTTCAGGGCGCTTGTCGCTAAGTTCTGCGCGGTTGGCAACGTAGAAACGCTGGCCGGGCGTAAGGGGACGCTTCTGGTGTAAAGGCATTGTGGACGCTCTCTTTCCTAGGGCTTGGGTGGCGCTATGGGTTATTAGGCCTGATCTATGGTCTGGCCTGCCTTGAGTGTCACGAGGGCTTTCTTGTAGCCGCCCTTTGTCGTGAACTCTCCGCGGCGAACGCGGCTGCGCTTGGCCTTGGCGTGAACGTTGAGGATGCGCACGCTCGCTACGTCAACCTTGGGATACACCTTCTTGATAGCTATGGCGACGGAGACCTTGTTGGCTTTGTCGCTTACCTTGAATGTGTAACAGTTGGCCGTGGAGGTGGCCATCGTGGCCTTTTCGGTCACGACTGGCTCGATGATGATTTGCTCGGCGTTAATCATTGGCTGCGGCACCGTTGAGACGGGCAAGAATGGTTTCGATTCCCTTTTCGCTGACCACAACGCGGTCGTAGCGGGAAAGGTCCAGTGCGTTGATGTCGGAGGCCTCGGCCATGAAGACACGAGCCAGATTGCGGGTGGAGAGAATGACTTCGTCGGTCCAGAAGCTGTCCACAACGAGAATCTTCTTTGCCTTGGCGTCGATACCGGCGAGCACCGCATTCATGATGCGGGTCTTCGGCTCTGCCACTTCGAAACGCTCGATGACGTCGATTTCGCCATCGCGGGCACGCTCAAAGAGTGCCCTTTCAAGAGCGAGTCGCTTGACCTTCTTGGGCAGTTTCTGTGTGTAGTCGCGCGGGTGCGGGCCGTGGGACTTTGCGCCGTGGTAGTGCTGGGAGCGGTTGCGCGCACCCTGACGGGCCGTGCCGCTGCCCTTCTGGCGGAAGGGCTTCTTGCCCGTGCCATGCACTGTGTCGTTTGTAAGTGTGTTGACGGTGCCCTGGCGCTTGTTCGCCATATAGGCGATGAGCACCTGCTTGAGCGCTGCGGCGCCCTTGTCGCCCTCAAATTCGGCGATGGGGAAATCCTTCTCGACGCTGCTCGTGCCGTCCGGTGTGAAAACGCGTAGTTTCATGACTTTGTGTTCCTCTGTTTCTACTAGGCGCTCTTGCGGGTTTTCTTGGCGCTACGCACCAGAACTTCGCCGCCGTTGGGTCCGGGCACGCTGCCCTTGACGAGCAGTATGTTCTTGTCGGCAAGAATCTTGACTACGTCGAGGTTCTGGCAGGTGCGGCTTACGTTGCCCATGTGGCCGGGCATGTTCTTGCCCTTGAAAACGTGGCCAGGGGTCTGGCGCATGCCTATGGATCCGGGGCGGCGGTGCATCATGTGACCGTGCGTGGCGGGCTGACCAGCCTGATTCCAACGCTTCATGTTGCCCTGGAAGCCGCGGCCCTTGGTGACGGCGATTACGTCAACCATCTTGACGCCTTCAAAGCCACTGACAGTAAGCGTATCGCCCACCTTGAAGCTGCCTTCGCCGCGAACTTCGCCCATTGTGTGGGCGCTTTCGACACCGGCCTTGGCCAAATGGCCCTTGACGGCCTTGGTCATGTTCTTGTCCTTGGCCTTGCCGAAGGAAATCTGGATGGCTTGATAGCCGTCTTTGTCGGCGGTCTTGACCTGCACTACCGGGCAGGGACCAGCCTCGATGACAGTCACAGGAACGAGAACGCGGTTCTCGTCATATACCTGTGTCATGCCGATTTTTTTGCCTATGAGTGTGTATAGCATGTTTCCAAGAGGCAGGTGGCTTTCGCAAAGTGTGTCAGTGTATGGCACAGCGGCACCGTTTGAAATAGACCTGCATTAGTGGGTTGGTGTGAAAGGGAAACTAAATAGGTACAATGAATCTTGTTGAATTATGCCGGGGGCTTTTCTCCGGCCTTGCTTCGAGTTCCGTCTTGTGGAGCGGCTTTCGATGCGGCCTGGAGAGACTATCCAATGGCGACCACTGGAATGTCATCCGGGAAAGTTGGACAGTCAACGGCATGAGGCCGAGCTTGTCAACAGAGTGTTCAAAAAATTTGCTGCTGTCCGCAATGTGCTCTCGGGCCGTGCCTTCAGGCTTCGGCTCTATCGGCCAATTGCGAACGGCTATGGGCGGACGGTTGCCTGACGATTAGACACTAATCTGGATGTCCACGCCTGCGGGCAGGTTGAGCTTCTTAAGCTCGTCAACTGTCTGGGCGGTGGGTTCGCAGATGTCGATGAGGCGCTTGTGGGTGCGCATTTCGAAGGCGTCCATGCTCTTCTTGTCCACGTGGGGGGAGCGATTGACGGTGAACTTCTCGATGCGTGTGGGTAGCGGCACAGGACCCGCCACACGGGCGCCGGAGCGCTTGGCGGTGTCCACGATTTCGAGGGCGCTCTGGTCTATTACGCGATAGTCGTAACCCTTGAGCTTGATGCGTATTCTCTGGCCGTTCATTGGTCTAGGCTGTGTTTGGGAAGTTATATCGTTAACGAAAGTGTGGATTGTCCGCCATCTTGTGCGGAGGGCACGAGTGTGTCAGCCTTTGTTGGCGGCTGCCCCACCCTGCCCCTCGGGGCTATATCTCTGTCAAATAACGGACTTGATTTGTTGTAAGAATGAAACGTCCGGGCTCCTTTGGGGTCTTGGCAGGCCCTCCGGGAGCCCGGACGGAAATACTTAGATTGTGCGTGCAGCACCCTTGCGGGTGGAGGCAGCAATAATCTTTTCGAGCACGGAGTTGGGCACCTGCTCGAAGTGGCTCGGCTCCATGGAGTAGCTTGCGCGGCCCTTGGAGATGGAGCGCACGTCGGTCGAGTAACCGAACATGCATTCAAGCGGCACGAAGGCGTTGATGATCGTGGCGTTGTCCCTTGAGTCGATGGAGTGGACCTGACCGCGGCGGCGGTTCACGTCGCCCATGACGTCGCCGGAGTAGTCTTCCGGGGTCGTCACTTCCACCTTCATGATAGGCTCGAGCAGGATGGGCTGGGCAACCTTCATCGCTTCGCGGAAGGCGAAGATACCGGCCATCTTGAATGCCATTTCCGAGGAGTCCACTTCGTGGAACGAACCGAAGACAAGACGCACGCGAACGTCCACCACCGGGTAACCGGCGACGGTGCCGTTGCGCATGGCTTCCTTGACGCCTTCCTCGACCGGGCGGATGTATTCCTTGGGAATGACACCGCCAACGATCTCGTTGACAAACTCGAAGCCCTTGCCCTTTTCGAGCGGCTCCATCTTGATTTCGGCGTGGCCGTACTGACCGCGACCGCCGGACTGGCGGACGAACTTGCCTACGCCGTTGGCGTTGTGGGTGATCGTTTCGCGGTAGGCGATCTGCGGCTTGCCCACGCTGGCTTCGACCTTGAACTCGCGGAAAAGACGGTCGCGGATGATGTCAAGGTGCAGCTCGCCCATGCCGGCGATAATCGTCTGGCCGGTTTCCTCGTCGGTGGAAACAACGAAGGTCGGGTCTTCTTCGGCGAGGCGCTGAAGGCCGATGGAGAGGCGCTCCTGGTCGCCCTTGGAAGCGGGTTCGACGCTCATCTTGATGACCGGCTCTGGGAAGGTCGGTGGCTCAAGGATGACGTCTTCCGACTTGTCGCAAAGGGTGTCGCCAGTGCGGATGTCCTTTACGCCGATGATGGCGCAGATGTCGCCCGAGTGAGCAAGGTCGATTTCGTCGCGCTGATTGGCGCGCATCTTCACAAGGCGGCTGACGCGCTCGGTCCTGCCTGTGCGGGAATTGATGAGGGCGTCGCCCTTGCGGATTGTGCCCTGATACACACGGTAGAACACCAGCTTGCCCACGAAGGGGTCTGTGGCGATCTTGAAGGCCAGGCCGACGAGCTTCTTGTCGTCACCTGGATACACTTCAACGGGCTTGCCGTCGCTGTCGCGGCCAATAGCTGCGGGCACATCGAGAGGGCCGGGCAGGTAGTTGACAACGCAGTTGAGCAACTTCTGGATGCCCTTGTTCTTGAATGCGCTGCCGGGGATGACGCCCACGAAGTGGTGGGAAAGTGTAGCCTTGCGGATGGCGCGCATCATCTCAAGATCGCTGATCGGCTCGTCGGCAAGGTACTTCTCTGCCAGCTCGTCGTCGAAGGAGGCCAGCTCTTCCTTGAGGATCTCGTGGTACTTCTTGGCCTCGGCAAGGTACGCAGTCGGGATATCCTCTTCGGTGTAGTGGCTACCCTGCGAATCATCGACGGTGTAGAAGTGGGCCTGCATCCGGATTAGGTCGATCAGGCCGCTGAAGTTTTCCTCGCTGCCGATGGGCAGGTAAAGGGGATGGGCATTGGCGCCGAGCTTCTTGCGGATGTCTTCGACAACGCGGAAGAAGTTCGCACCCGTGCGGTCCATCTTATTTACGAAGCACACGCGGGGGACGCCGTACTTGTTCATCTGGCGCCACACCGTCTCAGACTGGGGCTGAACGCCGCCCACCGCGCAGAATACTGCAACGGCACCGTCGAGAACACGCAGCGAGCGCTCCACCTCGGCCGTGAAGTCCACGTGGCCGGGAGTGTCGATGATGTTGACCTGATGCTTGATGCCGGCGTAGGGGCCGCGCTTTGTGGTCCAGTTGGCCGTGATGGCGGCACTGGTGATGGTGATGCCGCGCTCGCGCTCCTGCTCCATCCAGTCGGTTGTGGCCGCGCCCTCGTGCACCTCGCCGATCTTGTGGACCATGCCGGTGTAAAAGAGGATGCGCTCGGTTGTAGTGGTCTTACCGGCGTCGATGTGGGCCGCGATGCCGATGTTGCGCTGATACTCCAACGGTATTGCGCGTCCCTTGGCGTTGGCGGACGAAAGCTGTACTTGAGCGTCGCTCATCAGAATATAACTCCTAGCTGCGTTTGAAAATGTTACCCCTGAAAAAGACCCTTACCAGCGAAGGTGTGCGAAGGCACGATTGCTCTGCGCCATCTTGTGCATGTCTTCCTTCTTCTTAACCACGTTGCCGGTGTTGTTGAAGGCATCGACAATTTCCGAGGCGAGCTTGTCGCTCATCGTGCCGCGGCGCGAGCGCGCAGCCTGCACCATCCAGCGAAGGGCGAGGCCCTGCTGGCGCTCAAAGGGAATTTCGAGCGGTACCTGGTAGGTTGTGCCACCCACGCGACGGCTCTTCACTTCGAGCTTCGGGCGAGTGTTTTCGAGGGCGCCGAGGAGGATGTCCACCGGGTCTCCCTTGCCGAGCTTTTCGCTGGCGCGCTCGAAGGCACCGTAAACGATGCCCTGGGCGATGGACTTCTTGCCTGCCAGCATGACGATGCTGACCAGCTGTGTTACCAGTGCGCTGTTGTGGCGGGGATCTGGCGTGTGTTCGCGCTTTTCTGCTCTGCGACGGCGGCTCATGAAATGGTCTTTCTTAAAAAGTGTTAGCTGTCAGTATTACTTCTTGGCGGCCTTCGGGCGCTTCACGCCGTACTTGGAGCGGCTGCGGCGGCGTTTGTCAACGCCCACACAGTCGAGGGTGCCGCGCACGATGTGGTAGCGCACGCCGGGCAGGTCCTTCACACGACCGCCACGCACGAGCACCACGCTGTGCTCCTGAAGGCTGTGACCTTCGTCCGGGATGTAAGCGATCACTTCGGTGCCATTTGTAAGGCGCACCTTGGCTACCTTGCGGATGGCGGAATTGGGCTTCTTGGGCGTGCGGGTCATGACCTGCACGCATACGCCGCGGCGGAACGGGTTGGAATGCAGCGCGGGGGCCTTGCTCTTGCCAGTGACGAGCGAGCGGGGCTTGCGGACGAGTTGGTTGATTGTGGGCATGTTTTGCTGAAGCTGACTGAAAAGCGATAAAAACGTGGAAAATAGATTCCTGAGGGCCGACTGCAAGCACAATCATCCTGACTTTCTTGCAGGTTTGATTGCCGCAACGCTGCCGACCCGCTGGATTACTGCGGAATACAGTGACGGAAAGCGGAACAAACTACACGTTCGCCCCCGCCTTGGCAAGATATGTATTCGCTTTCGTCAAGCGCCGCCATATGCGCATCCAACACTCTATGCGTCAACCTTTTAACGCTGCCACTGTTCATGCATTCCTTGCTACTTGCAGGCGTGGCGCACACACTTTTCACCTGCGAGTACCTGCATCCGAGCCAAGCATCATGGTATTCCCTACATGCAAAAGGCGCACCCAATCGCGGGTGCGCCTTTTGTGTATCCTCATGCAAGAAGATAGCCCATGAATGGCGGCTAGCTGTATATCTTTAGCAAAGCCTCTGCCATCTGGGCCGGGGTGTCGGCCACGGAGATGCCCGCGTCCTTGAGCGCCGCGATCTTGGCCGAAGCCGTGCCGGAGCCGCCGGAAACTATCGCGCCCGCGTGGCCCATGCGGCGGCCGGGAGGCGCGGTGACGCCCGCAATGAAGGCCGCGACGGGCTTCTTCACATGCTCCTTTATATATGCTGCGGCCAGCTCCTCGGCGTTGCCGCCGATTTCGCCGATCATGATCATGGCCTCGGTCTCCGGATCCTCGTTGAACATTCGGATAACGTCCAAGTGGCTCGTGCCGTTGACCGGGTCGCCGCCGATGCCAATGCAGGTACTCTGGCCGTAGCCGCGCTGGGTGAGCTGATAGACGGCCTCGTAAGTAAGCGTGCCCGAGCGGGATACTACGCCCACCTTGCCGGGACGGGCGATGTAGCCGGGCATGATGCCCACGTTGCACTGGCCGGGCGTCATAACGCCTGGGCAGTTCGGTCCGACCAGGCGCGCCTGCGGATTGTCGCGCAGGGCGGCCTTTACGCGGATCATGTCGCGCACGGGGATGCCCTCGGTTATGCAGATAATGAGGCGGATGCCTGCCTCGATGGCCTCAAGTATGCCGTCCGCTGCGAAGGGAGGAGGCACGAATATAACCGAAGTGTTGGCGCCTTCGTTAACGACGGCATCGCGCACGGTGTTGAAAACGGGCAGCTTCTTGCTCACGCCGTCAAAATCTGTGCCGCCCTTGCCGGGTGTTACCGCGGCTACGTAGTTGGTGCCGTAGGCAATGTTGTTGAGGGCGTGCTTGGAGCCGGCCTTGCCGGTGATGCCCTGCCCCACCACACGGGTGTCCTTGTTGACTAGAATGCTCATTGGAACTTGTTCCTTGAATAGCTTGGTGATGGGGGATTTATCCGGCCTTGGCCACTGCGGCCACAATCTTCTCTGCCGCATCGGCCATGCCGTCGGCGGATATGATTGTAATGTCTGTATCGGCCAGCGCCTGCTTGCCCTCCTTGACGGAGTTGCCCTCCAGGCGCACGACAAGCGGAATTGTGATATGCACATTGTGCGCGGCACCAATGATGCCGTCGGCGATGGTCTTGCAGCTCATTATGCCACCGAAGATGTTGACCAGTATGCCCTTAACGTTCGGGTCCGAAAGGATGATGCGAAAGGCGTTCGTGACAGCCTCCACGCTGGCGCCGCCGCCCACGTCGAG
This sequence comes from Puniceicoccales bacterium Verruco_02, assembly GCA_001604585.1. GTDB lineage: Bacteria > Verrucomicrobiota > Verrucomicrobiia > Opitutales > Oceanipulchritudinaceae > Verruco-01. Next base: position 15,009 of record LVBW01000016.1, on the reverse strand, counting down.
GAAGTTGGCCGGCCTGCCGCCGTAGTGCTTGATGATGTCCATCGTGGCCATCGCAAGGCCCGCCCCGTTCACAAGGCAGGCGATGTTGCCATCGAGGGCTATGTAGGACAGGCCGCTCTTGCCCGCTTCTATCTCCTTGGGATCCTCTTCGGAAAGGTCTCGCAGGGCCTCGATTTCCGGGTGGCGGTAGATGGCGTTGTCGTCGAAGCCAATCTTGGCGTCGAGTGCGATAAGCCTGCCATCGGCAGATACAATGAGAGGGTTCACCTCCACGAGCGAACAGTCCTTTTCCCAGTAGAGCTTGACCAGCGCGTCGATAAAGGGACTGAACTGCTTGAACAGCTCCTTGCCGTCGAAGCCGAGCGCATATGCCAACACGCGCTTTTCGTAGGCCTGCACTCCGCCGTCCGGGTCCACATTGATGCGGACGATCTTCTCCGGGCTTTCGGCGGCCACCTTTTCAATATCCATGCCGCCCTCTGTCGAGGCGATGACGACGGGCCTGCCCCTAGCACGGTCCAAAGTCACGGCAAGGTAATACTCCTTGGCGATCTTGACCGGTTCGTTGAAGTACACCGTCCCCACACGCTTTCCGACGGGACCGGTCTGCTTGGTAACAAGGGTATTGCCTAGCATCTTCGCGGCCACTTCAAGGGCTTGCGCATGGCCGGGACACACCTTCACACCGCCTTGAAAGCCATCTGTGAATGTTCCTTTGCCGCGGCCACCCGCATGTATCTGGGCCTTTACCACCACCACCCCTTGGGGCATGGAGGCAAGGGCCTCTTCCAATTTGTCCGCACTTTGCACGGCCACGCCCTTGGGCACGGGGATCCCGTATTGTGCGAATAGTTCTTTTGCCTGGTATTCGTGAATATTCATTGCATTGGGGGCCGTCCAAAGGCGGTCCAGTGTGTATAAACTATTACTTGTTAGTAATGAAAGCTATGGCGCCACGCCGATTCCTTCCGGGCAGGCATAAAGCGTGCAAATTCGCGCTGGCAGCCAATAATGACAAAAAACAGTACATCACAGCACGGTACACTGGGCGACAAACGACGCGAAAGGCCATAAGCCCGGGGTAAAACCGGACCCATCACGGCCCTTGCCGTCCTGCATGCGGCTGGCCGGGGGGCGCGCACGACACACCGCGATGGCTTGCGTCGAGGGCGAAGCGGGGCGTACCTCCCTTGCTGCAATATATAATCGCACGCGGCACATGGGAATTGCCAGCCCATATTTCCGTAAAACCATCCGGTACAGCCATTCAGGCGTTCAAACTATGTGACAACGTAAGTTGACAGTGTACCGCAAAACGTGCCCATGCACGAAAACACAGGCCCTTTTGGCCGTTCCGTTAGCGTTCGCCGCCAAGTTCAGCCCTAGCCCTGTCATCGGCAAGACGCAGGGACAGCTCTTCGAGACGCCGCGCCACCTTCTCTGCAAGTTCTGCCATCGCAGCCTCGTTCTCCTCGCGATCCAGCATCAGGCGCCAAGCCTGATTGCGGGCAATGCGGTGCGACACGATGAAGGACAGATTCCCAGCGTCGGAAGCGTTCAGCTCTACAATAGCGGGCGAGGACTGTTCAGGGCTAGGCAGCGGCTGCGCCTCCGCATCAAGAGCGAAGGCTTCGAGTGCATCCGTGTTGTTTATTCTGCCCACGTATTCATTCATACAGTCAGCAGAGTAACGAAGCAATGGATTTAACCCAAGGCGCGATATTTGGCTCCATTGCGCACCCAAGTCACCCAGCGCCTCATCGACTCCTGCCTATCCCCCGGCATGGTTTATCGTCCCATATGCATCTGGTGCATATACTCGGCAAGGCTCTTCATAACTCTTTTACACAAAGTGTCCACTGTAAGCATGGAACAAGCACAGGGCATAGTTCCGAACTGTTGGCAACCTATCAGCAGCTTGACGCGGCCACGCCCAAGAGGCAGGCTTCTGCCTCTTCGCCTGATAGGCCGGACAAACGGTGCAGGCGGTACATAACCCCCAATAGCCATCCCTAAACAAATGGATCCGCGATTCACCGCCCTCATGAAAAAAGTCGAGGAAAACGAACGCCTCGGCAAGGCCTTCATCGAAGCCCTGCCCGAACAGCCCACTCTCTCAAAGAGCGGCCTGTTTTACACGATCATCGCCGAGGGCGACGCATCGAAGAAGGCCACGAGGATGGACCTTGTGAGCGTCAACTACAAGGGCAGCCTCATAAGCGGGCAGGTGTTCGACCAAAGCCGCCGTCCGGTTGAATTCCCCGTCGCGGCCGTAGTGCCCGGTTTCAGCGAAGGCGTGCAGCTTGTGGGTGTCGGGGGCAAGGTCCGCCTCTACATACCCGGCAAGCTCGGCTACGGCGAAAATCCGCCTCCCGGATGCGGCATTCAGCCTGGCTCGATGCTCGTGTTCGACGTGGAAGTGGTGGGCGTTCGCAAGGGCTACTAGCCGCCAGCGATACATACGAAAGCCCCCGCCCGGACCCTGTGCGTCCTTGGCGGGGGCTTTCGCATATAATGGCGAGGCGTCTTTGCCCCCTTCGACTAGGCCTGAGCGTTCTGGTTCATTATCGCGTATAGCAGCGAATCGCGCACAGCCTCGTAGCTGGACTGTATGATGTTAGTCCCCGCGCCCGTGGTCCACCATGTGCGCGTGCCGTCGCTGGAGAGAATGAGGACGCGCACGGTGGAGTCCGTACCCATGCCCTTGTCCAGGATGCGCACCTTGTAATCGAGCAGCTTCACCTTCTCAAGGAATGGGTATGCCGCTGTCAGGGCCTTGCGCAAGGCATGGTCAAGAGCGCCCACCGGGCCGTTGGACTCGGCCACCGTGTGGTGAACCTCGCCATTGACCATCAGCTTCACCGTGGCCTCGGAAACGATCTCGTCGGTCTTGCGGTCCACCTCGGTTATTACGCGATAGCTCACTAGCTTGAACAAGTCGCCCATGTCGTGGAAGTGTCTGCGAAGAAGCACTTCCATCGAGGCATCGGCGTTCTCGTACTCGTAGCCCTTGAACTCCAGCTCCTTAAGCATGGATAGAAAGTCGCGCATCTGCTGGCTCTTTTCCTCCAGCTCTATGCCCAGCTCCTTCGCCTTCATGACGACGCTGCTGCCGCCCGACATGTCCGAAAGTAGCACGCGCTGGCGGTTGCCCACAGTCTCCGGCTCGATATGCTCGTAGCTGCGGGCCAGCTTCTTGGCCGCGTTGGCGTGGACGCCACCCTTGTGGGCAAAGGCGCTCGCCCCGACGAAGGGCTGCTTACTGTCGGGGTTGATGTTGGCAAGGTCATCGACAAAGAGCGAAAGCTTGCGCAGGCCCTTGATGTTGGCTGCGCAGTTCATGTCGAAGCCCATTTTCAGGGCCAGATTGCCCATCACAGTCACAAGGTTGGCATTGCCCGTGCGCTCGCCGTAGCCGTTCATCGTGCCCTGCACCATCCTTGCCCCGGCCTCCACACCCAACAAGCTTAGCGCCACGCCCATGCCGCAGTCGTTGTGGCAGTGCATCCCGACGGGCAGGCCCGGGAAGCGCCCAACCACGCTGCGCACCGTCTGCACGAGCCTCTCTGGCATGGTGCCCCCGTTGGTGTCGCAGAGCGTGAGGCAGCCCGCGCCTCCGCGGGCTGCGGCGGCAAGGGTATCCAGCGCATAGGCAGGGTTGTCGGCATAGCCGTCAAAGAAATGCTCGGCATCGTAAACGACCTCGCGCCCGTTCTCGCAGAGATAGCGCACGGTGTCCTCGATCATGGCGAGGTTTTCCTCGGGCGTGGTGTGCAGCACCTCTGTAACGTGCAACAGCCAGGTCTTGCCAAAGATCGTGACAACGGGCGTCTGTGCGTCGAGCAGCATCCGCACCTGCGAATCCTGATCGACGGGCGTGTTGGCACGGCGGGTGGACCCGAATGCGGCCACCTTGGCGTGGCGGAACTTGTAATCGCGCACCTGCTCGAAGAAGGCCATGTCGCGCGGGTTGGAGCCGGGCCAGCCGCCCTCGATGTAGTCGATGCCGAAGGAATCCAGCCTCTTGGCCAGCTCCAGCTTTGCACTTACTGAAAAGGAAACGCCCTCGCCCTGGGTGCCGTCGCGAAGGGTGGTATCATAGACAAGAACGGAAGTCTTTGCGGTATTCATTACGTAAAATCTTGATGGACAATTAATTCGTCTCGCGCCTCTGTTTGCAACCGTTGACGCGGAATGGAACGGCGTACGCGCATGGGAGCATGTTCCCTAGCGCGGGTTGGCTAACATCAAGTGGTCACAGGAACCGGGCGCTGTCAGTAAAAGCGCGGCAACGCGAAGCCCGGCCCCTTAGCTAATTCGCCGGGCCGCGCCAGTAATGAGAATACCGTGGTGGCGTTCTTTCATCGCGTGATGAAGCAGTTACCAGTTAATTAACCTTCAAGTCAAGCTGGCTTACGGCAAAATGTCAGTCCTCGTGCAGAGCCTCGCGAATACTGCCTGAAAGAGAATCCTCCACGCGAGAGGCCAGATTGGGCACTTTGACATGAAATGTGGTCCCCTGCCCCACTTCGCTAGTAAACCATATGCGCCCGCCAAGGAAGCGTTCCGCAAAGAGTCTGGCTCCATAAGTGCCAAGGCCCCTGCCCGGTCCCTTGGTGCTGAACGAACGCTTGAACAAGTCTCCTTGAAGCTCCGCAGGGATGACCGTTTCGTTGTGGATATGGAAAATGCCCCCTTCGCTACTGTCGCTGGCAGTGACTCTGACCCAAGCTGCACTGCCGTCGGCCTCGACGGCGTTCTTCACAAGGTTGGACAATATGCGCAGTATCAAGGTCTCGTCGCTGACAAGGTCGAAATCCTGGGCCCCCGGCTCCAACCCGATGTAGTGGAAACTTTCCCTTGTCGCCCCACAGAAATTACGCGAGCCTAGGCGCCAAAGCAATTCCGAGGCGCGGAACAGCTTGGGGTTGATGGCCAGCGAATCGGACTCGGCCATGAACAGGGCCTTTGCCGAACGTATCTCCTCCACCATCTGGCCTACTCCCTCGCGGGTCAGCTTCATGAGGCGGGATACCTGCAATGCGTTCTCCGGGTGCATACTCATAACGTCCACAAGACCGGAGATGCCGGAGGCTGAATTCATAAGATCGTGGAAGAAGGTACGCTCAAGGGCTTCACGGCGCTTTTCGGCGGCTATGTCCAACATACTAAAGGTGACATAACTTCGCCCGCCGTGGCTGAAGGGCCGCGTCCAGACGCGGAAGTTCGCGCAATTGCCATCGCTGCTCCTGAACAGGCATTCATGAACAGAGGTAAGTCCGCTAAGCGCATCCATTATAGCCTGAAAGGCACCACAGCGCGGACAGCGCGGAGAATGGCCACAGCCCTCTGGACTAACACAGGCCATTTCGCAGCCAAGGGCCTCTCCGGGGCGCTTGCCGTAGGCCGCTTCGCGGCTGGTAACGCCAATGGTCTTCAGTGTCAAATCGTTTGCAAAACGAATGCGTCTGTCCTCGTCCAGTATCATGAACAAGACAGGCAGGGAGCCGGACATCGAATCAACCAGATGCTCGGCTTCGGCAGCGTGTTCAAAGAGACCCTTGCGCTTCATCAATACAAAGATACGGCCTCGGAGGGCAGGGGTAAAACCGAATGTGCAAAATCTTGTGCCCTGTCACGAAAACAGAGGCCCCGGCTTAACCATCTAGGCCTTGCCAAGTGCCGTAAGTATGAAACCCTCTATGGCGCTTTTCTCTGCCGCCACCCGGTGTTTGACTATCGGCAATGCCTTCAGGGCATCTAGCGAGACGCTCGTCACCTCCACGCCCGTAGCCTCTGCTATCACGGCGGGGAACTTGGCCGGGTGCGCTGTGGAGAGAATTACGCTCGTAGCCTCCGGGTCCAGTTCGGCAAAGCCGCAGGCGGTGTGCGGGTCGGCTACGTAGTTGTAATCCTCCTTCACCCGGCGTATGATGCGTAGTATGTCCGCATCGTCGGCACGGGAGGTGCGGAAGCTGCCAGCGTCGAAGTTCTCAAGGAAAAAGCTGCCCGTTTTCTTGAACTGCTCCATCGCTGAGCGCGTCGCGGCGGCGTCCTCTCCGAGGGCGAAGTATATGAAGCGCTCGAAATTCGACGCCACCTGAATGTCCATCGAGGGGGCATGACTTGGGCGCACTTCGCCCAGCTCGTAACGGCCCGTGCGGAAAAAGCGGTACAGGATGTCGTTCTGGTTTGTCGCCACGCGGAAGCTCTTGGCTGGCAGGCCCATGCGCTGTGCCATCCAGCCCGCCAGCACATTGCCGAAGTTGCCCGTGGGGACGACAAACTCCACATTGGAGCGCCGCTCCTTGGGAAGCTGTAGGAAGGCGTGGATGTAGTACACGCACTGGGCCAGGATGCGGGCAATGTTAATAGAGTTGACCGCCGACAGGCCCACACGATCCTTGAAGGCCGCGTCATTAAACACGTCCTTGAGCGCAGCCTGCGCGTCGTCAAAAGTGCCCTCTATTGCCAGAGGGAACACGTTCGGCGCGCCCGTGCAGGTCATCTGCCGCTCTTGAAGGGGAGAAACGCGCCCGTCCGGGTAAAGGATGAAGATGTTCACCCCCTGGCGACCGAGAAGACCGTGAATGGCCGCCGCGCCGGTGTCGCCGCTCGTGGCGCCCAGCACGGTGATGGGCCTGCCAGTGCGCGCTATCTGCTCCTCGTAGAGGCCGCCCAACACCTGAAGGGCAAAGTCCTTGAAGGCGAGCGTAGGGCCGTGGAAAAGCTCCTGCACGTAGGTGCGCTCGTCCAGCTTGATCATCGGGGCCACCTGCGGAGTATCGAAGCGCGAGTAGGCGCTCTGCACCACACTGTGCAATCTTTCGCGGGGCAAGTCGCTGAAAAGGGCAAAGAACTCCTCGCACAGGTCGGCGTAGCCAAGCCATTCCCAGCGGGAAAGTTGCGCGGAAATGTCCGGCAAGCTCTCCGGCAGGTACAGGCCGCCGTCCGGGGCCAAACCCCGCGCAACAGCCTCAGAAAACGCAACCGGCTCCGAACCTCCCCTTGTGCTTATGAAATTCATGTTCTGAGCGTCGATTAAACGGGCAATCCTTCCACAGGGCAAGGGTTTAGAATGCTGTCCACAGGGGTCTTTGGTGCAACCCACAACAGAGTCAACAATGCCACTCTTAATAGGGTCAGATTCAAAGTGCGGGCGGGCATGAAGTGCGATGGTGGTTCTGCCCTGCTTCGCCTTTCCAAACGCCCTCTCAGGGCTTAGGAATTTCACTTCCGCCCCGCACTTTGAAACACGCCCTCTGGCTAGCCCGGTCTATTCCTCATCCTCGTCGTGAGGCTCTGTCTTGCGGACCCTTGCGCTAATGACCCGACGCTCGTCCACTTCGGTGACGACGATTTCCAGGCCGTCCAGAGAGAGCAACTCTCCGCTGGCAGGTATGCGGCCAAGCTCGGCCGTGATAAGACCGCCGAAGCTGGACAGGGCCTGATTGCTGAACTCCACGTCCAGCTTGCGCTCCAGTTCGTAAACCGGGGTCAGGCCGCTAACGCTGTATTCCCCGTTGGGCATGAGGCGAATATTGTCCTCCTCCACGTCGAACTCGTCTCGAATATCGCCAACGAGCAACTCCAGCAGGCGCTCCAGAGTCAGGATACCCTCCGCCCCGCGAAACTCGTCCACGACGAGCGCCATGTGCTGGCGCTTGCCAAGGAGCAGTTGCAGGGCTTCCTCCACCTTCATATCGGGGGAAATGCGAAGAATGTCGCGCTTTATGCGGCGTAGATCCAAGCGGCGCGGATTACGCACCTTGCGGAATATGTCCTTGATGTGGACAAGGCCGAGGCAGCGGTCCAAATCCCCCTCACAAAGAGGGAAGCGGGTGTGCCCAGTGTCTCGTGCCAGTTTCAGGTTGGCCTCCGGGCTGTCGTTCAGGTCCATCCACTGCACCTGATGCCGGGGCAGCAGTACATCGCTTACGACAAGGCTGCGCATCTCAAGCGCGTTGCTAAGTATGCGCTGGGCAATGGGCGCGGGCTGGTTTGTGTCCTGCCCGCCATCGGCTGGCTTTGCATCGAGGCCCAGCGAGTCCAGCCCCGGCACCTCTTCGACACCAACCGCCTTCAATAGACGACGTATAATGGCGTGCACAGGCCCCAAGACCAGCCAGTCCAGGGGCGCGAAGAGGCCCAAGGCGAGGCGTCCGACCCTCAATGCGCCCTCCGGGTGACGAAGGCCGATGGCGCGGGGGAGCAGTACACCGAATAGTGCGTAAAGCGCATAGCCTACAATGAAGAAAGTTACCGCGGCCGCCCCCGCCCAGTAGTCGCCCAACCTTGGCTCTATACTGTCGAAGAGAATGTCAGCCGCCCTCAGAAGGGCCAGTGCATAGAGTATGACGCAGAGAAGGCTGCCGCTGCGGGCTAGACGCACCGTGCGCTCGGCATGCTCCATCATTGGGCGCAGCGCCGCACGTGCGCGCAACTTGTCGGCCAGCTCTGGCTCGAAGTGGCTAAAACATACCCTTAGAAGAGCCAGCTCCGCCGCCACGAGCACGCCGTTGAACAGCATGGGCAGAAGGCCCGCCGCCAGACTCGGGAGCAAAGATGCGTCGGTGGCGTTCATTATAAGGCGCGTTCGGCCAGAAGGGCGCGGACTGCGGCAACTAGGCCCGCGTTCTGAGCCTCAGTACCCACACTGATGCGCAGGTACTCGGGCAGGCCGTAGTTCTTCACAGGACGGACTATCCAGCCTCTTGCCTGCAATTTGTCGTATATGCTCATGGCGTCCGCCCCGAAGCGGCAGAGTATGAAGTTGGCCTCCCCCTTCACGCAGGCAAGGCCCAGAGCCTCCAGCCCTTCGCGCAGTTCGACAAGGCCCGCCGCATTTGCACAGCGACATTTCTCCACCCACTCGTCGTCATCCACGGCGGCCAACGCAGCGGCCAGAGCGGGGACGGACACGTTGAAGGGCGGACGAACCCGATTGATAAAACCCGCCAGCTCCGGCGAACTTATCGCGTAACCCACGCGAAGACCCGCAAGACCGTAGATTTTGGAGAAGGTGCGCGTACAGATTATCTTTTTGCCAGCGCGGATATGGGGAATTAGATCCGGGGCCTCGGCACGGTATTCGCGATAAGCCTCGTCATAGGCAAGGAGCACGTGGTCGGGCAGAGCCGCCACGAAGCGGTCAAGCTCGGCCTGAGTACAGACCGTGCCCGTCGGGTTGTTCGGGTCGGGCAGGTAAACGATGCGTGTTTTCTCCGTAATGGCGGCAAGAAGGCCGTCAAGATCCTGCGAAAGGTCCGCCTTGAGCGGCACTTCCACCGGGCTGGCGCCGCAGAGAAGGGCCGCGATTTTTCCCGTAATGAAGGCGGGCTTGCTCATCACTACTTCCACGCCGGGGGCCATGAAAAGATCCCCAAGCATGTACAGGTAATCGTTCGAACCAGCGCTGATTGTCAGCATCGACACCTCTACGCCTAGCTTCTGGGCCAGCCTGTTGCGCAGGAAATAGCCGCTGTTCTCCGGGTACATCCATGCGCCGGACAGGGCCTCTTTTGCAGCCGCAAGAGCCTTGGGAGAGCTGCCAAGAGGGTTCTCGTTGGAGGCCATCTTGGCTATTCCATCAGGGCAAAGGCCAAGTTCGCGTGCCACAACTTCGATTGGTTTGCCGGGTTCGTAAACGGGCACCGTGGCAATGGCGGGCCGGAGCATCTGTGCGTAGTTCATGGAAAGATGGCCTCAATAAACCGGGGAAAGGGCATAATGTCCAGCCATTGGCGAACCCTCACCGCAAGCATGACGGCCGAAACCCGCTCCAACAGGTCCAAACCATCCAGTAAATGGACTTGCCGCCCGGCCGGAATAGCACGCGCAATGGCGTTCTAGTTGCCGATGGGCTGGGGAGTGCGGCGGTACAGGGTCCAGCTCTTGTCAAGCTGGGCAAGACGCTCCGGACATTCCTCCTCGACGACCTCCAAAGCCAGCGTATCATCGACGCGCACAAAGCGGTACGTGCCGTCTTGGCCGGGGCAGCTTGCCGATGGGCTGTAGTTGAAGAATTTCAGCATGTCGCGCCCGCGCTGGACCTTGCCAAGAATCCTTGTTCCCTCTTGAACGCCCAATGCACGCTCCAAGACAAAGCGCCCGTCACTGTAAATAGTAAGATACGCGCCGCTCTGCTCGCCTTTCCAAGTACCAACCAAGGCAGTGTGCAGTTCTGGAAGGATTTTGTGGGATTTGCAGGCGCCTAGAACGAACGCAAACAGCGACAGGGCAAGAAACAGGGCAATGGGGCGAAAACGTGACATGAGGTAGATGTAAATATGTTTGTGAGCACGGGAGCAAGAGCGCAGCTATGCAATCTGAGGCGGCTCATGGGACAGCCGCGACGAGGGCTTTGTTTCTTCCTTTTTTAATGCGTCTTGGGAATACCCACACAAGGCAGGAATCGGAATATGCTTGAACAACTTCTGGGATAGTATCATCAAATGCGTTATGCCTCAAACATACGCATCGGTCAGGCGGCGTGTGCTGCCTTTCGCTCTGGTTATTATCGCCGTCCTGCCCGCTGGCTCCGCTTTGCATGGTGATTCCCTCTTTGCTGCGTCACGGGCTGCCGCTGGATCGGCCATGACGAAGGGAAGGCTGGCGATGCAGAACATGGGAGAGAGCGTGGGTATAAAAGTGGCCTCGGGAACGCAAAGACCAGCCCTCCCACTGTGGGTTCTGCGCCAGGGAGGGGAGGAACTGCCCGCCGGGGCGGACACCATGTGGGATGCCCTGAGCGGCAAGCCGGGAGAGCGCCCATCGCTGGACGGCAGCTTTGTCAAGCCCGACAAAGAGCAGAGCGGCGGAGTGTCCGACCCCTCTCCGGACCGCATGATGGCTCAATAGCCAGCGCATGACGAAGGACCAATCAACTCCAGCAATTCCAATAATCCCCCATGAATAGAATAGCCCCCTTGTTACTTTGCCTTGTCATGATGTTTGGCAGGCTGGACGCAGGCAGCGCCCAACAGAGCTATCAGGCAATAGACCGCTACGGCGCAGAATACGTGGAGAAACTCTCCGCCGAGGTGAACCGCCAGATGGACGAGCGCAAGGTTAACGTGGCCTTCATAGCCCGTTGCGGGCGCCCACGCGCCGAGATGCCCGAGGGCATTGACTTCACCCATGTTGGCATCGCGGTGTTCGAGCCAGTGCTTCGCGACGACGGGCAGCTCGGCTACACCTACTGCGTTTACAACCTCTACCAGGGGGTGGACGGCGACAAAGACCGCAGCCAACTGGTGCAGGACTTCACATTCGACATGTGCTCCGGGGCAGTGGAGCCGGAAATCGGCATCATTGTGCCCAGCGACGAGCTCCAGCTACGCATACTGGAGGTGCTTCGCTCTCCCGCATACGTGAAGTTCCACAACCCGAAATACAACCTCTTGGCCAACCCTTTCAACGATCAGTACGACAACTGCGTCACACATACGCTCAAGGTGCTCGTGGCCTCCATTTACAAGAGCGATGACCCGGAGAGGGTCTTCTCCAACATTCGCCAATACTTCAAGCCCAGCATAATCAAGCTGAGCATGGTCGAGCGCATCGGGGTGAACTTCATGAGCGGCGTGAGCAACAAAGATGTCGAGGATGGCAAATACCAGACAGCGACCTACGCTTCGCTGCGGGACTTTCTTTCCGAATACAAGCTGCTCAAGGAGTGCTTCGTAGTTCGCGTGGAGCCGGACAACAAGGCCGAGGCACCGAAAAAGACAACAAAGTAGAAAGCCGCGTCCGAGAGCTACTTACCGAAGGTTACAAGGGCGCACACTCTTGTGTACCAACTGACCTAGATGGGGCATATGCGTTGGCATGCCATGTCTGCGATGCGGCAGATTTAACGTTAAACTGGGCCTTTTGCCTTGCGCGAAAACTTTGGAACTTCATACTCCGGCCCTGTTCACACCCCCACATTGAACCCCACTTCACACACACTGTCTGATGGCTTCTTCACCCGCCCCAAACCCTGCAACTACGCAGGCTGCACCAAGTGACCGCGTACCAGTCCCGCAAAAGATAGGCTACGGCCTTGGCTCCTTCATGGACATGTGGGGCCAGTGGCTCTACAACACCTTCGCCTTTCAGGTATTCAACGTCTTTCTATTCGTTCCCGCGCACTGGATCAGCACCCTGCTGATGTTCAACCGCATCTGGGACGCGATAACAGACCCGTTCTTCGGCTGGATCTCGGACAATACGCGCAGCAAGTGGGGCCGTCGCAGGCCCTTCATACTTATCGGCGGCCTCCTGACGGGCCTTTCGATGCCCTTCCTCTACGCCGTGGAACAGGGCTGGACTAACGTGCAGTACATAACGTACATGGCCATCAGTTCGGCCATATACATCACCTTCACCAGCTCCTTCATCATGGCATGGACGGGCATTGGCATGGAGATGACGCCCGACTACAACGAGCGAACGAAGGTCATGGCAGTGCGCAACGCCATCCAGAAGATGCCCGAGCTGGCGATGTTCTTCGCAGCCCAGTTCACCACCCTGGCAGTCTGGGACGGGGCCAACCTCGGCAATGTAGTAGAGCGCGTGAAGCTACTCTTTACAACCACGGATGCCTGGGGCAAGGGCGAGGCACCGAACATCCTTCTGGGCGCACAGGTTTACAGCGTCATCCTGGGCTTGATTATCGCCGTTTCCGCCATAGCGATGTTCTTCCTTCTTAGGGAGCGTTACTACAAGAACATTGTTGCCCGCAAGCAGGAGAAGCTGCCCATAGTGGACACAATCTACAAGGCCATTGCCTGCAAGCCTTTCCGCTTCCTTCTCGTCATGGTGCTCGCATACGGTCTAGGCACCAGCATGGTGGGCATCCTTGGCTACTACAACACTCTCTACTACGTCTGCAAGGGCGACGTGGCCCTCGGCGCGATGTGGAATTTCAAGATGGGCATAGCGGGCATGATCTTCGGCTTTTGCGGCATTCCTTTCTACACTTGGGTGTCGAAAACATGGGGTAAGCGCCATGCCATGATTCTTGTCCTTGTAATGGCACAGCTCGCCTTCATCGGCGACTGGTGGTTCTATAATCCGAATCATCCTTGGATGCAGCTGCTGGCCTGCGGCTGCGTGGCCTTCACGGGTGCCGGGTTCTGGACCATTTACAATTCGCTGCTTACGGACGTAATCGACTACGACGAACTGGGGACGGGCAAGCGCCGCGAAGGTTCCTTCTCCGCCTGCCAGAGCTGGATATCCAAGGTCGGCATGGCTGTGGGCGCGGGTGCATCCGGCTGGATACTTCAGGCTACCGGCTTTAGCGCCGAACTGAAGGGCGCACAGGCCCCGGAGACCATACTTTGGATTCGAATCATGCTCTCGTCCGTTCCCGTGGTGTTCATCGCAGTGGCCGTCGTGGCCATCGTCAAATTCCCGCTCAGCAAGCAAAAGATGCACGAGCTGCGCGACAACCTCGAAGCGATGCGCGGCAAGGTATAGACCTTTTTCAAACAACGTCAGGGACCCCTCCTGCCAAAAGCCGGTATCCCCTTCACGGGGGGACCGGCTTTTCCATTGTGCAGCGATAGGCAGGCGGCGCTTGGCCAAGAGTGAAGCCGCGGTATTTGGTCAAGAGCGCGAGTTACGCTCGGTTATTATATTGAGAACCACTCTACGTGACAGGCTATATCACGTAATCCAGAACGATGTCTTTCACGTTGATGTAGTGATCCATCGTTGCAGATGGCACCTCGTTGCGCTCCCGCCCTATGACTCTTGCTGGCACGCCCACGGCGGTCGTGTGCGGGGGCACATCGTCCAGAACCACGCTTCCGGCACCAATTCTAGCACCTTGGCCAATCTCAATGTTGCCCAGAATCTTCGTTCCAGCACCGATAAGCACGTTGCGCCGCACCTTCGGATGCCTGTCTCCGCGCTGCTTGCCCGTGCCGCCCAAAGTCACCTCGTGCAACATCGACACATCGTCCTCCACGACAGCCGTCTCGCCAATGACGATACTGGTTGCATGGTCTAGCATGATACCGGCCCCGATTCTGGCCGCAGGATGTATATCCACCCCAAAGACCTGCGACACGATGCTCTGAAGGTAGAGAGCGATTTCCTCTCGCCCCTCCACCCAGAGCCTGTGCGCAATGCGGTAGGCGGTTATGGCCTGAAAGCCCTTGAAATAAAGAAATGGCGCAAGCTCGTTCGGGCAGGCAGCGTCGCGCTCGTTAATCGCCACAATGTCGCGGCGCACGTCCAGCCCTATGCGCGAATCGCGGGCAAAGGTCTCCACGAACAGGTCGTGCAGATACGGCTCGGACAGGGCATGATGGCCCAGCTTGCGCGAAATGCGGTGGCTGAGAGCCTCTTCGAGTGTGCGATTGTCCAACACGCTCTGGCGCAGCAACTCGGCCAAGACCGGCTCGCGCTGCGCAGTCACCTCGGCCTGTGCCCTGATGGCCTCCCACACCATGTCTTTTGGCTTGTCCATATGTAGCTGTATATTCAGTGGCACGCGGCACTAAGCACCAACGATGCAAATGCTACAAAACCCCATCGAGGAGAACTTTTCAACATGAGAATCCGTCTCAGGCCCGGCAAGATGACATATTCCTGCCCCATCGGCCCTCAAGATACGGAATATTGCCAGAGCCGTTGAACTCTTTAGCTAATGAAGCCGGTAACCCTGACCAAGATCGCCATATGAACAAGATCCTATCTCTTGCAGCACTCTTCACTGCCATTCTGACCAGTACGGCATCCGCCGTCCTGACAGTCGGAGAAAAGGCCCCTGACTTCAGCCTGAAAAGTTTCTCCGGAGAGAACATTTCGCTGTCCTCCCTGCAAGGGCAAATCGTGGTCCTTGAGTGGTTCAACCACAACTGCCCCTTTGTCCACAAGTTCTACAAGGTAGGCAAGATGCAACAGTGGCAGGCCGATGCGGCGGCAAAGGGCGTAATCTGGCTAACGATAGATTCGACCAACCCCGCGCATCAGGACTACCTAAGCCCTGAGCAAGCTGCACTGGTTTACGAA
>LVBW01000015.1 GCA_001604585.1 Puniceicoccales bacterium Verruco_02 | reverse complement strand
GCCATTCGTCGATCGCATGGCTGTCGCCGTCCCGCGTGTAGAGGGCGACATTTGTCGGCTTGATCGTGACCGTGCGCGGTCGGGGATTGTCCTTGAAGCGCACGGAGAAGCTCGCCGACATTAGGCGCGCACCCGGCGGGATGCCGGTTTTCTGGTAATCGTAGGACTCGAAGAGGTTTTCCGCCGCGTCCGTCCGCTTGATGCGTTTGTCGCCCTTGAGTTCGTAGGTCAGGCGCGTGAGCTTCACCCAGTTGAGGCCCGGCACATCGGCGCAAATGAGGGACTTCTCGCCCAGTTCGCGCAACGGTTCCAGCGAGTATTTGTTCTCGCCGGGGAAGTGGTTTTCGGTGCCGAAAAGCAGGAGCCCGAACTGCCGCCGATAGAGGTCGCGCAGGTTGAGAGTGGCGTTGACGCGCAGCTCCTTCGTCAGCTCGTCATACACCACAACGTCGTATTTATCGGGCCGGTAGCCGAGGCTGCCGCTCCGTCCGTCCTCCCATGTCCCGACGCGTCTATAGAGTTCGCCGTGCGAGATGAGGAACCAGAGTTCCGTGTCGCGCTGGAAGAGCCGGATCTGGCAGCCGCGTCCGCGCCGCCGCTTGTCGAACCACTCGTCGAGGCCGGTCGTGACCGTCTTCAGCGCCGCCTCACTCGGGACGCGCACAAGCGCGCGCTCGTCTTCGGCGTTGTAGAACTCGAAGGTGCGCACCTTGGCGAGCGTCAGCTCCATGTGGCGCGTGCGGATGGCGTCCGGCGCGGCGTTCCAGATGCGGAGCACCGTTTCGAGCATCGTTGCCTCGCTGGGCAGCGCGATGCCGAGCCGTCTGGCGTCGTCGTGCAAGTCGTCCGGCGCGGCTCCGTGCGCGGTTTCCTCGGTGATGAAGAGGGCGTCGAGGAGCGCGTTCGGCGTGTCGGCACCGGGCCGGGCGAGGATGTCGCCCAGCGCGGCAAAGCCGTCGTCATCGGGCGGTGTTTCGAGGTCAAAGCCTTACCCCAAGGCCGCGACGGCAACCTGTGCGGGCGCCGTGGATTCACTCCGGCGCCCGTCGCTTCGGGTTGCGGAATATACACATGTTCACTTGGTTGGATGTGGCAAGCGGATTGTGCGAGAAGTTCTCAAGTGGCCGTCAGGGCAACGGGATACGACTGCGTGCTACCCGACTTGTGCCGCCGCCGTCGGTAAAATCGCGAAGTATCGCTCGGCGTCCTCCCGCTTGGCTACGCCCAGGTAGTGGTTCCAGAGGATGGACTGATCCTTGTGGCTTACGAGCAGCGCCGTGCGGCCCGGATCGCGGTGCAGCGCCACGTGGTAGCTGACGAACGAGTGCCGCAGGCAGTTCTTCGGCGGGGCCTTGGGCTGGACGTGGTTGCGTTTGGCGTCCTCGCTTGTCACGAGCAGCCCGGCCCGGCGGAAGGCGTTTTCGCGGCGCGTGGCGAGCGTGCGCGGCTCCATTTTGAAGGCCGCTTTCGGCGTCCGTTCGAGCCATGCCCAGAGATTTTCCGGCAGACCTTCCATATAGTGACGGCGGCCCTTCTTCGTCTTGCTGGCAGGCGTCAAGATGGCCTTGTTTGCGAAGTCGAGTTCCGAGGCGTCCAGCCGCGCGATGGCCGAAGCACGCATTCCGGCGAAGGCTCCGAGGGCGAGAAGTCCGCAGATTTCGGGGTCTATTGTTTCGTTGGCGCGGAAGAGCCGCTCCATTTCCGCCACAGTCAGAATGCCCGGCTCCGCGAGGTCCACTTTCGGAACGGGCACTGCCGCCGCCGGGTTCTTTTCCGCCCAACCCTGCTTCACAAACCACTTGTAGGCCGAGACGATGCCGCTCCGCGCATGGCGCTTGGTGATCGCACTGAAAGGCAGCGCGTGAATGAAGTCCGACACCTGCGTGCTCGTGATGGCCGAGACGTGGGCCTCGCCGAACTCGCTGGCGAACCTCTTGAGGTATTCCCGCACGTGGGCGCGGTATTCCTTTGTGCGGCCCGCGAGTTCGAGTTCCTTGAGAAATCGGGCCACGCCGTCCTTCAGCGTCACAAGCTGCGCCGACTCGTGAGTTGCCACCCAGTGCCGCGCCAATTCAACGGGGTCAATATCGGGCGCGATGAGGTCCGCTTCCTGCCAGCGGCGCATCCGGTTCTTGTCGAACTTGTAGACCTCTTCGCCGTGCTGAACTATTTCACGGGAGAAGTTCTTGATGAAGCGGTTGCGCTCGTCTTCTGTCTCAAAGAAACGTGTCCGCATCTGGCGGTTCACCCACCAACGCGCCTCCCAAGGTGCCTTCCGTCCCTCGCGGTAATGTGCCGTGACTTTCACGGCTGGCAGTGTAGGCAGGATTAAGGCGATTGCAACTTACTTTCGCGGCAGAATCTGGAAGTATTTCTCCGCCTCGGAGCTTGTCGCTATCCCGAGGTAGTGCTGGTAGAGGACCTGCTGGTTGCGGTGGCTTAGTAGCAGGGCGGTCTTGCCGGGGTCGCGGTGTAGGGCCACGTGATAGGTGGCGAAACTGTGGCGCAGGCAGTTCTTCGGTGGGTGCGTCGGCTGCCATGTTACTAACGGCTCTCCCCTCGCCTCGCGCTTGCGGTTTTCATAGGCGATGTCGTCGGCCTCGATGAGCAGCCCCGCCCGCTTGAACGCCTCTGCGCGGCGGTGCAGTAGCTGGCGGCCATCGAGGGCAAAGATCTCCGGCGGCGTGCGTTCCAGCCACTTCCAGAGGTTTTCCGGCAGGCCCTCGATCCACTGGCGGCGGCGCTTCTTCGTCTTGCAGGCGGGCGTGAGGATGCCGCGCTGGCCGAAGTCCAGTTCCTCGAAGTCGAGCCGCCCTATGGCCGAGGTGCGCATTCCGGCGAAGGCCCCGAGAGCTAGGATTCCGCAGATGCCGGGGTCCACCTTTTCGTTGGCGCGGAACAGGCGTTCCATGTCGGCGACTGGCAGGATGCCCGGCTCGCCACTGACGACGCTCGGGCGCTTGATTTTCTCGACGGGGTTCGCGTCGATCCAGCCCTGCTCGGCCCACCAAGCGAAGGCGCAGAGCAGGTGCCCGCGACGGTGGCGGATCGTGACCGGCGAGTAGTTGAGGCCGTAGAGGTGGCCGCGAATCGCCTCGGCCTCGTAGTCCGCAACGTCGTGGCTCCCAAGTTCCTCGGCAAAGTCCTCCAGCGCCTTGCGGGCATGGCTCACGTAGGCAACAGCACGGCCCGTTTCGACGAGCATCTGGAGGTAGCTGCGCGAGGCGTCAGCGAACGCGACCGCCTTCCGCCCGCTCTGCGTATGGCGAATGTAGAAGCGGTAAACCTCTACCGGGTCCACCCCCGGCAAGAGCGAGGCAGCCTGTTCAAATCGTGCGATCTGTCGCGGCCCCAAACAGTGATTGCGAGTTCCCATCACGCCCACTCTACCAGAGTGAGCGGGGAATCATAGGGTGAAGTGGGGCTTTCAAAACAATTCATACAACACGACGCACATTGTCATTGGTTTTGTAAGATAACCCCATGAACACGCCCCTCCGCCCACACACCACAGTTAAGGCATAGTTAAGGCAGATTTTACACGCCCAGTAGCGTCCAGTTGTCCTGAGAGCGAAAATCTGTCGTGGATGGAGTTGCACGCAACGCGTTTGGCTTCTATAAGTTGCGCAACAAAAAGCCCTTCCGAAGAAGGGCTGGACAGAAAAATCTTGGAGGTGGCGGGAGTTGAACCCGCGTCCCGAGAACCTTCGCATATGACTTCTACAGGCATAGTCGGTTGATTGAATCTCACCCTTGGGACGCTTACCGACTCGCTTCCCTTGGGCCATCCCCCTGTTTATACGACAATTAGACCCGGAGGCACGGTCCTCAGTCGTTTCCGGCTAGCGTCGCTTCTTCCGCCCCGCCGGAGCTGGCGGAGAAACGTCGCGGCGTTAATTAAGCCGCGAGTGCGTATTCTTCAGTGCCGTTTATTGGCTTGGTGGATATTGATACGGAGCCAACCACCATCTCCGTCCTGCAATCATATGCACCAGCTCACGGTCGAATTCCGGAACACCCCCTTGCAGAAATGGCTACCCATCAACGCAGTAACCTATAAGAAGGCCAGACGCTGACGTGTCGCCAAAGAAAGAGAATTCCGAACCGACGCCGTCTAATGGCGCGATTCTGGAAAAGAACAAGCACGCATACATGCACTCATAAGAGAAGCGATGCAAGACAATCTTCCCAAGAAAAGCACCACAAACTGCAAGCCAAACCCACATACATCGAATCACACAACCACACAAACCCAACCCACCCATCAGCTTACACGAACGGGGGCAGGCACCACACAGGCACCCACCCCCGACACTAACTGGCAAAGTCAACGAATATGCGGGACAAAAGCCCTCCCGACCCTACCAACCAAGCCTTGCACTAAGGTAATAACTACGCGGATACGCAGGCCCGTACAAATACGTCGGATCCCGCTCCTCACCATTGTTCATCACATCCTTCTGCCGCTCATCGAACACATTATCCACGCCTAGCGACAAAACCATCTTAGCCTTACGTCCCAACTTGAACGACTTGGAAATCTCCAAATCCAGCACGTAAAACTCAGGCGTATAGCGCCAAATGTCAGACTCCTGCCCAAGGGCAATCATCGACCCGGTATAGCTAAAATACGCCCTAGCATCGAACAAATCATGATTCTCGTAATTAACACCAAGATACCCGGTCCACTCCGGTCTCTCAATAAACTTATCCGTAGTAAGCCCAGTCACGCGCTCAATCTCCTCATCGAAGCGAGCGTTAATGTATGACAAACCGGCATCTACACTCCAGTTATCGGAAAACTTCCAGCGCAAATTGCTCTCCCAAACGAATATCTTGGAATCCGGCCCATTGATACGAAGCCAAAGGTTCGGATCCCCACTAATATCCCCGCTATCGTCAATCTCGAAGGTATCCTTAAGCAAAGTGTAATGCACCTGCGAATGAATAACGAACTGCCCATCCATAGTCTTGGGAGTATACTCCACGCCGAAGCTGAAAGTCTGCGAACTCTCCTCCTGCAAACCCTCCTCATTGACTAGGAAAATTGCACCACCATTGTTTACACCAATGTGCTTATCCTCATTAAATGCGCCCGGAGCGTTGAACCCCGTTGACCATGAAGCACGCATAGTCCACTCATCACCAGCGTTGTACCGGGCCGCAACCCTGGGCGAATAGATCGACCCATCCACATTGTCATGCTTGTCAACCCGAATGCCAGGATCTACCTCCAAATTCTTGTTAATAACCCACTGATCCTGAAGGTAAAAACCGACATTACTGAAGTCGTCCTCAGTCTTCGGCACAGATTCGTCAAACATCGAACCATCCTTCAAATCCTCATAACGGTACTGCATACCATAGCTGACTGTATGCGCACCGATGTAGTGATTGAACTGCGTATCAACATAATATACATGATTCTCGGTCATGCCCCAGACCTTGCGTGCCACATCGTCGATGAGACTCTGATTATTCTCGATGAAGTCGTCGGTAACATCACCACCGTTACCCGCAAGCTCAAAGGCGCGCTGCTCATTGTCACCACGCGAGCCGTAGAAACTCTCGCGCTCGATATACATATAGCTAAAACGCAGGCTGTAATCGAAGTACTCGCTAAGCCCATGCTTCCAGTCAAAATGCGCCATGTGGATGTCGTGCTTCAACGACTCGGCAACCCTTGCCTGCTCCTCGGGTATATCAAGCTGGTCCCCTCCCCTATGCTTCTGATTCATGTACTGATATGTACCCTTGAGAGTGACATTCTTGAACGGATGCAACCAACCCTGAAGACCTATCACCTTGTTGTTAAACTGCGCAAGTTCCGTAAAACCATCGCCAGTAAGATCGAGACCATCTCTATCGTAATACAAGCCATAGGCACTAATGCTGTACAAGCCTTCGGGATCGACCTGACTAGCGATAATGGAGCTGTTCCACTCGGTGGCATCACCATTGAGCGGCTTGACCGTGGAACGGGTTTCCATGCCGCTACTCATAGGCTCGGCAGTGATAAGGTTGATTACGCCAGCGATGGCCTCCGGGCCGTAAAGAACCGAACTACCACCCTTCACAACCTCTATGCGGTTAATGAATATGGACGGAAAAATGTCCGCCCCGTACACCTTCGCGAGGCCCGAATACACCGGCGCACCGTCAAATAGAATGGACGTGTATTCAGTGCCAAGACCTAGGAGCTGAATCTGGTTCACGCCGCAGTTCTGGCACTCATTCTCGAAGCGCGCCGAAGGTATCAGCCGCAACGCGTCCCTGAACGTGGTGATGTTGTACTTGTCGAAGTCCTCCTTCAGGATCAGCTCCGTTTTCACCGGAGTCTCCGTTATCAGACGACTGGTCTTGGTGCCAGTCACCACAAGCGGAGCCAGAACCACGGCATCATCGTCGTCGTCCGCTGCCAACTGTGCGCCAAGAACACCCGCCGACACCCCAAGCATCAGCGAGCAAACTAATTTCGTATTACTTGATATTACCTGCATAGCTCGTTCATAATCGAGATTGCGTCTCAGTCAACACGGGAACGCGGAAATTTTAGTCGGGGCTAAACTTTCGACAAAATGAAACTCAACCATTGCACATGCACTCTACCAAAGACACCCTAGGTAAGCTCCTTCAACAATGCCGCACACATACACATTAGCCGCCATCGCCAGCCTGCTTCTCGCTACGAACCTAAACGCCAGCCAACTCATACGCGCATGGGAAAGCGAAGCAGTGATGGACAAGCCCGAATCCGCTGCCTGGGATGCGAGCAGCGGATACATTTACATATCCAACATCGGCGGCGAGTATCTGGCCCGCGACGGCAACGGCTACATTAGCCGCTTACTTGAAGACGGCCAAAGCGCCGAAGTCCGCTGGCTGGACAAGGGGCTGAACAACCCTCAGGGACTGGCCCTAGTAGGCGACAAACTCTACGTTGCGGACATTGACCGCGTAGTATGCATCGACATCCCAAGCGCCTGCATCGACAAAGAGTTCCACGTTAAAAACGCCAGGTTCCTGAACGACCTCTGTGCCTCGGCCGAAGGAGACATCTACGCAAGCGACTGCTTCGACAACAAAATCTACCGCATCCACGCAGGTGAGCTGGAACTCTGGCTGGACTCTCCCCTTCTGGACAAGCCCAACGGACTGCTCTGGGACAAAGGCTCGCTGATGCTGCTCAACTTTGGCAATGGCCAATGCTACCGCGTGGACGGAAGCAGCAAAGAGATGACACTCGTATGCGAAGGCATCGCAAACGCCGACGGCATCACCAGCGACGGCAAAGGCGGCTACTATATCAGCGGCGCATGGCAGGGCGAACTCTACCACATTGACGAACAAGGGACAAAGAGCCTGCTCCTAGACCTAGGCAAGGAAAACACCATAGTCGCCGACATACTCTACATCCCCGAAAAGGAGCTGCTCGTCATCCCCACCCTGAATAAGACCGTAATCGGCTACCGCAAGCAATAGAGCGTTTCACATAAAAAACCCGAGCCTAACCAGTGCTCCTGACTGATGGTAACGCAACGCGGACGGCCCGGGACATCCGTCCCTTCCTTCAATGTTACGAACGCAAGGGACGCCTCTCCGAGGCACACGCTCGGACTTGAACCGCCCGATACAGGTCACCTCTTAGGGCCGATCTTGCCAACGAGGCAGCCCTATTGCGCTGGTGACTTACGCTGTGGTTTGAAGTGGAACTTCACAAACTGATGCACTGCCTGCGGGGTGATACCCAAGAGGCGGGCAGCTTCGCTCTGATTGCCACGGGAAAGCTCCAATGCACGCATTATAAGACGCTTGCGAAGGTCGCCAAGGTAGCTTTCAAGCGAAAACCCCTCGCCAATCTCAGGCATCGGCGATGGATGTGCGGCTCCATACGAAGGGGCCTCATCCTCTTGAACACACATGGCACCAATGCCCAACTCTTGCGCTGGGAATAGAAGAGCCGTCCTCTCAATGGCGATGCGCAACTCGCGCACATTATCATGCCAGTGGTGCTCCTGCATACTGCGCAGCATGTCGCGCGAAATGCTGCGTGCCTGACGCAGGGAAAGGTTGATGCGACGCAGGTAGTGAAGGGCAATCAGGGGAATGTCCTCGCGACGCTCGCGCAAAGGAGGCATACGGAGCGAAGTTGGCGCAAGGAGACTACGCAGACAGGGCAATAGACGCGGGCTATCCGGCCCAAGATCGTCGGCACAGGTCAGTATCAACCTTGTTCGACTGCGAATGGGCCTGCTGCTGCCAAGTGGAGTAAACTCCCCCGTACCAAGGTAAGTGCAGAGCGCTTCTTGCGCGCGCGCACCGAGACTCTCGATATTCTCGATAAGCAGGGTACCCTCTTCGCCGCAACTCTCTACAAGGCCCTTGCCCGGTCTCTGCCCGGAGCGCGCTCCTGCCTCCGTATTGCCGAAAATGAGCGCATAGGCCATCGGGTCGGGCAGGTCCACCGGGGATGCGTTGCGCATGGGGTTGCGGCTACGGCGGCTGGTTTTCCATATGAAGTTTGCCAGCACTGTCTTGCCGGAGCCGGACTCGCCGTAAATGAGCACAGGGGCGTCGAATCGGGCCAAGGACGCTGCCCTGTCCAAGAGCTGGCGAAAACTGGGGTGAGAGCCAACCATCTCCAGCGCGCGCGCCACATCGTCGGCCAGTGGCTCTGGTGCCTCGCGTAGAGCCTGCACAGCGGGCTGCGCCTGCGGGGCGGACTCCTCCACAATTTCCACCAGCGGGCGGGCCGAACTGGCGTGCAAGTGCGGACGCACTTGCAGAAGGCTAAGGCCACTATTGCGGTAAACAAGCCGCATCCAAGCGACGTTAGTACCGGGGTTGACAGGGTTAAGAGACACATGCACCGAGGCCTGAGGGTGCCTGGCGCGGATGGATTCCAACAGCGCCTGAAGGTAATCGCTTGTCCGGCTGACAGACTGCTCGTCACAGGGGGGCAGATTTTCAGAACGTATGCTGATGGAAGGCCTTAGACGGCGTATTTCTACCAGAAGCTGGTCTTTCAACCCGACGAAATGCGGCTCATGCAGCAATACCAGATGATCGTAATTGCGTGCGCCGAGCAGGCTGAGAATGGGACCAGGGTGTTCATCGCCAAGCACAAGACCGTTTGAATATGGGTCGTGCGGGGATAGTTCGCTGATTAGCAGGCTGCTGAAAAAGCTCCCCGTGGTCCCGCTTCTTGCTACACTTCATGGATGCGCGGACGAAAGACAGCTCAACGGGGCCTTGTGTGCCTGATCGATCTGGAAAGCCGGATACCGGCGACGCATCCGATCCGCCGGGTGAAGGCGATGGCGGATCAAATCCTTGCCCGGATGAGCTGGCATTTCGAGGCGATGTATGCGGCGGAAGGCCGCCCGAGCGTTCCGCCGGAGCGCCTGCTCAAGGCGAAGCTTTTGCAGGCGCTGTACAGCGTGCGCAGCGACCGCCAGCTTTGCGAACGGCTCCGCTACGATCTGCTCTTCCAGTGGTTCCTCGACATGGAGCCGGACGAGGAACCCTTTCACGCGACGAGCTTTACGAAGAACCTCGAACGGCTCCTGCATCACCACGCCTCGGAAATGTTCTTTGCCGAGGCGGTGGAACTGGCCCGCGAACAAGGCTGGGCCAGCAACGAGCACTTTTCCGTGGACGGCACGCTGATCGAAGCCTGGGCGAGCCTGAAAAGCTACCGTCCCAAGGACGAAAACAAGGACGGTGACGCCCCGAACGGCCCGTCCGCCAGCGGTCCCGACGGCGCCGACGCCAGCGGCCTGCCCAAGCCCAAGGGCCGCAACGGATGGATGGACTTCAGCGGGGAAAAGCGTGGCAACGATACGCACGCCTCGACCACCGATCCGGAGGCGAAGCTCCTGCGCAAGGGCCGTGGCAAGGAGGCCAAACTGTGCCACGGAGCGCACTCGGTCATGGAAAACCGCAACGGACTCTGCGTGCTCTTCGAAGTCACCGGCGCGCTGGAAGGCGAGACGAAAAGCTCGCTGCGTCAGCTCGACGAGCTCGGCTACCGTGGCTTCGAGCCGCAGACGGTGGGCGCGGACAAGGGCTACCACAACAGCGAATGGGTGCAGGGCTGCCGGGATCGGCTGATCCGGCCGCACTGCGCATGCATCGACAAGCGCAAGGTGTCGGGCATCGACGGCCGCACGACGCGCACGGGGGGCTACCGTGTGAGCCAGGTGCTGCGCCGGCGCATCGAGGAACACTTCGGCTGGCTCAAGACGACCGGCTGCCTGCGCAAGAGCCGCTACAAGGGCATAGCCCGAACGAACTTCGCGGCGCAGATGGCCATGAGCGCATGCAACCTGATCCGCATGGCGAAACTGGCATTGCGCGATGCGGCAAGTCCGCCGGGAGCCACTGCGGCGGCATGATGCCGCCCGGTGCCGCCGCCTGTACCAAACAGGCGAACCAAGCCGCAAAAGCGGCAAGACAGGCCCGAATCGGGCCATGAGACGGGCCAACGGAAGAGCTTCAAGCACCTAAAACGCCATCGACAGCAAGTGCCTTATCAAACAGAATGCTGGCGATGGCTTCTTCAGCAGCCTGTTAGTATCCACAAGAAAGCCCGGCAGATTATTCTGCCGGGCTTTTTTGGCCACCTCGAACAACTTTGATATCTACTGCGAACGGTCTTTGCGGCAGCTGGTGGCGTTTCGGAAGTTCGCCGGATTTCATTCAGCCATTTGCATATTTAGATATATTCTCACAACACAACCTCAAACAAGCGCATAAGCATATCTGTTGTTATTTGAATAGTATTTATATTCAAACAACTCATCTACGATCGACCAATAACAAGCCAATCCAGATACATCAATCGTTACGCAATCGTAATTCAGCGGTCATTGTAATGACTTAAACGATGTCATTGCCATACCCTCATACGACAATTTGAGCAATATCAGCTATTATCTACAATATACACACGAAATAAATGTGGGCCATATTTGTCAGCATCCTCATATCTCACTTTTCAAATACAGGATGCGTCATCCTAGGCTATTTGGGTGGCATAAGTTCGTCCCAGTCGCACTTGAGCGACTCCTGAATCCTCAGCAAGGTACTGAGGAGGATGTTGATTTGACCGGCCTCAATCCTTTGCAAGGTCCTGATATTCAGGTCTATAGACTCTGACAGTCTTTCCTGTGTAAGTGCGCGTGACACTCTCAGCCTGCGCAGGTTGCGTCCAAAGTCGGCCAGGGGCCTAGGTTCTTCTGTAGAATTCATGATTCTTATTATTCCATGTAGCATGAAAAAACGTTACGGCACAACGCGCCGCAAAACGCAAGTATTTTAGCTATTATCAAAATACTATGGAATATATTGGTCAAATCCATGCAAGCTTGCGACGTGCCACGCCGGAGCCGGTTGGTCTATTAGCTTCATTATGCGGCGCGCCACGCCGTCATGGCTTAATCGCACGCGAAAGCCATACGGTGCATCACGCCGCAAAACGCGACTCGTTGGAGTTAATTCTTGAAACTATTCCTGTTGAGCGGGAAAGTCGCTGACGAATCATACCTCTGCCCCGTGCGCATGGTGCAAACGGCGGCATGGCGGTGGATTTCTCCTATACCATGAAAAATTACTACCCATACTCGACCAAGCGTCGCTCGCTGGCACGTGCCACAGCAGCGGCCATCTTGCTCAGCGCGCCAGTCTGCGCAGTATTCGGCGCTGGCACTGGCACTGAAACAGATCCCATCACTGGAGCCGATGTAAAAAGCACCATCGACACTGGCAAAGTTTACCTTGTTGACGTAAGTCAGGCAAACACCGGCATACTTACAACAGATTTCCTTACCGTAGGTTTGACCAAGTCGGGCAACAAGCTGACCATCTCCGGCACCTCTCTAGACACCGAAGGCGGCGTTCTGGGCAGTGGTAAATACGACGCAGACAAGAAAACCACTTCCACAAGCTCCGGCAACATCGTCATTCTCGGCAAGGCCGCGGAATGGGATACCGGGGCAGTCTTACTGCTCGTCGGCGAAGCTGGCGGCCAAAACAAGGTAAACGTAACCGGCAAGTCCTTTCTTTCTTCTCATTCCACCACCATCGGCAGCGCGCATGAGCTGAACAAGGTTAGCTACGCAAGCAATGGCAACAGCCTCAGCCTGTCCGATATTGGCTCTGAAGCAAAAGCAGGCTTCCTTATCATCGGCGAAAAGGGTTCTGAGAACAGCGTCAGCGTTGGCAAGGGCACCACACTTACCGCATCCAGCGTGGACGTAGGACTTGGTGAGATTGACGCCAAGAAGGTCGTAACGAAAAGCGACAAGAACACGCTTACTATTTCTGGCGTTGCAACGGAAAGAGATGCGAACAATGTTCTTCTTGTTAAGGAAGCCATCTTCACCAACACGGGCGCACTAAACATAGGCGTTTACGGTTCAGAAAACAAGGTCGAGATCGACGGCGGTGCAGTAGCCACCAGCGGTTCCATAACACTTGGTACCAACGAAGGCAGCGACAACAACAGCCTTTCGATTTCCGGATCGACACTCATCGGCGACACCACCTACGTCACCAAGCTGACCACAACCGGAAGCAAAGTAAGCGTTGGTATCAACGGTGCAGGCAACAGCCTGAGCATCACCGAAGGCACAACCCTTACGGGAACAGGCTTTGCGTTAAACATTGGTGACGAAGCAAGTGCCGACAACAACACCGTCAAGGTGGATGGAAAGAAGAGCACAATTAGCGGAATAACGTGGACGGATATTGGCAATGAAGGCTCCGCCAACAAGCTGGAAGTCACCAATGGTGCAACTTACACATCGACAGGTAGCTTTAAGCTTGGAGAAAAGGGCAGCGACAACACTGTGCTCTTCGATAATGCCACGGTTAGCATCGGAGATGACAATTATACATATATCGGAGATGGCTACTACGGATGGAGCAAGGATGCAGACGGGAAAACCATTCCCGGCAGCCCGACCTACGGCAGCGGCAACAGCATGACAATACAGGGTGCTACCTCATACAAGAGCGGATATACCGACGTTGGCTATTGGGGCAGCAGCAACAAGCTCGAAATACTAGGAAGCTCTACTGTCACTCTGACAAGAAGACTAAAAGTTGGTAATGGGATTAGAAGCACCGCTACCAACGCCGAAGGAAAAGCGATCAGCGACTATGCCTCCTACGGCTGCAACAACAGCGTCCTTGTGAGCGGGCATGATGCAAGTGATCCCAAAAAAGTAACAAGGAGCACTCTTGATGCAAGCAGCAATGATATATACATAGGCTTATATGGCTCAGGCAACAGCCTGACGGTAAGCGACGGAGCAGTGCTGAAGAACGCTGGATCTACGTACGTGGGTCATAGTGGCTCCGACAACAAGCTAATCGTCAGCGATTCAGAAGCTAGCATATCGTATCTTAGTGTAGGATCCTTTGGCACGGCCAATGAGATCAGCTTCACTAACTCCAGCGTTACCATGCCCGGCAGCCTCGATGTCGGATACGGCGAGCTATCCGACGTTGCGAACGACAACACGGCCCTCGGCAGCTACAACAGCGTCCTCATCGACGGCAGCACCCTTCTTGCCGCTGTTGGCAAGGACGGAGCCAAGGATACAGGCATCAGCTTCATAACGCTGGGTTACTACGGCTCCTACAACACGATCGATATCAAGAACAAATCCAACGTTCTGGTAACCGGTGATATCACGATCGGTGCTTGGGGACATACCTACAAGGAAGGCGTGTCAGTTGTAGCCAGATACTTCAGCCGCGAGAACGAGCTGAACATCTCCTCCTCCATAGTCAGCGCCACCACAATCAACATTGGCGAGAAGGGACGTTTCAACAGGATAAGCATCGAAAACGGCTCAAATGTCAAGAGCACGACCGTAAACATAGGCGTTGGTGATGCACGCAGTCCGGCCAAGGATGCCGACAAGACCGTTGGCTACATGAACGATGTGTATGTAAGCGGGAACGGAACAACCCTCATCACCAAGAACATCAATCTTGGCACGTATGGTTCGGCCAACACTCTGTCAATCGACAGCAAGGCCTTGGTTCAGACCGATGTCCTCAGCATCAGCAACGATAGCGCAACTGATGTGCTCAAAGGCGAAGAGAACTACATATGCCTGAGCAATGGCGGCTATCTAGCCCTGTTTGACAAGTTCACAAAGGATCAGGTCATTGCCTCTGGCAACTACATGGTCTGGGATCATGCATCATACAAGTATGTCCCGGCTGCAAGTGGCAACATAAGCGCCAAGTATTATATCAGCGATGAAGACGCCAAGAAAGGCACAGGCTATGACTACCTAGCCGGTTACACAGTAATCAGCGGTGGCGACAAGTACATAGGTATGGGTTGGGCAGGTTTGGATACAGACAACAAGCCCAACAGCTCGAACTGGTTCAAGTCCGAATGGCTCGGCACATTCTACGCAGAAGTCGCCAGCTATCCTTGGATCTACACCAACACCCACGGCTGGCAGTATGTGATTGAAGGCGACAAAGCCATATGCCTCTACGACAGCGTCACCAGCACTTGGTGGTATGTCAGCATTGAAAAGTATCCCTACATGTATAACTACTCGACGGGCAACTGGTACTGCCTCATTAACGGCAATGCCCCCGAGCGCGTGTTCTACACTTGGAATGCTACAGGCGAAGGCTATGTCCTCGAACTGTCTGACAGCTTCATTGAATAACAACTCTTGGATAGGAACGCATTAAGCTATTAAGCTTGAAAGCGGGTAGCGAGGCCCGGCGGTGCAGACCGCCGGGCCTTTTACTTGGCAGATTATTCTTCGCTTCTCCAAGTCCGCGACATGCCACCCCACTTGCAACCCTCTCGCCTTGCTAACCAGCTCCCAATGCAGGCCAGCGCTTGCATGATCTAGACTTTGCCTGTTGAATTCTGCGCCGTACATGGACTTCAAGGACTACTACGCGATACTCGGCGTGCCCCGCACAGCCAGCAAAGACGACATCCGCAAGGCTTTCCGCAAGCTGGCGCGCAAGTTCCACCCCGACGTGGCCACGGACAAAATCAACGCCGACCGCAAGTTCAAGGAGATAAACGAGGCTCACGAGGTGTTGAGCGACGCCGAGAAGCGACGCCAGTACGACGAGCTTCAGGCTGGCTGGAAAACCCGCACCGCTCCACGACCGGGCGCAGCACAGGCAGGCTCCGCCAACTGGCAAAACTGGGCCGACGCATCCCAGACAGGCGAAGGCGGGCGCAACTACCGCTTCGACGGAACGGGCTTTTCAGACTTTTTCGAGGAGTTCTTCGGCTCAGGCGGTGTATTCTCCCGCTTTGGCAAAGGCGGGGCCACAGCAGACCCCTTCGCCAAGAGCACGCAAACTGCGCCAAAGGCAAAGAGCGGACCCAAGGGCTTCGCGGTGCGCGGAGCGGATGTAAATGGCGACATAGCCGTGACTCTTGAGGAAGTGTTCAACGGCTCGCTGCGCGAAGTAAGCATGCGCCGCAACACCCGCTCCGGGGCCGAGGAAAAGGAGAGCTTCAAGGTCCGCATCCCCCCCGGAGTGCGCGAGGGCCAGCGCCTGCGCGTGCCGGGCAAGGGAGACCCCGGCATGGGCAGCGGAGGGGCCGGAGACCTGTTCCTGAACATCCGCTACGCCCTGCACCCGCAGTTCCGCGTGGACGGCGACGATCTGGTGTACGACCTTGAGCTTGCCCCTTGGGAAGCCGTCCTTGGCTCCGTAATCAAGGTGCCAACTCCGGACGGCGGGGTGAGCGTGCGCGTGCCCGAAGGAGCACAGGCTGGCACCCAACTGCGCGTGCGCGGCCGAGGCCTTCCCCTGCCAGACGGACGCAGGGGCGACCTGCTCCTACCCGTACTTATCGACGTGCCAGACCATATTGGCGAGCGCGAACGCCAACTGTGGCAGGAACTGGCCAAAGAATCGGACTTCAACCCAAGGGCTTGATAGCACCACTTACTTCTTTGCTTTCCACAACGAAACAAGTTTAGCTATGCCTAAACTTTTCCTCAATCACCCCTTGACTCTGTAGTAAGCTACGGGGTTATATTGTCAGCATGAACATGCCTCGCAACGCACCCACAGGTTTCAGCATCGGCCAGCTTGCGCGATCATCGGGCGTGGGGGTGGAGACAATCCGCTACTATGAACGCGAGGGCTTGCTTCCCGCCCCGCGTCGCACGCTAAGCAACTATCGCCAGTATGGGCAGGACGCAGCCGACAGACTCGGCTTCATACTCCACGCCAAGGAACTGGGCTTCACGCTGGAGGAAATCCGCCGCCTGCTGCACCTGAGCACCAACGCGCGCACAGACGCGGGCACCTTTCACGAACTGGCGCTGGAAAAGGTCCGCTGGATTGACGAACGAATAGCCAGCTTGCAGCAAATGCGAAAGTTACTCTCCGACGCTGTCGAGGCCTGCCCCGGACACGGGGCAGACAAGTCCGAGTGCCCAATACTGGCCCTGTTCCGCGAAGGCACACACGCTAAGGCAGAAAGGTCCATGAAGTGAACTTCTCTGAACAATACCTGCGCGCAGTCTGGTCCATGACCACCCAGCTCGCCCCCTGGCTACTTATCGGCTTTGCCCTCGCTGGCCTCATTTCGCTGTGCCTGCGCCGCTCGCTGGTGACCAAGGTGCTTGGCAGGCCCGGCTTTGGCAGCATCGTCAAAGCCACCCTCGTGGGAGTGCCCATGCCGCTCTGCTCCTGCGGAGTGATACCCGTTGCAGCCGCCATACGCGAAAAAGGTGCGGGCAAGGGAGCCACGGCCGCCTTCCTTGCTTCCACGCCGGAGACGGGAGTGGACAGCGCGTTGGCCACTTGGGGAATGCTTGGGCCGATGATGGCCATAGTGCGCATATGCATGGCCTTTGTAACGGGCATCACGGCCGGGCTGGCAGTGCAATTTGTCACCCGCAAAGAACCTGTAATGCCGTACCGGGAAGATGCCATTGCCCCGGACAAGGTCCGGCCAAGGCTGACCGAAGCCCTGCGCTATGCGTTCATCAGGATGCCACAGGACATGGCTCCCTCGCTAATCACTGGCATCCTGCTGGCGGGAGCGGTATCGGCCTTCCTATCGGCCGACTTTGCGGCTAGCTACGGATTGCAGGGAATCACGGCCTACATTGCGGTCACCCTGTTTGCCATTCCCCTGTATGTCTGCTCGGCAGGTTCCATCCCGCTGGCACTCGCCATGATGCAGGCAGGCTTCAGCCCCGGCAGCGCGCTCGTGTTCCTCATCAGCGGCCCGGCTACGAACATGGCAACCATTACGACTATGCGCCGCTACCTAGGGACCCCCGCCATACTGGCCTATGTAGCCTCGATAATCGGCTGCGCATGGCTAGTCGGGGCCTTGGTGGACGCAGGGCTTGGCAGGGAGAGTATGCTCGCTCAGATGCCGCACATGCACGAGACAGTCTCTCCGCTAGGGCAGCTTTCGGGAGTCATCTTCATAGCCATGATGCTAAGAGGAATGTATGCTCGGCTGGCCCTTCGTCTTGGCAGTACGGCGGAGGCAGGCTCCTCATGTTGCTGCGCGAACAAGGCAGTGGAATCTGCGCAATCTGCCACTACAAAAGGCGCGGAGCACGGCTCATGCTGCATGACAAATACCATTAAAACGAACGCCCCGGCAGACACCGGCGGCAAAACAACAATACATAAAGAGGATAACGCAATGGGACACGAACACTGCTGCTGCGGTGGCCACGGAAGGCACGCTCAAGAGGTGGCGCATGAGGAAAAACACGAGTGCTGCGGCGGCCACGAGCACGGGCAGGGCGAAGACTGCAAGTGCCGTGAAGAGGGCCGCGAACCGGGCGAATGCTGCGGTGGCCACGAGCAGGGCAAGGGCGAGGGCAAAGGCGGCTGCGGCTGCCACTAGAGGCCGAACGTTCCGCAAGAACTCAACAGGGGCTGTCGGCCAAACGGCAGCCCTTTTCTATGTACGCCAGTTCCCGTCAGGTAAGTTTGCCGAAATTGTGCCGTCCAATCCAGAGCTGACGGCTGGAAGCAGCTGCCACAGCCAGTTAGTCTGTCCACATGCTACGCTACTTACAAGAGCGTCACGGCCAGTAGGCCCAGCGTAGCCGGGTCGTCTGGGTTGGAACGTATGTCCAGACTCAGCAATGGGCGCTCCGGCTCGGGATTGACCCATTCAAAGGTGTAGAGGTAACGCTCGTACTCGTAAGGATCGCCATTCTCAGCCAGAACAAGGTGGCGAACATGCGGCGCGTCGAACTGCGGAAAGTCCGCCCACCAGTCCTGAATGTTGGCCCCGGACACACAAGGATCATCCGCACTGCCAAGACCAAGCGGGATAAGAGGAACGCTGTATGTGCGATGCCCGCCAAGATGGAAATCGTACCATGCAAAGGGTGCCGCTTCCGACACAAAGCCGCAGCCGTGCAGGAAATACACCGCCTTCACACGCCTGTTGACCGCTAACTGCACCTTGCCCGGCAGAGGGCTTCTTACCGGCTGAGCGCCACGACTGGACTGCATGACTATAACCGCTCGGCCATCGTTGGCGTGCTCGTCGATGATGTCGAAGTCCACCCCGTGTATGCGCCTGCGCCCGGCGGGCAGGTTTTTAAGCGGCAGATGCCCCAGCCAGCCGTGAGGCCTTAGCAAGGAACGATTGGCCTGCGCCCGAAGGTCCAGCGGATGAAAACTGCCGCTCGGAACCCCGGCAGCCAGCGAGTGGGCACCTTTCCATGTCTCCTGCACTGCGCGCAGCCTAGCCTCGCGCTGCTGCGGCCAGAGGTGAGGACTTGGCGAAGAGGGCTTGGATGCCGCCTCTGGCAGGGACACAGAACCCAGATCCCGCACAGAGCCTCCCACCCTCAGGTAGGACTCGAGCCGTATGCGCGGCCTTGTCTGCACCTTGCCAAAGCGGCGCACAGCACCAATCTGCGAGCACATAAGGTCCAGCGTAAGATGCGCCAGCGTGCGCTGGTCAAAGCCAGCGCTTGTAATCGGGGGCTGGTTCGCCCTTGCGTCAAGAGTGTCTCCCACAAGCGCCAGAGATAGGTCGCGCGGGATGCTGGTGCGCTCGTCGTGCATCGCCATCAAAAGGTTGCGCAGATGGTCCACGTCGAACCATATCAGCGCCGTTGCGTCCGGGTGGCGCGTGCGAATCTTCTGCAAGGATGAACGTATGGCCTGACGGGTGTGAGAGCTTAGCATGTGCTGCTGCTTTGCGCTCTGGCTAAGCCCCAGACGCAGGCAGGTTTCCTCATAGGCCGTGCAGATGACCGATGAACGGTTCTTGCGCCGCAAAGAGCCTACGCAGACGATGCTCCTGTGCCCGGCGGCAAGCAACTGCTCTACAAGGCGGGCCGTGGCGCTGCGCCAGTCCTCGGCCACCATCGCCAGTCCATCGGGTGCCTCCTGCGCCACGATGCAGGGAATGTTCAGCTTATCCATAGCGGCCACTTCGGCATCCCATTCCCAGCCAGCGTCGCTTTGGCGGAATATCACCCCGTCGGCCCGTTCGGCAATGGCTCTTTGCAAATGTTGGCGCACGGCGTCGCGGCCGACAAAGAAGCACTCACGCACCTCGACGCCCTTTTGCGCCCCCTCCTCCACTATGCCCTGAAGGCGGTCCATCTTGTGTGTTATGACATACACCTTGGCCCCCGCCACACTGTCGGCTGATGCTCCCACGGCAAAGAGCCGGTAGCCCTCGCGCCGTAGCCTGCCAAGGGCAATCAGACGATGCGCCGCACGGTTGACGGAGGACTGGCTGAGTCCCCAGCGTTCGGACAGCTCTTTTTCCGCCGGCAGGGGGCTGCCGCGCTTGAGTCCATGCTGGCGGAGCAGTTCCTCGAACTGCTCTATGGCGCGGGCCACGGGACGAAGGCTGGACTGTGTTTTCATGGGGTTGAAAGGGGCGGATTAACACGACTTTTCCTGCATAAGCGTGCTTCTTGAAGGGATTGTCCGCAACGAAGCATGGGCGGCAAGGTTTAATGCATTAACAGAGCATGAAATACGCGTTCATGATGCCCTCATAATTGCCGCATCCATGAACATACTCTAACATCCGAATCAGTCGGATGTGCATGGCTCGCGTCCCCCACACCGCTTGAGCCAGTCGTTCAGCTGACCCGCAGATGGGGCAAAAGTCTGCGGGTCTTTTATTTTGCTCCCCGGCAGTGCAAGCGCTAGAGCTTCGGCATGATTATGCGCACGATAGCGGCCCTAATTGCCTGCCTGTCCCTTGCTTCCTGCGAAGGCCCGGAAAAGCAGGGCGAAGGCCCGGGCCACTTGCAGAAAATCCGCTTCCAGACCGACTGGTACCCGCAGGGCGAGCACGGCGGCTTCTACTACGCACTGGCCAAGGGCTACTATGCAGAGGAAGGGCTGGACGTGGACATACTGCCCGGCGGCATTACGTACATGGGCGCTCTGCGTGTGACCGAAGGACAGGCCGACTTTGCCATGAACAAGGTCGAGGCCATACTGCGCCATGCCGACCGGGGGATGCCACTGCGCATAGTTATGGCCACCCTGCAACACGACCCGCAGGGCATTCTCCTGCACGCAGAAAGCCCCGTCAGCGGTTTTGCGGACCTAGACGGACGTCCGCTCATCGCCATGCCCGGCGGGACCTGGCTGGCCTGGCTGGAGCGCAAATACGGCATACAGCTTCGCATCATCCCAAGCGACAAGGGCATGGAACGCTTTCTCTCCGACCCGGCAAGCGGGCAGCAGTGTATGGTCACGAGCGAGCCTTTCATAGCGGCTAGGCAGGGGCTGGAAACGCGCACCCTGCTACTGCGCGACGCGGGCTTCGACCCTCAGCACGTGGTCTATACTAGCGCCTCCTTTGCCAGCGCCCACCCGGAGGCAGTGAGCGCCTTTGTCCGAGCATCTGTAAGGGGTTGGGTGGACTACATGACCAAAGACCCCTCCCCCGCCCACGCCCTGATCATGGAGCGAAACCCACGCCAGAGCATCGAACAGCTTGACTACTCCCGGCAGGCCCTGCTGGAAGGCGGCTACGTGTTCGGAGAAGGCGGCGCGGCCAGCTGCGGCAAGCTGTCCGTAGAGCGAATCGAGATTATGGCCGCCCAGTTGCTGGAGCTTGGCATAATTAAGCAGATGCCCGATGCCACACTGTGGAGCCTATCCCCAACTGTGCTGGACAATGAGCAGGACTGATTGCGCTACTCCACGCCGGAGAGCTTCTTGTATCGCCAAAAGCCGGGCTGTTCATTTGCAGGCATGGCCTGTTCTGAATATGTCACCAATCCGCTGCCCGTAAGCTCCTCGCCAATGTCCGTCCATTCGGCAAGGTCGCTGGAGTGCTGAAGCTGGTAACGGTGCCCACTGCGCCCCTTGAAAAGCAGGCACAGCTTCCCGGCTACTTGTGATCTTTCAACGCGAAGCTCCTCGCTTCCCAAGGCGGGTTGCTCGATAACAAAGTGCAGTGCGCTGCACGCTGGCAGGGTGTATGAAAAGCCGCCAAGTCCCATGTCCTGCACATCGTCGTATTGACGAAGTGAGGCCCCGTTTGCGGAGTCAAAACCGTACACCTTTGCCTTTTCAAATGCCAATCTGCCCCCGCTCTGGCCCACGCTGATACTGCTCGCCGTGCCTGTCTTGTTGATGAGCACAAGGTGGATGCTGCCCCTTTCCGCATCGGTGGACAGATAGCTGGAGTAGCTCTCTGGGGCGGGATTACTGACAGGAAAGGCGATATTGCCGAAAGTGGCACCCTGCCCGTCATAGTCCCGGTATAGCTTGAAGGCGGGGATTATGTAGCCCTCCACATTGCCCCAGAAACATGCCGCATACACTCCGTACTTGCCGTATATGCCAAGCACGTCCGCCTGCGCAAGACCGCCGGAGTAGTTCTGATGTCCCCCGTAGTCGTACTCGGTTATGGCCAGCTTTGTGTCCGGGTAATGGGTGTCTATGGACGGGAACACGCGCGAAAACAGGCGCAGAGGCCCTCTCGTAATCCAGGTGCTCACCCAGCTCTGCTCGGTGTGTGTGGGATCCCAGAGCGAGCGCGGGGCTTGCAGGCGCTCCTGAGTGAGGGCCTCGTTATTGCTGCTGCTGTCGGTAACGCGCGTGTACACGTCGTTGCCGCCACTGTCTTGGCCCGTAACGGCGGCCGCTTCCGGGTAGTAGTGGATGTCCAATACGTCCAAGAGGCGCCTGCCCGCGCTGTCGCTACGGGCCTTCATGCCCGCCAGATAGGCGCTTATGAACCAGTCGTAGCTACCGCTGAAAGAGGACCAGTCCGGCGCATCGCTGAAGTTCTGATACGCGCCCCAGCCCCATAGAGCAGGGCCGAACACAAGCGCGTCGAGGTCGAGCCGCTTGACCATTGCCGCCGCCTCCGCCCCGCGCTCGATAATTTCCGCCACGCCGGCCTTGTTCGGGTGTATGCGCGGATGAGTGTGGGACCAAAGGGCCGGTTCGTTGTCGAGACTGTAGGCGAACACTCCCCCCTCCGAAGCCGTTCCGTAGGTCTGGATGAGAAAGTTCACCTGCTCGTCCAGATACACGTAGGCGTCGCTCGTGGAGGGCGTGAGAGTGTAGGCGCTGCCCTTGTTGACAACGACCTGTTTCCAGCGGCTCGACGGAGCCTTCTGCGCCTCGGTAACTGTGCCGTTCTTGTCCGCGGCCACGTATCCGGCCAGTTGCAGTGTGACAAGGCTTGGGCGACCCGCACCACGGGCATGATCAACGCTAAGCTTCACAGCCGCGCCGGGCAGGGACTGCTGGGCACTGGGCAGGGTGTTGACCAGTAAGTTGTCGCTATGGTGGATGTAGTCGCTGCCTGCGTTGGAGGCATTGTTCTCCCAATTGTAACCGCTCATACGGTTGCCGCCCTGCCGTTCCAAGGTGAAGTTGATGGACGCTGTGGCTGAGTCGCGGGACCAGTCGTTAAGTCCGTAGATAAGGGGGCTTATTGGCGTTGCGTTGGCACCAGAAAGGTCCATTTCAAAGCTGACGCTCTGGGCGTTCAGTGCTTGCGCAGGAAAAAGAGTGAAGGAGGCGCAGAGCAAGGCTCCCGCCCACGCGTTGAGACGCTGGGGTATCTTCATTGGCAGTGTGGGGTGTGTGCGTTGGAGTGTGGAGGGGGGATACTCAACGCGCCGCTTCTGCCCTGCGGCACGCGTTCATTTGTTATAATGGACATGCCCGGCCGCATGTCAAAGGCACAGTACAGCCAAGTGCCCTCATTGTGCCAGACAGGAGGCCAGCTTAGCTATGCTGGCGCTCCCAGTTGTGTATTATGCGAATATAGTTCTCGCGACCCGTGGCCTTGTCCGCATCGCGCCTCAGGGTGTCAACACGGGTGCGCGCTTCGTCAACGCTGGGGAAATTGTTCAAAGTGAGCCAGTCCTTCAGACCTTCGAGCAGGGTCTTTATATGATCGGGGCCGTTGAGCATCAGGGTGCTCACAAGCTGCACGCTGCGCGCCCCGGCGACAATGGCCTTTATTACGTCGTTCGCACCGTGGACACCTCCGCTTGCGGATAGATCCAGACGGGTGCGCGAATGCAGGGCCGCCAACCAGTGAAGGCGAATGAGAAGGTCCTCGGGCGTAGTAAGGTCGAGCTTCGGAATGGTCTTGAAGGTCTTGATGTCTATGTCCGGCTGCACGAAGCGGTTAAAGAGCACAAGACCGCTCGCCCCAGCCTCTTCCAGCCGGTGGGCGAACTGCGGCAGCGATGTTATCCAGGGGCTAAGCTTTACCGCTATCGGGATGCTGACAAACTGGCGCACAAGGCGCACTATCTGAAAGGCGCGCTGCTCGACAATGGACGAGGATTCGTTGTCGGTGCGGGGCAGGTAGTAGAGGTTGATCTCCAAGGCATCGGCCCCGGCGTCCTGCATATACTGGGCGTAGCGCACCCATGCCCCTTCGCGAACGCTATTAAGCGAGGCAATGACGGGGATGGACAGCTCGCGCTTCAAGGCGCGCAGGTGCTGTATGTACTGCTCGGGCGTGAAGTGATAAGGAGCCAGAGACTGCTGAGGCAGCCCGGATAGCTGCTCCTCGAAAAGCGAGTGCATGACAATGGCCGCCGCTCCGGCTTCCTCTAGGCGCTTGGCCATCTCCAACGAGAAGGACAGGGGCGAGGCCCCGGCCACAATGGGGTTCTTGAGGTGGAGTCCCAGATACTGCGTGGAGAGGTTCATATTGTGGAAGGCTTAGGAGTGATAATCCGCTTCTTTGCTGCCAAGTGCAAGCTGCGGATGCGTGGAAGATGCGATGGGAGGCAATGTGTATGATGCAAAAAGGCGCGAGTCTATGCCAGACCCGCGCCTCGAAATGTTTGTCGTAACTGAATTTACGAAACCTAGTCCAGCTCTTCGACGAGCACGTCGTGCTGCCGGCCCTCGATGTTGAGGACAAGGCGGGTTGCCTTGGACGAGCCGAGGGAGAGCGGAGCCGCGGCGACTGGAGCTGGGGCAACGGGGGCCGGGGCTGGCGCTTGGGCCACAGGGGCCGGGGCGGCAGGCTTTGGCGCAGGAGCCGCCGGTGCAGGGGCTGCTGGCGCGGGCTTGTAGAGCTCCTCAAGCTGCTGTGGGAACATGGCGTAAACAACGCAGTGCTCGTCGTCTGTCGGCAGGCCCTTTTCTGCCAAGGTCTTGCGCAGGCCCTCCATGGCGGGCTTGATAAGGTCGGCCGGGCGGGCCGTGATGGGTTCCTTCTTGGTCTTGTCGGCGGCGAGCTTCTGCACCTCGGGGTTGACCGGGGCGGGCGTCGTGCCAAAGTAGCCAAGGGCGATGTCCATCGCGCCGGGGATGAAGTTCTTCCAGCGGCCGAACTTCACGTTCATGACGGCCTGGGTGCCGACAATCTGCGAGGTGGGCGTAACGAGCGGAATCCAGCCGAGGGCCTCGCGAACGACGGGGATTTCGGCGAACACTTCCTCGAACTTGTCCTCCATCTTCAGCTCCTTAAGCTGGGTGCGGAAGTTGGAGAGCATACCGCCGGGCACTTCGTACTTCAGCGCGTCGTTGTCCACAACCTCGTTGGCGTGGCTTGTGAACTTGTTCAGTTCAAGATAGATGCCTTCGAACATGGCGCGCAGCTTTTCGAGCTTGCCAGTGTCCAGCGTGGGACGGCGCGGATGACCCTGCATGAGGCTGAGCATTCGCATACAGTCGGGCTGGCCGGTGCCGTTAGCAAAGGGGACTATGGACACGTCCACGGCGTCCACGCCTGCGTCGATGGCGGCAAGGTAGGTGCTCGCACCAAGGCCCGCCGTGTCGTGGGTGTGAATCCAGACGGGCAGGCTGGTGCGCGTCTTCAGGCCACGGATCATTTCCGCAGCGACGTAGGGCGGGATAAGACCGGCCATGTCCTTGATGACGATGGAGTCGCAGCCCATCTTCTCAAGCTCCTCGCCCATCTGGATGAACTTCTCCATCGTGTGGACGGGACTCTTGGTGTAGCAAATTGTGCCCTGTGCGTGGCCGCCAGCCTTCTTTGTCGCGTCGATGGCGCACTTCATGTTGCGCGTGTCGTTGAGCGCGTCGAAGATGCGCATGATGTTCATGCCGTGGGAGAGGGACTTCTGCACGAAGGTCTGCACCACGTCGTCGGCAAGGTGGGAATAGGCCACGATGTTCTGCCCGCGAAGCAGCATCATGTGCGGAGTGCGGGTCTTGGCGCGGATGGCGTCGAGGCGCTTGAAGGGGAATTCGCGAAGGAAGCGCAGGCCGGAGTCGATCGTTGCACCGCCCCAGGTTTCCAGACAGCCGAAGCCCACCTGATCGAGCAGTTCGAGGGTCGGGAGCATTTGCTCTGTGGACATGCGGGTGGCTGCGAGGCTCTGGTGGCCGTCGCGCAGCACGGTGCAGTTGAATACAACTGGTTTGGTCATCTTAGATAAGGTTCCTAGTTAAGGTTTTGCCGCCGGAGCGGTCGCTTGTATGTGAAATCGGAACTAAAGGTGCAGGCTTGTGCAAGGGGCTGCGTTTTTTCAACAGGTGCGGGCTTTGTATGTCAATTGAAAGCGTGTTGTTTACAATCGTTATGATCCCTGCCTTACAAGCCTTCGTCTGCCACCCGGCTTAATATAGAGTGCTGGCTATCCGCGCTTCTTCCGGCCTGGGGGCTGCTTATGCGAGGGAAAGCTACACAAGGCGCATGGCTCCGCTGCGGCGTTCCTTGCGCGCGGCGGCGGCGAGGAATTCATCGCGGAACTTGGCAACGTAGCTCTGCGTCGGCCAGGCGCAGGCTTCGCCGTGGGCGCAGATTGTGCGCCCTGCTATCTGGTCGCCGATACTGGCAAGAAGATCCACATCCTCTGTGCGGGCAGCTCCGCTCACCATGCGGCGCGTTATGCGACTCATCCATAGGCTGCCCTCGCGGCAGGGCGTACACTGGCCGCAGGACTCGTGCGCATAGAAGGCGTTTAGGTTGGCAAGTGCCTCGACGATGTCCACCGAGTCGTCCAGCGCGATGACAGCGCCAGAGCCGCTCATGGAGCCGACCATCATAGGGCTGTCAAAGTCCAGCGGCACATCCTCCCAGCTCCAGTCGTAGGGGCTGCCGTCCTTGAGTTTGCCCTTGAAGCGTTCGTCACCACGGATGATTTTCGAGCTGGAGCCGCCGGGAATGAGGGCCTTGAGCTTGCGCCCCGGCAGCATTCCCCCGCCAAAGTCGTTAATTAGGTCGCCATAGGTGGCTTTGCCGCACTCTATCTCGTAATAGCCGGGGGTTTTCACATGCCCCGATAGAGACCAGATGCGCGTTCCGGTGTTGCCGGGGGTGCCGAGCTTTGCATAAGCCTCGCCGCCCATCTCCACGATGTGCTTCACATTGCAGAGCGTCTCCACGTTGTTGACGATTGTCGGACACATGTAAAGGCCCAGAGCCGCAGGGAAGTACGGAGGCTTGATGCGCGGATAGGCGCGGTGGCCCTCGATGGAGTTGATTAGGCCCGTTTCCTCGCCGCAGATGTAGGCCGAGGCGCCGCGATGGACGATGAGGTTGCAGGAGTAGCCGCTGCCTAGGATGTTCTCGCCCACAAGGTTCTTAGCGCGCGCTTCTTCTATGCACTTGTTGAGCAGCTTTGCCCCGAGGGGCATTTCCTCGCGTATGTATATTATGGCCAGCGAGGCATTGATGGCAAAGGCCGCTATCATCATGCCCTCTATGAGCTGGTGCGGGTCCTTGTGGATAATCTGACGGTCCTTGAAGGTGCCCGGCTCGGACTCGTCGGCGTTACAGATGAGGTAGATCGGCTTGCCGCTCTTGCGGTCAAGGAACTTCCACTTCATGCCTGCGGGAAAGCCCGCTCCGCCACGTCCGCGCACACCGCTCTTTTCCACTTCGGCGCAGATG
Source organism: Puniceicoccales bacterium Verruco_02 (assembly GCA_001604585.1). Taxonomy (GTDB): domain Bacteria; phylum Verrucomicrobiota; class Verrucomicrobiia; order Opitutales; family Oceanipulchritudinaceae; genus Verruco-01. The sequence continues at coordinate 55,546 of LVBW01000015.1, read as the reverse complement.
TCGGCTGGCTGCATCTTCACAGCCTTCTTAAGCTGCTCGTAACCGCCGTTCTTGATGTAACAGTCGATGTCGGGCGTGTAGCCCTCCGTATCGACATTCTTGAGTATTATGCGACGTTCGCGTGGGTGCATGGCTCTTTGGCGCTCAAGGAAAGTGCCGAAACGGGGCTTAGGCAAACGCTTTCGTTCGTATCTGTACGCGTCTTGGCCACTTTTTTCGAGCTTCCACAGCCTGAACGCAGGCCACGAACGGCATGGACCCTTGAGGCGTGAGCAAGTTTGCCGCGTCAGTATAGCATGGGGAGGATGCGTCCGGCCAGTTCGCGGCAGGCGGACAGGTCCGGATAGTCGGGATTGGCCAGCAATCTGCGGCCTCTCTCTATCATCTCCATTCTGGCGGGCAGACTGTCCTGCCTTTCGCCACCGTGCAAGATGCCGGCTTTCTGCCGGATGCTGTGCTCGTTGTCTTTCATTGGTGGGCAGCAAACATATCGGCCCGCTTTCGTAACATCTGAAGCAAAATGCTGCATCTTTGTTTGCAGACGCAGGCTGTGCGTTCTTTCTTCACAGCGCAAGGCCGCGTGCATAGAGTGCAGGGTACAATGCAAAGGGCGGCTTTGATCAACAGGCTTAATCTGGACACAAGGGCGGTGATTGTGAAGGTTCACGCCAGCCTACCCGAGTCCATTCGCGAGGCGGCGGCCTCGGTGCCGATTATCTGCCAGTCCCGCCCCGGCCCGGAACTGAGCGATGGCGACGACCTTGACGACGAGCTTCTGGGGCTTTTCTGCGGCCCAACGCACGCCGAAATGGATAGCGGAGTGCAGGGAGGCCACCCGCCCTGCATATACATATTTCTGGACAATATCTGGGACTACGCCGGGGGAGACCCCCGCGTATTCCGCCGCGAGCTGCGCAAGACCTACCTTCACGAGCTGGGCCACTATCTAGGCTACGACGAGGAAGACCTCGAAGCGCGGGGGCTGGGCTAGGCAGCACCAACAACAGCGTAGGGCGAACGGCGGCGTTAATGCATTAAACGAGACCAAAAGCGATGGGCATATCCGCTTTGCTCTCGCCAGCATCTGATGCCTTCTCTTTGATTGCCTGCCTATGCGATATGGTTACTTCGACGACGCTGCATTTGAATATGTGATCGACAGGCCGGACACCCCACGTCCCTGGTCCAACTACATGGGCGACCGCACTTACGGCGGCCTTGTGACCAACCACGCTGGCGGCTACTCCTTCCTCAAATCCCCCGCACACGGGCGCATCCTGCGCTTCCGTTACAATTCCGTCCCCGCCGACCAGCCGGGCCGCCAGTTCTACGTCCGCGACATGGAAAGCGGCGACTTCTGGAGCGCCGCCTGGCAACCGGTGGGCAAGCCGCTCGACCAGTACAAGAGCATTGCCCGTTTCGGCACCAATTACTCCACAATCGAGTCCGACTACAGCGGCATCAACCACCTCTCGACCTACTTCATCCCCATGGGGCAGAAGTTCGAGTACTGGCTGCTCAAGCTGCGCAACGATTCGGCCAAGGTCCGCCGCTTGCGCGTGTTCACATTCTGCGAATTCACCGCAGAGTTCAACATGATCAACGACCTGTTGAACCTCCAGTACACGATGCACATTGTCCGCGCCAGCAAGGTGGACAACATGATCGGCGTCCAGAGCTGCGGCAACCTGCCCGTGCACTCCGAAGACGTGTCCATTGGCGACGTTGGCCGCGACTGGTTCATCGGCCTGAACGGCTCGCCCATCAGCGGCTATGACTGCGACCGCGACGTGTTCCTTGGCGAATACAACAGCTTCCACAACCCGGCCGCCGTCCAACGTGGCGAATGCTTCAACAGCTTCTGCTACTCCGACAACGCCTGCGGCAGCCTTCAGACCGACATAACCCTCCAGCCCGGCGAGGAAATCGAACTGACAGTCATCCTCGGCTCCGGCGACGCAGCCAAGGTCGGCAGCAAGGTGCTGGCCGAATACGGCAACCCCGCCAAGGCCGCCCAAGAGCTGGCCAAGCTGAAGGACTGGTGGCAGAGCCGCATCTCGAACCTCAAGGTAACGACCCCGGACAGCGACTTTGACCACATGGTCAACGTCTGGAACAGCTACAACAACCTCATCACCTTTGAATGGTGCCGCGCTGTCTCGCTCATCTACACGGGCGACTGCCGCGACGGCTTCGGCTACCGCGACGCGGTGCAGGACTGCCTCGGCGCAGCATTCATGATCCCGGATCTAGTCAAGGACCGCCTGAAGATCATGCTCGCCGCGCAGGAAAGTAACGGCGGCGCACAGCCCGAGGTTCGCCCTTGGGAACTTAAGCCCGGCCAGATGAAGAAGACCCCGGACGACAAGTACCGCTCCGACGACTGCCAATGGCTCCTTGAGGCGATCCCCGCCTACGTCAAGGAAACCGGCGATGTAGCCTTCTACAACGAAGTAGTGCCCTATGCCGACAAGGAAGAAGGCACGGTGTTCGACCACCTTACCCGCGCTCTGAAGTTCAACCTTGAGCGCAAGGGCGCGCACGGGCTTCCCTGCGGCCTGTTGGCCGACTGGAACGACTGCCTCAAGCTCGGCTACCACGGCGAGAGCGTCTTTGTAAGCTTCCAAGTGCGCCGCGGCCTTGAGCGTTACGCCGAGATTGCAAAGCTCCTTGGCAAACCCGAGGCGGCCGACTGGGCCATGATCGAGCTTAAGGAACTGGACAAGGCCATTCAGGCTATCTGTTGGGACGGCGACTGGTTCATCTGGGCCGTTGGCGAGGACGGCACCGTTTACGGCACAAAGAAGCACGCCGAAGGACAGGTTTATGTCAACACGCAGGCATGGGCAGTCATGTCCGGTGCAGCCACGCCCGAGCAGCAGAAGAAGGCCCTCGACACGATGGACGAACGCCTTTTCACGAAGTTCGGCTTAAAACTCTGCGATCCGCACATCAGCACGATGAAGGTCGAAGTGATGCGCGCCATGCTCTTCAACGCTGGCAACAAGGAAAACGGGGGCATATTCTCGCACCCACAGAGCTGGGGCGTCCTAGCCGAAGTGGCCGACGGCAACGGCGACCGCGCCTACAAGTATTACCGCGCCTTCATGCCTTCCGCGCAGAACGACATAGCCGACCACCGCGTGGTCGAGCCTTTTGTGCACTGCCAGAGCAGTCAGGCCGATTCCTCGCCCAAGTTCGGCACCTCCCGCGTGCCCTGGCTATCGGGCACGGCAAGCTGGGCCACCTTCAGCGCGCAGCAGGGCATCCTGGGCCTCATCCCCGAGATGGACGGCTTCCGCGTCGATCCCTGCATCCCCAGGGACTGGAAGGGCTTCTCCGCCGAGCGCAAGTTCCGCGGCAAGCTCCTCAAGATCGAGGTCATCAACAAGAGCGGCGTCTGCACGGGCGTTAAGAAGCTGACTGTCAACGGCGTGGCCGTCGATGGCAACATCGTTCCGCTAGCCGCGATGACGGATGTCACCACGGTTGTGGCAGAGATGTAGTCAATAAGGCCGGAAACGGTACATTTCAAAGGCCGGTGTCCATACAAGGGCACCGGCCTTTTGATGTCATATAGAGCGTTTCAAAAAATGGTTTCAAGCAGGACACGGTATGCTGTTGTAACTCATTGACCAGCCATCACGATTCCTATTTCCGCACCATCCTGTGCATCACGGCGAGCAAGGAGAATCAGATGTTGCCGACAGTGAAAACCTCTTCGTGGCTTTCATTTCCACAATGTTGGACGGAACGGGTATAGGACTGGTGCTATCACGGCAGATAGCCGAGGCAAACGGCAGCAGCACCCGCCTCTTTATCAGACCCTATGGGATGCAGAGCACAGGTCAGCCTGCTTCTTTGTGTATCAGAATGAGAACACGAGCGTCTCAGACTGATACATTATCTAGCATGGCTGGAGTTCACTCATACGCTTCAGTTTCGTATCATGTTAATATACGGCGCGTTAAGATGATTGGCACAGAGGATGATTACATATTGATCAAGACTACTTTCGAAACCGTGACTCATCTTCCCACGCGAACTCCACAATTCACTAAAAAAGGATACTCGAAATGAAAACCATAGAAATTAATCGCAACGCATACTCGTCCCGCGCCCGCCGCAGCGACTCTCTGGCCAGAAAGTTATACGCAACAATCTATAGGTAAGGCACTCGCAAGCCAACTCTTTGCTGGAGGCGGCTCATGAAGGTTCCGGCGCATACGCTTCCGGAACCTTTTCATGTACGTCGGACATTGCCCATGTGCATCACAACGAGAATGCTTACGACCAGCTCTAACAACTGGTTTCGTCGCGAGAACTAGTATTATCGGATGGATGGCAAGGCTTCGTAAGCGAATAGTATTGAACGAAATACATCGAGCTTATGAAACGAAGCCAGTCGCCGCAAAGGCCGTTCGAAGCAGAAACAAAGTTGTTATAGGTGGCCTTATCTTTCAATAATCCGCGAATATCTGCGGATAAAAAGTCTTTGCTTCGCTCTACGCGGCCTGATGATCCGAATCGTCCTGCCCCTTGGCGTGTATGGGATACTCGGCGTGCTTGCCGAAGGCCTCGATTTTGGCAACGAAGCCTTCCAGCACCATGTCGAAAGGTTCCATCCCGGCCTTTATTGTGATATTGCAGCCGTAGCGCCCCTCTTCCACGAGCACCTCCATGTCCAAGGGCAAGTAGCGACTGGACGAGTCCGCCCGTTCGAGGTGCTTGCGCTTCATGTTCGCCATGCGTACGAGCGAGGAGGCGACGTTTTGTGTATAATCGTCGGCCACAAGACCCGCGCTCAACATCACCTGCCGCACCTGCGTGGAGTAGTAGAAGTATTCCGATACTTTTAGCTCGCGCAGCTTGGCGAGCATTGTCTCGAACAGCACAGGGCTGTCCAGCACCTGAGAGCGCAGGGCAGGGTTGTTCAACACCGCACTTACCTCCTCCTCCGAGAGTATGTCTCGCCCCAGCGTGTCGTGTATGAACGCCATGTCCTCGGGAGTAAGCAGGCCGATGTCGTCGTGATAGGCCTCGTAATGGACTTCTTCCATATGCCCTAGAAAGTCGGTCCCCAGCCGAAGGACTTGAACCAAATTTACCTCATATTGACGGCTCCGCGAGCGATGCCTGCATGTGGGCAGAAGAAGCGGATGCCGGGAGCCGTACATGGTGGCGGCCGGGTGGCTCTCTCTTTCCTCCCCGGCCGCCTTGGCTCTCTCTTGCTGTGTCCCTTTTTGGACCGCGAATCCCTCTCCAGATTCGTTGCGGCCCCAGGGAATCGGGACGGACCTGCCGTTGGCCGTCCCACAATGACAATTCTCCTTGCAGTATCTCTCTCTTGCCCCTACTCGCCTGTTTTTAAGGCCGTTTATCGCCTTGGCCTCAAGTCCTTGGCCTGTTTTTGCAATACAGCCAAGTTACGCCAGCGGACATACATTTTCAAATGGGCAAGCGGTTTTCTTTTAAAAGATTTCCCGGTCCCATCATGTGAAGCATGGCGATGGAAACGACAAGGCCCCCACAGAGTAGAGGGGGCCTTGATGCCCTGTCCAATTATCGCTTGGGAGGGGGACTATTCGGCTACGATTTCGTAGGCCATTGGCGCTTCTTTGCCCTTGCTGTTGTCAATACTCAGGGAAAAGCCCCCACCCTTGCGCGGCTTTAAGGCCACTTTGCCACGGCGGCTGCCGTCAAGACCAAGCGCATACGCGGAAAGGCCGGACTTCGATTCAGCCACATCAACACTGAGCTTCGACACGCGCACAAGGTGCGGCAGCTTGCCCCAGTCGAGCAACATACGCATGTCGGAGTTGGAGAACCTAGCACCGCTGTTCACCTGCTCTGGCAGGTGGAAGAGCAGCATGTGGCCACTTTCAGAGAGAGGCTTCCCGTCCAGCGACACAAGGGCGACGGTCACAGCGCCCTCGCCACGGATTTCCACCTTAACGAGCCTGCCCTCATAACGCCCGGCCCCGGTGACGGTAAAGCTCTCCGCCTGCGGCACCACTATACTGAACAGGCCCTCGGCGGCGTTCAGGGTAAGCTCGCCCGTGTCGCTGACAAAGATGCCCTTTTCTAGGTCGAAGCTACCCTCGGGTATTACCCCACGCTCCTGCATCGCGGCCAACAAGTCAGGGGTAGGTGCTGCATAGCCGGAGTTGGCAGCGAAGAGGGCGGACCCGGTCTGCGGCCCTTCTAGCGAGGCGCTATCCAAGCCCTCTGCCCACACACTGCCCACACCCGTAATCAGGCCAAGGAACTCCACCGGCTCCTCGTAACCCTCCTGCCCCCAGCCGGATATTACGCGGTAGCCGTTCGAAGCATCGACAGCGTAGGTCACGAAGCCCTTGGCCGGGCTGACATAGCCGTTCATGTACAACAGTGCGCCAAGGCGCTCCGACATCTGCGCCACTGGGTCCGTGGCTAGGTCAAAGCCATTCGCCGCGCTCTCGGCAGTGATGTTGTCGATATTGTGCGAATGCGCGAAACGGTACAGGCCGTCCCAGTCCTGAAGAGCGGCGTAGGCAGCCATCAGTATAGGCCCTTCGGCACGGTAACGATTCGGGTTGCAATGGTTCCACTCTGTAATCGTGTAGGGACGACCGGCGATGCGGGCCGGAAATAGCGTGCGCGGAAAAAAGCCAGAGGCCTCCACGGCGCTAAGCTGAGTGTAGCGGTAAGGAAGCCTCCACGCTTCTGCGGGGAACTCCGGGTGATCCCAGTAAAGGTGGTTATCGACGTAGTCGTAACGCGAGCGAGGCTCTGTAAGGCTTATTGCGACAAGGCAGTTTGCACCGGTAAGTGGCACCTTTACGCCAAGCTCATCCTTGAGGTAACGCTCGTACATACGGTCCCCGCGGAGCTGAATCTCGTTCAGGAAGCGGGACTGCGCCTCGATCGTCTCGCTCCAGCCCTGCGGCTCAAGCGAGCGTTCCTTTTTCCACTCTTCAAAAAGCCCCTCGTAGAGCCTTGCCACGGCCGGGGTGTCCTTCCAGACAGTGCCCAGCGGGTCTTCGTTGACCGGGCAGATGCCCACTAGGGCCGGATCGTCCTTGAGCGCCATGCCCGTGTAGGGATTGACATGCGTCATGATGCGGCTGGCGAAGGTCTTCCAATTCTCGTAAGCGCTGTCCAAGACGGGTGGCAGGGCCTTGAAGCCGCTGCGTATGGGTTCGTCTATCTCGGGAATCTCGCCAAGGCGTATCTGGCGGTAGGTGAAGAGGTCTATCATGATGTACATGCCGCGCTTCTTGCACTCGGCAATGAGGTATTCCATGCGATCAAGCATGTCGGGGTCCGGCGTCATGGAATCGACGCTCTTGTACGTCATCATGTCGTCGTAGTGGTGGAAGCGCACCACGTTGTAGCCGTTGGCTGCGAGGCTCTCCGCAATGCTGGCCGCGTCCTTCTTCTCGGGGAAATTCGCGCTGTAGCAGAGGTTCGTCCCGTAGAAGAGGACGCGCTTGTCCGGGGCCTTTTCAAAGAAGAAATGCCCCTTGTCATCCACCTGCACAAAGCCGTACTTGCCCGCCGGAGCGTCGAGCTGTGCGGACAGGTCCAGCGCGCTGCCGGGCTTTACGCCCAGGCTGGACTTGACCGGGCGCCAGTCCTTGCCGGGCAGGGCCAGCATTTCCTTTGGCAGGGGCATGTCGGCCCTTTCCTTGCAGAGCGTCACGGCCACGATGCCCCACGCGGCCTTGTTAGCGGTCGTAAAGGTGATGGACTTGACCGGCTTGCCCGAGAGCTTGAACTGCGACACGTACAGGCCGAGCCGCCCGCCGCGCGAAGGCTTGGTCCACGCGACAAAGCCATTTTGCAGATCCATCGGGTTCCACCAGTCGCCCAGCTCCCTGCCCGACTTCACGTCCAAACTGCTGGAGCTGTCATCGGTATGGATAACCTTGATGCTGCCGATGCTGGTGCCCACCGGCGGCATCCAGGCAGCGGAATGGAGCAGGTACATGTAAGTAGCCTTGGGCAAGGAAGATAGTTCCAGCGAAGCCTCTTGGGCAAAATATGGCCTGTCTCCTCCGGCCAGCATTATCACGCTGCGCCCGGCATTGGCTGCGGGGTCGGCTATTGCAAAGTCAACGCCGCTGAAAGTTAGAAGGCCCGGAGTCATGCCCGACAGGTCCTTGTCCGGCCCCTGATCGGTCCAGCCGCCGCTCTTGTCGCCGTACACCTCGTCGGCAAAGCCCATGTTGGCCGCATTGGATAGGTCCACTTTGAGATTGCTGCCAAGACAGGCTTGCGCTGAGGCACAGGCGGCAAAGGCGTACAAGGCCATGCGCCGCAAAGTCATGTTAATCATATGATGGAGGGGTGTGGGGTTGGAACAAGAAGCCGCAGAACGGTCCTTGCAAAGTTAACTTAACAAGCCCACCTCGCCCATACAAGCCAGACTCGGGGAAAGCGGGCCGCATTGGCAGGGCAAGGCACAATGGCGCAAAGCAAATCACCCTCTTTTGCTTTATCTTCAGGCATCTGCCCGCTACATTCATGCAAACTGCGATGCCCACCGACGACACCAACACAAAGAGCAAGAGCGCGTACTTCAACCGTGAACTCAGCTGGCTGGCCTTCAACCGCCGCGTGCTGGAGCAGGCCTACGACGAACGCTTCCCCATCCTCGACCGGATGCGCTTCCTGTCCTTTGTGGCGAGTAACCTCGACGAGTTTTACGAAATCCGCGTCGCCGGTCTCATCCAGCAGATGGAGAGCAACGTCCTTGAGACCGGCCCGGACGGCCTGGGTCCCAAGGAACAGCTCCGCCGCATCCACAGCATAAGCTGCTCGCTAGTCCACGACCAGTACGAGTGCTGGCACAAGCAGATAGTGCCCGTCCTTGCGCAAAACGGCGTGTATTTCAAGACCCGCGAACAGCTCACCAAGCGCGAGATAGCATGGCTCGAAAAATACTTCAGCGACGAGGTGTATCCCGTCCTCACCCCCCTTGCCAGCGACCCTGCCCACCCCTTCCCCAGCTTTGGCAACAAGACCCTGAACCTGCTGCTCTGGCTGGACGACCCGGAAACGCCCGAGACGGAGACCATCCTCGCCTTCATCCCCGTGCCGCGCATCCTGCCGCGCGTTGTCTGCATACCCGGCACTGACAAGGCCAAGCCCACATACGTGTTCCTGAGCGATGTCATAAAGACCTTCGCGGACCGCTTCTTTGTCGGCTACAAGATCAAGGCAATCCACGCCTTCCGCATCACGCGCAACAGCGACCTCTACATCGACGAAGAGGAGGTGGAGAACCTGCTCCTCTCCATAGAGGAGGAGCTGTACAAGCGCCGCAAGGGCAGCCCGGTGCGTCTCGAAATCGAGGACGGGGTGAACGACGAGCTGTTGGAGCGCCTGCTGACGAACATCAACCTGTCCCGCCAGCATGTATTCAACATCAACGGCCCCATCAACATGATGAGGCTTATGAGCGTGTACGACCTGATCGACAGGCCAGACCTCAAGAGCGCCCCTTTCAGCCCGTATCTGCCCTCCTACTTCAGCGGGGACTACAACATTTACGAGCTAATCCGCGCTCAGGAGCGCCTGCTACACCACCCTTACGACTCTTTCACCCCGGTTGTGGACTTTGTGGCGCAGGCGGCCAGCGATCCCAAGGTGCTGGCCATCAAGATGACCCTGTACCGCACAAGCACAGACAGCCCGATCGTCAAGGCCCTGATGGCTGCCGCACGCAACGGCAAGCAGGTGACCGCCCTCATAGAGCTGAAGGCCCGCTTCGACGAGGCCAACAACATCGGCTGGGCGCGCGTTCTGGAGGACGCTGGCGTGCATGTTGTTTACGGCTTTGTGAAGCTCAAGACGCATTGCAAGTGCTGCCTAGTCGTTCGGCGAGAAGAGGATGGCCTGCGTCGCTACGCGCATCTTGGCACGGGCAACTACCACACACGCACGGCCAAGCTGTACACCGACCTCTCCTTTTTCACCTGCCGCAAGGACATTACTGACGAGGTGGCCGCGGTGTTCAACACCCTGACCGGCTTTGCCAAGAACCCGAAGTTCGAGCGCCTGCTCGTCGCCCCCTTCAACCTGCATCAGAGAATGCAGGAACTGATACGACGCGAAGCCGCCAACGCCCGCGCTGGCAAGCCAGCGCGCATAATCGCCAAGTGCAACAGCCTCATCGACAAGGACACCATAGAGTCGCTCTACGAGGCTTCGCGCGCCGGGGTGCAGATTGACCTCATAATACGCGGAATCTGCGGACTTGTCCCAGGGGTTCCCGGCATGAGCAGCAGCATACGGGTGCGTAGCATCTTGGGACGCTTTTTGGAGCACAGCCGCATATTCTACTTCGAGAATGCGGGCGAGCCGGAACTGTTCATGGGTAGCGCCGACTGGATGCCGCGCAACTTTTTCCGTCGCGTGGAGGTGGTCTTCCCCGTGGACAGCCCGGAGCTGCGCAAGACCATAATCGAGGAGGTGCTGGGCAAGGCGCTTGAGGACAGCACAGCCAAGCTTCTGCGGCCCAACGGCGCTTATGGCCCGGCGCTGGCTCCGGGTGGGAGCTTCTTTTCCTCGCAGGACTACTTCATGGCCCTTTCGGAAAAGCGCGCCAGAAGCGACGCCGAGAGCTGCCGCAAGGACAAGGACTAGGACTCTCTTCCAGCCCCTTCCGCAAAAAGCTGATAACCCACAGCGTCCTGAACGAGCACCTCTGCAAAGGCTCCCACCGGCAGTTCCCGAGGCACTTCCACGTATCCGTCAACGTCCGGGGCGTCCCACTGGCTGCGGGCCACTCCGGGCGCCTCGACGAGCACGCGGATGCGCTGCCCGACGAGGGTTTCGCCACGCTCGGAGGCCACGTTGAAGAGCAGCTCCGTTGACAGGTTACGCCGTTTGCGCCGTGTGGATGAATGCACCCGGCCCCCCAGTTCGTAGGCACGAGTGTCCTCCTCGCGAGAGTATTCAAACACGCCCCCGCGCTCGAAGCCGGCCTCGCGTATGAAGGCCATCAGCTCGTCAAAGTCCGCCTGCGTCTCTCCGGGAAAGCCCACGATGAAGGTGCTGCGGATGCAGACTCCGGGGATTCGCTCGCGCAGGGTCCGCACTAGCCCCCGCACGTGGGCGCCGTCCGTCTCGCGGCGCATGGCCTTCAGGACGCCATCGGCCACATGCTGAAGGGGCACATCGACGTACTTCACCACCTTGTCGCAGGCTGCGAATGTGTCCATCAGCTCTTCGCTCCAGTGCGCCGGATGGGTGTAAAGGACGCGGATCCAGAAATCGCCCTCTATGGAGTTAAGTTCCCGCAGAAGCGAGGCAAGGCTCTCCCCTCGCCCACTGTCCACGAGGCTGCGCGGGCCGGGCCTTGCGCCCTCCCACCTGTCCATGCCGAAAAAGGTGCTGTCCTGAGAGACGAGGTTTATCTCCCGGCAGCCGCCCGCTATCAACTCGCGCGCCTCGCGGATGATGTCGGCACTGGTGCGGCTGCGGTGCCGTCCGCGTATGTGAGGAATTATGCAGAAGGAGCAGAAATGGTTGCAACCTTCGGCAATTTTCACAAAGGAGCTGTGCCGGGGCGTCAGGCGCTGGTGGGGTGTCGAAAAATCCGGTATGTAGGCCGAGCGTTCGCTGACGTGATTTTCCGGCGCTGCGCCCTCCACGCGATCTTCGGCTAGAAGGGAGTCCACAATATCCGCCACCTTTGCCACCTGATCCAGCCCTATGAAGGCATCGACCTCCGGCATCAGGGCGGGCAGCTTGGCAGCGTAACGCTGGGCTAGGCACCCGGCCACGAGCAGACGCTGCCTGCGGCCCCCGTTGCGGCGCTCGGCGGCTTCCTGTATGGCCTCGATACTCTCCTTCTTGGCGTCGTTGATGAAGGAGCAGGTGTTTATTATGAGCAGCTCCGCGCTTTCGGGTTCGTCAACAAGCTCGTGCCCGGCATCGCGAAGGGTGCCCAGCATGATTTCCGAATCGACGAGATTCTTTGCACACCCGAGGGAAATTAGTCCAATTTTTGCCATCTTCTCTGCCTTAAGCTGCCCCAGTACAGACATAGTAGCTGCCGCCACGACACGCCCTGCCTGCTATAAAAAGGGGAGCGATTCAAACAAGAGGACCAGTCCCTGTCGAGTGCGCAACTGTGTTGCCCTGATGCATCCATAAATTCCGCTATACGACACCGCTGATGCGGAGCGACGGCGATACGCCCATATTCTCGCAACAAAGCTCAAATTTTACACAAATTTGATAAAAAATTCGTCAGTATTTGCCGGAAATTCTTAATCTCTTATTCTGGCGTGTCATGAGACGATGCTTCAATATGTACTGATTACATGTCTCGCCACTCTGCGCCCCTGAACGGCGCATGCCCCGTCCGTGAAAAAGCCGGAAGACAACATACTGCACATGCTGATGGACAAGGCCCTGTCCTCTCTACCAGAAGAGAGCGCGACAGAGCTGCGCAGCGCTCTTCCTTCGCAGAGGGAGCTGGCGGCAGACCCCTTGCGGCGGGGCCTTGTGTATTTCGAACGCATAATCGAAGACCTGCGCATCGAAATCGCAAGCCTCAAGGCGCGCAACCTTGAGCTGATGGCGGAGAACGCCCAGCTTGAGGACGCCATCGGACAGGCCAACGACATGGCCTTCAAGGCCGAGTCCGCCAGCCATTCAAAGAGCCAGTTCCTCGCGGACATGAGCCACGAGATACGCACGCCCATGAACGCGGTTCTCGGCATGGCCTCGATGATGGAGGGCACAAACCTTAGCGTGGAGCAGCGCGACTTTGTGGAAACAATAAGGACCAGCGGCGAGACGCTGATGGACCTTATAAACGACATACTCGACTTTTCCAAGATCGAGGCGGGACGGGTGGATCTAGAGCAGATAAACCTCAAGCCCTGCAACGTGGTGGCCGAGACGATAAACCTGCTCCGCCTGAAAGCCGAGGACAAGGGTCTTTTCCTGCGCAGTGCTTGTGCGCCGGACCTGCCCGGCATCCTGTGCGGAGACCCCACCCGCCTGCGCCAGGTGCTCATCAACCTTGTGGGCAACGCAATCAAGTTCACCCACAAAGGCGGGGTCACGATCGGGGTATGCAGGGCAGAAGACGCGCTGCCGGGGCACACGAGGCTGCGCTTTTCGGTGAGCGACACAGGCATTGGCATCCCGAAGGAGCGCATCGAGCGCCTTTTCCGCCCCTTCTCTCAGGCGGACTCTTCCACGACGCGCAAGTACGGCGGCACGGGCCTTGGGCTGGCCATTAGCAGCAAGCTCTGCGAACTGATGGGCGGGCGAATGTGGGTGGAAAGTAAACATGGGCACGGCTCGACCTTCTTCTTTGAAATCAGCTTCGGCCCCGCGCTCATGGAAGAGCCGGGCTGCGTCCACTCTGCGGACAGCGGCGCGCAGCATCACGCCGTTGACCCGGCCAAGGTGCGCATCCTTCTGGCCGAAGACAACCCCGTGAACAGCAAGGTGGCCCTGCTGCTGCTGCGCCGCGCCGGTTACAACCCCGACCTTGCAGAGAACGGCAAACAGGTGCTGGATGCCTTCAAGAGCAAGTATTACGACATTGTGCTGATGGACGTGCAGATGCCGGAAATGGACGGCATCACCGCCACACGCAAACTGCGCCGCAGTCTGGGCACCAAGGGTCTGCACCCGTACATAATCGCCCTGACAGCATCGGCAGGCAAACCTGACCACGACCGCTGCATCGACGCCGGAATGGACGCCTTCCTGCCCAAGCCAATAAAGGTCAAGGATCTCACCGACCTTATCCGCAACGCCCCTCTGGCGGACTGAACAGCTCCATGCGGCGCGCGCATGAAGGGGCGCATTTCGCCCTGCCGCTTTACAAGCCGCCATATTGTGACGATATTACCGGCATGAACGAATGGCGGGAGCAAGTGTTTGCCCGCTATTGGCATACTCCCCATGCTTTACCGTACAGAAGAACTGGCCGCTCTCATCGCCGAAGGCAGGCCCATGCTCATCGCGGGCGCTGCCGAACAGATGCGCCTATTGCCAAGGGGGAACTGGATTGGCGGCACAACCCCCTTCATACTGGGGGCCAAGGGTGGCTTGCAGGTCAGCGATATGCTCTTTGCCAGCGTGATGCCAAGGCAGGCGCGCATTGCCTCCATACAGCGCTACGGGGTGGGTGGCCTACACCTCTTGCCAGAGGATATGCCAGAGAACGGCTTCAGCGTCGTAATCATGCCCGCAGGCACCCTCGTGCAGCAGACCTTTGCCAAGGAGGCACCGAGCTACCCTGGCATATTCTCCAAGGCTCTGAGCGGCTGGGTCAGCGGTAGCCGGGCCGGACACTTCGGCGGGCGCCCGCAGGTATTCTTCGGTCCATCGGCCCTGTGCATGGAGGACGAAGCGGTGGCAATCCACCTCGAACTGCCACCGGGGCTGCGCGCATCGGTAGAGATGATCAACGTTTACGAACCTCGCCCCGCCCCTGTGATACGCTTTCCGAGCGAAGGCTTCACAACGACGCACGCCATCGTGGACGGCGAGCTTGTCGTATTTGCCGAGTATCTGAACAGGATAAAAGCCAATATCGAGGTGCCACTCTTGGCCAATTACGGCGGCACGCGCATCAACGTAGGCATACGCGGCTACGACCTGCCACACGGGCAGGTGTCCTTTTACGGGCCTGTGTTCCGCAATGTGAACTACCACTTTGCCCAGCCTGTGCCGAACATGAAGCAGAAAATCATGGACTTCATGCCCAAGGATGGCCGCTCCCCGGTCTTTAGCTGTGTGTGCATATCCAACTACACGCAGGGCATGATGGAGGACTTCCCTGCCGGAGCCTTTGAAGGCCCTGTGGCCTTTGGAGAGATCGCGCACCTGCTTGTCAACCAGACCATGACATATCTGCGAATAGTGAATGAGGACGGGACTGATATTTGAGTAATCCGAAACATTCGTTGGAATAAAACAGCGCCCTTGCTCATCGCAGAAAAGTCTCCCATTTCCCCCCAACCCAGCGTTTGCACTCCTGCCTAGGATAAGGCATATTGCAAGCGCAACCTCCAACCCATAGGCTTCCCGCATGGACGCTGCCCTGCTTGCCCGTATTCAATTCGGCTTTACGGCCGCTTTTCACTATATTTATCCGCCCATCTCCATTGGTCTAGGCGTGTGCCTTGTAATCATGGAAACGATGTGGCTGCGAACACGCAACGAACACTACCGGGCCATGACGCGGTTCTGGGCAAAGGTGTTCGGGCTTACATTCGCCATAGGTGTTGCCAGTGGTATAGTGCTGGAGTTCGAGTTCGGCACCAACTGGGAGAAATACTCCCGCTTCGTGGGCGATGTGTTCGGCAGCGCCCTCGCCGCAGAGGGCATATTCGCATTCTTTCTTGAGTCGGGATTTCTCGCAATAGTTCTATTCGGCTGGCGAAGAGTCAGCCCCTTTGTCCACTGGCTGGCCACTGTCATCGTCTGCCTTGGGGCACACTTCAGCGCCCTGTGGATAGTCATAGCCAACTCTTGGATGCAGACCCCCGCCGGGCATCACATTGTGGAGGGGCCGAACGGCCCCAGGGCGGAAATTGTGGATTTCTGGGCAATGGTTTTTAACCCATCGTCCATCATACGCTTGGAGCACACTCTGCTCGGCGCATGGCAGAGCGGTGCCTTCCTGCTAATAAGCGTCGGCGCCTGGTACCTGTTAAAGAAGCGCGATGTGGAGTTCGCCAAGAGCAGCATCAAGGTGGGCCTTGCCGTCGCAACGGTGGCCACGCTGCTCTCGCTCAAGACCGGCTCAACAAGTGCCGAAGTCGTGGCCGAGTATCAGCCGAGCAAACTGGCCGCAATGGAAGGCCACTTCGAGGAAAGCGCCCCGGCGGACATGTACATTCTTGGCTGGGTGGACGAGGAAAAGGGCCGCACCTACGGCATACGAATCAAGGGAATGCTTAGCTGGCTGGTCCACGGCGACACCACGACTCCGGTCACGGGCCTAAACGCCTTCGCGCCCGAGGATCGCCCAAAAGCGAACCTCACTTTTCAGGCCTACCACTTGATGATAGCCATCGGCATGGCCTCGATCGGCATTGCCCTACTGGGCATGATTGGCTGGTGGCGGGGATGGCTATGGAGTTGGAAGCCCTTCCTGTGGGTGATGGTATTCTCCGCCATCCTGCCGCAGCTGGCCAATCAGGTGGGCTGGATGACAGCCGAAGTCGGGCGGCAGCCTTGGATAGTCTGGGGCCTTATGCGCACTAGCGAGGGTCTGAGCGTGGTGGTGAGCGCGGAACATGTGCTTATTTCGCTCATACTATTCATTCTCGTCTATCTGCTGCTCTTTGCGGTGTTCGTCTATATGCTTAACCATAAGATTCACGACGGACCGGAAAACATCCACAGCGAGGAATACGGCCAGACAAGGGCCGCTATGGAAGCGATGGACAAGCACATAACCCGCAAGAAGCAGGCGGAATAACCAGACACTCGCGAAAGGCACAAGACAATGGACCTCAACTCAATCTGGTATATTCTGATAGGCGTCCTATTGACTGGCTACGCCATTCTGGACGGCTTCGACTTCGGGGTGGGCACTCTGCACCTCTTCCACAAGAGCGACCACGACAGGCGTATTTCGCTGAACTCGATTGGCCCGGTATGGGACGGCAACGAGGTGTGGCTTGTGACGGGCGGAGGCGCGCTCTTTGCAGCATTCCCGGAGGTGTACGCGACAGTTTTCAGCGGTTTCTACCTCGCCTTCATACTGCTGCTCTTCGCCCTGATATTCCGCGCCGTGGCCATAGAGTTCCGCAGCAAGCAGCCCATGCGCTGGTGGCGCAGCACCTGGGACTGGAGCTTTTCCATAAGCAGTTTCGCCGCCCCGCTGCTCTTTGGCGTTGCGATGGGCAACATGGTGCAGGGCATCCCCCTTGACGACAACCACAACTACGCCGGTTCCTTCTTTGCGCTGCTTAACCCGTACGCGCTATTGATGGGCGTGACGACGGTGGCCCTGTTCTCCATGCACGGAGCAATCTACCTCTGTATGAAGAGCGAGGGCGAAATGCACGACAATGTGCGGCGTTGGATTCGCCCGGCCATGATTACCTTCATCGTCTGCTACGTGGCGCTGACCTTTGCCACTCTTATCTACATACCGCATATCCGCGAGACAGTGAGCGAGCAGCCCACCCTCTTCATTCTTGTGGCGCTTAGCATCCTTACGATGGCCAACATCCCGCGCGAGATTTCCAAGGGACGGGACTGGAGGGCCTTTGTTTCGTCTATGGCTACAATGGCCCTTATGATGAGCCTGTTTGCCCTTAGCATGTTCCCTTACATGGTGCTATCAAGCGGAGTGGCCGAGAACAGCCTTACGGTTTACAACTCGGCATCGTCCCAGAAGACCTTGACCATCATGCTGATAATTGCCCTCATCGGCATGCCGCTCGTAATCGCCTACACGACGATCATCTACTGGGTTTTCCGCGGCAAGGTGAAGTTGACCCCGATGTCTTACTGAGCCCCTTTGCCGCGCTAGCGAAATAGCTGCCTTTGGCCGCATAATGGCACCCTTGCATTCCCTTCCAAAGAATGCGAGGGTGCCACTTTCTTTATACAATCTGTGCCTACACCACATTCATCAGACTATTCGCCGGAGCTGCTCTCCAGCGCGCGCACCCCCTGCTACATAATCAGCGAGGACGCGGTTCTTCGCAATTGTGAGATACTGGACAGGGTGCAACGCCGCACGGGAGCCAAGATTCTCCTTGCGCAAAAAGCCTTTTCGATGCCCGCGCTGTACCCGACAATTGCGCGCTATCTGCACGGAGTATGCGCCAGCGGCCCAATCGAGGCCCGCATGGGCCGCGAGGACTTTGGCCGCGAGGTGCACAGCTACGCGCCCGCCTTCACCGACGAGCAGATGGGCCGCGTCATCGAATACTCCGACCACATCGTGTTCAACAGCGTGGCCCAGTGGCAGAGGCACCGTGCGCGCATCGCCGCCTCCTGCAAGGGCATATCCGTAGGCCTTCGATGCAATCCCGGCCATGCCGAGGTGGAAATCGACCTTTACAACCCCTGCCTGCCCGGTTCGCGCTTCGGAGTGGCCCCGCAGGACCTCGAAGGCGTGGACCTATCCGGCATCGAAGGGCTGCACTTTCATGCGCTCTGCGAACAGGGCGCGGATGTGCTGGAGCGCGTGCTCGGCAGCTTCGTCGCCCGCTTCGGCCAGCTCGTCCCGCTGATGAAATGGGTGAACTTCGGCGGCGGGCACCATATAACCAAGCCCGGCTACGACATAGAGTTGCTCTGCCAGCTCATTGCACGCTTTCAGGCCCGCTTCCCCGGCGTGCAGGTGTATCTGGAGCCGGGCGAGGCCGTGGTGTATCAGGCTGGTGTATTCGTGACGACCGTCCTCGACATCATCCACAACGGCGAGGCCATAGCCGTCGTCGATTCCTCCGCCGAAACGCACACCCCGGACGTGCTGGCCATGCCCTACCGCCCGGCGCTTTTCGGCAGCGGTGAGGCGGGCGAAAAGCCGCACTCTTACCGCATTGGCGGCATATCNNCCCCGCTACTGCCGGGCGATCGCCTCGTATTCGGCGACATGGCCCTGTACAGCTTTGTCAAGAACACGACATTCAACGGCGTGGAGCTGCCCAGCATCTACAAGAGCAGCGAAGCGGGCACGAAGCTGACCCTAGTACGCAGCTTCGGATACGAGGACTTCAGGGCAAGGCTTGCCTGACAACAGGCGACCATTAAAGCTTCTCGACCGAGATGCCCGACGCGCTGAGCAGTTCCCCCACTATCTCGTCGTTTCGGTAATCGTAGTGATATTTAATAGCCCTTATACCCGCGGCGGCCATAATCTTCGCACAGTTCACACAGGGGTAGTGCGTGATGTATGCCGTTGCCCCTTGCAGGCTTACACCGCGCCTCGCCGCGTCGGATATGGCGTTCTGCTCGGCGTGGACCGTGGCCTGCTCGTGCCCGTCGCGAAGGCGGGATATGTGCGGTGCGCCCGGCAGAAAGCCGTTGTAACCGGCAGCAATGATGCGGTTGCGATGCTCGCCCGAGGACACCATCACGCAGCCCACATGCAGGCGCTCGCAGGCCGAACGGCTGCTCATCAGGAAGGCAGTTGCCATGAAATACTCGTCCCAGCTCGGGCGGCGACCAATCGAATCGACCAGCGAGGCGATCTGTTCCACCAGCGCGGGGCTGTCGTCCAAGGCATCCTGACAAGTGCAGCGGGGCTCTGCGTCCATGCCCATTAGCAATAGCGATTGGGCGGATGGGGGCGCAACGCTTTTCAGGCGCTCTTTGCAGCCGCGCTCTTATGCCCTATCCACATCAGCCGGCGCCAGAGCTTTTCCATCGGTCCCTGCCCGAAATTCTTCAGGCACCAGCGCGAAAACAGCACCTGCAACACCAGTATGAACACACCGGTAATCATGCTAAGGGTGTGCCCGAAGTAGTGCCAAAGCCCGAGGCCGCAGCCGTTGTAGAGGATTACACCCGTAAGGCCCTGCGTCATGTAGTTGGTAAGACTCATGCGCCCGTAAGGGATAAGCCAGCCAAACAGTCGCCGCCCAAGCCCGGCGCGCCAGAGCAGAATGAAGGCCGACACCATGAAGAGCAGCATGGCAAGATCCTCGTAGGGCGAAAGCACCGCGTAAAAGGCATCGCCGAGCTTCGCGCTCCCTTCGCACCAGCCCCACACATTCGACTTGGCGTAATTCAAGGGAATGTATGCGACAAGCGCCACTGATCCCAGAATGGCCCAGCGTTTACTGGCCATGTCGGTAAACAGCTTGCGTCTTGCGGCCAACATACCCAATAGGAACAGACCCGGTATGTGAAACATGCGCCCTGCATCCCAAGTCCAGAGCACATTGGCCTTCAAGCCGTTGGTCAGGAATGCGCGGGACAGTTCCGGGAAGCTTGCATAAGCCTGAGCTTCTCCAAGGAGGCCCCAATATGGCCAGGACAGCTTCTTGGGAATGGGAGCAAAGTCCGGGTCCGCCAATAGGCGCAGCAGTTCGTACAAGTGGAAAGGAACGGTGAGCAACACTATCGACACTGCAAACGCTAGCCAGTCTGGCGCCTTGCGCATGGCTACAAGCAACAGGCCGAACGAGGAGTAAAAGATTAATAGGTCGCCCGAGTAATAGCTGCTATGCAAGAGGCCGAAGCTGAACAACAGACAGAGCCGCCACACGAAGCGTCCGCCCATGTCGTAGCCCTTTGCCTGCATACGCTCGTACTGCACCCAGAAGCTGAAGCCGAACAGCATCGAGAATATCGCATATGCCTTGCCGCCGAACACGGCAAAGAGCGCCGTCCACACATGACCATCCAGCGACGGGAAAAGATCAATCTGCATGTCGGGCGACCACATGAAGTTATACTTCTCCACATTGTGCAGGAGCAATATGCCGGCTAGGGCAAAGCCGCGCAGGGCATCGACGACATCGACACGCCGCGAACGGTTGAGAGGGTCCGCAGCAGGGTCAGTGAGAGGGGTACTCATTCAAATGCAAAAACACATGCACCACCCCAAAGGCAACCACATTCCTGACAGGCGGTAAAAGATAACTGCGAACGGCTGCATAAAGCAATGACACTATAACGCGCCGATTTGTCCTTGCGGAAAATATTTCCGGCTTTACGAGCACCTGCCCATTCATGCATTATATTGCGCATTGACAGGCAGTTTCGCCTGTCAGGCGGACTCTCTGCGAGGCGCGGCGGGTTCGGACCAGTCCATATTAGATGCAGATCGCTTGGCAAAGCGGGTCTCCACATCAACAAACGCTCCCATAATGTCTTTTGAAAAGATCATCGTACTGGACGATGAAATGATCATCCGCAAGTCGCTGGAAACGCACCTGCGGCGCAAGCATTACATTGTGGCAACAGCCTCCCGCATCGCCGAGGCCGAGGCGCTGCTGGCAAAGGACCAGTTCGACCTCATATTCGTGGACATGCGCCTGCCAGATGGCGAGGGCACGGAACTTCTCGAACGGCTGGCCGAAATGCCCGAGGCCCCGCTCGTTGTTGTCATCACAGGCTATGGCACCATCGAGGGCGCGGTGGAGTGTATGCGCAAGGGAGCCTTCGACTACGTGGTCAAGCCCTGCTCGATGGACGAGATAGAGGTCATCCTCAAAAAGGCCGAGGCTTACAGCCAGCTCGTCAAGGTCAACCGCTACTTCAGCAACGAGCAGACGACTACGACGGACATCATAGGCAATAGCCCCGTGATGCGTCACCTGCGCACTATGATAAAGAAGGTCGCCGCGACGGAGGCCACGGTCCTTGTCACGGGCGAGAACGGCACGGGCAAGGAACTGGTTGCGGGCGAACTCTACCGCGCAAGCCCAAGGGCCGGGCAGCCTTTCATCAAGGTCAACTGCGCCGCAATCAGCGAGACTCTGATAGAGAGCGAGTTTTTCGGCCACGAAAAAGGGGCCTTCACCGGGGCCAACCAGCGCCGCGAGGGCCGCTTCGAACTGGCCAACAACGGCACGATACTACTCGACGAAATTGGCGAAATCCCGCCCCGGCTTCAGGCCAAGCTGCTGCGCGTTCTTCAGGAACGGGAGTTCGAGCGCGTGGGCGGCAATCGCACGATAAAGGTCGATGTGCGCGTTCTGGCCACAACGAACCGCAACCTGCTTAAAGAAGTCGAAAAGGGTAACTTTCGCGAGGACTTGTACTACCGCCTGAACGTGTTCCCCATCGAGGTGCCCCCCTTGCGCGAGCGCGGCGAGGACATCGCCCAGATAGCGCAGGCCTTCCTAGACCGCTTTTCCCGCAAACACGGGCACAAGAAGGCAGCGACGTTCAGCAAGGCCACACTGGACCTAATTATGCGGCACAACTGGCCGGGCAACGTGCGCGAGCTTCAGAACACCATCGAACGCGCAGTGATTCTATGCGACGATGGAGAGCCGGTGCAGCCCTACATGCTTGGCCTTATCAAGGTGCCAATCACGGCCATGAACATACCTTTCGAGGAAGAGGCCCCGGCAAAGCCAGCGGCGCCCTCCCACGTCCCGACAGCTCCCACTCCCGCACCAGAAGACAGTGAGGGCGACGTAGCGGAGGATGCCGCAGACGAGCCTGCGCCATTTGTATTGCCAGAAGCAGACGCGGCTCCTATCTCCACCCTTACCCCGGATGGGAAGGTGAAGACCCTAGAAGAGCTGGAAAAAGAGCACATTCTGGGCGTACTGCGTCAGCAGGGCTGGCGGCGCAACGAGGCCGCCGACATCCTAGGCATATCCTCAAGGACACTGCGGAACAAAATCACGCAGTATCGCGAAGAGGGCGTGGAAATCCCATAACCGCCCGAAGCGTAACACAAAGCTTCCCGTCGCCACCTTGGGCACGGTGGGGGAAATCCCGCCGAGAGCGCATTGCAGTCAGTAGCTCCGCGTGGGCAGGCTTTTGCGAACAATGGTGGCGGAGGCCGAACATGCCACGCTATAAAAACGCCGTTATTGTGATTTAATGTTAAATCGGGCGGGAAAATTTTGAGATTTTGTGACTTTCCGATTAGTTTCTATTGCCCCGATGCTGTTTTTTCTACTCCTTTTCGGATTTGACTAAATTTTTACGCGCGGTGGGGACCGCGCAAGAGGAACAGCGCAGGAATGGTTCAGAACACACTATCCATTTATTACGGGACGGAGACGGGCAACAGCCGCTGGGTGGCTGAGGCTATTGCAGGCATGGCGGCAAAAAGGGGCATTCCTGCATCGGTGCAGGATCTTGTCAACGTGAGCGCGGAACAGCTCGCGCGGGAGTGCGACCCTGCCCTGATTGTCATCTCGACTTGGAACCGTGGAAAGCCACCGTTCTTTGCGCGCCGCTTTTATACAGACTTGGAACAGGGCAAGGTCCGTATGGACAGGCTTCTTTTCAGCGTGCTGGCCCTTGGCGACGAGCATTACGAGCACTTCTGCGCCTGCGGGCGCAATGTGGACAATATGCTGGAAAAGCTGGGTGGCAAACGCTGGATGCCCCGCGTGGACATGGGCTCGGATTTCCGCCGCGAAATCCACAAGCTCGAAGCCGCTCTATGGAAGCACTTCGACAAGATCGAACGCAAGTAGAGATGAGCGTGTAACCTAGCATTACACCAAGGCCCCCGGACCATTCAGGACCGGGGGCCTTGCTGCTTTATTCTGTTGACAATGGCAGTAGCAGATAAGTGTCGGGGGCAGGCAGACATATGCCGTCTGCACCGCTCGATATGTCGCTTATGACATGCTGGACGCTGGCTGGTCCTGCCTGAAGACGGGCCTGCCGTCCTCTATGCTGACATGGATGGACCTGCCCTTCTCCAGCTCGCCACGCAGGATGGATTCCGCAAGCGGATCCTCGAGATACTGCTCCACAGCTCTGCGGAGCGGACGTGCGCCGAACTTCTCGTCGTAGCCCTTTTCGATGATGTATTCCTTCACCAGTAGGTCCACGTTGAGCTGCATGTCGCGATCGCGCAGACGCTTGGCGAGTTTGGAAATCTCAAGGTCGATGATGCGGACAAGATCCTGCTTCAGGAGCTGGCGGAACACAACCATCGTGCCAATGCGGTTCAGGAACTCTGGCTTGAAGACCTTCTTGGCCTCGTCCATAATGCGGTTCTTGAGCGCCTCGAAGCTGGCATCGTTGTCAGAGTCGCCAAAGCCGAGCACATTGCCCTTCTGAAGGATGTGTGCGCCGACGTTGCTTGTCATGATTATGATCGTGTTGCGGAAGTCCACCGTACGGCCGAGGCTGTCGGTTAGGCGGCCGTCTTCGAGCACCTGAAGGAGGAGCTGCACCACGTCCGGATGCGCCTTTTCTATTTCGTCAAAGAGCACCACGCAGTAGGGCTTGCGACGAACGGCCTCTGTAAGCTGGCCGCCCTCCTCGTAGCCCACATAGCCGGGAGGCGAGCCGATGAGCCGCGACACGGAGAATTTCTCCATGTACTCGCTCATGTCGATTGCCACCATCGAGTCCTGATCTCCGAACATCGTCTCGGCCAGTATCTTTGCAAGGTGCGTCTTCCCCACGCCCGTCGGCCCCATGAACATGAAGGAACCTATCGGGCGGCGCGGATCTTTCAGGTCCGCACGGCTGCGGCGCAGGGCACGGGAAATGGCCACCGTGGCCTCGTTCTGCCCGATGACCTTGTCCTGAAGCTCTTTTTCGAGGTTGAGCAGTTTTTCGCTCTCCTTCTGCTCCATGCGGAAGAGCGGGATGCCCGTCCAGCCGGAAACAACCTGCATCATGTCCTCGACATCGACTGTCACGCGCTGCTCCTCGCGGCTGCGCTTCCAGTCCTCGATCATCTCCTCGCGCTGGGCACGCAGGCGCTTCTCGCGGTCGCGAAGGCGGGCCGCGTCCTCAAAACGCTGCTGTGCAATGGCTTCCTCTTTGGAGGCGCAGATCTGCTCTATCTCGCCCGCCAGATCCTCAATCTCGGGCGGACGACGCAGAGACTCGATGCGGACCCGCGAGCCGGATTCGTCCAGAACGTCAATTGCCTTGTCCGGCAAAAAGCGCGACGTAATGTAACGTTCCGACAGGAAAACGGCTGCCTCCAGCGCGGCAGGCGTGTAGGCCACCTTGTGATGCTCCTCGTACTTGGGCGCTATGCCTTTAAGAATTTTTATCGAGTCCTCCACGCTCGGGGCCTCGACCATCACGCTCTGGAAGCGACGGTCCAGGGCGCTGTCCTTTTCGATG
Source organism: Puniceicoccales bacterium Verruco_02 (assembly GCA_001604585.1). Classification (GTDB taxonomy): domain Bacteria; phylum Verrucomicrobiota; class Verrucomicrobiia; order Opitutales; family Oceanipulchritudinaceae; genus Verruco-01. Next base: position 30,820 of record LVBW01000015.1, on the reverse strand, counting down.
TACTTGCGGTACTCGGCAAGGGTGGTTGCGCCTATGCACTGAAGCTCTCCTCGCGAAAGGGCGGGTTTGAAAATGTTCGAGGCATCCATTGCGCCCTCGGCGGCGCCTGCGCCGACGATTGTGTGCAGCTCGTCGATAAAGACTATGACGTTCTTGGCGCGGCGTATCTCGTCCATCACGGCCTTGATGCGTTCCTCGAACTGGCCGCGGTACTTCGTCCCCGCCACCATGAGGGCGAGGTCAAGGGTGATGAGCTTTTTGTCCGCAAGTATCTCGGGTACAAGGCCGTTGGCTATCTCCTGCGCCAGGCCCTCGACAATGGCCGTCTTGCCAACGCCGGCCTCGCCGATGAGGACAGGGTTGTTTTTGGTGCGACGGCAAAGAATCTGAACTACGCGGCGTATCTCGTCCTTGCGGCCGATGACAGGATCCATTTCGCCATTGCGGGCAAGCTCGGTAAGGTCGCGCCCGAAAGCCTTCAGGGCGGGCGTCTTCATGTCCTTGCCTCGCTCTTCGCCTGGGCCTCCCATGCCCATCGGGCTGGGACCGGAACCCATCGGGCCGGGCGACATGCCCTCGTCGGGCTGTGCACCGGGTTCCTCGGAGAAGTTCGGGTCCAACTCTGCGCGTATCTCGTTGCGGCAACGCTCAATGTCCACTTCCAGACTGCGCAGCACGCGGGCAGCCACGCCCTCGCCCTCGCGGAGCAGGCCGAGCAGTATGTGCTCGGTGCCCACGTAGCTGTGGTTAAGCGAGCGCGCTTCCTTGCCCGCCAGCGCAAGAACTTTCTTGACGCGGGGGGTGTATGGGATGTTGCCCACGGGCTTGGTCTGCGGCCCGGTGCCCACCTGCTTTTCGACAGCGGCGCGGACTGTTTCCAGACTGAGGCCCATCTTCTGAAGTACATTCACCGCCACGCCCTGTCCAAGGTGAATGAGGCCGAGCAAGAGGTGCTCCGTTCCAACGTAATTGTGGTGGAAACGGTCTGCCTCCTTGCGGGCGAGCGCCAGCACCTGCTGGGCACGCGGTGTGAAATTGTTCATCGGTTCCATAGACATGACTGCTTCCTCCTACAAATTTGCCACCCCTGTAACTTCGGTAAGAGCTGGCAGTTGTGCAAACTCTTCCCTCATCTGTACGGCGCGGAGAACATCTCTGCGCGTAGCGCCCAACTCAGCCGCCACCCGGTGCTGCATATGCCCCGGCTGGGCCTCTATCATGAGCCTGTCCGCCCTGCCCCGCCACTGGCTGGGGACCAGACCAAGATCCGCCGCGAGACGAATCAGCGAAAGAATGTCCATTGCCTCATCTGAGCTTAAAAGATGCCCGTTCTGAAGAACTCCCCTCGCCCGGCCGATTTTGTCCATTAGCTGCGGCTCGTTCTCCTCCAAGAGGCACTGGCGGGCGTTAAGCTCCTGCTCAGTAATGGCGTCGATTACGTTGTGCAGGCGGCGTATGATGCTCTCCTCGTCCTCGCCTAGGGTCTGCTGGTTGGAAATTTGGAAAATGCTGCCCTTTGCCGCGCTGCCCTCACCCAGATGTCCGCGCACGGCAATGCCAAGCTGCGAGACCATGCGCACGAGCTGGTCTATGTGGTTTTTCATCACAAGGCCGGGCAGGTGCATCATTGCAGAGGCGCGGATGCCTGTGCCAAGGTTCGTTGGGCAGGACGTGAGGTAGCCAAGGCGGGGGGAAAAGGCGTAGTCGAGGCGGCCCTCCATCGACTGATCAAGCTCCGATGCTCTTTCCCACAGCTCTTCAAGGGCCAACCCGCCCTGCATTAGCTGAATGCGCAGGTGGTCCTCCTCGTTCACCATGATGGAGCAGCCCGCTTCGGGCCTTGTCACAATGCCCGCAAAGGGGCGCGACTCCATAAGCTCGCGGCTTATGAGGTGGCTCTCGGCAAGTATGAGCTTCTCGGTCTGGCTCAGGGTGTCCATAGCCAGAGTCACAGCCCCGCGAAGCTGCGGCACCCCGCCAAGCGCACCAAGACAAAGGTCGAGCACAGTGCGGCGCTGGGCTTCCTTGGCCCATCCGGGGAATGGGTGCCCGGCAAGGTTTCTGGCCAGGCGGATGCGCGTAGTGATGACCACCGGGCAGGCCTCGGCCTCGCCACAGAGCATAGGCTCTCCGGCGTCCAGTATGGCGTCTATCCTTGTTTTTGCGGTGCTCAACTTATCTGATCCTGAAGCTGGTCTTTCAACGCGCCAAGCTCGTCGCGCAGGCGCGCTGCCTCCTCGAAGCGCTCCTCCGCCACGGCGTCGGAGAGCACACTTTCCAAAAGGGTGATTTTCTTCCTTAGCGCAAGCCGTGCCAAAGAGCGTGCCGGTTGCCTGCCACGGTGCTCGATGTCGCGGTGCATACCCTCCAGCATGGGGGTTATTATCGGGCCGAAATACTCGTAACAGGACGGGCAGCCAAAGTGGCCCATCTTCTTGAAGTCCTTGGCTGTAATGCCGCACACCCCGCATACGATGCTCTCGCCAGCGGGGTGTTTGTGCGCCACGGGCTTCCCAGCATTGGCCTCGCTAACGGAATAGCCGTCAGGGTCTGTCACGCCCTTGGCGTGGGCACACTCGTCGCAAAGGTCGAACTTGTGTATCTTGCCCCCGCTAATCTGAGTAAGATGCACGGTGGCGGGCTTGCCGCAAATCTGACATTTGTGTGATTCGGCCATGTTTGTTGGGAGGGCTGCGGGCTAGGGTTTCTTCTTATAATTAATCGGCATTTTGGCGAATTTCGCAATCATTGCTTTGTATTCGCAGAGACATCAAGGCACGAGCGACGTTCCCGCAGCCCGGCACAGTGCGACAGCCTGACGCGCTCCCAAGGGAACTTGCGCTCATCCACAAACATCCCGCCAGCCACCGGGAGGGCGACTGACGGGACACTTGAACTGACTCAAACAGGCGAAATGGCCTACCAATGCAGGTGAAGCCAGATCTATATCATGCGGCCTTCGCAGCGGACCTTGCGACGGAACACTTCGAGCAGCTTCAGCGTGATGGGGCCGGGCTTGCCATCGCCAATGCGGCGGGCGTCCACCTCGATGACCGGGACCAGCTCTGCGGCCGTGCCGGTTAGGAACATCTCGTCGGACACCCACACGTCGTAGCGGTTGACGGTCATCTCCTTGAGCGGGATGCCCAGCTCTTTGGCAGCGTCGATAACGCCGCCACGGGTTATGCCGGCTAGCGAGCCTGAAGAGACGGGCGGAGTGATGAGCGTGCCCTTGTCCACGAGGAAGAAGTTGTCACCCGTGCATTCGGCGACGTTGCCCTCGTCGTTGAGCATCAAAGCCTCCATGAAACCGGCATTCTGGGCGTCGATCTTGGCCATGATGTTGTTTAGGTAGTTCAGGCTCTTGACCATCGGGGGCAGGGCTGCCGGGTTGTTGCGGCGGGTGGCAACGGTGATGATCTTCAGGCCATGAGTGTAGAACTCCTCCGGGTAGAGGGAAATTTTGTCCGCGATGATGATGAGCTGCGGGTCCGAGCAGGTCTTGGGGCTAAGGCCCAGAGAGCCGACGCCGCGGGTGACGATGAGGCGGATGTAGCCGCTCTTAAGGTTGTTGGCGCGGCAGGACTGCACCACAGCATCGGAAATCTCGGCACGGGTCCAAGGCAGCTCCAGTACGATTGCCCTGGCCGACTTTTCCAGACGTTCGAGGTGTTCCTCAAGTCTGTATATGCACCCGTCGTAGATGCGGATTCCCTCAAATATGCCGTCTCCGTACAGCAGTCCGTGATCGAAGACGGAAATCTTCGCGTCCTGTTGTTCAAACAGCGTGCCGTTGATATAGACCTTCATCTGTTAATAGGGGGTATTGTTGGTTATTAGTAAGTATTTTCTGTCCTTTATCTTGTCGAGCATTCACTTTTGCGGCCCTGCAAAGCAAAGCCTCGCGGCCGCACTGGGCTGCGAGGCTTTCAAAGGAAAGCTGCTGGCAAATGCAGCGTGCGGGATTGGCGTCTAGCTGCCCGGTTTTACGGCGGGTATGGCGCGTAGGTCGGCAGGGACTTGGTCGGGCTTGTAGGTTGGGAAGCTCATTTCCAGAAGCGAGGTTAGCTGCACGCCGAAGTCGGCCTTGCCTTCGCTACGGTCAACAAGCACAGCCACACCCGTCACCACTCCACCGCGCCCGTGGACGATTTCAATTGATTCGTTGACGCGGCCACCACGGGTAATCACGTCCTCGACGATCAGTATCTTCTCCCCGTGCGCGATGCGGAAGTTGCGCCGCAGAGCCAGGGTGTCGTTCACCTTCTCGGCGAATATGAAGCGCGCCTTTGCCTGACGGGCCACTTCCTGCCCTAGAACTAGGCCGCCCATTGCGGGAGAAAGCACCGTGGTGAAGCTCTTGTCCTCCACCTTTTCGAGCAGCATCGCCGCCAGCTTGCCCACCTGATCCAGATGCTCGCACACGCGGGCGCACTGGAAAAAGTGCCCACTGTGCAGCCCGGAGCGAAGCACGAAGTGCCCCTTGAGCAAGGCTCCCGTTTTTTCAAATATGCTTAAGACTTCTGCGTTGGACATTCTGCGCGTAACAATGAAGGATGCAGGTGCCCGACTGCAAGCCCAAGACACAGTCATGCAGCACACCCCCTTGTAACAACCCCCATTGGTAAAGGAACTCCGCATGAGACTCCGCCCATTGATCACAGCCCTTTTGGCCATGACACAAGTCAACCCACTAGCAGCACAGACTGCACAACTAAATATCGACTCTTCGAGCAGCGCCGCTCCGATCAACCCCTACATCTACGGTCAGTTCATCGAGCACTTAGGCCGCTGCATCTACGGCGGGATATGGGCCGAGATGCTCGAAGACCGCAAATTCTTCTTCGAGGTCACGGAGAATTACGCCCCCTACACTTCCCTTACGGACACGGACTACCCTGTTGTGGGCGCATCGCCTTGGGAAATCGTCGGCCCAGCCAAGGGCGTGGAGATGATTAAGAAGGATGCTTTCGTAGGAAAGCAGTCGCTGCGCCTTGGCTCAGGCTCGGGAATCCGCCAGCACGACCTAGGAGTAGTGGCAGGAAAGCAATATACGGGCTACATCTGGGTCAAGAGCGAGGATGCTGCCCGCCTTCGCATCAGCTTGAGTAGCGGCGGCAAGGATGTGGCCGTGGCTCTTGAGTGCACAACGAACGAATTTACGAAGCTCTCCTTTGCCTTCACAGCGCCCTCCACGAGCGACAAGGCCACACTGGAGATTCTCGCAGAAAAGGGAGCACTTGTCATTGGCACGCTCTCGCTCATGCCTGCGGACAACGTGGAGGGAATGCGCGCGGATACATTGGAACTGCTCAAGGAGCTTGGCGGGACAATATACCGCTGGCCGGGGGGCAACTTCACAAGCGGCTACGACTGGCACGACGGCATAGGAGATCGCGACCGCAGGCCGCCGCGCAAGAACCCGGCATGGACGGGCGTGGAGCACAACGACTTTGGAACGGACGAGTTCCTTGCCTTCTGCCGCATCGTCGGTACAGAGCCTATGATCGCAGTCAACACTGGCTTTGGGGACGCTTACTGCGCCGCGCAATGGGTGCAGTACTGCAACGGCACTAGCGACACTCTCGCCGGTTCATGGCGCGCAAACCACGGGAACCCAGAGCCTTACAAGGTCAAGTATTGGTGCGTTGGCAACGAGATGTTCGGCACTTGGCAGCTGGGCTTCATGAGCCTTTCCCAGTATCAGATTAAGCACAACCTAGTGGCCGAGGCCATGCTCGAACAGGATCCATCCATAGAACTGGCGGCCGTGGGCGCACTAGGGATAATCAACACCAACAGTGACCCCGAACAGGCAAAAAGCGGCCATTGCTGGTCCACGGGGATGCTCATGAACTGTGCCGACTACATGCACCTTATCTCCGAGCACTTCTATCGGGGTCGCCTGCCTTGGGAGGAATCGTCGCGCTTCCCTCTGGAAGAGGCAGTGGTCCAGATGAAGACAGCTATTCGTGAGACTGCTCAGGGGCACCGCAGGCTTCAGGCCTCTTTGCCAAACCTGAAGGGGCGCGTAATCCCGATCACGATGGACGAGTGGAACTACTGGCACCGCGAATACAGTTACGGGGAGCTTGGCTGCGCCTACGACATGGCGGACGCGCTGGGCATAGCAGAGGGTCTGCATGAGTATTTCCGCCAGAGCGACATAGTCCAGATGGCCTTCTACGCGCAGACAGTGAACGTAATCGGTGCCATCAAGACCAGCCGCACGGCAGCACAGATGGAAACGACGGGGCTTGTGCTGGAGCTTTACCGCAGGCACTTCGGCAGCATCCCCTTGCTCATTGATGCGGATTTTGGCCCGCTGGACGTGGTGGCGGCCCTGTCCGAAGACGGCAAGACGCTGACAGTGGGCATAGTTAACCCGACCTTGGAGGCAAAGTCCATCAAGCTGGCACTCAAGGGGGCGACAGTCCGAGGCATGGGAACGCGCTGGGCAGTCTCTGCACCTAGCGAATATTGCCGCAACGAACCTGGCAAAGACCGCGCCGTGGACATCGATAGAACCGACGCGATCAATGCCGCAGAAGGGCTGATGGTTGCTCCGCTAAGCGCAACGGTATTCGCATTCCCGCTCTAAGCGCGGTAGCCCATGCGGGGCGAGGCGAATCAGAGGCAGAAGCGGGCAGTCAGCAGGCGGGCCTTCCATATTCCGGGGGCCGTGTCTGCGCTGTCCAGCTTTTGCCCTGCAGACACACCGCGCACTAGGCCTGTGATGCTAACGTCGCGAAAGGCGGGCAGGCGCAACATGCTTACCTTGATGGGCTGTACACTATGCGGGTTCATTGCCCAAGTCCTCCTCAGTTCCCAAGGCGTCCAGCCAACCCGGTTCCAGATCCGCAAGAGCGTTGGCCAACTTGTCCACAAGCTCGTCGGAGGGATAGTTCGGGTCTTCGGCCAGACGGCGCCCTATCTCGACAACTTCGCTGCGCGCCTCGGGAATTTCCCGGATGCGCTCCAGCAGGTTCTGGCGGTTGATGTTGTCCAGCACCGCGTCCTGTCCGGCGGAAGTGCTCTGCTTCTCGCCAGCGGAGGTATGACGCCTCGTCACGCCTTCAAGGCCGGTCGGAAGCTGTCTTTTTAGTGGGTCGATATTCACGGTTATATCCTTGGACGAGGAGAACATCGTCCCGAAAGGAGGCAACTTTAACCGTGAACGAAAAATACTTCAGCTATTTCTCAGCGACGTGAAAAAGAATCCTTGGCCCATGCTCTTGGCACTACTCATTTGAGCGCAGCGGCAGTGTGGCAAAGAGGGTATCGACCGCGAAGTTCGCAAATGCCTTGGGACTCTGGAGGATGCCCGAGCTGACGTCCACCGGGTGTGGGTTGAAAGTGCTGCGCCGGGCATAGGCTGATGCGGCTCTGGCCACGGCTGGGTCAGAACTGTCGAAGAGCGCATCCACGCTCCACACGACCTTCATTGTGCGTATGTCCAGAATGCGGGCGCGAAGCCCCAGCGCCAGCGGCCTGTATGGGCGGTTCACCGTGACATCGACAAACACGATGCCGTCGGCGGCGTAGAGATTCATAATGTCGGGCAAGAGATTGTCCGGCAGGATGCCCGCAGAGGAGAACTGCTCCTTGCCGAAGAGCTTGTGCATCTGTGCCCTGCCAATTGGCACAATCTCGAAGGCCCCGCTTCGCTGAAGGGACAGGTTGAGCAGGCTGTCCAGGTAGGGCAGAAAGTCCGAATCCGGATCGGCGTCCCAACAGGCTGGGAGCAGCACTACGCGGCGCAGCGTCACCGGCAGCTCAGCATCGCTACTTATGTTGCGCGGCTGATATGTGGAGCGGAACTGCTCGCGCGGAGTGTCGCCCTTTCCGCTCGTGGAAAAACAGCCCCCCAGCGATAGCAGGGAGCAGATGACGAACGCGAATATTGAAATGCGGGCGGACATGTTCCGACGGCTCTTTATCGGCAGGTGCAATATGACACTTAACCGACTTTATCGCAAGGCAAGGGCCTTCATCCTGAGTCCGTAGCCAAGCCCGCTGCCAGTGCAGCTTGGGCTGTCAATGACGCGCTACATCGCGGCAAGCTTTTCGCACACCGCGTCGATGAGAAAGTCCGGCGTCGAGGCACCGGCTGTCACCCCCACCCTTTCAAAGCCTGCGAAGGCTCCGGAGTCCAACTCGGCCGCCGTCTCTATGTGAAAAGTGGGCAGGCCGCTCTTTTCGGCCAGAGTCGCCAGCTTGCGGGTATTGGCAGAATGGTGCCCGCCGATGACGACGATTGCCTGTGCTCCCTCGCGAACGAGCACCTCGATGTCGCTCTGGCGCGCCTTGGTGGCCCCGCAGATGGTGTCGAACACGACTAGTTCCGGGTATTTGGAGCGTACGTAGGCAGAGAGCTTGGCAAAATCGTCGGTAAACATCGTGGTTTGCGACACCATGCAGACCTTCTCGCCCAGCTCTGGCAGGGCGTCTATGTCGGCCTCGCTCTCCACGGGGTGGCCCCGCCCTTCGGTGTAACCGAGAAGGCCTATTACCTCGGGGTGATCGTGGTCGCCGAATATGATGGTTGAGTAGCCGTTGCGGGCCATGCGGCGGATTTTCCCGGCCACGATGCCCACGTCCGGGCAGGTGGCGTCGCGAAATTCCAGCCCCAGGCTCTTTAGATACTCCCTGCGCTCTGGCGAAATGCCGTGCGCACGCACAACGAGCACGCCCTCGCTGTCGAGCGCAAGAGCGCCCCGGCTCTGATAGTCGCCCACCTCGTGTATGCCCTCGGCCTCCAGCTTTTCCATCATCTGGCGGTTGTGGATTAGCGGCCCGTCGGAATACACATTGCGCTTTCCGGCGTCGGCATGGTTGCGCGCAATGCCTATCGCCCGCTCCACACCCCAGCAGAAACCTGCACTCTTTGCCCTGATTACCTTCATTGCTCGATGTCTGCAAGAGCATGGAGACGCCCACCTTGTTCCTCCAGCTATAAAGCAACACATTCCGCTATGATGCCGATATAACATCGTGCAGGCCTGATTCTCAATGCTTGTGCTCTAGGGCAGCCTTGTACTAGTCTCAATAGCTAGGGCTTCAGAAAGAAGCCCGATTCTCTCACAGTGAAAATTCTCATCATCACCCCCGAGATTGCCCCCTTTGCCAAAGTGGGCGGCCTCGCCGACGTGACCGGCGCCCTGCCAAAGGCCCTCGAACAGCTAGGCCACGATGTGCGCCTTGTCTGCCCGCTCTACGGCAGTATTCGCAGGGATGAAAACTGGAAACCGCAGAACAAGCCCCTCACCGTCCCCACGGGCAACGGTATGCGTTACGCCAGAGTGTGGGAGCGCATTCTGCCCGGCAGCACGGTGCCTGCATACTTTATAGAGTACGACGAGTTCTTCGCTAGACAGGAAATCTATGAGGGCCCTTGGGGCTGGCACTCGGACAACGATCGCCGCTTCGGCTTTTTCAGCCGCGCCGCGCTCGAGATCTGCTTCTGGATGGACTGGATGCCGGATGTCGTACACGCGCACGACTGGCCAACGGGCCTGGTGCCGGTGATGCTCAACACCGTTTACGCGGGTACCAAACTGGGCAACGCGGCCAGCATCATCACAATCCACAACATCCAGCATCAGGGCTACTGCGACCGCTCCATAATCAGCTTCCTTGGCCTTCCGGAGTGGCTTTTCCGTGCGGACCATGTGGAGGCGATGGGCGCAGTCTCGATGATGAAGGGGGGCATATTCCACGCCACCAAAGTCACCACTGTCAGCCAGACCTACGCGCGGGAGATTCAGGAGCCTATAGGGGGGCACGGGCTTAACAGCATACTCAGCTTCCGCTCTGCAGACCTTATCGGAGTGCTCAACGGCATTGACACCTCGGTATGGAACCCACAGCACGACAAGACGCTCCCCGCGCCCTATTCCGCCGTCAACCTCGGCCCAAAGGAAGAGTCGAAAAAGCTGCTCTGCGAGCGTTTCGGCCTTCGCTACGACCCAAAGAAGGCCATCATGGGCGTGGTTTCGCGCCTGTACGAGCAGAAGGGGCTGGACCTGCTTCGCCACGCAGTGCCTCGCCTCATGGAACGCGACGATGTTCAGTTTGTCATACTGGGCACGGGCGAGAGCGAGCTTGAATACGCCTTCAGCGAGTTTCACGGCAGGTATCAGGGACGTTTCGGCACTTGGATCGGTTTCGACGACGAGCGCGCCCACCTCATCTATGCCGGCGCGGACTTTTTCCTCATGCCCAGCCGCTTCGAACCCTGCGGCCTTGGCCAGCTTTACGCAATGGCCTATGGCACAATCCCGATTGTGCGTGCAACAGGTGGCCTTGTGGATACTGTCCGCCAGTACAGGTCCGAGGATGGAACGGGCACTGGTTTTCTCTTTGACGAGCCTAGCTCGGACGCCCTTTACAAGTGCATATTGCGGGCGCTGGAGCTATGGAATGGCAACCCGGAGCGCCTGCACAATATGCGCTCCCGCGCCATGAGGCAGGATTTCTCATGGGATAGCAGCGCAAATGCTTACTCCAATGTGTATCGTTGGGCGGTCGAAGCCCGCAACGGTCAGGGCGAGCTTGGCATTGGGTGATTGTGAAGGATTGGGACCATCCCATATGCCCGTGTATGTCGGGCTGGCGATACAGGCACAGCGCCATTGCCATAGAAGCACAGGCAGTGCTTAGAGTTACTCTAATACCATTACGAAGGTAGCTCAAACGTCAACAAGACAAGCCCGAAGATTAGTCAATCCCGCAACCCTTTGGGTGACATGTGCGTGCGCACATTGATTCCATGGATTGCGCATAATTCGTCTGATTACCAAGACATAGGGCGTATATTTCAAAGTTGTAAAAATCGCCCAGCGCAACTTGACGCCCCTACAAAGCGTAACAACTTTCGTACCAAGTGGTCGATAGACTTAGTGCTGCCTCGCTTACTCGATGCCTGCGCATGACCTGTCAACAGCAGGCACATGCACAAGCAGCTTCTTAGCTTCCCATTCACGAAGATAACCAACGCGCAACTATCACAATAGCGCACAATGTACGTTTCCCTCCATGAGCAATCTTACTATACAAAAACGCCTCACATTGGGCTTTGCCATATTAACCTCACTCACCCTCTCGATAGGAGCTATTGGGCTAATATCGACCAACGCTATCAACATAGAAACCAAGCATTTGATAGAGAAGGAGATGCCCGGAACAGTCCTGATGCTCCAGATCAAAAATAACATCACATGGGGGTATGCGTATGTAGAAAGACATATTCGCACTCCTGACGCTGATGGCATGGCCGATATAGCCAATAGATATGACATATTATACAAGGCCAACCAAGAATTGTACAAACAGTACACTACGATGATTAGCGACGCCGAGGACAAGGCCCTATTCGACAAGCTGAACGCTTCCGCCGCCCGCTATGGAGATATTCGCATAAAGCTATTTGATATATCTACAAACAAGAGCAAGGCGGAGGCTATTGACTACATCAACACCACGCTTCTTCCTGAATACAGAACATACCGTGCCATACTGGACGAATATGTTGACTTCAACATTAAGCGCAGCAAGGACCGTGGCGAATCCGTAGCCATGAGCGCGAGCGGAGCCAATTACAGCATAACGGTTGCTCTGATAGCGGCCTTGGCCATTGCGTTCACAGCCTGCACAATCATCACAAGGAAGATAACGGCGGCGCTTAAGAAGGCCATAAGCACGATAGATGAGGGGGCGGCCCAGGTAGCGGCGGCTTCTTCGCAAGTTGCCTCGGCCAGCAACATGCTCGCCGAAGGGGCTAGCGAACAGGCTGCAAGTCTCGAAGAGACAAGCTCTTCGCTTGAGGAAATGTCATCTATGACGGCCGGCAACGCACAGAGCGCAGCACAGGCGAAGGAACTGGCCGACCAGATGCGCTCGGCAGCCGATCAAAGCGCTGACCAGATGCGACAGATGCAACTGGCCATGGATGCTATCAAGACATCCTCGGCAGGAATTTCACAAATCATCAAGACTATCGACGAAATAGCCTTCCAAACCAACATTCTTGCGCTCAATGCAGCAGTGGAGGCCGCGCGCGCCGGGGAGGCCGGTGCAGGCTTCGCCATAGTGGCCGAAGAAGTGCGCAACCTTGCCCAGCGTAGCGCCAACTCCGCCAAGGAAACATCGGTCAAAATCGAGGGCGCAGTGAAGAGTAGCGAACAGGGCGTGCAGCTATCAGCAAAGGTGGCCGGCAGCCTCGACACTATCGTAGTCAAGGCCCGCGAGATGAATCACCTTGTAAGCGAGATAGCAAGCGCCACTCAGGAGCAGGACCGCGGTATATCGCAGCTTACCCTCGCAGTGTCCGAAATGGACAAGGTGACGCAAAGTAACGCTAGCAACGCCGAGGAGACGGCCTCGGCGTCCGAGGAGCTGAACGCACATGCCGACACTCTTGCCGAGACTGTGGGCGATCTTGTAGCCTTGGTCGAAAAGAGCCAGCGCCGGAGCAGGCAGGCAATGCTTGGCGAAGGCAGGCAGCTTATCGGCCTAGGCGAACCTATAATGCAGGAGCGCAGACCTCTGGCCGCGAACAGACCTGAAAAAGCCACTCTGCCAGCGCGCCAAAAGCAAAGGACTCTGGCATTCAATAGCACCTCGAAGAACGGTTTCAAGCACTAGATGACAAGGCTCCTCGCAAGGGGAGCCTTGTTACTTTACCGCCCCGTGGAGCGGTTTAGTCCTTGCAGCAGACAGCAGTGCCCGGAGCTTCCAATAGAAGGCCGGGGCCGATGGCTTTTGCTAGGGGCGATGCCCTCATTGCGCGGAAAGGCAGGGTACGGCCCGGCTTGCCTTCGATGATGCCCTTCTCGCGGGCGCGGACGATGGCCCCGGCGACAATAAGTTCGCCAGTAGAGTTCTCCAACTGTACCGCGTCGCAGACAAAGTCGTAGCACTTAAGATGTGTTGCGCTGTCGTAAGTCTCATACTGCCTGTGCTCGAATAGGACGGCCAGTATAGGCTCGCCGTTGATGCTGAAGCCGCTCTCCACCAGCACTCCATCGCTCGGAAGGGGAGGGAGTGTGTCGCGCCTCGCGGCCCTTGGGATTGCAAGCTGAAGCACTGGCTTGTGCCCGTTCTCTTCCAAATAGCGGCGCAGTGATCCCTGCACCATGTTCTGAAGCTCGGCAAACATCTCGCAGATATCTGATTCGCTCACCTTGGACTGGCCAAGCAACTCCTTGGTGACGGCGCTGGCAGCCTCCGCTCCTGCAAGCAGCATCACGTCCATCCATACCGGTGCCTTGGGCATGGCCACCCCAACCCAGGAGGCGAATACGGCCCCTTCGGCCAGAGGTTTGGGCGGCAACTCGCTCTTGAGCGTGACGCCCATGCCCGAAAATACGCTTAGGATAATTTCGTCAAACTCGAAGGGGTGTATCAGCTCCTCATCGGCCAGTTCCTCGTCCTGCACCTGCTGGGCACTGGCAAGAACCTGCTGCTCTTCGTGGTGGGGCATATCGACCGCGCCCCCCAGCATGGCGTCAAGCTCGGCCTGAGACACGCTCTGGCTTGCAGGGGCGGCGGGACTTGGGGCTTGTGCGGCTTTTTGTGGCTGTGCGGGGCGAGGAGCCTGCGGGGCGGACTTTCCGGACTGGGCAGGCGCTGGGTGTGCGGCAGCATCGGAATGAGGCGAGGGCTTGTCGGCGACAATCTGAAAGCCTCGGTACACCCTCTCGTGTCGGACTTCCTCCACCACAGGACGGGCCGAAGCGGGGCGAGGCGCGGCCGCGGCAGTGCCGCGCACCTGGGCAGCTTTCTGCTCCGGGGCTGCTGAAGCGGTCTGCGGCTCCTCTTCCTTTTTCACCCCCAGCAGGGCTGCATTGGCCTCGCGAAGGGCGCGGGCCTTTTTCTGCATGGGCGTCTCGTATGCGGAAAGGTTCTGGATGATGCCCTGCATTCGCAGTAGCTCTTCCTCCATTTCTATGTAGCGCTCCGCCACTTCCAAGCGAGCCGCAAACTGGGCCGCGCTAAAGGGGCGAATAATCACATCGTCCACCCCTGCCCTGCGGCAAAGCTCCATCAACTCCATGTCCAGAACGTCGCAAACAAGGAGTAGATACACGCCCCCCTTCTTGCCGGTGGCAGAGAGGAAGCGACTGACATCCAAACCGCGAAGGCGTTCCAAGGTGTTGGATATAAGAGCCATGCGCGGACGGGGAGACGCTGACAGCAGTTTTGCGGATTCAAAACCATCGTCGCAATTGCGCACTGTGTGCCCGCGTTCCCGGAGCACGGTCTCGACCATGACCCTTGAGGCAATATCTTCGTCGGCAACAAGAACCTGCATGTCGGTGGGCAAGATGGCACATCAGTCCGGCGGAATCATGTCCGGAAAATGGCGCTTCTGTAACTTTTAGCCAAGTGGGGCTGGCAAGTAAAGACTTCAGGCATTCGGTGCGGTGCCTATGTAAGATATTTGTTACAGACACCTGAGAGGGCAAGGCCTGAGCTATCAGAGCTATGAACGGCTGCATGCGCGTATCTGTTAAGACCCTTTCCCACATCGACGAAGAACCCGCGCCAGTTGCCCGACGCGGGTCCAAAGTATGAATGGTAAACCGAGCTAGATCAGCAGAGCTTAGAAGCCGGTGCTGAAGGAGAGGCCGTACCAGAACATGCTCTTCTCGAGCTTGATGTTGGTGGCGCTTCCGTAGATGCCGTAGTCGTCGCTGCCGGAGTAGCGGAGGCCCACACCGAACTTGCTGCTGTCGTTGATGGCGTAGGACAGGTCTGCGGTCACGCCGTAGAAAGCGTAGTCGTAGTAGTCATCTCGGGCATAGCCGCCGGACAGGCCCAGGTCCACGCTCACCTTGTCGGACACGGTGATGGAGTGACCGATCTTTGCTTCGACGGTGTACACCTGTAGGTCGAAGTCATAGTAGCCGTAGAGCGAGGGGCTGAGGATGGTGTCCAGCGATACACCGAAGAAGCCTTCGAGGGTGTTGTCCTTGTCGAGGAAGCTTGTGAAGGTGTTGTCGTAAGCGTAACGGGTCAGGCCGACGTCGATAGTGACAAGGCTCGTGATGGCCTTGCTATAACCGACGTAGAGGTCCATCTCGTTGACGTATGCGCCGGAATTTTCCACCGGGACGGCAAACCACAGGCCAGCGTAGAAGTCGCCATAGGCAACGTCAACGGAGGGTGTGATGATGGCATCGGCAAACTGCACACCACGGAACACGTACTCGGACTCATAGCCGAAGGACGAGGTTACGGACAGGGATGCCTGTGCGTTGGTGGAGAACGCGCCCAGGGCGAGGGCGGCGAACATAGCGATATTCTTCTTCATTATTCAGTTCCTAGTTAGTGTTGGTCGGACCAGGGGAAATGACGGTTTGACTGGAGAAATGCGTTCAAAGTCGCATGTCTCTACGGCACTATAGCCGCTGCAATGCCAAACAGGAAAATTTGTCACTGAAAAATTCGATTTGTTCATCTCTGGCCATACTTCAGAAAAGTGTTAGAACAGAAATGCTCGAATTTGAGCACTTGGGAGCTTGCAGGCGGAGAAAGCCCGGTTTTGAGTATCTTGGCAAGCACAAGTTGACCTGCGAACCCCAAAATAGTAACTTTCAACGACATAAACATGAACAGTCTCGAACAACTCAAGACCCATACGAAAGTGGTCGCCGACACGGGCGATTTTGAATCCATCCGCGAGTTCTCGCCCCTGGACGCCACTACCAACCCGACGCTGATCTACAAGGCAGTGCAGCAGGAAAAGTACGAGCACCTGCTCGATCTGGCCATTGCCGAGAACGAAAAGAGCGGCCTTCAGGTAGGACAGGGCCTAGTGGACAACATCATAGACAGCCTGCTCGTCCTCTTCGGATGCGAGATCCTTAAGATCATCCCCGGCCGCGTTTCCACCGAGGTTGCCGCCAATCTTTCCTTCGACACCGAGGCCACCGTGGCCAAGGCGCGCAAGATAATCTCGATGTACGAGAAAAAAGGCATCCCGCGCGAGCGCATCCTTATCAAGATAGCCTCCACTTGGGAAGGCATACAGGCGGGCAAGATCCTCGAAAAGGAAGGCATCCACGTCAACATGACACTCCTTTTCTCCCTGGCACAGGCCGTTGCCTGCGCTGAGGCCGGAGCAACGCTCATCTCCCCCTTCGTCGGCCGCATCCTCGACTGGTACAAGGGCAAGACCGGCCACGACTACAAGGGCGCTGAAGATCCCGGCGTGCAGAGCGTCACGATGATCTACAACTACTACAAGAAGTTCGGCTACAAGACCGAGGTCATGGGTGCCAGCTTCCGCAACCTGAGCGAGATTACAGAGCTTGCGGGCTGCGACCTGCTCACTATCTCCCCCAACCTCTTGGCCGACCTAGCCAAGAGCGAGGCCCCGGTACTGCGCAAGCTCTCCGCCAGCGCCGCAGCGCACGAGAGCATCCAGCGCCTGGACGTATCCGAAAAGAGCTTCCGCTGGCACCTGAACGAAGACGCCATGGCCACCGAAAAGCTGGCCGAGGGCATCCGCGCCTTCAATGCCGACACGACCAAGCTAGCCAAGATAATCGAAAAGGAAGTGCTGGCCTAAGCTGTTCGCACAGCCAGATTATTTACAAGGCCCCGGTTCCAAGATAGGAGCCGGGGCCTTTTATTGCGCTCTTGCCCAAATGGCACCCGCCCACTCCCAAGCGTGACATTTTTCCTTTGCACTCCTTAGCCGAAACGGTAGAGTCCAGACCTTTCAGAGGCAACAGGTGGCCATGCGTATGCGTAAACCCCTGTCCATCAACAAATCGGGGCGTAGCTCAGTCTGGCTAGAGCGCTTGCTTTGGGAGCAAGAAGTCGTCGGTTCGAATCCGGTCGCCCCGACCATTTCAATTTGGTCCGCTTCAGCCCAACGCACAACGCGCAATGGGAACCTGCGAAGAGAGGAGAGGCTACGATTCCCGGTTTCGCGCCTTGATAGTCGCCTCATGGCAATCTATTTCTCAGAGGCAATGAGCTTTGCGCGACTGCCCCTTCAACTGAGACTGGCCTCCATAGCCTGCCTTCTGCTGGCCGCGTGGATAGTGTATGACCTCTCCCACTGGTGGTCCATCAAGGAGGATTACAGCTTCGGCTACCTCGTGCCCGTATTCTGCGCATTCGTCCTCTACGATCGCTGGCCAGCCATATTGCGCATTTTCAACCCCTCGCCCCTGCCCGAATCTTCACCCCAAGGCCCAAAGCGCTGGCTGGACGCCATTGGCGGCATCTGCCTTACAGGCTCGGTGCTCGTTTTCGTTCTCGGCGTGCTTTACCGCGGCTACACGGGTATCAGCCTGCCCGGCTCTTTCTTAATGACGAACGGCTTTGCAGGCATAGTGCTATCCTCTGCACTGGTATTTTCCGACAGAAGGACGGACGGTGCCTACCTCGACAACAAAGGCAGGTTAGCCTTTTTCGGGATGCTGCTCTTCCCGGCCCTTGTCTGGATAATCTCCGCCCCCTTGATGAGCGCCGTCGAAAGCATGATCAGCGTTTTTCTACTCAACAAGGTGACTGCGGTGGTGTTCGGTGTGTTCGACATGCTGGGGATGCTCATCGAGCGCCGCGGCAATGTGCTCATACTGCCCAAGGGCGAGGTCGGCGTCGAAGAGGCCTGCTCGGGCATCCGCTCGCTCACCGGCTGCCTCTTTGCTGGCTCTTTCCTGGCCGCCGTGTTTCTGGACAAGCTATGGAAGAAGGTGCTGATGGTGGGGACGGCCCTGCTGCTCGCCTTCGCAACCAATCTTGCCCGCGGTCTCTTCCTTACAAGCTGGGCTTACGCTTACGGCTCTGAGGCTATCGCGGGCACTGTCCACGATGTAACAGGTTACGCTGTACTGGGCGTTACGGTTATACTCCTTCTATGCCTCTTGCCGGTATTTAACTTCAAGTTGCCAGAGCTTGCCGAAGCTGAACCCTCGCAGAATGCGCAGGCCAAGGGCGATGACAATACTGCCAAAGAGGAGCAGGGACAGGCGTGAAGCTTCTGCATAGATACATATTTTCGTCCGTTGCCACTGCGACGCTCTCTGGCATGGCTCTATTCACCTTTGTCTTGGTGACGGCCAATGCCATGCGCGACGTGCTCGAACGGCTCGCCTCCGGTCAACTCGACGCCATCACGGCATTTCGCATGATGGCCCTTCTGCTGCCCTTCACCCTGTCCTACGCAGCACCGATGGGCCTGCTTGTGGCTATACTGCTCGTTCTTGGGCGAATGTCCGCCCGCAACGAAATAGTTGCCCTCAAAAGCGCCGGGGTATCCATCTGGCGCATTAGTTCGCCCATCCTGCTAATAGCCATGCTGGGAAGCGGCCTCTGCATGTATGTCAACAATGTGTACGCCCCCATTGCACGCACCCAGTACAGGCAGATGCTCTCGGGCATAGTCCACGAGGAACCCCTTCGTTTCATCGTGCCGGGCCGCTTTGTGCGGGATTTCCCCGGCTATGTGATTTACGTTGGCGAACGCGAAGGGGAGCGCCTCGGCAATGTCTGGCTCTGGGTTCTGGGGCCGGACAGGGAACTGCGCCAGTTTCTGCGCGCAAAGGAGGGCACCATCAGCTACGACCTAGACAAGAACAGCCTCATCCTGAGTGTGTACCAGGCAACTGGGCAGTTCCGCAGTGCGGCTGGCGTCGAAGACCTCGGCCAGGTGTCCGTGGAGGCCGAGTTCGCACATACTAGCTTTGCAATGTCGCTCGACAAGCTGCTCCCTGCACGCCGCGCCGAGGCCCAGCCCGCAAAACTGTCTAACATGTCGCTGGAGCAGCTACTGGAGGCGCGGGCCACTGCGGCCAGACGCATGGCAGAGGCAGCCGATGCAGCCGAAGGCAACGCCGCGCTCGTCGAGCATACAAGGACAGGGTATTATATAAGCCGCAACTTTGCCTTCGCATACAGCGTATTGTCGCTTGCCATGCTGGGCATCCCGCTTGGGATACGGGTGGGAAGACAGGAAACGTATGCCAACATGGCACTGGCGCTGGCGCTTAGCATGGCGTACTTCCTCCTCGTCTTCATGGCAGGGTGGGCCGAGCGAACCCCATCGGCATATCCGCAACTACTTGTATGGGGGCCGAATATACTGTTCATGGGGCTGGCACTGTTACTGATGCGCCGATCCAACAAACACTGATGCGGCCAGAACTTACGCTGCATCTAGCCCACCCCGCCTCATCCCTGCGTCCAGAAATGGTTCCTTGACGCACTGGCCGCAGAGGCAGCTCGAACGTCTTTTTTCGCTCATCCGGCGTTTCGCGCTTGCCAGCGTCCGGCCAATGCCTAAGTTAAGCAGCTTTTCCTCAAGGAGAACACGGCAATGGCACGTATTTGCGCAATCACAGGTAAGCGTCCCGTCAGGGGCGGAATCATCCACCGCAAGGGTCTGACCAAGAAAAGCGGCGGTATCGGCACATCCATCACCAAGGTAAGCAAGCGCACCTTCCGCCCGAATGTGCAGCGCGTGCGCGTCCGCCTTGAAAACGGGCAGGTCAAGCGCCTCTGGGTATGCACCAAGGCTCTCAAGGCTGGCAAGGTCACCAAGGCCTAGTCTGCTTGCTCGCCACATACCGGTCCGCGACACTCGCAACCGGATGCAAGACTTTCAAGCCCGGTCTAGGCATAGGTCAGACCGGGTTTTCCATGTACACGCAAGCCGCCTGCCCTGTGAATGAACATATCTGCATATGAGGTGTTGATTCCTAGGGTTTTGTCTTTATTTCTTTGTGAGTCCGCTGTATAGCGATAACCAAGCTCAATCACTGTGTACCGACGCTTCACATTCTTCCTTGTGCTGGTATTCGCCGCCGTAACGGGTGCGTACGTATTCTACGTCAAGGAGCAGCGAGCCGTTGTCGAAGAAGCCTTCGCAGCGTCGCGCAAGGAAGAGCTTGTTCGCCTCAAGGCAATGCTTGAGGGCAGCGCAAAGCGCCTTCAGTCTTTCGTCACAGAGTATTCTCTGACAGAGCCTTTTGAAGATTTCGCAACTGGAAGGGTGGCCGAACGCTGGGTGGACAACAGCCGCGCACTCGCCCCACTTTACGAGGCGGACTGCGTCTGGCTTTTCGACATGTCCATGCGTGCGCGCAGCAGCTTCCTTGCCCCCGGAAGAACGGTGGAACTGGAGCCTTTCTTTCTATCCGAGCTTCGCGATGCACAGCTTGGCAGCCTTTTCGGCCACTTCTACACTCTGGACAAAGGCATACTCTGGGAGATTGCCTACGCACCTGTTCAGCCCGCAAGCGACATCAGACGCGGCAGCGCCCCGCGCGGCTTTGTAGTGGCCTTGCGCAAGTGGGACGGCGTAACAATCGCAAGGGCAAGCGACAGCATGGGGGTATCCATCCGCGTATTCACCGGCAACATGGCCCTTTCCCTGTCAGGGGCCGAGTCAATTTCCCCTTCCGCAATCACTGCTCGCCTCCCCATTTCCAGCCGCCTTGGAGACACCATCGCCTACGTTGTCGAGACCCGCTCTCTGGCTATTATCGACAAAATGCAGGCACAGTTGGAACTGCGCACATATGCCGCACTTGGCTGCCTGGGGGGGCTTTTTCTACTCAGCGCATTGGTAGGCTACCTAAGCCTTGGCAGGCCCATTCGCAAGTTGAAGCGGTATCTGCGTGTCGGAGATCCCGACATAATTGGAGGGGCCAAGGGCGACTTTGGCATTCTGGCCGAGGCCGTGCAGCTTGCCTACGCCCAGCAGAGCAATCGCCAGAGCGAAAACATGACCAAGTCCAGCGGGGACAAGCTCATACACCGCGACCGCTTCTTTGGCACCATACTGCGCTACATTAACGGCATAGTTCTCGTCGTATCGCACGATGGCGTGCTCACACTGGCCGAGGGCCGGGATCTGGATGCATACGGCATGTCCAAGGAGCGCGACGAGGGCCGCCCCATTAGCAGCATCCTTCGCGGGCAGGACCGCCTTTCCCAGTTCGAGGCCGCCTTGCGCGGCAAACGTTCCAGCATGGAGCAGAAGGTCGGCGAGAGGATATTCCTCACCATGTGCGAGCCATTGCCCGGTCAGGACGGCGGCACCGATTCCATCGTCGTTCTGGCACTGGATATGACGGAAAAACGGCAGGTGGAGGAAAACCTACTCAAGGCAAAACAGGAGGCCGAGAGGGCGGACAAGGTAAAGACGCAGTTCCTTTCGGTGATGAGTCACGAGACGCGCACCCCTTTGAACGGCGTCCTTGGCTTTGCGAGTGTCCTGCGCGAGACTCCCCTGAACGAGGAACAGATCGGCTATCTGGACCGCATCGTGGAAAGCGGGCAGAACCTGCTGCGCCTTCTGACGGACATTCTGGATCTGGCCCGCTTGGAAGCTGGTGAAGGGCGCAAGAACCCGGAGCCAATTTCGCTCACTGCCCTTGTATATCAGTTTGCCGAACGTTACCGCATCGCCTGCCAGCAGAAGGGACATATCGAGTTCGACCTCGACATGGATCAGCGTATGCCGGACTTTATCGAGAGCGACAACGAGATGCTATCCCGCATCCTTTCCAGCTTGCTGGACAATGCGGTGAAGTTCACCGACGCAGGCAAGGTACGCTTCTCCGTGTCATGGCTTAGCAAGGACAAGGACGGCAAAAGCGGCGTCATGTTCAAGGTTAGCGACACGGGGCCGGGCATAGAGCCTGAACTGGCGCGCAACCTATTCAACCCCTTCAGCCAGGGCGATAGCAGCAGGACGCGCCGCCACGGCGGCCTTGGGCTTGGCCTTACTATTGCGCACAGGCTGGCCACGCAACTTGAAGGGCGTCTTTCCTTCGAGACCAAACTGGATATCGGTACGACATTCAGCTTCTTTCTACCCACAAGGGCAATGGACGAGAGCGCCGCGCGCAAAGCAGTGCGCGAATAGTCCGACTGGTTTCGCTGACCGATACCGCACAAGGCCGTTATTTGATAGCGTATTGAATCTTTCGCACAATTGAAAAGAGAAGCTCTGACTGGTAGACCTGAAGGAACCACGAAGATGAGCGAAAGATTCAATACGCTATCTTATAATGTGCCACTCGTCTCAACGCGATCGAATTGCCGGTGGTTATTATTGCCTAGCCAGAAAAACACTGAGCAAGCTATAATTCTCCCCAGCGTCCAAAGGAAGCGCTTCGTTATCAAACATCTCTGCTAAAAGCGCAGATGCAGCCTTGCGCTCAAAGAGTCGCTTGCGCTGTCCTTCAGCTCATATTCGCGACGCTCGAAGTCGATTGTCGCCATCACGCGCTCGTCAATTATCGTCCGCACGGTGGCGTTCATCGTCGTGCGGGAGCCCGACATATCCCTCTGCTCCACCCGGAACAGCGGCCCTTGTGCGAAGCGGCCCATGAGGGGGGGCGGCTCTGCCAGCAGCTCGTTCTGGCGCATGATGCGCAGCTCCGGTATAATCACGGTGCTGCCGAAGCGAAAGTTCGCAGACACGCTCATGCCTACGCCTGCCAATAATGAGTCGCTATCGCGCTCATCGAAGAAGAGCGCCGCTCCACCGTTACCGCGTTCCGTATATGCGTCCTCTTTCATGCGCGAATACTGGAAGTCAACAAATGGCCGCGTGGTCCAAAAGCTGTTGTTAAGATCCCAGCCGCCACCAATCCAGAGACTCTGACCGCTGCCCTTGTGTGCGCCTTCGAGCATGTTGGCTTCCTCGCCCACGATGCGCCTGCTGTCCATGTCCAGCCTTGCCAGCCCAAGCGAAACTCCGGCGTATGGCCCCTCGGCACCGGGCCTGCGGTCCCACATTGCGCTGACAAAGACCTGATCCGCCTTCGCACTGCCCTTGTCGGCACTGCCAATATGGCTAAGCTTCTGCTTGGCGTTCGTTGCGGATACCCCCAAAGTCCAATTATTCGTAATAGCGTATTCGGCACCGGCTCCGTAGCCCTTTGTGTCTGCCTTCAGCTTAGCATAAGCACCAGAAGCTGCTATATCTGCATCTGCGTTCATCACACTGAACCAGGTGCCGAAGCGGCGATCGCTTTCCAAAGCCTTGGCTGGCAGACCTTTCGCATGGCGTGCGGCAAAGACGTTTCCTTCCTGCATGAGCGAGAGCGCAGACGCCGAAGCGTCGCTGTTCATCGTTGGAAACAGGTCGCTTACTCCTGCCTGTACGGCCTCCGCGTGCAGGTAGGAATCAAAGCGATTGAGCATTGCGGCAAATTCACCCTCTGCAAGCGGTCGGGCAGCGTCGAGCGCAATGCCCATAGCCTTGTATTCCTGCTGAAGAGCGAAGTCGGAATAGCTGTGCCTATCTATGGACAGGGCGAAACCATCGGTGCGCGCCTGTATAGCGGCCTCGAACATAGCAGCCGTGTTGACAGTCTGTATGGCTCCATACCCACCTGAGCCAGCCTCTATAAACAGGAAATCTCCAGAGGCAAGATATCCCTCGTGAAACAAATTCACCACATTGTCCGTGCCTTCGATTGTTGCCGAGCCACCAACGACCAACTCGTCCCACGCGCCGTTGGCGAACTCAATATTCATGGTGAGACCTCCCTCACTCAGGAAATCCCTGTCTATATACATCATTCCGAGCGAATTGCCGGGACTGATGACTGTGTTATTAACAGTGAGACTGCCGAGAATCACACCCTCACCAGAGAGATTGCAATCATACAAAGCATTGAACTCAGCACGAATAGTTCCATTGTTCACAATGGATGATTTCTCTGCATCTATGCCGTAAGAGTCTCCATCTATCGCAATTGCGCTTATATAGGCTCCATAGTCGTTGACTATAGCCCCTTCTATTAGATACACAGCAGTGGATTCACCGTATGCCGAAGCAGCTTCCAAGATGCCTGCGTTGACGATATAGGAATCTATCGCATACAGCCCGAAGGTGTTGGCAGTCCCCTCGTCGTCCACTCCCAAAATGTGGCCTTCATTGACGAGGCTGGTGTGTTGAGCATACACCCCACATGCTGAGTCAGTCGATGCCACGGCTTCTATGCGCGCCGTATTGACTGCATCCTTAACTTCATACAGAAGCATTCCAGCAGCGGTATTCCCTGCCTTTACGTAGATATTACCCTCATTGCGCACGCTTGCAGCGTTCATGACATAGGCACCATAAGCCCAGGAATCATCGCCTGTTGATTCAGCATTTATACTTCCCCTATTCACAAAGCTTCCACTCTCTGAAAGGGTATTGAACCCGTGATAACGAACACCGTAGGCTGTGGCACGATGCAGGCCATCCGCACTGGCACGGACATCGACAAGAGAATCGGATGCAAGCAACAAGTCTTTGCCTTGGAAACATATACCATATGCTGTCGCGATGCCCCCGTCCACCTTGACAGAGCTGAGAACAGAGCCGTTGTTCGTAAGAAATGCGTTCTCGCCAGCCCAGAGGAATAGCCCGTGCACCACCGCATACCCCTGCGCATAGTGTTCAACGACGACATTGGCGTTATTGGTGATTGAGGCATTGTTGCCGCCCCATTCATACACCCCGAAGGCCACATCTTCAGAGGAAATCAGCTCCATTGAGCCGGTATGTATGTCGGC
The DNA here is from genome assembly GCA_001604585.1 of Puniceicoccales bacterium Verruco_02. Taxonomy (GTDB): domain Bacteria; phylum Verrucomicrobiota; class Verrucomicrobiia; order Opitutales; family Oceanipulchritudinaceae; genus Verruco-01. Next base: position 6,277 of record LVBW01000015.1, on the reverse strand, counting down.
GTCGATCGTAATAGAAAAATCATCCCCCACCCATGCTCCATAGTTTATGTACATAGGTAGCAGCGTCGCTCTTGCTGATACATAGTCCATATTGAAGTATCCCTCTTCTCCCCAGTCTGCGTCCCAGGAGTTTCGCAATATCCAATATCCTCCGCTGGGGCTACTATCATCGTCCTGCCAGCCTATGCCAGCAACCAGATGGTTAAACGACGCATCAAGCTCGCATAATCTATTGGATGAAGTTTCACTGTTGATATACACACCTCCATCGTAATCGTATATGTCTTCATCCAGCGTAATACCTACGCCGATGGCGCCGAACTTCAGCATTGCCTGCTTCATCGTATATACGTCGTAGGCGGGCAGGAAGTTCCAGTTGTTGAACTTCACTGTAGGCACATCATAGACGTAGTTCTCCTTGCCAGGATCAACGTCAGTATAGGGAAAGTCCTTCTCGCTGCACACACCGTAGTCAACCATTGCCTGAAGAAAATCCGCCCTTGTATCACCACCGTCTGCGCCATTCAGGCCATCGTAAAGAGGCATCATACTCCATGATATGTAGGACTCTGAAAAGTCCACCACATTACTGCCATATAAATTGTGATGCAGATTGTAAGCTGCCTCGCCCATTGCACACGCAGCAAAGGCGTAGCAGGTTCCTGCATCGCCCTGGTTGCGCACTGCTCCTATATAGGAACGCCCACCGATATTACGAAGGTCATACGATAGCGGTAGTAATGACTCCGTGTCAGCCTGCATTGAGCCAGAGCCGATGAGCGGCAATATGCCTAGCAACAACAAGCGCGAAGAAATGTAGCACATAATGCGCTCAGTATCCACGTAAATGCTGCTGCGGGCAAGGTGTTCCTGACAGGATAATACACAAGGGCACCGCTACACTACGCCAATTAGGCCCGATGGGTCAAGAATCAGGGCGATAGTGCCATCGCCAAGAATCGCGCCGCCTGCCACTCCGGCTATGCCCTTCATCATGGATCCAAGGCTCTTGATGACCACTTCCTGCTTGGAGAGCATGTCGTCCACGAGAAGGCCGTAGGGTTTGCCGAAAGTCTCTATAATCACGACGATTCCGTCCCAGTGGTTGGTAATGTCGGTATCTATGCCAAACTTCTGATGCAGGCGCACAAGCGGTATGGTCTTGCCGCGAAGGTCCAACACCTCGGCCTTGCCCTTGATCTTTGTAATCTGGTTCTTCTCTGGGCGCAGGGCCACTTTGACCGAGGTTGTGGGCAGAATGAAGCGATCCCCGCCAACGCGCACGACTAGGCCGTCGATAATGGCCGTTGTGAGGGGCAGCTTTATCTTGAAGATAGTGCCCTTGCCCACTTCGCTCTCCAGCTCCACCTTGCCGCGCAACTTCTCGATGTTGCGCCTTACTACGTCCATGCCTACACCGCGGCCTGAAATGTCCGTAACTTTCTCCGCCGTGGAAAAGCCTGGCTCAAATATCAGGTTCAGTATGTCCTGACGGGCAAGATTCTGGTCCTCGCGCACAAGGCCCCTCTCGCGCGCCTTCTTAATCAGGCGGCTAGGGTCTATGCCACGCCCATCGTCGGACAGCTCTATGACAATGCTGCTGCCCTGATGGTACGCCTTGAGGACGATCCTGCCCACCGGGGCCTTGCCGGATGCAAGGCGCGCAGCCTCGTCCTCCAGCCCGTGATCTAGCGAGTTGCGGATCATGTGGACCAGCGGATCGTTAATCTGCTCCACCACGTTGCGATCCAACTCGGTATCCTCACCCTCTGTGATGAAGTCCACCTTCTTGCCCACCTGACTGGCTATGTCGCGCACCATTCGGCTGACCTTCTGGAAGGTCGGCTTGATGGGTATGAGCCTCAGCGACATACTAGTGTGCTGAAGCTCGCGGGTTATGCGCTGGAGCTGGGAAATGTTCTGCTGAAGGGCGGAATTGTCGTCGTGCGCACCAGCGGCGCGGCTGGACTCGGACAACTGGCTCTGCACGATGACCAGTTCGCCCACCATGTCCATGAGGTTGTCCAGCTTGGTGGTCTTGACCCTGATCGTGGAGGCACTGCCTGCGCCATTGCCAGAGGGCTGCGCGGCGACAGATGGGCCGCTTCGCTGGGTGGACTGGGCGGGGGCGGCGGCCACATCATCTTCATCGTCCTGCTCCTCGGCCACGCTTGCGGCTTTTGCGGCTGCGGCACGCTTTTCCACGGCTATAGCCTCGTTGCGCAGTGTCGGGGCACGGCCAGCGGCTATGTCGAAGCCGTCCTGAGCGGCATCCTGCACCGAGCGAATCAGCATGGAAACGGGGATTACGCGGTCGGGCTTTCGTCCCTTCTCAAGGGCGGCCGTAATCTGGTCCACAAGGCTCTGGAGCGTGTCCTTGGCCTTGAGAATGAGCGTGATCATGCGCGAATCGAGCGTGAGCTTCTGATTGCGCGCATGGTCCAGCAGGCTCTCCACCTGGTGGGCTAGGGCCTGAATGGGGACTAGGTGCAGGAAGCCGGCCACGCCCTTGATAGTGTGGAAGGCGCGGAAAATGAGTGCGAGGCTGTCCGAATCGTGCGGATCCTGTTCCAGAACCAGCACTGCGGCCTCGATATTCTCCAGATGTTCGATGGCCTCGGTCTGGAATTCGCCCAGTATCTCGGCATCCTCGTCGTTTATCTGGAGCATCACGTCCACATCGCTGTGCTCGTCGATGCCGGAAGGGGCCACGATCTGCTCCACTTCGCCGGAAGGCACGGGCGCACGCGGTATTGCAGGCACCGTAGTTGCGGAAAAAATGTGCTCTTCGCCAGTTTCTGCCGGGGCGGTGCCCTCCATTGCCTCGAACACGTTTACCTGCCCTTCGTCGCCCTCTATAATCTTGCGCATCGACTCCTGCGCCCAAGCCACAAAGGCACCAGTGTAGCCCAGTGTGTCGAAATCGAAGGGTCTGGCATTGTCCAGGAGCCGGTCCAGCGCACGGCGCATGTTCTTGGCCGATACCTGTATCTTGGGCAGGGTGGCGGATGCGTCGATTAGCTCGCAGGTAAGCGAATAGATGGGCACAAGACCCTCGTCGCTCCCCGCGTTGGCCAGCACAAGCTCGGTCGCGATGCTGTTAATTATGCCGTTGCAGCTCTTCTCTGTGGAGTTCATGGCCGGTTCGCCATCGTCACCCATCCAGGGCGCTGCCGAAAAGGGCAACAGTTCCCCGCCGTTGCGCAGGGCCAGAAGCCCGTCCTGTGCCCAAGAGGTGAAGTTGCTTACATACTCCAAAGTGCGCTCGTCAAACGGGCAGGACTCGTCCAAGAGTTCGTCAAGAGCGCGGCGTACATGCACACAGGCCTGGTGCATTACAGAATCGGCTCCATCCACCTCTGCTGCCAGTCCGCTCATCAGCGAATACACAGGCACCAGACCGTCGTCACTGCCGGGACTGGCCAGCACTAGCTCGGTCGCTATCCGGTTCAAAATGGAATCGCAGGCGCTGATTTTGTCTTCGCTGAGGGACATGTAGAGTCAATGTTAAATCAATAGTTGATCGGAGCAAGCAGGTCCTGAATAAAGAGGCAGATGCCGAGGTGTTTCGAGGCCTGCCATACACCCATCTGCCGTGTACACACGCCCTATTGTCTATTTGGCAGAGTCCAGCAGCTCTCTGGCCTTTACAAGCAGAGTGTTCAGAGGGAAGGGCTTTTCAAGCACTATGGCATCTCCTGGCAGGGAATAGAAGCTGTCTAGCTGGTCGTCGTAACCTGTCATGAATATCACTCTTGCCTGCGGGCGCTTTTCCATGAGGCGGGCCGCCACCTCTCTGCCGGACAGTTTGGGCAGCACGATGTCCGAGACTAGAAGATCCACTTCGTAGTCCAGCCGAGCCATCATGTCCATGGCGCTGCTGCCATCGTAGGCAGTATATACCTGATAGCCGTGCAGGCGCAAAAGGCCGCTTATGCAGTCGAGGAAGGTCTCATCGTCCTCGACGATGAATATCCTCTCACTGCCCGTGGGAGACTCCACACTATGCCCATGCTCGCCATGCAGCCCTGCCTCGCCGCTGCGCCCCCCCTCGGCAGGGAAAAGCAGCTCGAAACGCGAACCTTCGCCGGGGCGAGAACGTACGACGATATGCCCGCCGTACTGCTTCATTATGCTGTGCACGGTGGCAAGACCAAGGCCCGTGCCCTTGCCTATCTCCTTGGTGGTGAAGAAGGGGTCGAATATGCGCTTCTGGGTCTCCTCGTCCATGCCGCAGCCGCTGTCCTCGACAGACAGGACCACGTAATTGCCTGGCCTGATGCTGCCTTGGCTGCGCATCACGGTCTTTTCATACTGGCGGGTGGATACGTCAATGTGCAGCCTGCCGCCGTTGGGCATGGCGTCGCGAGCATTGACGCAGAGGTTCAAAAGCACCTGCTCTATCTGCCCCTGATCGGCTTTCACGCTCGGCAGGTGCTCTTCGTAAGAAGTCTCCATCTCGATGTCCTCGCGGATTACGCGGCGGAGCATACTTTTCACGTCCTCGACCACGTGCGAGAGGTCCAGTTGGGTCGGATTGGGCCTGTCCTTGCGGCTGAACGTCATCAGTTGGCTGACAAGGTCCACGCCCTTGCGCCCGGCGGCGCGTATCTGCTGGGCGTAACGCATGGCGGGGCTACCCTCGTCGAGCTTGAGTATCTGAAGGTCGCAGTAGGAGTTGATGACAGAGAGAAGGTTGTTGAAATCGTGTGCTATACCGCTTGCCAGACGCCCCACGGCCTCGATTTTCTGCGACTGGCGTATGCTTTCTTCGAGGCGGTGCAGGTGGGTGCGGTCCTGAATGCAGAACACGCAGCCAAGGTGCCGCCCGGCGGCGTCCATAATGGGGTTGGCAGATACCTGCGCGTTGAACTCCACTCCGCTGAAGAGCTTCATGTTGACCTGCCCGGTCCACTCGCGTCCGCAGCGCAGCCCGTCCATCACGGCAGCCCATATCTCGTCCAGCCCCTGCTGGAAGAGTCCGGCCAAGCTACGCCCTTCCAAATCTGCATCCCCTTGCGCAATAAGGCGGGAAAATGCCTTGTTGTAGAAGCGCACGCGTGGCTGTCCATCCTCGCTGCCGGGCGTTGTGACAAGGATGGCGTCGCCGGTCAATTCCTGCGCCCCTTCCAGAAGCAGCCTGTCGGCGGCACAGCGGCTCATGCGGGTGACATCTTCCAGAACTAGCAGGCTTGAAGCGCCCTCTGCCCGTCCATTGCGTATCGTGGCACAGTTGACCCGCACCGAGCAGTCCTCCCCGCCCGGAGAGCGAAGGAGCAAAAGGTCTTTCAGGTCCGGGCCGCTGCCGCGAAGCTGTGCAGGATTGTCCAGTGCCGCATCGGTGCTTGTACGGCGTAGCTGAAAAAGGCTGGAAAAATGCCTACCCCTTGCCTTCTGTTCAGATGAGCGCGCAAAAAGCTCTGCCGCCGGGTTGATCCCAAGGATGCGGCCCTCGCTATCCATGTGGATCACTATCTGCGGCATTAGCGAAAGAAGAGTCCCGGTGCTTTGGGCAGACTGCGCGGCGGCCTTCTCAAGCTCGTGACAATGGGCGCTGGCACGAATCATTGCGGATAGCTCGCCAGGCTTGCAGGGCAACTTGACATACAAGGGGCCGGGGGACGAGGGTCCGTCTTCGCGGCAGAGATACACGACGGGAAGGCCCAAATCTGAGGCAAAGGCCGACAGCCCCGACTCCAAACCCGGTGTGGAGGTGTCCACTAGTGCGACATCGGCCTTGCCGTCCACTGCCAGTATGAGCGCCTGATTGGGGTCGCCAGCATGGACCAAAGTCATGAGGCCCTCCGCTTCCAGCATGTCATGCAAAGAGGCCAAGGCCCGAGTATCGTCTAGTACGGCCAGTACACGATGGGAGTTCATCCTAGTTCGCTCAAGACCCCTTCCTTGGGAAAAAATATTCGGCCCCTTGAATGCCCGGACAAGGCGTCGCGCGAGAGAAAACGCAGGAAGGCTTCCACTGAACAATGCTGATGGCTGTCCGGCCAATGCTGGGGCTTGTTATTCGCTAGAGACACATCACTTTGTTTTTCAACGATTATCTGACAAAGGGCAAGCTGCAAAGCGTAGTGCAGCCGATACAATGGACAGTGCGGCAGTGGCGGCTGTGTCCGAACGCAGGACAAGGGACCCGAGGCTTACCGGCAAAAAGCCAGCCTGTTCAAACAGGTCGTATTCCCTGTCGGAAAAGTCGCCCTCCGGGCCGATGGCCAGCACTACCCCGGAAGAGGGTGCGGCATCCCGCGGCAGGCAGGCAAGT
>LVBW01000001.1 GCA_001604585.1 Puniceicoccales bacterium Verruco_02 | reverse complement strand
ATGAGTTAATATAAATTATTAAAATATACAAGAATAATAATTCTGCTTGCGAAATCAAAGCCGTAGTGAAATCTTGTTCATCATGAAATTCAGGACACGCAAATCCAGCAACCTGTCCGTCTCCCTGCCCGAAGACATGCAGGAACTACTCCGCCGGGCCGCAGCCGACGACAACCGCTCGGTCTCCAGCCTCGTTACCGCCCTTGTGGGAGCCTACTTGATACGCGAGGGTTACATGAGCGCACATCACGGGGGCGAATACGTTCACAGCGCCCCTCCGCATCAGACAAGGCTCCAGCTCTCAAATTGGTAAACACAGCAAAGGACAATACCGCCATGACAGAGACTACATACAATAGACGCAGCCAAGAGCAGGCCCGCCGCCGCGTGCTGACAGTGCAGCAGAGTGGCCGTTGCGCAGAACTGGTTGTCGATACCGGGCACCTTCTTTCCACCGGGCGTACATGGCTGGCCTATGCCCGTCTGCCCTGCCAGAACGTTTACACGGCGCGGATGCTGAGCGAGAACCTAGCCCGACGCCTGTCAGAAGCGGTGGCCGAGGCCCGACGCGAGGCTTACAACGCCGGTTACATGGATGCGCGCCGGGGCGAGTCCCCAAGGCGCGACTTTTGCGGCACAATCTAAACGAAGGAAGACAGTTCACCCCCATGAAGGCCAAGGAACAGAACAGCGGGCCTCTTTCGCCCGTTGCCAAGCTCTTGCCCGAGGGCAAGGAGTGGTACACCGCCAAGGAGGCCGCCAGCGTCATCGGGCGCAGCCCGCAGTATGTGCGAGACTGCTTCGACAACCAGACCTTGCTCGGCCACGCCATGAATGCCAGAGGGAAAAGCGGCTGCGAACAGCGCCGCTCTTACCAGATACCGAGGGCCTCGCTGCTTCTCTACCTGTTGGAGACTGCCAATTACCGCAGTGGCGACTACATGGAGCGCATCGCGGAGCTGCTCCGCCAACTGGGGCCTGCGGAAAGGCGCACCCTCTCCGACAGCCTCCGCGCCGGAAGCGACAGCATCTGGACAAGGTAGCGTGAAGCTGAGACAACGCACCACGCTGTCCATCAAGTAATTAATGGACATGTGCCCCCGCTTTCCCTAGCCTGCAAGTCGTGCTCAACGCCTGGGATACCCTCAAGCTGCTCTCCGACCCCACCAGGGTGCGCATCGTGAACCTGCTCCGCCAGGAGGAACTCTCCGTGGCAGAGTTGCAGGACATCTTGGAAATGGGCCAGTCGCGCATCTCTTCGCACCTTGCCCTACTGCGCTCCGGCGGGCTGGCGCAGGACCGCAAGGACGGCAAAAAGACCTTCTACTCGATGCCGGACAACATCGCGCCAAGAGTGCGCGCGCTCGTCGATGCGGCCATACGCGCTGTGGACGAAGACCCGGAACTTAAGCGAGACCGCGACCTGTTGCGCCGCGCGATCGAAACTCGCAGACAGGTGGCGGAGAAGTACTTTGACGAAATCGCAGGCCGCCTTGGCCGCAACTACTGCCCCGGGCGCAGCTGGGACGCCATAGGGCACTTCCTGCTCTATCTTACCCCGCACATCGACATAGCCGACCTAGGCGCTGGCGAGGGCATGATCTCGATGCTGCTGGCAAGGCAGGCTCACTACGTCTTTTGCATAGACCGTTCGCAAAAGATGGTGGAGGTAGGCTCGCGCATCGCCCGCGAGAACGGCATAGACAACCTCGAATACAAGCTCGGCGACATAGAAAAAGTCCCCCTTCCCGACGAGTGCGTGGACCTGTCGCTGCTTTCCCAGTCCCTGCACCACGCATCGCACCCGCAAAAAGCCATCGCAGAAGCGGCGCGAATCCTGCGCCCGGGCGGCCTATTGGTCATACTCGACCTAAACGAACACAGCTTCGAAAAGGCGCGGGAAATGTATGCGGACCAGTGGCTGGGCTTTTCCGAGAACAACCTCTTCTCATGGCTTCGCGGCTGCGGCCTCACCAAGATAGAAACCCGCGTAGTCTCTCGCGAAAACGGCGAACCGAATTTCGAGACCGTGCTAGCCGTGGGCCGCAAACCGCACGGAGACAAGTAAGGCCAGCCCAGCATAAGAGGAACATTTTTTGAACGAATAGATAGAAAAGCCCGTCCAAGGCTTGTTGAGGCCACATGCTCCAGAAAAGTGCTGCTTGAAACGCACACAAAAATACTTATAACAATAGCTCCCACACCTTATCAATGGCTGCCACCGATTCACACGTTGTCGACTGCAATTACGAACAGTTCGCACAACGCCCCGAACTTCAGGGGCACATAGCCTCCCTAGCCTTCAAGGCGCTCGCCCGCAAGCCCTTCGAGCCCCTTATCGTGGACTTATCAAACGGCAGAAAGGAGATGAAGGCAGGCATCTTTCTTGCCGCTGCCATAGCCCTGTCCCGCCGCATTCGCAAAATCCCCGGCCGGCGCATCGGCGTCGTATTCCCCTCCGGCATAGCCAGCTCGATGACCAACCTCGCCATCTCGATGGCGGACAAGGTGCCGGTGAACCTCAACTTTACTATCGGGCGCAAGGCGCTCGAATCCAGCATAGCCCGTGCGGGCCTTACGCATATTGTAAGCGCCCGGCCGATGATGGCAAAGCTGCCCGACTTCCCCTGGACGGAGAACGTCGTGGACTTCATCGACGTGATGAAGAGCGTGAAAAAGGCCGAGATACTCGGCTGGCTTGGCGCAATAGTCAGCACCCCGTCCTCGCTCCTCATGAGCTGGCTGGGCGTCCCCCGCAACGGTGGCGAGCGCGAGGCCGCGCTGCTATTTTCGAGCGGCTCCACGGGCGACCCAAAGGGCATAGCCCTCTCGCACCGCAACATCATCGGTAACTGCCTCCAGATTGCAGACACCAAGCTTCTGGACACCGGAGAGGTCATACTGGCCAACCTGCCCACCTTCCACAGCTTCGGCTTTACCGTAAATCTCTGGTACACGATGCTGGGCGTAGTGAAAACGGTCTGCCTGCCCAACCCGCTTGAGACGCGCCGCTGCGCACAGGCCGTGCAGGACGAGGGCGTGACGGTCATGATCGGCACCCCCACCCTGCTGCGCCCCTACTTCAAGAAGGTGGAGCCGGAGATGCTGAAAAGCCTCAAGTTTGCCGTGGCCGGGGCGGAAAAGACCCCCGACGGCTTTGCCGACATGTGGGAAAAGCACTTCGGCTCGCGTTTTGTCGTAGGCTATGGCCTTACAGAGACCTCGCCCGTTGTCAGTGCCGACCTCGACAGCGCCAACGGCAGCCGCAAGGGAAGCTTCAAGGGCACGGCAGGCAAGCTTTTCCCCGGTATGCAGGCCCGCATTGTGGACGACGCCACGGGCGAAGTGGTCGAGCCTACGCGCACGGGCGTCCTGCACCTGCGCGGAGTGAACGTTTTCAAGGGCTACCTCGGCGACATCGAGGGCACAAGCCGCGCCTTCGACGGGGAGTGGTTCAAGACGGGCGACCTTGCCCGCTTCGACGAGGAGGGCAACCTTTTCATTGAGGGCCGCATCAGCCGTTTCTCGAAGATTGCCGGAGAGATGGTGCCCCACGGCACCGTTGAAGCCGCCATCATGCAGGCCTACAACCTTGAGGACAGCGAGCTGCCAATGGTGGCCGTGACCGGCGCAAGAGACGACACCAAGGGCGAGAGCCTGGTCCTCTTCACAGCCATCGACATGGACGCACAGTCCCTGCGTGCCAAGCTGGCGGCAGAGGGCCTGCCAAACCTCTGGATACCGCGCCGTATCCGCCGCGTGGACGCGATACCTACCCTCGCATCCGGCAAACTGGACCTGCGCACCCTGCGCGAAATAGCCCAGCAAGCCGTGGACGCCGAGGAAGAGGCAGTCTAGTTCCGCAAGCCCAGCTGCATCTTTGCAAAGCCCCGCCCCGAAAAGGCGGGGCTAATTTTTCAAAAAGCGCATGGATGCATGGCCTGCCGTTGATACGGGCAGCTTTGATCTACTGGTGCTTGCGCCTGGGACAGGGACGCATCGCAGGGGTGTCCGGGTGGGATAGCGAATGGCTAGGTGACATTCCCGATTATTGCAGGCATAGGAGGAGCCGGTCTGCATCCGAGCACCTCCACTGGCGAACACGCTATGGAGCAAGTCACCCCTTCTTCGCAACGGCTGCCACGGCTGAACCAACTCTGTAGGCAACATGCGCAACGCTCTCTTGATTGGAATGGCCGCAAGCCACGCGCCCGATCCGCACGAACAGCCAAAATGCGCCGGGGCAAGATCCAAGGCGCGCACCAAGGTTCCGGGATTTGGCGATGCCCTGCGTGAGGCAGCCCTACCTAACGAAGGTCTTGCGCGACCTCTCGGACACAATGAGATACACCACCAATATGGCCTGAACAACGAGCTTCTTGACCGTCTGGGCCATGTCGCCATTGACCTCTTCCATTATCTCAGTACCAAAGACCGAATGCGCCCATGCAAGGTCCACAATGGTCGTAACAAAGGCCGTCAGGTAAAATAGAACAAGCAGCGGGCGGGCCAGCTTCTTCCTACCGATGTAGAAGTAGCCGCTTACTAGTGCCAGGGCTATGAGGGCGACATTTGTCCCAAGCTCGAAATAGATCAGTTCCTGCAAGCCTTCAAAATACTCGATCGCAGCTGCGAAATCGGGGTCATGCATGGTCTCCCAAGTCTCCTTGAGACTGAAGGCTGCGTAGCCTATGCTCAGGACAAGACCGATACCTATGACCACAAGCCAGCCGCCGATCGAGCGATACTTGGCATCGTCGGCCTTCTGCCAGGCATCCCCGCCTACGTCCTCCTCCACTGGATGAGCTGCCGGGCCTTCCGGGACCAGACTCTTAAGGTCCGGGTATGCGGCGAGAAGATCCACTATCTTGATTACCTTTTCGTCCATGCCGGAGCTGACGATCAGGTTCACGTTGACCGGGCGGGCCATCACGTACTTCGCAGCGGCGTCGAGTTCGGTCGCTGCCTCGAAGCTCATTTTGTGGTCGGAATCAAATACAGGCTGAACAGTGTATGTCTTCAATGGGAGCCTTGGGATATGATTGTAATCAAAGCACCCCAAGCAAGCCCAAGCGACTTCGCTATGTCAATTCCCCTCTCAAAGGGAAAGATGACTTTACGAGCGTTTCGCAAGTCATTACCGGCAAGCAGTCTGGCACCAAGTCAGCACAGATCTACTCTTCGTAGGCTATGCCCAGCTTCTGAAACTGCGCCCTCCAACGTTCTATCTTGGGGATAAGGTCGCCGTTAATCCATTCCCTTGTCTCGGCCAAAGTGCGCTCGCTGCCATGCCATGCCTCGAAGTAGTTGTCGTACAGGGCCTTGTATTTCGTGAAACTAGCTACGTATTCATCCCTTTCGGCGCTTGCCTTGGCCAGTTCGGCCTCCACCGCTTGGGCCATCCTGGCCCTAAGGGCAGCAATTTTATCCTGCGGGACGTTAAGGCAGAAGGCATCTATCACGGGCTGCCCAAGGCGGATGCGCCCGATTCTGCCGCACTCGCCGTCCTCGCGGTCCGCATCCACAGCGGCCACGATGTGGTCCAACAGGGCCGGTGGAAGGGGCACCAAATCGCTCTGAGGGGCAAATTCAGCGGCCTGTACGGCAAAGGCCTGCATACGCTCGTACGCGGCTGCCGTCCTTGGATACACAAGCGCCATCAACTCGTGCTGCTCGGGAACTACGCCAAGGCTGGCGAATTCCCCGGCTGCGAACGGTGGCAGTGCCGAAAGCTCCGCTTCCGGCAGGCCGACAAACTGAGCAAGGCGGGCAACGAGCGCGGGAATGTCCGCAAATGCCGCTCCGGCGTCGAGCACGAGGAAGCGGGACGGGTCCGCTTCGCGGGCGGCGAGTATGGCTTCGTTGTACAGGGCGCAGGCTTCAAATATGGACTCTGGCGCAAAGAGCGCACTCCAGTCCCCACGGCGGAGGAAGGAGTAGTAAATTTCCAGCGGGTGACGGAATATGGCCACGCAAAGAGCCGCCGGAAGACGCTCCAGCCATTGCGAGATAAAGAGGCAGCTGCGTGGTTCTTTCCAGCCCCAGTAGCCGGGCCGGGCAAGGCGGGAGATGAGTTCATCGGCCTCGGCGGCTTCGTCGGGGGTCCATGCGCTGTCAAAGTCCGCCGGGGGAAGGAAGTCCGCCCTTGTCTGCACTCCGCCCATGCGCGCCGCCAGCAGCTTTTTGTGAAAGGCTAGGACGCTGACATCCTCGTAGTAGCCGCGGGGGTTGCCGGAGTCCGCAGCCAGCAATTCTTCGCCCATGTGGACACCCATTCCGGCCAGGAGGCTGGCGAGAAAGGAGGTGCCGCTGCGGTGCATCCCTAGGACAAGGACGGGTGTGGAGGTCTGGCTCATGGGCAGATGATGGTTACGATAACAACCTGACCGGGTTCTGATTGTTCCGTTAATGGCAAGGGTATCGCCATTGTCAGGGCAAAACAAGTGCCAAGAGCGGCCCGTACATGGCAAGCCGCCATCAGGCACCGGGCCTGAGGGCGGCTCAACAATCGCGCGGCACGCTCCTACAGCTTTGCCACTATTGCCTCGGCCATTTCCCTTGTGCCCACGCTGGCACCGCCGAAAGCTATGTCGCCCGTGCGCGTTCCGCCTGTCACTGCCGCTTTCACGGCCTTCTCGATGGCGCTGGCGGCCTCCTCCATGCCGAAGCTATGGCGCAGCATCAGCGCGGCAGATAGAATCTGCGCACAGGGGTTTGCGATACCCTTTCCCGCGATGTCCGGCGCGCTGCCGCCGGCAGGCTCGTAGAGACCGAAGCGCAAACCGTGGCTATTCACGCCAAGGCCGAGGCTCGCGCTGGCCATCATGCCGAGGCTGCCGCAGACCACGCTCATCTCGTCGGAGAGAATGTCGCCGAACATGTTCTCGGTGAAGAGCACGTCGAACTGGTTCGGGTCGCGCACTAGCTGCATCGCGGCGTTGTCCACGTACAGGTTTGTCAGGGCGATGTCGGGCGCGTTCTTTTTGAAATAATCCGCCACGGTCTTGCGCCATAGGACAGATGTTTCGAGCACGTTGGCCTTGTCCACGGAGCAAACCTTGCGCCCGCGGCCGCGGGCCGTGTCGATGGCGACCTGTGCTATGCGTTCGATCTCGCTCGTCTTGTAAACCATCGTGTCGATGGCCTGCTTTTCGCCGTTTTCGAGCGTCACCGTGCTCTTGGGCTGGCCGAAGTAGATGCCGCCGGTAAGCTCGCGTATGCACACAATGTCTATACCATTGGGGATGCGCTCGCGGCGTAGGGGGCTGGCGTCGGCAATCTCGGCGTAGAGAAGGCCGGGCCGCACGTTGGCAAATAGCTGGAAAATCTTGCGCAGGGGCAGAAGCGCCGCGCGCTCGGGCTGCTCATTGGGCGGGAGGCTTTCCCACTTCGGCCCGCCGATGCTGCCAAAGAGTATGGCGTCGCTACAGCGGCAGAGTTCCACGGTGGACTCCGGCAGTGCCTTTCCGTGATTGTCGATGGCAGCGCCGCCGACATCCGCCCACTTATAATCCATCGTGAAGTCGAACTTCTTCGCCACAACGTCGAGAACTTCGAGGGCCACTTTCATGACCTCCGGGCCGATTCCGTCGCCCGGCAGAACTGCAAACTTGATATTCGTGCTCATTGTTAAATCATGCAGATTGCACGTACCGGGGCATCCGGGCAACAGTGAATCGGTGCCAGATGGGGCAGACGGGAGAGCAAAAATGCCACGCAATAAGCCGGGCAAGGCGGGCATCACAACATGAAGGGCATGGAAGGATACCTAAGAGGCACTTTTGACGTGGCACGCTACCGACGCTCCTTGCAGATAGCGGCGCAGGAGGCGGGCTTCGTCGTAGAACACTGCTACGGCCACGACGCCGAGCCTATACTGGCGCTGCGAAGAGTCTGCCTTACTCCCAAGGCGCACATGTATATATCCGCCGGGATACACGGTGACGAACCCGCGGGACCGCTGGCGCTTCTGCGGATGCTTAAGCAGAACAGCCTGCCTGCCGACATGACGCTGACGGTTTTCCCGCTCCTCAATCCTCGCGGCATGGCCAGTTGTAAGCGCCTGAGCGCCGAGGGGCTGGATCTTAACCGCGACTACGGCAGCTTCCAAAGCATGGAGACCCGCCTGCATCGCAACTGGCTGCAAAAGGCGGGACTGAGATTTGACCTCTGCATACACCTGCACGAGGACTGGGAGGCCACCGGCTACTACCTGTACGAGCTTAACCCGGACAGGGAGCAGTCCATCGCGCCGGAGCTGCTGGAAGCAGTGAAGCCGATCATCGGAATCGACCCCGCAGAGCATATCGACGGGCACCCGTCGGCCGGAGGCCTCATAAGGCCCCAGGACACAGGCTCGCGACTAAGGAATGGAGAGCAACCAGAGGCCCTGTACATGCTTAACCGCTACACTAGGCACAGCTACACGCTGGAGGCACCGTCCAACATGGACCTGTCCCAACGTATCGCAGCGCACGAGGCGGCCCTTATGGCCGCGGCAGAGGCGCTGCGCAGGCACGGTCACTGGTTCGACATCTAGCCACGAGCAGCCCGAAGATATGGCCCGCAGATTACCTAGCCCAGCACTTCGCCGTCCTTGAAGAAGCGCTTGATCTCTGCCAGCGCAGCCTCCGGGCTGTCGGAGGCGTGAATGAGGTTGCGCGTCTTGTCCTGGCCCCAGTCTCCGCGAATGGTGCCAGCCGGCGCCAGTGCGGAATTTGTCGGGCCAAGGAGGTTGCGCACCCGCGCGATTACTCCATCGCCCTTGAGCACCATCGCAATGACGGGCCGGGAGGACATGAAGGCCTCTATCTCCGGGAAGAAGGGCAGATGAGTGATGTGCGCATAGTGCTCGCGTAGGAGTTCGCTCGTGAGCTGCATCATCTTGCAACCCACGATTTCAAAACCAGCCTGCTCGAAGCGGTTGATTGCGGCACCCACCTTGCGGGTGTCGAAGGCGTCGGGTTTACAAAGTATAAGTGTTTTTTCCAGCATTCAGCTAGCTTTGCCAACATGACCGGGCAAAGCCAAGCGAATATATGGCCACTTAATGCCATCCTGCCAGTATTGCATCAATATCGGTCAACTCTTGTGCGCTAAAGCGGCTGTTCTTCAAGGCGCCGAGGTTGTCGTCTATCTGACTGACCCGGCTTGCACCGATGAGAACACTCGTCACCGCGCCCTTGCGAAGCACCCATGACAGGGCCATCTGCGCAAGGCTCTGCCCGCGAGCCAAGGCAACATCGTTCAGGGCACGAAGCTTATAAACGCGCTCCTGCGTGATGTCTCCTGCCCTCATGAATGGCCCGCCTTTGCCAGCGCGGGAATCGGCTGGAATGCCGCCAAGGTAGCGCCCTGTCAGAAGACCCTGAGCGAGGGGGCTGAAGGGTATGCAGCCCACGCCGTGCTCTTCCAATACGTCCAAGAGGCCTGCCTCCACCCAGCGGTCGAGCATGTTGTAGCGGGGCTGGTGAATGAGGCAGCTTACGCCCATGCCTCTCAGGGTTAGTATGGCCTCGCGGGCGCGTTCCGGGCGATAATTGGATATGCCCACGTAGAGGGCCTTGCCACGCTTCACTATGTCGGCAAGCGCGCCCATCGTCTCTTCGAGCGGAGTGTCCGGGTCAGGCCTGTGGTGATAGAATATGTCCACATAGTCCAGCCCCATGCGCTTCAGACTCTGGTCTATGCTGGCCATAAGGTATTTACGCGATCCAAAGTCCCCGTAGGGGCCATCCCACATCCCGTAGCCCGCCTTGGTGGAAATTATCAGCTCGTCGCGATAGCTCTTCAAGTCCCCGGCCAACAGGGTGCCGAAGTTGCGCTCCGCCGCGCCGGGCGGGGGGCCGTAATTGTTTGCAAGGTCAAAGTGGGTGATGCCCCGGTCGAAGGCACCGAGCACCAGTTCGCGGGCCTGCGCTAGGTCGGCCGCATCGCCAAAGTTGTGCCATAGGCCGAGCGAGACCTTTGGCAGCTTCAGGCCGCTCTTGCCGCAGCGGGCGTAGAAGTTCACATCGTCGTATCGGCTTTCGGCTGCTTCGTAGTTCATGGGAATTATTATGAGGCTTGGAGTACAGACGAGCGAAAGAAAATTCGTGGCAGAGTGTTCTTTCCTCCCCGGTAATGGGATGGATGCAGCGCCTGGTTGCAAAATATCTGTGCATTTCCCTTACTTGCTCTCATACTGCGCAGCCATGCTGAACAACCAGCCTCTATTCATCGCCGGGCGGCAGTTTGACTCCCGGCTCCTTGTGGGAACGGGCAAGTTCTCTTCCGGCGAAGCCATGCGCGAGGCTCTGCGTGCCAGCGGAACGGGGCTGGCCACAGTGGCATTGAAGAGGGCGAGTCTGGACGGGCGCGACGAGTTTGCAGACATTCTCGACTATGTGGAGGGCGAGCGCTACCTGCTCCTGCCCAATACCTCCGGCGCGCGAGACGCCGAAGAGGCCGTGCGCATCGCCCGGCTATCGGCCGCGGCGGGGCTGCCCAAGTGGGTGAAGCTGGAGATTCATCCCGACATCAACTACCTTTTGCCCGACCCCATCGAGACTCTCAAGGCCGCAGAAATCCTCGTCAAAGAGGGCTTCACGGTGCTGCCCTACATCAACGCGGACCCCGTGCTCGCCATGCGCCTTCAGGATGTGGGCTGCGCCACGGTGATGCCGCTCGGCTCGCCCATTGGCAGCAACAGGGGGCTGGAGAACGAGGCGCAGATACGCATCATTATCGCACAGGCACGGGTGCCCGTGGTGGTCGATGCAGGTATTGGTGCGCCCAGCCACGCTGCAAAGGCGATGGAGATGGGGGCCGACGCCTGCCTTGTAAACACCGCCATAGCCGTTGCCCGCGACCCTTCCCGCATGGCCCGCGCATTTGCCGTGGCCGTGGAGGCAGGCCGCGCCGCTTTCGAGGCGGGCCTTGCCCCGGTAAGTAGCGAACTTAAGGCCAGCGCAACAAGTCCCCTTACCGCGTTTCTGGATTAGGGAGCGCGAGGGGGGGCTCTTCCATCGGCGGAAGAGGCTTCTGCGTATTCTCCGCCCAGCCCGGCACGACTGTACATGCACAAGGGGCGGGAACCTTCGCTCCCGCCCCTTGCAGAATGTATTCAGCCTATTCTCCGGCGAACACTATGTCCGGGTCGTAGTTGATGATCAGCTTGTACTGCTGACCGGGGCGCATCACGAGGGGATGCTCGCGGGCATAGACCTGAAGGTAGTGTATCTTGCCGTAGCAGGTCTTGAAGAGAGGCTCTTCGCTGACCACTTCTGGGTTCTTCCACACGCACTGGAAGTCGTCCTTCTCTATACTGCAACGGTGCCCTTCGGCGCCGAGGGCAAAGGTGGTGCCAAGGCGGTAGCGGCTGTGCGGGGCGGCAATGGGCAGAACGTAGCGCAGCGATTCCAGCGTCGTTGTCGTTTTCACCATGAAGGTGAACTCGCTACGCACGCTGCGGCCCTGGAACTTCCACTCCACCTTGCAGTTACCAAGGTCGGGGACAATCTTCTGGTCCACCGAGATGAGGTCAGGCTGCTCGAAGCGGAAGTAGATGGACTTGCGCAGGCCCATGCCTGTTACGCACTTTTTGCCGTAGAAGCTGGGAATGACGGTCGCGTTGGCGAACTTCAGCTCCGGCAACATCACAGGCAGATAGCGGTTCACCGGCCAGTCGAACAGACCTGGGCAGTGCGGGAAAGCCAGATAGTCGCTGGAATCCTTTTCGCCCCCGCCAACGAGCGGGAGCTGCACATGCAGGCCGCTTTCGCTGTCCTGATAGAGGAACAGGCCCTGCTCCTTGCGGTTTGCCTTGTCAAATATGACGTAGCGGCCCCCAGAGCGCGGGGCCACGGGGGCTCCGCCGAGGTTGCCGCCGATGGAGCGGGCAAGACGTGCCCACTGGCATAGGTAGCGGGCACCGTCGTAGTCGGCCACGCGGCTTGTGTGCGTGGGGTTGGTCTCGCGCTCGCCGTCGCGCACAACGAGGTAGCCGTGCTCCTGATCCAGATACGTCATGAAGAAGAACTGGAAGAGGCGGCGGAGGATGTCGTTATAGAGGTCGCGCTGGTCGGCACCAATCCAGCCATCGCGCATTGCCTGAAGAACGAGGCTTATAAGGTGCATCTGCCCGTAGGCGCCCACCTTGCGGCCATAGGCCCAGCCGAGGCCGTCGCTGCGGACCATGTCCGGCAAAAGGCGCAGGTACTTGTCCGCCACCGTGCGCAGGCTGGGCAGCTTGCGCTCGCGCAGGTGCATGTTGGCGTGCAGCTGTATGCACTGGCGCATGAAGACAAGGGCCATTACGCCGCTTATGTCGAACATGCCTCCGATGCCCATTTTGGGGGCATCGTCCATGAACCCGGCGCTGCTGTTCTCGTTCACGCGCTCAACGAAGCGGTCGAGCAGTCGCCCCGTCTCGTCCTTTTTGGAAAGGCCGAGGCTGAAGCGCGCAACGCTCTTTGCCACGTTGAAGCTCTGGAAGTGGTCGTAGCACTGATTGGCAGGGTCGGCCGCGAGTTCGTCGTGGTCGGTCCGCATCAGAAGACGCCGGTCGAGGGCCTCGCGCGTTGGGTCCAACAGGCGCTCCCACACGAGGTTTCGGTCCTTTGCCGGGCCGAAGGCGAGAAGACCGAGGGCGGCATAGGCCAACCCATTCTCATTCTCCTCTCCGGAAAATGCCTGCGCTGTGACGCAACGCGCGGCAAGGTCCACCAGATCGAAGCTCTGCCCTTGTGGGGACTTGAGCACACTCTCTCCGGTGGCACGGTAAAATTCGCCTATGGCCATGGCGGCATGCCCGGACTCGTCCGGGCGCGACTGCTCGCCTTCGACAGGGACGATTGTGCCGTCCTGTCTGATAGCTCCAAGGTTATGACCCAACATAGAATGGGCCATATCAAGACATTGGTCCGCAAAATTATGCATGCGACAAAGCCCTATACCTTTGGGCCACATGCGGGGCCGCTTCAAGGAAAAAACCCTTGCAACGGGTAAATAGTCACATCCAAGGGCATATTTTCCGCTCAAGCGGCGGGCGATCGCCCCAATCGCTGCATCTATATAGATGCGAAATGCGGGCCTTGCAGAGACACCAAAGCATTAGGCAAGCGCACAAGGGGCAGACTCGGCGCACAAGAAAAACAACGGCTACGCCAAAAATGGCTTGATTTAGGGCGCGCAAGCCCTATTGCTCGCTCCCTTGCAAATAGCACGAAGACGTGCGGATGCACCCGGCAGGGGGCAAAAAATGCAGTGCAAGTGGGGAAATTTAGGTTTGACCCGCGGCCCGGCATTCTCAAACTCTGTCTCTTTGCATCTTTTACAGTCTTTCTGCGTGCCCTTGTAGCTCAGTCGGTAGAGCGCGTCCTTGGTAAGGACGAGGTCGGCGGTTCAAATCCGCTCGGGGGCTCCATTTTCAGACCGGAAAAGAACACAACTTAAAGTCTCACCAGAGTTAATACACCAATCCGCTAACCTCCATGGCCAAAGAAACATTCGAACGTACCAAGCCGCATGTGAACGTGGGCACAATCGGTCACATCGACCACGGCAAGACCACCCTCACAACCGCAATCCTTAAAGTCCAGAGCGACAAAGGCTTGGCCCAGTTCAAGTCTTATGCGGACATCGCCAAGGGCGGCACCGTTCGCGACGAAACCAAGACGGTGACAATCGCCGTTGCGCACGTCGAGTACGAGTCGCAGAACCGCCACTACGCGCACGTTGACTGCCCCGGCCACGCGGACTTCGTGAAGAACATGATCACTGGTGCAGCCCAGATGGACGGCGCCATCCTCGTGGTATCCGCCGCCGACGGCCCGATGCCCCAGACCCGCGAGCACATCCTGCTCGCCCGCCAGGTGGGCGTGCCCCAGATCGTGGTGTTCCTCAACAAGGTGGACCTGCTCGACGACGAAGAGCTTCTCGAACTGGTCGAGATGGAAGTGCGCGAGCTTCTCTCCAAGTACCAATACGACGGCGACAATATCAAGGTCGTGCGCGGCTCTGCCACGGCAGCCCTCACCGGCAAGCCCGAAGGCATCGAAGCGATTGGCAACCTGATGGACGCCATCGACACCGAGATCGCCACCCCCGAGCGCCTCGTTGACCAGCCCTTCCTCATGAGCGTGGAAGACGTGTTCTCCATCACCGGCCGCGGCACCGTGGCAACGGGCCGTATCGAGCGCGGACGCATCCACGTTGGCGACAACGTCGAAATCGTCGGCCTCACAGACACGCGCACCACCACGGTGACGGGCGTTGAAATGTTCCGCAAGCTGCTCAACGAAGGTCAGGCCGGCGACAACGTGGGTCTTCTCCTGCGCGGTGTTGCCAAGGACGACGTGGAGCGCGGTCACGTGCTGGCCGCTCCCAAGAGCATCAAGCCCCACACCAAGGCCGAGGCACAGGTTTACGTCCTCACCAAGGACGAAGGCGGACGCCACACGCCCTTCTTCGACGGCTACCGTCCCCAGTTCTACTTCCGCACAACTGACGTTACCGGTATCATGAACCTGCCCGAAGGCGTGGAGATGGTGATGCCCGGCGACAACATCGAAGTGAAGCTCGACCTCCAGAAGCCCATCGCCATGGAACCCGGTCAGCGCTTCGCCATCCGCGAAGGCGGCCGCACAATCGGTGCCGGTCGTATCACCAAGATCATCGCCTAACTTCAGGCTGCCACACAGGCAATCTTTGAACGGGTGGCCGGGAGCCTCCACAAACAGGCTCCCGGCCGCGCCGTCTGGAAACATAATCCAGACACTGGAAGGAATACACACAGGGCAATAGCTCAATTGGTAGAGCGTCGGTCTCCAAAACCGTAGGCTGGGGGTTCGAGTCCCTCTTGCCCTGCCATTCCTCCCCTTAACAAGCACCCGAATAGAAGTTTAGCCACCAGCGGACGGGCCGCATAACACGCATAGTATCCATACAGCACCCGTCCTTACAGGAAATTTCGACAACACTACGCCAGTAGAGCCATCCGCCGATTCCGGCGCGGCAACTAGGCACACGCCAATGGCAAATCCATTCCGCAAGACAAGACAGTTCTACGGCGAAACGCTGGGCGAACTGAAAAAGACAGTGTGGCCGACCCGCAGCGAGCTGCGCAACTCCACAATTGTTGTAATCATCACGATGTTCCTGCTCGCAGGCTTCACGGTGATTGCGGACTTTAGCGTGTACAGCTGGGTGCAGATGCTGACCAAGCTCGTGACGCGCCAGTAAACCAATTTTCCCACTCCCTACCGGCCCATCCCTCCAAGCCAAGCTAATGACACAGGAACAGAAAGCCAAAGAAGGCCGCTGGTATGTCGTGCAGACCCTCTCCAATCTGGAGGGCAAGGTGAAGCGCTTCATAGAGAGCCAGCTGGCCTACGAGGAGATGGAGGACTACATCTTCGAGGTTCTGATGCCCACCGAGGTCGTCTCCGAGGTCAAAAACGGCAAAAAGACCCAGAAGACCCGCAAGCTCTACCCCGGTTACGTATTCTTGCACATGCGCCTCTTCGACGAGGACGGCAAGCTGCTCCAGAAGCCCTGGTACTACGTAAACGGCGTTGACGGGGTAATCGGGTTTGTCGGGGGCCAACACCCGCACGCCCTCAAACCCGACGAAATCGCCCGCATTCTCGACCATGCCAAGGAGGCCGAAGGCAAGGAAGTGCCGAAGGTTAGCTACGAGCTGGGCGAAAACGTGCGCATCACAGACGGACCCTTCCTGAACCTGAACGGCACAATAGAGGAAATCGACACTCTTGCTGGAAAGCTCAAGGTATCGGTATCCATATTCGGCCGCTTTACGCCAGTGCCCCTTGAGTACTGGCAGGTGGAACGCATAACCCAGTAGGCACTACCACCCCACCCACATTTGATTAGCTGGACAAACCTTTTATTCGACCAACATGGCTAAGAAAGTCACAGGACAGATCAAGTTGCAACTCCCCGCCGGTGCCGCCAACCCCGCCCCCCCGGTAGGCCCGGCTCTTGGCGCGGCAGGCGTCAATATCATGGCCTTCTGCAAGGAGTTCAACGCGCGCACCAAGGACCAGGCAGGCATGATCCTGCCCGCAGTCATCACCGTCTATGCAGACCGCTCCTTCACCTTCGAGCTGAAGAGTCCCCCCGCATCGGTCCTGCTCAAGAAGGCTGCCAAGGTGGCATCCGGATCGGGCGTGCCCAACCGCGACAAGGTCGGCAAGGTGACCAAGGCCCAGATAGCCGAAATAGTCGAAATCAAGAAAGCTGACCTTGGCGCAGGCAGCCCCGAGGCCGCGGCCCGCATCATCGAAGGCACGGCCCGCTCGATGGGCATCGAGGTAGTCTAGCCATAGGACAGCCCGGCAATAGTCCGCCACAAGGCACGCTCTGCCCACAGGCACTCTCTCTGTTAAGAGAAGGGCCACGTAAAATGGTGCTGATTAGACCGGACACACAGTTAATTTTCACACAATAGACACAGCAATCACGGGAAGGGAGTTTGCCCTACATATCATGAAACACAGCAAACGTTATCGCACCGCCCGCGAGCAGTCTGACGCCCTCAAGACCTATCAGGTCGAAGAAGCGGTGAAGGTGCTCGGCGGTTTTGCAAAAGCCAAGTTCAACGAAACTGTTGAGCTTTCAGTCAACTTGGACGTTGACCCCAAGCAGAGCAACCAGATGGTCCGCGGCATTGTCAACCTGCCCAAGGGCAGCGGCAAGAAGGTGCGCGTGGCTGTATTCACCGAAAACCCGGATGCGGCCAAGGCCGCAGGTGCCGACGAAGCAGGCTTTCTCGACCTCATCAAGAAGGTTGAAGAGGGCTGGATGGACTTCGACGTTGCCGTCGCCACGCCCAGCGCCATGAAGGAAGTGCGCCGCGTGGCGCGCGTTCTCGGCCCGCGCGGTCTCATGCCCAACCCCAAGAGCGGCACCGTCACCGACGATGTGGCAGGGGCACTGCACAACATCAAGATGGGTGGCCGAGTCGAGTTCAAGATGGACAAGACGGGCAACCTCGGAGTCGTGGTCGGCAAGCGCAGCCACTGCGAGGCCGATCTAGCCGAAAACATCAAGGCCGCCATCGACGCCATTACCAAGGCCAAGCCCGAAGGGGTGAAGGGCCGCTACATCAAGTCGATGTCGATTTGCAGCACCATGAGTCCCTCGGTCAAGCTCGACGCCACAATCTTCGCCAGCCTCTAATCATCGGAGAACATAGACAATGAGAGCCGAAAAACAGTTTCTTGTATCCGAAGTCGGTAACTACCTCGACAAGTCCGACTACGCACTGCTGGTGGAGTACACCCGCCTGACCGTGGCCGAAGTGGCCGCCCTTCGCGGCAAGCTCAAGCCCCTGGGTGCGGAGTTCCACGTAATCAAGGCCAGCATCCTTCGCAAGGCGGCACAGGCCCGCGGCCTGCCCGAAGTCGAATCCGTCCTCGGCGGCCAGGTCGCCATGATCAGCGGCGGCACCGACGTAGCCAGCATTGTCAAGGCCACCGAAGCCTTCTTCAAAGAGAAGGACAAAGGAGAGCTGAAGGGCGCACTGCTCGCAGGCAACCTTATTGGCAAGAGCCGAGTTGGCGAACTGCGCACCCTGCCCACCATGGACGAGGCCCGCGCAAAGCTTCTGGCCCTGCTCAACACCCCGGCCACGATGCTCGTCCGCGTCATCGGAACGCCCACACAAAACTTCATCAACGTTCTGGATGCCTACGTGCGCAAGGGCACGGAAGCAGCCTAAACGAATTGCTATCAACACTTTTTAGTCACAACCAATCTCACACCGGCCGAGTTAGGGGAAGAGAGACCCTTAAACGATCCCGATACACTTTGGGGCGCTAACCGGCATTAAGGAGAATACCATGGCAGACATCAGCAAAGAAGACGTGATTAGCTGGCTTTCCAGCCAGAATGTGCTCGAAATCGCCTCCCTCGTGAAGGCCCTTGAAGAAAAGTGGGGCGTCAGCGCCGCCGCTCCCGTAGCCGTCGCAGCAGCAGCAGCGCCGGTCGAAGCCGCAGCCCCGGTCGAAGAAAAGACCGAGTTCGACGTCATCCTCGTGGAAGCCGGTTCGAACAAGATCGCGGTGTTCAAGGAAGTGCGCGCCATCACAGGCCTTGGCCTCAAGGAAGCCAAGGACCTGGTGGAATCCGCCCCCAAGCCCATCAAGGAAGCCGCCTCGAAGGCCGACGCAGAAGAGATCAAGAAGAAGCTCGAAGCAGCCGGCGCAAAGGTCGAAATCAAGTAATCAATCGGGATTATTCACAAATCCTTACAACTTTTATCCGCCACGGCCAGAGGGCTTTCGGAAATACCGGAATCCCTCTGGCCCGTGTGCGTTCCCTGACATTCGCAATGCCCACTCTGGGCAAGCCTCTCGTGAAGGCAGACCACAGGGGGAACCGGCCCGAAGCCGGGCAAAGGTGAAGGCATCCGCTTTCAGCCGGCCGCATCCCTCTCTGTTCCGCTTTCAGAACGTTCTCTAGAGCCAACAACCAGCTTATTCGCCATGTCCGACCGCATCAACTTCGGCAAGCTCAAGGAAGTAATCGCTCCCCCGAACCTGATCCAGATTCAGATCGACTCGTTCAAGGAGTTCCTCCAGCAGGATAAAAGCCCTACCCAAAGGGACGCCATCGGCCTTGAAGCTGTGTTCCGCGAAGTGTTCCCCATCGAAAGCTACGACGGGCACACCCAGCTGGAGTACGTGGCCTACACGCTCAACGGTCCCAAGATGACCGAGATGGAGTGCATACGCGAAGGGGTCACCTACTCCATATCACTATATGTGAAGCTGCGCCTGCGCGAGAACGACTCCATTAAGGACGAGGAAATCTACATGGGCGAAATGCCCATGATGACCGAGCGCGGCTCCTTCATAATCAACGGTGCAGAGCGCGTCATCGTGTCGCAGCTCCACCGCTCGCCCGGCATCGCCTTTGAAGTGGTCCCCCACTCCAGCGGCAAGCTGCTCTACTCCTTCCGCATCATCCCGGACCGCGGCACCTGGCTGGAATGCCAGTTCGACCAGAACGACCTGCTCTACGTATATCTCGACCGCCGCCGCCGCCGCCGCAAGTTCCTCATCACAACGCTCTTGCGTGCGATGGGCTTTTCCACCGACCACGACATCCTGAACCTCTTCTACACCATCCGCGACCTCAACATCGCCGATGCGCTGGAGATGGAGAGCGTCTCCAAGCTCGTGCTCGTCGAAGACCTCGTGGACGCGGAAAAAGGCGTGGTACTGGCGCGCAGCTTTGAACCGCTCACCCGCACAATCGTTCGCGGCATCGAGGCGGCAGGCATCAGCAAGGTGCAGGTAATCGACACCTCCGACGACGAAGGCGCCATTGTCCGCTGCCTTAAGAAAGACCCCACCCGCAACGAGGAAGAAGCCCTCAAGGACATTTACAAGCGCCTTCGCCCCGGAGAGCCGCCCACAACGGCCAACGCCAAGGCCCTCATCAAGCGCCTCTTCCAGGATCCCAAGCGTTACGACCTCGGGCGCGTGGGCCGCTACAAGATAAACCAGAAGCTCACCCTTTCGACAGACCTCGACACGCGCATCATCACTGTCGAAGACATCGTCGAGGCCACAAACTACCTCACCCGCCTCAAGAAGGGCGAGGGCGTCCTTGACGACATCGACCACCTCGGCAGCCGCCGCGTGCGCAACGTGGGCGAGCTGATGATGAACCAGTGCCGCATCGGCCTTGCCCGCACAGAGCGCCTCGTCAAAGAGCGCATGACCCTTTACGATCAGAGCGTTGACTCCATCACCCCGCAGAAGCTGATAAACCCGAAGGCCCTGTCCACGGTCATCCGCGACTTCTTCGCCCGCAGCCAGCTCTCGCAGTTCATGGACCAGATCAACCCTCTGGCCGAACTTACGCACAAGCGCCGCCTCTCGGCCCTCGGCCCCGGCGGCCTCAACCGCGAGCGTGCAGGCTTTGAAGTGCGCGACGTGCACCCCTCGCACTACGGGCGCATCTGCCCCATCGAGACACCGGAAGGCCCGAACATCGGCCTTATCAACTCGCTGTCCACATTCGCGCAGGTGAACGAATTCGGCTTCATCGAGACGCCCTACCGCGTGGTCAAGGACGGCAAGCTGACTGGCGAAGTCATCTACGTAAACGCCGACCAGGAGGAAGGCCACATTATCGCCCAGGCCGACAGCGAACTGGACGCCAAGGGCCGCCTCGTGGGCAAAATCACCGCGCGCAAGGGCGACGACACCCTCGAAGTCGATCCGAGCGAGGTCGATTACATGGACGTGTCGCCCAAGCAGCTCGTATCGGTTGCCGCTGGCCTGATCCCCTTCCTTGAGCACGACGACGCCAACCGCGCCCTAATGGGTTCGAACATGCAACGTCAGGGCGTGCCCCTTCTCAAGACCGAGGCCCCGCTAGTAGGCACCGGCATCGAAGGGCGCGTGGCCCAGGACTCGCGCACAGTGTCGCTCGCCGAAGGCGACGGCATCGTGGCCAGCGTGGACGCGCGCCGCATCGTCGTAACAGCCGACGGCAAAGTGCCCAACAAGCCCGACCGCCAGCTTAAGAGCGACCCCAAGAGTGGCATCTACGTGCACCGCCTGCGCAAGTTCCTGCGCTCGAACGCTGGCACCTGCTTCAACCAGAAGCCCATCGTAAAGAAGGGCCAGAAGGTAAAACAGGGCGAGGTGATAGCCGACGGCGCATCCACGGACAAGGGCGAACTGGCCATAGGCAAGAACGTGCTCGTGGCCTACATGCCTTGGAACGGTTACAACTTTGAGGACGCCATCCTCATCTCCGAAAACCTCCTTCGCGACGACGTCTATACCTCGATCCACATCGAGGAGTACGAAGTCACGGCCCGCGACACCAAGCTCGGGCCTGAAGAAATCACCCGCGACATACCCAACGTGGGCGAAGAGGCGCTGAAAAACCTCAACCACGACGGCGTCATCCGCATAGGTGCCGAGGTCAAGCCCGGCGACATTCTCGTTGGCAAGATTACGCCCAAGAGCGAAACCGAGCTGGCCCCGGAGGAAAAACTCCTGCGCGCCATCTTCGGCGAAAAGGCAGCCGACGTGAAGGACACCTCCCTCATGGTGCCCTCGGGCGTATATGGCATCATAATGGACGTAAAAGTGTCCAGCCGCACGGACGGGGAAAAGGACAAGCTCTCCCCCTCCGACCGCCGCAGGCAGGTCAAGAAGATCAACGAGGAATACCGCGCCCAGGGCGACAAGCTGCGCGAGCAACTCACCGAAGCCCTCTCGAACATCCTCCTTGGCGAAAAGATCCCCCTCGATGTCACCAACAGCGAGACGGGCGAGGTGATCATCGCGGCCAACCGCAAGATCACCAAGACCCTGCTGCGCCGTCTGGCCAGTGTTTACAAGACAATCGAGATCGACCCCTCCCCGGTCCGCATCAAGATAATGGAGATAGTCAACTCCTTCTCCAGCAAGTTCGACGAACTGGAGAGCGATCAGGAGCGCAAGACCCAGACCGCAGAAGCGGGCGAAGACGTGGAGCAGGGCGTAATCAAGAACGTCAAAGTATATATCGCCACCAAGCGCAAGATACAGGTGGGCGACAAGATGGCAGGTCGCCACGGCAACAAGGGCGTAGTAGCCCGCATAGTGCCACAGGAAGACATGCCCTACCTGCCCGACGGCACCCCCGTCATGATGTGCCTGAACCCCTTGGGCGTGCCCTCGCGCATGAACGTCGGTCAGGTGCTGGAGTGCCACCTTGGCTGGGCCTGCAAAAAGCTGGGCCTCAAGATAGCCACCCCGGTCTTTGACGGTATCGACGAGGCCGACATTCACAAGTACCTCAAGCAGGCGGGCCTTCCCGAGGGCGGCAAGAGCACCCTATACGACGGGCGCACGGGCGAACCGATGGACCAGAAAGTGGTCGTTGGCTACACCTACATGCTTAAGCTCAACCACCTTGTCGCGGACAAGATCCACGCCCGCGCCGTTGGCCCATACAGCCTCATCACCCAACAGCCCCTCGGCGGCAAGGCCCAGTACGGTGGCCAGCGCTTCGGAGAAATGGAAGTGTGGGCACTCGAGGCATACGGCGCAGCCTACACCCTTCAGGAACTGCTCACCGTCAAGAGCGACGACGTGCAGGGCCGCACCAAGATTTACGAGGCACTGGTCAAGGGCGACAACTCGCTCCAGGCAGGCACTCCGCAGTCCTTCAACGTTCTAATGAAGGAAATGCAGAGCCTGTGTCTGGACGTGCGCCTGGGCGATCAGGACGAATTCTCCGTCGCAGCCACAACGCTGGACAGTCAGGGCTAAACCACCGGACAAACAAGCCCCGGCAAGACCACCACCAAACTATTCTTCAAGCCATGTCAGACGAACAGGATCTGCAAAGCCGCGACGCACGCGATTTCCTCGGTTTCGAGAAGGACCAGTCCTTCGACCACGTTTCCATTGCCGTAGCCAGCCCGGACACCATCCGCAGCTGGTCCCGCGGCGAGGTGAAAAACCCGGAAACGATCAACTACCGCACCTTCAAACCCGAGCCGGGCGGCCTGTTCTGCCAGCGCATATTCGGCCCGGTGCGCGACTACGAGTGCGCCTGCGGCAAGTACAAGCGCATCAAGTTCAAGGGCGTCACCTGCGACCGCTGCGGCGTTGAGGTGACGATGTCCCGCGTGCGCCGCGAGCGCATGGGCCATATCGAGCTGGCAGTGCCGGTCTCGCACATCTGGTTCCTTAAGAGTATGCCAAGCCGTCTTGGCCTGCTCTTGGACATGACCGCGCGCAACCTCGAACGGGTCATCTACTATGAAAACTACATGGTGACCGACCCCGGCAAGACCCCCCTCGAAGAGAAGCAGCTTCTCAACGAGGCGGAGTATCAGCAGGCCGTGGCCGAGTACGGCGAGGACGCCTTTGTCGCCAAGATGGGTGCCAGCGCAGTGCGCGAAGTGCTCGAAAAGCTCAACATGGAAGCCATCGTTGAAGAGCTTTACGAGCAGATGCACAACACCCGCTCCAAGCAGATAAAAAAGAAGATCTCCAAGCGCCTGAAGGTCATACAGGGCTTCATCCAGAGCGGCACCCGCCCTGAATGGATGGTGCTCGAAGTATTGCCCGTCATCCCGCCGGACCTTCGTCCGCTCGTCCCCTTGGACGGTGGCCGCTTTGCAACGAGCGACCTCAACGACCTTTACCGCCGCGTCATCAACCGCAACAACCGGCTCAAGAATCTTCTCCAGCTCAAGACCCCGGACGTTATCATCCACAACGAGAAGCGCATGCTTCAGGAAGCCGTGGACGCGCTCTTTGACAACGGCCGCCACGGCCGCGCCGTCACAGGTGCTGGTAACCGCCCCCTCAAGAGCCTGTCCGACATGCTCAAGGGCAAGCAGGGCCGCTTCCGTCAGAACCTGCTCGGCAAGCGCGTGGACTACTCTGGCCGCTCGGTAATCGTCATCGGCCCGGAGCTTAAGATCTACCAGTGCGGTCTTCCCAAGAAGATGGCCCTAGTCCTCTTCGAACCATTCATCATCCGCCGCCTCAAGGAACTGGGCTTTGTCCACACCGTGCGCGGCGCACGCAAGATGATCGAAAAGCGTTCGCCCGAGGTGTGGGACATCCTAGAAGAAGTCACCAAGGGACACCCGGTGATGCTAAACCGTGCCCCCACCCTTCACCGACTCTCGATTCAGGCCTTCGAGCCAGTCCTTATCGAAGGCGACGCCATACGCCTGCACCCGCTCGTCTGCGGCGCTTTTAATGCCGACTTCGACGGCGACCAGATGGCCGTCCACGTCCCCCTTTCGCTCGAAGCGGTTCTGGAGGCAAAGCTGCTCATGATGAGCAGTCACAACCTCTTCAGCCCCTCCAGCGGCGACCCGATCCTCATGCCCTCGCAGGACATCGTCCTAGGTGCCTACTACCTCACCCTTGAGCCGCGCAAGCGCCCCGAGGAAGGCAAGCGCATCCCGCTAATGTCCTCGACAATGGAAGTGCAGATGGCCGAGGCTGACAGCGCCGTCACCAAACACCAGTGGATACGCTTCGTCAACCCCGACTACGGGCGAGACACCGTTTACGGCAAAAAGGACAAGAAGATCATCGTCACCACCCCCGGCCGCGTGTTCTTCAACGCCATATGGCCGCAGGAGCTGGGCTTTATCAACTTCTCCGTCCCGAAGAAGAAGCTGGGCGAACTTATCCTCAACACCTACAAGACCACGGGCAAGCCTAGCGCCATAGCAACGCTCGACCGGCTCAAGGAAATGGGCTTCAAGTACGCCACCAAGGCGGGCATATCCATAGGCATGGAAGACATGATAATCCCCCCCGAAAAGGAGGAGATCGTCACCCGCGCGCGCCAGAAGCTCAAGGACATCATCACCCAGTACAACCGCGGTATCATCACCCGCGGCGAGCGCGACAACAAGGTCATCGACATTTGGACGAGCGCCACGGACGAAATCGCCAAAGCCGTTTACAAGGGACTGGACGAAAACAAGGGCAAGACCGAGGTGAACCCCGTCTTCCTCATGATGGACTCCGGCGCCCGAGGCAACAAGCAGCAGGTGCGTCAGCTCTGCGGCGCGCGCGGCCTCATGGCCAAGCCCTCCGGCGAAATCATCGAGCGCCCCATTCTG
This sequence comes from Puniceicoccales bacterium Verruco_02, assembly GCA_001604585.1. Classification (GTDB taxonomy): domain Bacteria; phylum Verrucomicrobiota; class Verrucomicrobiia; order Opitutales; family Oceanipulchritudinaceae; genus Verruco-01. The sequence goes on along the minus strand of LVBW01000001.1, from coordinate 2,167 downwards.
TCCTCCTTCCGCGAGGGCCTCTCGGTGCTGGAATACTTCAGCTCCACGCACGGCGCACGCAAGGGCCTTGCCGACACCGCACTAAAGACAGCCGACGCCGGTTACATGACCCGCAAGCTCTGCGACGTGGCGATGGACCTAATCATCACCTGCCAGGACGACGGCAACCGCGACGGCATCTGGAAGGCAGCCATCTACGAAGGTGACGACGAAGTGGTATCCCTACGCGACCGCATCGTGGGCCGTTGCAGCAGCGACAACGTCCGTAACCCCATCAACCCTGACGAAATCGTGGTCAAGGCGGGCGAGCTGATCACCGACAAGACTGCCCGCCGTCTGGACGAGCTTGGAATAGAGCGCATCAAGATCATGAGTCCGCTCACCCACGCCACATGCAGCGGCCTGCCCGCCAACGCATACGGCATTAACCCCGCCTCCAACGAGGTCGTGGAAGTGGGCACCGCAGTGGGCATCATCGCCGCCCAGTCCATCGGCGAACCCGGCACCCAGCTCACGATGCGTACCTTCCACATCGGCGGTATCGCAAGCGCCCTTGCTAAGGACAACGACATCAAGGCCCGTAACGAAGGCTACATCCGCTTTGAAGGCCTGCGCCTTGTGCAGGTGGCCGTCGGCGAGCAGAAGATAAACGTCGTCCTGAACAAGACCGGCTCTGTCACCATCGTGGACGAGCACGAAAAGGAGCTGGAAGCCTACAAGATTCCCGCCGGTGCCGTGCTGATGAACAACAGCGGCGACAAGATTGCCAAGGGGCAGGTTCTTGCCCAGTGGGACCCGCACAACGTGCCGATTATCTCCGAAAAGGGCGGTATAATCAGCTTCCGCGACATGATTCCGGGCGTCACCGTCAAGCGCGAGCTGGACGCCGCCACGGGCCGCATCGCCACAACCGTTGTCGAGCACAAGGAGGACCTCAACCCCTCCATCGAGATCAACACCGACGAAAACGGCCAGCCCGGCCGCGTTCTGGCCACCTACGCCATCCCGACAGGCGCCCAGTTGCAGGTCAACGAGGGCGACATAATAAAGCCCGGCGCACTACTGGCCAAGACTCCGCGCTCCACGTCCAAGACGCAGGACATCACGGGCGGTCTTCCCCGAGTTGCAGAGCTTTTTGAAGCCCGCCGCCCGAAGGAAGCCGCAGAAATGGCCAAGATCGACGGCATCGTGTCGATGGGCGGCTCGCTGCGCGGCAAGAAGCGCCTCATCATCACAGACGAGGAGTCCGCCGCCGAAGAAGAGCACCTCATCCCGCACGGCAAGCACATCATCGTGCAGCCCGGCGACGTGGTCCGCAAGGGCCAGCACCTGACCGAAGGCGCCGCCGACCCGCACGAGATCCTTGAGATTCTCGGGCCCAACGCCGTGCAGGAATACCTGCTATCGGAGATCCAGAAAGTGTACCGCCTACAGGGCGTCACGATCAACGACAAGCACATCGAGGTCATCATCTCGCAGATGCTGCGCAAGGTGCGTATCTCCGACCCGGGCGACAGCGACTTCTTCTGGGGCGAACAGGTGGACAAGGACCGCTTCATCAAGGAAAACGAGCGCATCGGCGAAGCAGGCGGCAAGCCCGCCGAAGGAGAGCCGATACTGCTCGGCATCACCAAGGCAAGCGTCGAGACGGAGAGCTTCATCTCCGCAGCCTCCTTCCAGGAGACAACCCGAGTCCTCACCGAAGCCTCCACCCTTGGCAAGCGCGACGAGCTGAAGGGCTTCAAGGAGAACGTCATCATGGGTCACCTCATCCCAGCCGGAACGGGCCTGCCCAAGTACCGCCGCCTGAAGATAACGACCCTTGGCGCCGTCGAAAGCTACGAAGTAGGCGACGACGACGAATAAGCGAGCTTGGCGACCCAGTCCGATTCAATGGGCGAGGCGTCAAGGAAAAGCTCGTTAAAAAAGCCCGTCACCCGACAAAGGTGGCGGGCTTTTTCATCGGCTGAGAGGACTAGAGCATTTCCCAGTTAGATGGCGCGGGCAGGCGGGCTGCTGGGAAAGGATGCGGCAAGGCTTTGCAGACAGGGCTGGGCCAAGGCCCTGCCCGTCTGCGAAACGAAGCCGGAGCTTTTCCAGCGGCTCGTTCCTCGAACAAGGTTCGCATCGCGAACCTTGCGTGACTGCGCAAGATAACTGGGAAATG
>LVBW01000075.1 GCA_001604585.1 Puniceicoccales bacterium Verruco_02 | reverse complement strand
CCGAGCCGTCCAAGAGCTCCATCGCGGCCTGCGTGCGGAGGCTCTCGTCGCTCGTGTTGCGCAGAGCCTCGGCCACGGCCTCGAAGCGGTCGAGCTTGCCCATCGCGTTCAGCTTTTCGGGATCAAGGCCGAGCTGGGAGAGGATGTTCGCCTGCGTGCCGGTCTTGCCGATGGCGTTGCGGACTTTCTGCGTCAGCGAGTCTAGGGCCTGCTCGCCCTTCTTCGCGTCCACACCGATGTCGGCCAGCGCCTGCCGGAAGACGAGCATCCGCGAAGCGGACTCGCCCGAGCGTGCCTTGAGGTGCTCCAGCTCCGCGCCAAGCTCGATGATGTCCCGTGCCCCGGCGACAACCGAACGCACGCTGAGATATGCCGTGGCAAACCCGGCGGCCAATTTGATGAGCCCCGCAAATCCCTGCGCCGCAGCCTCCAAGCCAGCGAGCTTCGAGCGTAGATCAATAAGAACACTGACACGCGCATCCGCCATCGTGGGCGGGGAGTGTCAACTATTCACCCATGTGGCTTGCATACGGCAACCCCACAGGATATGTTTTCCACATATTATGGGAAACATCACACTCAGTCTTGACGAGAGGACGGTCAAGCGGGTCCGCCGCATTGCGCTTGAACGCGACACCACCCTCACCGCAATGATCCGGGAATATCTCGAACAGGTGGCCAAGGGCGAGGATGCCATGCACGAGCAGCAGGCGCGTGACCTCGATAAGCTCTTTGAAACGATGAGCTGCCCCATGGGAGGCAAGGACTGGAAGCGGGACGACTTGTATGAATAGGATCTTCTTCGACACGAACATCCTGTTCTACGCCTTCGACGAATCGGAACCGGGCAAGCAAAAATCGGCGCAAGCCCTGATCCGGCAGGCCACTCTGGACGGGAATGGCTACACCTCTGCACAGGTTCTCGGGGAGTTCTTTCACGCAACCGTGCTCCGCAAGAAGATACTGACCGCCGACAAGGCGGAGGCCATCATTTGCAGCCTCGGCGGTCTGCACATCCTTGAGGTGGACTTCCCGATGGTGCGTTACGCCATCGAATCCCACCGGCGCTTCCAAACCAGCTACTGGGATGGACTCATTCTGGCGGCGGCCAAGCGCGGCAATTGCGAAACCGTTCTGAGTGAAGACTTCAATTCGAACCAGAACTACGACGGCGTCACGGTCGTCAATCCATTCCAATAAGTGGAAACGGGGCGGACAAACCACAAGCCCGATCATTCCCGAATCGACGCGGCGCTTCGTATCGCTGGCAAGCGGGCCTTGTGGCTTGGCATCCGGCTTGGAACGCCGGTCATCGTCTATCGCAACGGCCAGATCGTCGACGCGGCAAAGACCGATTCTGAGCCTTCACTGGATGAACTCGAATGGAAAGAACCACGATGAGCACCAACCCGGCAGATGATCAGGACAATTGCGAGCCTCACACTCCAAACGAGGAAACACTCAGGGCGATGCGTGAGGTTGAAGAGGGAAAGAGTATCCGTGCCCGTGACGTGTCCGAGCTTTTCGAACAGCTGTTCTCGGACAAGGAACAGGCTTCGGTTTGGAACAAGGCACTTGGCGAATACTGAACTACTTAACCTCCGACACCCCCTCCCGCAACCTTTCCAGCATCCTCTCGGCCTTGGCGGACCACGGGGCGGCGGCGCTGAGGAACGCCACGTCCATCTGAACAAGTAACCGATCGGCCTCTTTGCGATCGCTCCGCCGCAGGACGAGAAACAGCTCCGGCAGGCTCACACTTTGGGCAATCTCGGCTGGCGTTTTTCCGAGTGCGAGCCCACAGTCTGCGAGGCATTCCCCAAGGCCTGCTTCACGCGCAGGCCCGTTTCGGCCACGGGCAGGAGCGCCTCCGTCTGACGCGCCCGCCGCTCGGCCCATCGGCGGGCATTCTGAAAATTGAGCTCGTGCGCCGCCTCGCAAATGTCGAGCAGGCTCTCCGCCGTCAGCGCGTCCGGCCAAGTGGCATCCTTGCCGCAGACGAACGCCGCAAGCGGCCCCTCGTTCTCGACGAGTTCAAAGTAGCGCGGCAGTTCCGCGATCTTCAAGAGCCGCACGAGCACGCGCTCCGAAGAGCCGTCAAGGCGCGTCACGTCCAGTTCCTGCCCGCCGAGGGCGATCAAAGTTGCTTTGTCCATGTGTTCGATAATTTCGAATAGTTCGATTGGTTAGACTCGCGCCCAGGTGAGCGTCAGGTCGATGTCCCACTGCACGGTCGCCGACTTTGTAAACGCCGCGTCCGCCTGAAAACGAATCTGGTGCGAATAGGCGTTGTTGCCGTTTGAAAGGTAGCCGTTATTGCCGCCGGTCTGCCCCACGGCGATCGTCCGCAAGTCCGTTCGCCCTGGCAATTTAGACGCCGGAAACGTGAACCTCTTCACGACGCTGCCGCTGCCCGCAACGTAGGTCTGAAGCACGCCCAGCATCACGTTACCCACGTTCGCGCAATACGTTGCGTCATCGTTCGTGCTGCCGTCGACCGCACCCGCAATGCCGTTGCCGATCGCCGAGGGCTCCAAGAGTCCAAAATACGGATGCGCCCTGCCCGCGTCCGTTCCCGTGCCCGTGATGACGTTCGCGCTCGTGCCGTCGGCGTTGATGCAGGACAGGCCGAAATACACCGACGAATCGGCCTTGTAATAATACGCCGCCATCGTCAGCTTGCCCGCCACATCCACCGAGCCAATGCGGAGCGTCGTCGTTTTCCAAGTGCGGAAGACGTCCTTCGGCAGCTGTAAGCGCAGCGTGTAGCGCACGAGCAAATCGAAGCCGTCCGGCACGCTCACCGTGTCCGTCAGGACGATGCGGCTGAAGAGCGTCGGGTTGTCGACGTTCTCCCACGAGACGCCGAGTTCGCCGATCGCCACCGCCGAGCCGCTACGGTTCTGGTAGGCAAGGAAGGTGCGGTAAAGCTCGCGCACCGTGTAATCGTTCGTGGCCGCGTTCGGGAAGTTTACGCCGTTGATCGTGCTGCCGCCCGTCGCGTAGGTCGTGCTTTTCGCGACGAACCCCTCCAGTTTCGTGTCCGTGGCCTTCGCCGCCGTGCGGCCCGTGCCGACCGCAATGACCTCGAAGCACTTGGTGAAGGCGTACCGGGCTGGCGCGTCGAAGCCGCTGTCCGTGATGAGGTTCTTGACGCGGCCAAGCAGCCAAACTTCGCCGGTATGGGCGTTGCGGAGCGCGAGGTCGTAGAAGCCGGAAATGCCGAGCGGGATGTTCATAAGGCGGTCGAGGTTTCGGTGAGGGTGAGCGCGATGCCGAGGGCGAACGCCTCGGACGTTTCGGCGGTCGTCGCCGTTTCGCGCTCGCGCACTTCGAGCGACAGGCCGATGTCAACCGGGTCGGCGTCCGGCGCGAGGTATCGGCCCGCGTCCGTCTCAGTGACGCCCAGCGCCGCGCCAAAAGTCATGCCGTCCGTCGGCACAACGAGGGAGATCATCGTCGTCGTTTCGGTCGCGGAGAGCGCAACGCCGAGGGCGAAGGCGTCGGGCGAACCGGCCAGCGCCTCGACATACACCGCCGCGCTTGTCTCCTTGGCAGAAAGCCCGGCCCCGAGAGTCAACGCTTCCGCAAAGCTGCCGTCGCCCCAGTCGCGGGTTTCAGACGGGTTCACGACAATCGGCGGATCGTCGTCGCCAGTGTCTTCATCGTCCGGATACGTCGGCTCGGTCGGCCCGGTGCCCCAGAGGCTGGCAAGCGTTAGCGCCTGCGGGTAAACGTCCGCAAAGTCCTCGAACAAATCCGGGTGCGGCGGCACGTCCTTCCAGCCCCGCGAGCCGGGCAACGGGATCACCTGCGGCGGATCGGGCGTATGGCCTTCGGTGAGGAACATGGGATGCTAGATGCTGCGCCGGGGTTCGAGGGGCTCCGCCGCGTCGCTTGTGAAGTCCGTCGCGGGAATCACACGCACGTCAGGCGAGGCGTTTGAAGCCGCGCCGTCCAGCGCAATCGCCACGGGCGGCACGTCTGTGAAAAGGGGAATTTCGGGTTCGTCGGCCATCGTCTACCCTGCCGTCGTCGGGATGATCGAACCTGTGTTGAGTGGCGAGTGCAGCACGCGGCAGACGAGGTCGTAACTCACCGCCTCCTCGCCAAACTCCACCTCGCCGTCGATCTCCATGAAGCAGAAAACGTCCACCGTGTTCACGATCGCGTCCGTGTGGTCATACTGCTGGATCTTCACCCAGCCGCGCTTGGTCGCGCCTTCGAGCGGGTTGTATTGGCCGCTCGCCGCATCGAGGGGCAGCGTGCCGAAAAGGTGCTCGAACATCAGCGGCCCGGCCTCCTTCAGCGCGAGCGTGAACTTGAGGTCCCGGTTCACCTCGATCACGTCGTAGAGGCGGCGCTGGCCCGGCGTCGGCGCGAAAATCTCCCGCTTGTCGGACGACTTCGCCCCCTT
>LVBW01000014.1 GCA_001604585.1 Puniceicoccales bacterium Verruco_02 | reverse complement strand
GATCTCTTCGGAGCTTCCGAGTTTAACAGAAGGCGGACTTTGAGGAATCCTCATCTTATAATCTCCTTATAATTTTCCGAATATTATAAGAAGATTGTAAGATGGCAAGATATTAGGGATGGTCGTCGGCTGTCGGTCACCTTTAACAACATTGAGTTCCCTCTGCGAACGCACATGTACGAGCTGGCCTTAAGTGCGGCGAAGAACGTGCCGATAAAGCGCAGTGAACTATTGCATTGATACTGACAAATGGAGCTTTGAGTCCAAGTCATGAAGGTCAGTTCCTTTCATCTGGCAGGCAAGGTGGAGGAGTCGGTGCGCAGTTATCTGTCCAACTCCTTCGTGTTCTCCACGCGCAACGTGGAGGTTGACCGCGTTGTGGACTTTCGTGCCGGGCAGACCTCGCTACAGTTCTTCATGACCGACGACAACGGCGAGCGTATGCCGATGGGGGGCATGGATTTTGCCACCGTGCAGGAGCGAGACGGCAAAATAGCCTTCCAGTGCCGCATGAACGTTCAGCCATCGGGCTACGTGAAGCAGTTTTTCCTAATGATGGGCGCAGAGAGCGAGCAGTACGTCCACTACTCGAACCTTGCCGAACTACTGCGTAAGCAGTGGGAAAAGAACATAGAGGCCTATCTGCCCAAGGGTGGCGACGGTATGCCCATGATGCCCATAGCAGCAACATCCGAACACGATCCGGACGACGAATACGAGGGCCTCACCCCGGAGGAGATCGAGGCCGTTACAGGCGTGCGCCCACAGCCAAAGGGAGTATCCGCGCAGCCCCGGTTCATGCCTGCCGAGGACAAGCCTCTTTCGGCCAAAGAGCAGGCCGACGAGGACGAGATAGCGCGCCTGATGAGCATGATGTCGGGCATTGCGCAAGAGTCCTCCAAGGAGGAGTCCGGCAACATGAGCATGGACGAGATAGAGGCACTGGCGCGCGAGGTGTCCGCCCCTCCGCCAGCCCCTTCCAGAGGGCCGAAGTCAAAGGCCAAGGATCCCGAGCCAGCCCAAGCCGAGGACATAATGAGCGCAGAGGACATCTGGAAGCAGATTACGGGCGGCAAGTAGCCAGTCTGCCGGAGCCTGTCTGCGGCTATCAACTATCGGCGAATGCTTGGGTAATCGGTGTAGCCTTTTGCCGGATTCTCTGCTGCTGCGTAGAAGCTGGCCTCGTCCCCGGGGCTTAGCGCCACGCCGTTTGACAGGCGCCAGGGCAGGTCGGGATTCGCGATGAAGGCCCTTCCCCAGGACACAGCGTCTGCCTCGCCACTTTCAAGCAGTGCGCAGGCCGCTTCGGGACTCAACTCGTCGTTCGCTATCATAGCCCTGCCGCACTCACGCTTGAGAACTGGCGTAATGCGCGGGGTCACTTCCGGTTTTTCGCGTACAAAGAGGAAAGCCGCGCCGCGTGTACCAAGTTCGCGGGCCACATGGGGGTAGATTTCCCATGCGTCTGTACCCAGCATGTCGTGGCGCGTAGTGCTTGGCGAAAGGTGTACGCCCACCCGGCCCGGTCCGAACACCGTTGCAACAGCATCGAACACCTCCAGTAGCAGCCTTGCGCGGTTTTCGATCCTGCCTCCGTAATCGTCGTCGCGCTGGTTGGCGCTCGCGTCGAGAAATTCGTTGAGGAGGTAGCCGTTTGCCGAGTGAAGGTCCACGCCGTCAAAGCCCGCCTCCTTCGCATTCACAGCGCCAAGGCGGAAACCTTCCACAATGCCCGGTATCTCGTCCCGGCGCAGGGCACGGGGAACGGGATAGGGGCGCAGAGGTCGCAGCAGGCTGACATGTCCGCTCATGGCTACCGCGCTGGGCGCCACGGGCTGTTCTCCGCCCAGTAGCTCGGGGTCTGACACTCTGCCGCAGTGCCAGAGCTGGGCCACGATCAGCGAACCGCCAGCGTGAACAGCCTCCGTAACTTGCTTCCATCCCTCCACCTGTTCCTTGGACCAGATGCCGGGAGTGTCGGGATAGCCCACGCCCTTTTCCATTACAACGACTCCCTCGCTGATGATGAGGCCCGCGCCGCTGCGCTGGCCGTAATATTCCGCCATCAGGGCGTTGGGCAGCCTGCCGGGGGCACGGCAGCGCGTCAGCGGAGCCATGACGACGCGGTTCTTCAGCTCCAGATCTCCCAGCTTTACCGGGGTGGAAAGAATGTCCAGTGGCATGGCTCCCCCTCTAGATGTGTATGGCTTCGTTGTGCGTGGCGGCCACGGCCTCTGCCATCGCCTCGGACAGGGTGGGGTGTGCGTGTATGGTGGCGTGGATGTCGTCCAAGGTCAGCTCGCAGCGCATCGCTATGCCGAACTCTGCGATAAGCTCCGTTGCCTCGGCCCCGATTATGTGCGCGCCCAGCACCTCGCCGTATTTCTCGCCCGAGAGCACCTTTATGAAGCCTTCCGGCTCTCCCATCGCCACGGCCTTGCCAGAGGCCATGAAGGGGAACTTGCCCACTTTGTAGGGTATGCCCTGCTCTTTGAGCTTCTTCTCCGTCGCTCCGACGCTTGCCACCTGCGGGACGCAGTAGGTGCAGCCGGGGAAGATCTTCACGCGGCGCGGCTCGCTGGCGCCGAACATTCCGTTGACAGCCTGCACGGCCTCGAATGTGGCAACGTGGGCGAGCCAGGGCGGGCCGATGATGTCGCCAGCGGCGTAAATGTCCTTGACGGAGGTCTCGTAGCGATCGTTCGCCTTGATGTAGCCCCGGTCCAGGTCGAGCTGCACATTGCGCGATAGAAGGCCGTCCAAGTTGGGCACCACGCCTATGGAGAGAAGCAGGCTCTCGGCCTCGACGCTTTCTCGCTTGTCGCCTTTTACAAACTCCATTTTCACACTCGATGTGCCGGGCTGGATGTTTTCCACCTTGGTGCCTGTGCGCAGCTCTATGCCCTGCTTTTTGTAGGCCCGGGCTAGTGTGGCCGCTATCTCTTCGTCCTCGACGGGCAGTATCTGGTCCAGCATTTCGACGAGCGTCACCTTCGTGCCAAGGGCGTTGAGAAAGTATGCGAATTCCGTGCCTATTGCCCCCGCACCTACTATCACGATGGACTCAGGGCGCTTCTTCATGGCGAGGGCCTCGCGGCTTGTCATGATTCGCTCTCCGTCCACGGCCAGGTCCGGCAGGCGGCGCATCTTGGTTCCCGTGGCAATGAGGATGTTCTTTGTCTTCAGGAAGCGGCCCTTGTCCTGCCCTTCGGTTATTTCCACCATTCCGGGGGCACTGATCATTGCCTTGCCGCGCAGGTAGTCCACCTTGTTCTTTTTGAAGAGGAACTCGATGCCCCCCGCCATGCGGTCGGACACGGAGCGGCTGCGGGCGATGATTTTTGCAAAATCGACGCTCACGCCCTGAATGATGATGCCCAGCTCGTCCATTTTCTTCAGCGAGGCGTAGCTTTCTGCGCTCTTTAGCAGGGTCTTGGTGGGGATGCAGCCCCAGTTGAGGCAGGTGCCCCCGGCGCGTTCCATTTCCACGCAGGCGACCTTCTTGCCAAGTTGTCCGGCCCGGATTGCTCCGGCGTACCCGGCGGGGCCGCCGCCAATTACCACTAGATCATAAATGTCGTTGTCTGCCATGATGATTATCCTCACCTGAGCTTTGGGGCAGCATCTGCATTCCCATGCAGTGTCGTGCCGGAGTGTCCGAGCCAAGGTACATACTCAAGGCGCAAAGGGCAATCATGTCGCTGTTGTGCCTTGCGAAAAATGTCTGCGTTGGTCGCGACAAGGAAGGCGCAATCCATTGCCCGACTGCGTAATTAAGGCCGCGACATGTTTGCAGACAGTCGTCCCTGTGCGCCAGTTCTTGCTGGGGGGCGGCCTACTGGGGTGCCTGATCGTCGCCGCCCTTGTGCTCGGGGTCGTATATGTAGCCGACTCCGTGCACTGTGCGGAAGCTGCTGTGGTCGCACTCGTTGCGGCTTAGCAGGTTGCGTATGCGCACTATGTACTGGTCGAGGCTGCGGCTGCGCACGTCCGCGTGTATGCCCCAGACCATGTGGATGAGGGTGCGGCGGGAGAGGACTATGCCCGCATTGTCGTGCATGGCGCAGATAATGCCCAGTTCCTTGCGCCCGATGCTCTCGGCCACGCCGTTGCCGAACACAATCTCCATGCGCTCGGGGTTTACCGTGGTCCCGGCGAACTGGAATGGGGCCTGGGCTAGGGAGACGTTCTTTGTCACCTGCATGTCGCCCGCAGTCTCGGTGCGGCGGAGCACGGCGCGGATGCGTGCCACAAGCTCTGCCTGGCTGAAGGGCTTGGTCACGTAGTCGTCCCCGCCCATCTCGAAGCCCCTTACCTTGCTGATTTCCGAATCGTTGCCGGTCAGGAATATGACGGGGCTTTCGATGCCGCGGCGGCGTAGCTCTGCCATCATCTCGAAACCGTTCATCTCGGGCATGTTCACGTCCATCAGGACGAGATTGGCAAAGCCGTGCTCAAGGAAGCGAAGGGCGGTGGAGGGTTTGTAAAACACCTGCGCGCTCATGCCGGACATCTCGATCTGCTCGCCAACAAGATCGGCAAGGTCCTTTTCATCTTCCACTACGAGGATAAGGGGCTTGCTGCTCACGTAAGAATTTCTAGAGAAGGGGGTAGGTCTAACCCTTGTAACCAGCTCGGCTCGAAGCGGCCTTATTCTGGATGGGTTGTGATAAAGGTCTCCTCGAACAGCTTCGATTTCTGCTTCGAACGGTCCTTGTGGTGGCAGGCAGTGTTTAGGAAGCAAGCGGTATGTTCACTACTACTCACTTCAAACACCATGCCATCCATCCGCAAGTCATCGTTCTCGCTGGCGAAACCAGTTGTTCGAGCTGGCCCTTTGAATAAGTTAGGCGGATATATGTTTTTTACAATTCTCTTTTTCCGTTGTACAGGCCCTTGCGGGAGTTTTTTCTGTGTTTGCGCCCGGTAAGTGTCTTCGGTGTGCCACGCCCTGTTGCATCGTGCGAGGGTGCTGGCTCTTGAATGGTTGCTCTACGGCCTTGCAGTCGCCCCGCGCGGGCGATACATTGAGCGGGAATGAAAACGTTCGAGGAGCTGTTTGTGGAACTCAAGGCCAAGGCCGAGCGGGGCGACCCTGCCTCCGGCACCGTGCGTATGCTCAACGCTGGCAAGCACGCCATTGGCAAGAAAGTCGTCGAGGAGGCATCGGAAGTCTGGATGGCCGCCGAATACGAGGGGCGGGAAAAGACCGCCGAGGAAATCTCCCAGCTTCTCTACCATGTGCAGACGATGATGATCGCATGCAAACTGGAGCTGGACGACGTTTACAAGTATCTCTAGCCACTAGCTTGCGCTTTGCGTGCGGGCTAGACTTGGCGCTATGCGCACCCATTTCCATCAACCCGAGACTGTAGTTTACCGCCATGCTCAAGGTAGCAATCCCAAACAAGGGCGCCCTTTCCGAAGGCGCAGTGGAAATCCTCGCCAACGCCGGTTACCGTTGCCGCCGTTACGGGCGCGAGCTAAGCATACTCGACCGCGAGCACGAGGTGGAATTCCTCTATCTACGCCCGCGGGACATAGCTGTGTATGCCTCCAGTGGCATCGTTGACGCTGGCATCACCGGGCGCGACCTCATGCACGACAGCCAGTCCAAGGTCGTCGAGATGCTGCCCCTTGGCTTTGGCCGCTCGCGCTTCTGTTACGCGGCCCCTGCGGGCAGCGGCCTGACCCGTGAGAAGCTGGGCGGCCTGCGCATCGCTACGAGCTACGCCAACATTGTGTCTGACGACCTGGCGAAACTCGGCATAGCGGCAAACATCGTGAAGCTGGACGGAGCGGTGGAAATTTCGATACAGCTAGGCGTTGCCGATGCCATAGCCGATGTTGTGGACTCTGGCCGTACCCTTATGGAGGCGGGGCTGGAGATACTTGGCGAGCCTGTGATGCTCAGCGAGGCAGTGCTAATCTCTGCCCCCGGCAAGACGGAGAACCCGGCCCTTGGGAGCCTTGTGCGCCGCGTTCAGGGCATACTCGTGGCCCGCGAATACTGCCTGCTCGAATACGTGGCCCCCAAGGCTCGTCTTGAAGAGGCCTGCGCAGTGACTCCCGGCGTCAAAAGCCCGACTCTTTCGCCTGTGCACGATCCCGACTGGATGGCAGTGGCGGCAATGGTCAAGCGCAAGGAGCTGAACCGCGTCATAGATCGCTTGGGCGAGCTTGGTGCGCACGGTATCATTGCCCACGACATCAAGACCTGCCGTCTGTAAGGGGCCGCCCGCCAGTTTCGCTTGTGCGGCGCGCAGGGAGTAACAAGCCGCGACACGCTTTCCAAGGCCACATTCCAATAGGCTCCATGACATGGACGCGAGGTTGACAGAGATACTAGAGGCGCTGCTTTTTTCCAGTTCCGAGCCTCTGTCCGCCAAGGCCGTGCAGGCCGTGTTCGCCCGCGCAGCCGAAGAGGCCCCGGCCGAGGAGCAGCAGGGAAGCTTCGGCCCCGTGCTGGCCGAGGTGCCCGCGATGCTGGCTCTTGGGCGCATACGCGAGGCAATGGCGGCCCTCTGCGCCTCGCTCGAAGAGCGGGGCAGCGTGTACATGCTAGACGAGGGGCCGGGCGGCTGGCGTCTCGTGCTCCGGCCCGGCTTTGCCCGCTGGGTGCGTCTGCTTCGCGACGAGCCTTCGCCCCGCCGCCTTGGGCAGACGATGATGGAGACCCTCGCAGTGGTTGCCTATCGCCAGCCCGTCACAAGGGCCGAGGTGGAGGCCATAAGGGGCGTTGCCTGCGAGCGCAGCCTTACAAAGCTTGTCGAGCTTGAGCTTGTACGCGTGTGCGGCAGGGCGGAGTTGCCCGGAAGGCCACTGCAATATGCCACTACGGAACGCTTCCTCGAATACTGCGGGCTGGACTCTCTGGAGGGGCTTCCATCGTCCGATCTTCTTGGCGAGGGCCTTCTTGAAAGAGTGCTTAATGACCCTGCCAGGAAGGACGATGAGGTGGAAGCCTCCTAGGTAGAAGCACTCTACCTCTGCGGAAGCTGGTCTCGTTCCTTCTTGGCTGTGTCGTACAGGGGGTGCTGGGGATACTTCAGCAGGAATTCGTCGTAGAGTATGCCCGCGTTGCGTGCGTTGCGCTCCACCTGCCAGTAGGCCCTTGCGAGGGCAAGGGTGATTATTGGCGAATCTGGGAAGCGGCGGCGCATTTCCACAAGCTCGCCAAGGAAGCGGCGCGGCTCGTACACGGCCTGCGCCACGCGCAGGTATTGGAGCGCGTATGGCGCGTTGTAGGGGTCAAGGCGCGTGGCCTCCAGCGAGGCTGCAAAGGCCTGCCCGGAGTTGCCAAGCTCCATGCACACTTCCGAATACTCGTTCCACGCGGCGGCGCTTGGTTCGCTGCCCAGTGCTCTTGGGTAAAGCTTTGCGGCGTCCTCGTAGCGGGCCTCCTCGCGCGCCTTGCGGGCCAGGTCCAGAGGTCCGGGTGCTTTTTCCGGGGCACGCTCGATAATGCGGGGCGGTGGCGGGGCAGGGCTTTCGCTGACAATCGCGGAGGGGGGGGCGTCCGCGGCTTCGTTCTCCTCCTGGCTTTCAGCCAGTTCCACGGCTTCTTCCTTGCTCAGGCGAGCCTTGCGGGCCGGGGTCTCCTTCTCGGGCACAGGCACGGGGGCCTGTATGAGCGGCGGCGGGGTGGGTGCGGGCTTGGCCGCCAGAGCCTCCCTTGCCTTGCGCAGTTTTTCCTGCTCCTGTCGCCATTGGGCAAGCTGGGTGGGCAGGTTCTGAAGGGGGGAGGTCTCCAGTGTTCCGGGGAACTCCCTGTTCAGGCGTTCGACTAGCTTTTCCGCCTGTGCAAAGTCTTTCTTTCGAAGGGCGATTTCGGCAAGGCCCAGCAGGGCATCTCCGGCGCTTTCGGGATGGCTTGCAAGCGCCCTTTCATACCAGATTGTCGCCTGTGCATCGTTGCCGCGGTCAAGGTAAATACGGGCCATTGCTAGGGCGGTGTCGCCCGAGGGCTTTGCGTTGTAGGCCAGATTGTATGCCCCCAGTGCTTTGTCAGGCTGGCCCTGTTGCAAGGCAAGGGAGGCGAAGCTGAGGGCGGCTCCGGCGTCGGCATTGTTGCTAGATAGGTAGCTCTCGTAGAGCATCATGGCCCCGGAGGGGTCGCCAGCCTCCACAAGGCTCTGTGCCGCGAAGAGGAGCGCCTGCTGCCTGTCGGGCGATAGCTCCGCCAGCCTGCCGAAGTGGTAGGCTGCCATGCGGTGGTCCCCTTTCTGCGAACAGGCGAAGGCTAGCTGTTCGGCTATGTCGGCATTTCCGGGTTTGCGTTCTTCGTAGGCTTCCAGAATATCTATGGCCTGTTGGTACCTGCCGCCGTCGATTTCAAGCGAGGCTCGCTCAAGAACCTTCGCCGGATCGTCCATATTCGGCCCACAGCCCGAAAAGGGCTGGAACAGAACCAGCGCGGCAAGCGTCAGAGCATTTCTAATCCTTCGCCTCATTTACGTATATGGGTTTAAACATACCTGATGGATTGTCAAAGTCTTGCGTTCGGCTGGCCCTATTGCTTGCCGTGCTCTGTGCCTCGTTGCCTCTGCGTGCTTCGTTTTGGGATCCCAACGGGGAGAGGCAGATGTTCCAGAGCATAGTGTTTGCGCAGACTATGACCGACTTTGGCGCGGAAAGTTACCGTTCCGCTGTCAAATCCACCTTCGCCGCCTTCGAGCATAGGACGGGCAAGAAACTTGCCCCCGGAGAAAAGCGCCTAGTGGGCCTAAAGGTGTACACAAGTTCGGGCGAAGGGCTGGAGACTCCGCTCAACCTGACCCGCGCCGTCGTTGCGGAACTAATGGCCCGCGGCTACGGTATGGAAGAGATATTCATACTGGACGTTGGAGAGCAGTTCCTGCGCGAGACCGGCTACCTGCCCCGCCTTAGCGAGCGCAAGGGTAGGGACAGCTTCGGCGGGGTGCCGGTGAGGGTATTGGACAAGGGCGACATGTGGGACAAGACTTGGTTCTACGAAAATCCGCTGCCGATGGAGTATTCGAGCGAGCTAAGCCGTCAGGTGATGTTCGACCCCGAGGCCGAGAGGTCCGACGAGACGCGACGAAGCTACCTGCCAGCGGCCTTGGTGTCGCAAGTGGACTTCTGGATCAACCTTCCCGTGGTGACGGATCACCCCGCGATGGAGATTAGCGGCGTGCTCGCCAACGCCACGCTGTGGAATGTGTCCAACCGCAGCCGTTTCTTCACAAGCCCGGCCAATGCGCCCGTCGCAATGGCCGAGATTGCCGCCATACCGGAGCTGTTGGACAATTGGGCGCTCACCATTCTTAGCATGGAGCGTTTTCAGTTCATCGGTGGGCCTGTTTTCAACAGCAACTACGTGCGTTCGGACCCCGTCCTACTTGCAAGCATAGACCCTTCGGTCCTCGACGCATGGGCTGCGCGGCGCATCAACGCCTATCGCAAGTTGGTAGGCTTCAACTTGATGAACAGCCCGCCATTTGCCGTGTCCTTCGCCCGTATGGTGGGTGTGGGGGGGAGCAACGCGGATCTGGTCCTATGGGTCACGCCTCCCGGAACGGTGCTCGATCCCTGCCTGTCCAACCCGGACAAAGTCACAGAGCAGGCTCGTAAAGTGGCCAAGCCGCCGCTCTTCTGGCCCGTTCAGTGACGACGTGGTCGCATTTGTGTGAAAAAGTGATTCAAGTGCAACGGAACGGAAGTTTGTTATGGCGCTCGGCCTCTTTTCTTAACAATTTCCTCCCCATGTGGGAACACGGCATGATATGTCGTGGTCTCCAACTAGTATGGGGTAAGTTAAAGCCGGTCCGAATGGGAGTTTGGGTTGGACTGGCAGAGAGAAAACGATGGTCCCGGATGGTGAAGCTGCCGTCCGGGGCCTTTTGTTTGGCCATGTGCGTGGGGCAGATACCGCATTACGCCGACCAGCGGGCGAACAGGGACAAGGGAAGCAGTTTTTCCGAGCGCGAATGCTTCAAGGCCAGCTCGCCCGTGCGCAGTTCCCCGCCAAGACCCGAGAGGGTGTCGGAGAGCAGATTTGCCAGCATTAGCGACGAGGCTTCGAGGTTGTACATGGTAAGGATTATTAGCAGGGGCTTGTCGGAGAGCAGCTTGCGGCACTCGCCCAGCAGCTCCACAACCTGTTCCTCCACTTTCCACACCTCGCCCTTTGGGCCGCGCCCGAAAGATGGTGGGTCCAATAGTATGGCCTCGTAACGGGAGCCGCGCTTAATCTCGCGCCCCACGTATTTGAGGGCATCTTCCAATACCCAGCGGATGGGTGCCTCGCCCATGCCGGAGGCGGCCTGATTGTCCCGCCCCCATGCGATGGAGGGCTTGGAAGCATCCACATGCGTCACCTGCGCCCCCGCGCGTGCGGCGGCAAGGCTGGCCACGCCCGTATAGCCGAAAAGGTTCAAGAGGCGCGGTTTGTCCTGTCCCTTCAGTCGCTCCATCATCCAGCTCCAGTGCGGCTCCTGTTCGGGGAACACGCCAAGATGCTTAGAGCCGTCGCTGATGCGGGCCTGAATCTTCACTCCCGCAAAGTCCATCGTCCAGCTTCGCGCAGCGCCCTTGCGCAGTTCCCAGCGCCCGTCATCGCGCAAGACTGCGTCTGCCCCGCTCCATAGCGAGGGCGCGTCCGGCTTCCACCATGCCTTGGTCTCGCCCCGGATGATTGTCGTGCGACCAAAGCGTTCCAGCTTGCGCCCATCTCCGCTGTCGAGCAGTTCGTAGTCGCGCCATGCGGCGGATAGTATGAGTGGGCTTGCGGAGCTGTTCATGTGCAGGGGAGGCACACTAGCAGGACCATTGCCCCGGCATCAAGCCCGCCTTGCCACGAGCACCTGAAAGGCCGCGCCCATGCGCGAGGGGTGCAGCAGCTCGCGCAGGCGGCCCATTTCCACAATATCGGCCCGCTTGGCAAGAGCTTCGATGGCGGCTGCGGCGTGGCGCATGAAGAAGGCTTCCTGTCGCAAGAGGCGGATGTGCGCAAAGCCCGCCTCGCGCAGCACTCGCTCCAGCCCGTCCCAGCAGATGTGGCAGGTTAGGTCCTGTTCGCCGGGCGCATCTAGCAGGTTCCCGCATAGCTGGTGGCTGCGGTAGGCGCGGGCCGTTCCCTGCGGACGGCGGTAGAGAATGTCGTCCCAGTCCAGCCCATAGTCGAAGGCGATGACACATTTGACGTTATCCGGCGCGGCCAGTTTCGCCATCAGGGCCTCGGCACGCAGGGGTAGATCCACACGGCAGCCCTCCGCTGCCTCGGCAGGCAGGCGCGGCAGAATGGGCAGCACTTCGTCCGAATAGCCTTCCAGCAGCTCTTCCACGCAGTGGTCGTCCCGCACGCGTACCCCGCATTCGCGCCACTGTCCCCCGCTGCGGACTAGGCGGTGGAAGGGCTGGGCGTCAAAGAGTTCGTTGCTGAATAGCAGCAGGGGGCGCTTCTCCGGGAGCGGCTGCCCCCTTGCCGGGCATAGGGCCTCGGCAAATGGTGGGCTGGCGGCTGATGCCACGTTCGGCGCACCCGGCTCCGAGCCAAGCTCGACAAAGGCCATGTCCTTGTCCCGCCATTCTGCGGCAAGCTCCCATGCGGCGGCAGTAACGAGCGAGGCGAAGACCCCCCCCATCGACTCTGCCGTGTAGAAGTCCGCGCCCCTCGCCGCAGCAACGCGCAGGCGGCCTTCCCTCGCGTAGTAGCCAAGGCCCGGCGTGTAGAGGGCAGCGTCCATGAAGTCCGCAAAGCTAATGAGGCCGCGCGCGTCCAGAATGTCCATGAGGCTCTGCATTTGCTCGATGCCGTTCAGCGATTGGCCGGGCTGCGGAAGCGTTCCAATAGCTCCATAGTGGCCGCGGCCGGGGGCATTTTGCCCTCTGCAACCAAGTCTTCGAGCTGCTTTAGGCGGCCCTTTACGGCTGCGTCGTTATAGAACATCTGGCGCAGGGCCTCGCCAATCATCGAGTGCATCCATTCCACGTCCTGACGGCGTCTGCGCCGCTCCCATTCTCCGCTTTCCTGCGTGTTTTTGCGAAAGTCGAGCACAGTCTGCCACAGTTCTTCAACGCCAGCCTTGGTCAGGGCCGAGGCTGTCAGCGCACGGCTGTTCCAGCCCTCGGTGGCGGGCTGAAGGTAGTGCAGCACGCGGTTCATCTCTCCCATCGCGGCCTGTGCGCGGGGGATGTTGTCGCCGTCGGCCTTGTTTATGAGGATGAGGTCGGCAAGCTCTATGACGCCCTTCTTTATCCCCTGAAGATCGTCGCCAGCGCCCGCGATTAGAACGAGCAGAAAGATGTCCACCATCGAGCGCACGGTAACCTCGCTCTGGCCGACGCCAACGGTCTCCACTAGGGCAATGTCGAAGCCTGCCGCCTCGCAGAGAACCAGCGTTTCGCGGCTCTTGCGGGCCACTCCGCCAAGAGCGCCTCCCGAGGGCGAGGGACGGATGAATGCGTTCGGCTCGCGCGAGAGGTCCTCCATGCGCGTTTTGTCGCCTAGGATGCTGCCCCCGCTGCGGGTGCTGGATGGGTCCACGGCCAGGACGGCCAGCTTGTGGCCACGGCGGCAAAGTATGGTGCCAAGGGCCTCGATCATCGTGCTTTTGCCTGCGCCGGGGACGCCCGTCACGCCCACGCGTATGGAGCCTCCGGCGTGTGGCTGCACGCGGCGGACAAGCTCTGCGGCGAGCACCTGATGCTCAGGCAGGTTGCTCTCCACAAGGGTTATGGCGCGGGCAAGAATGGTGCGGTCCCCGGCTAGGACGCCGCGTTCGTAGTCCTCCACGCCCAGCACGGCCCTGCGCTTTCGCGGCCTGTGCGGGGCGCTGTCGCCGTCCCTGCCGGGCCTGACCTCGCTGAAGAAGCCTTCGCCGCCCCCCTCAGGTGCCCATTCCGGTAGCTGCCTTTCTTCGCTCATTGTAAAGCAAAGCCTTAACCTCTGCGCCGTTTCGCGCAAGTGTCAAAAGATGTGAAGCGTATGCTTCCCACGCTGGCGGGCAAGGCACCCCGTCTAGTCGTCAATGTAGCTTACCGGCATGGCCTCCACGGGCAGGCGCTCTATCGTCGCCCCGAGGCTGCGCAGCTTGGCGTCGAGCCGTTCGTAGCCGCGGTCGAGGTGGTAGATGCGCTGCACCCAGGTCTCTCCGCTTGCGGCAAGGCCAGCCAAGACAAGGGCCGCGCTGGCGCGTAGGTCGCTGGCCATCACGGGTGCCCCGGATAGGCTGGATACGCCGTGAATGATGGCGCTTGGGCCTTCAATGGCAATGTCCGCGCCCATTCGGGCAAGCTCGGGCACGTGCATGAAGCGGTTCGGATAGATGCGCTCAGTGACGATGGAAAGGCCGGGCGTGAGGGCCATCATCGCACACATCTGGGCCTGAAGGTCGGTGGGGAAGCCGGGGTGGGGCAGGGTGACTATGTCCACGGGCTTGCGCGGGGCCGCCCCGTTAACGCGAATGGTCTGGGCAGCGGGGTTGCAGTGGCACTCCACGCCGCACTCTTCCAGCTTGTCGATGAAGGCGCGCATGTGGCCGGGCACTACGTTTTCCACCGTAACATCGCCGCCGGTCATGGCACCGGCTATCAGCAGGGTGCCTGCCTCCACGCGGTCGGGCAGTATGCGGTGGGTGCAGCCGTGCAGGGCCTCCACGCCGGTGATTTTCAGGTAATGGCTGCCTATGCCCTCAATCTGCGCGCCCATCTTTACAAGCATGTCGCAGAGGTCGGCCACTTCCGGCTCGCAGGCAGCACTCTCTATGCGTGTGATGCCGGGCGTAAGGACGGCGGCCATCACGATGTTGGCCGTGCCCGTCACGGTCGGCCCCTGTCTGCCGCCTAGAAACACGTAGTCGCCGTGGATGTCGGCGGCGTCCACTTCCACATAGCCGCTGTGGATGCCGATCTTGCAGCCAAGCCTAGCAAGGCCCTTCAGGTGCAGGTCTATGGGGCGGGTGCCAATGACGCAGCCGCCGGGCATGGAGACGCGGGCCTTGCGCTGGCGGGCGACAAGGGGGCCGAGAACACAGATCGAGGCGCGCATCTTTCGCACCAGTTCGTAAGGAGCGACGTGGCCTATCTGTCCGGCCTGTATTTTCCACACCCCGGGGGCGCTCTTGCGCACCGTGGCGCCGAGGGCGCGGAGAATCTCGCCCATGAAACGCAGGTCGGACAGCTCGGGCACGTTCTCTATCGTGACCTCCTCAGCCGTCAAAAGACAGGCTGCGAATATCGGCAGAGCCGCGTTTTTTGCCCCTCCGGCCTGCACCGTGCCGTGCAGCGGACCGTTTCCCTCGACGCGCAGAACATCCATGGCTTCACATGCTAATGTGCCTTTGCGCGGTAGGGGAAGAAAGAACGGAGCGCGCTGGACTACAAATGCTCAAGCCGTTTACAATAAGCAGCTTGTGGCGAATCTTTTTCTGTTGATTCCGGCCTTTGTCGTGCAATTCCTACACCTCGGTGCAGATGGAGTGGGCTATTTGGAGTGCCTTGTTGTAGCCGCAGAGTTTTTCTACAAGAGCCAGCGCAAATGGCACCGAGGTGCCTGCC
Organism: Puniceicoccales bacterium Verruco_02; assembly: GCA_001604585.1. Lineage (GTDB taxonomy): Bacteria > Verrucomicrobiota > Verrucomicrobiia > Opitutales > Oceanipulchritudinaceae > Verruco-01. The sequence continues at coordinate 115,492 of LVBW01000014.1, read as the reverse complement.
CCCCGCGATGTGATTATGGGGCCGTCCTGCACCACGGCTTCCTTGTCCAAGAGGCCGGGCAGCTCATCAATCACGGACTGGTGAGCCGTGATGCGCCGCCCCTTCAGCACCCCGGCGTCTTTAAGTATAACCGGAGCCGCGCATATGGCCGCAACCAGCCTGCCGCCCGCCACCTGTTCGCGCACAAGGCTGAGCACTCGCTCGTCGCTGCGCATGGCATGGCTGCCGGGGCCGCCGGGTAGAACGAGCATATCCCAGTCCCTCCCGGCCACCTCGTCCAGCAGGCAGTCGGCCTTGATGACGATGCCCGAGCGGCCTCGAATCTCGGTTGTTTGTGCCCGGCTTGCCGTCACCGTGTCCACCCCGGCGCGGCGCAGGATGTCGATGGGCGTCACGGCCTCGATTTCCTCGAAGTTCTCGGTCAGTATGACAAGGGCGCTCTTGTTCATGGGCTGCGTTTTCGTCGCCATTGCAGCATACTAGAGCCGGGCCTTTGATTTCAAAGGAATTGCACGGCCGCAAAGTGATTCAAAACAATACTGCGGCTTCCAATTCCGCGCCGCTCCTGTTATCTTCATGCACATGTCCAAGGAACTCTACATGCACAGCTGCAATATCCGCCCCCGCTTTGACGAGGAAGAGTGCGAGAACGACGAGATGAAGCCCCCGGTGGAGCCTGGCGTGGAGCCGTTGATCCAGAAGCGCTTCGTCAAGGAGCGCAAGGTGTTCTTCTGGACCGACACCAACGACGAGGCCTGCCGCAAGGCCGTCGAGAAGCTCCTATACCTCGAAGCGGTTGACCCCGGCAAGGAGATTACCTTTTACCTCAACAGCCCCGGCGGTTCCATAACCTCCGGCATGGCCCTGTTCGATACCATGCGCATGATAAGCTCGCCCATCAAGGTGGTCGTCATGGGCATGGCCGCCAGCATGGGGTCCATACTGCTCTGCGCCGGGGAAAAGGGCAGGCGCTTCATCTACCCCCACGCCCGCGTGCTCATCCACCAGCCTCTCATATCCGGCCGCATGATGGGCAGCGCCGTGGACATCAACATTCAGGCGCTCGAAATGGAAAAGTTGCGCTCGGAGCTTAACGGCATACTGGCCGCAGCCAGCGGTCAGCCGCTGGAGAAGATACAAAACGACACCGACCGCGACTTTTACATGAACGCCAAAGAGGCCATCGAATACGGCCTTGCAGACGCCATCGTGGACAGCATGTAGGCAAGGCGGCTTGCATTTGTCATCTGTTGCGGGCAAAGCTCTTCCCTACACACATGGCAGGACGCAAAAAGGTTCGCAGGGAAGACTCCGACGACGCGGCGGAGGATAAGGCCAAGAAGCTCTCGATGTACACCATCGCGCTGGACAATGCGCAGATGGAAAAGGTGCGTGCCTATGCGGAGGCCCGCTCCTGGGACGCCTTTTCTCCCGAATACTCCCGCTTCGCCTTCAAGAGCAAGGTGGCTAACATCACCCTTGTGGCTTACACAAGCGGCAAGCTCGTAGTAAGCGGCAAGGGCACCAAGGAGCTGGTGCAGAACTTCATTGAGCCGGAGGTTACGGGCGTGGCCAAGCTTGGCTACGACCAGGTGCATAATCCCGAGTGGTTCGAGCCGCACGCGGGTCTTGACGAGGCGGGCAAAGGCGATGTGTTCGGCCCAGTCGTAGCCGCGACGGTCATTGCCGACGAGGCCGCGATACGCTCCTTCATCAAGGCGGGCGTAAAGGACAGTAAGAGCCTTGTGGACAGTAACATCATGCGCCTCGAGGCCGCCATTCGCCGCACGCCGGGCGTGGTCGTCAAGGTGGCCTACTGCAACATGGCCCGCTACAACGAGCTGATGGCCAAGCCTCAGGCTAACCTCAACAAGCTGCTCGCATGGCTGCACGCAAGGGCGCTCGAGGGCGCGCTGGCGGAAAAGGACGTGCCCTGGGGCCTGCTCGACCAGTTCAGCAAGACCCCTCTTGTGCAGCAGCAGATGAAGAAGGACGGGGTGAAGTTCGACCTTAAGATGCGCACCAAGGGCGAGAGCGACCCGGTCGTCGCAGCCGCCTCGATATGCGCACGCGCCGAGTTTGTGCGCCAGATGGAGGCTTTGTCCGAACTAGCTGGCGAGACTCTGCACAAGGGGGCTGCGGGCCACGTGAAGGCGCAGGCTAGGAAGCTGGCCGAGAAACACGGTGCGGACTTTCTGCCCAAGGTGTCCAAGATGCACTTTCGCACGATCAAGGAAGTGCTCGGCCTGCCCGTGGAGGAGAAAAAGCCCTGGGGCAGCTTCAGAAGGAAGAGCGGCGAATAGATGGCTGTTACGGTTTTTCCTTGGCCTTGCGTGTGACATGTTGTTGCATATGCGTAAAGAAGCGCTTGTCAGCAGCTAACAACCATATTCTTCTCTCATGGCCGGACGGCGCAGGATGCTACGCGGTTTTGACCTTCGCCGTATCGGGGACGCCCAGTGGGTGGCCGGTGTGGACGAGGCCGGTCGTGGCTCGCTGGCCGGGCCGGTGGTGGCGGGGGCGGTGCTCTTTCACCGTAGCTTTTACGAAGGGGCGTGGTGCCGCCGACACGCGCGGGATGTCAACGACTCAAAGCAGCTCGACGAGGCCCGGCGCGAGGCCCTATTCGAGCGCCTGCCGGAGCTGCTTGCCGAGGGTTTGGCCTTTTACGCCACAGGCACGGCAGACGCGAGGGAGGTGGACAGCCTCAACGTGCTTGGCGCGACCCGTCTTGCCATGCGCCGCGCCTTGAAGGATGTCGGAGCGCAGGCCGCTGGCTGGGTGCGCCTGCCAGAGAAGGGGATGGACGAGGGCTTGTTCGGGGCCGATGGCGCTATCTTGCCCACGGCTCTTGTCATGGTGGACGGGCTGCCCCTGAAGCCCTTCCCTTACGAGCACATGGCCATTGTGGAGGGCGATGCGAAGAGCCTAGTGATTGCTCTTGCCTCCATTGTGGCCAAAGTCACGCGCGACCGGCACATGCGCGGTCTTGATGCTGCATATCCCCGGTACGGCTTTGCTAGGCACAAGGGCTACGGCACCCCCCAGCACCGCGATGCATTGCGAGAACATGGCCCATGCGAGTTGCATCGCGCATGTTTCCTAGGCAAGATACTGGCGGTGGAAGCTGGGCCGGACTTGCAGTGCGACTTTGGCTTCCAATCCTGAAACATAGGCTGAGTTTCCCCGATAAGACTATGGCAGAGAATGACATACTGCTTGGCGTAAACATCGACCACGTCGCCACCCTGCGTCAGGCCCGCTACCGCGAGGCAGGGCGTAGCTGCGGGCTTGTGGTGGAGCCGGACCCGATTGCATGGGCACTTTGCGCCGAAAGGGCGGGTGCGGACGGCATCACGATGCACCTGCGCGAAGATCGCCGTCACATGCAAGACGAGGATGCGCGCCGTCTTCGCGCCTGCATTGCGACGAGGCTGAACCTCGAAATGGCCTGCACGGACGCCATGACCGCAATTGCTCTGGACCTTAGACCGGACTATGCCTGCCTAGTCCCCGAGAACCGCACGGAAGTGACGACCGAGGGCGGCCTCGACGTTGCAGGGCAGATGCAGAGGGTGGGGCAGGTGGTCGATGCGCTCAACAGCGCGGGTGTTGTAACGAGCCTTTTCATAGATCCCGAAGAGGGGCAGATACGGGCGGCGGCGGAGCTTGGCAGCCCCCTCATCGAGCTGCACACGGGCAGCTTCTCCAACGCATGGCATGTGCCTGTCGCCCGCGCTGCGGAGCTTGTCAAGCTGGAGAGAGCCGTGGAGCTGGCCCTGTCGCTTGGCCTTACTGTCAACGCCGGGCATGGCATCAACTATTTCAACGTGGCGGACATCCGTGCCATCGAGGGCCTGCACGAGCTTAACATCGGGCACAGCATCGTGTCCCGCGCCCTGTTTACGGGTGTGGACGAGGCTGTGCGCCGCATGAAAACCCTGATCCGGGGCCTTCCGTGAGCGATGAGAGCGGAGACGCCATGCCCCGGCTTGGCCTACCTTATCCCAATCCCGGCCCCGGCGGCTTTGTCGTGGGCATGGGGGCGGACATTGTCGAGGTGGTCCGCGTGCAGAAGGCCATAGAGCGCAGCGGCGAGCATTTCCTGCGGCGCGTATTCACCGAGGAGGAGATAGCCTACTGCTCGGCCAAGGCGCGCCCCTTTCCGCACTATGCGGCCCGCTTTGCCGCCAAGGAGGCGGTGTCTAAGGCCTTCGGTACGGGCATTGGGGCGGAGCTTTCGTGGAAGAGCATGGGCGTTACTCACGGAGAGCGTGGGCAGGCTCTCTGCGTTCTGGACGAGCGGGCAAGGGCCTTGCTTCACGCCCTTGGGGCGGACAGCGTGGCTCTGACCCTGTCCCACACCGCCGGGAACGCCCTTGCCGTGGCTCTGCTGCTGCGCCGGGCATAGAGGTATGCTTTGGCTTACAGGCGGCGGATGCGCATGTCGTGGTAGGCGTCCACAAGGGCGTTGCGCAACAGGGTGGAGCGCAGCGGCTTGGCCAGATGCCCGTCCATGCCAGCCGCTGTGCATCGGCTCACATCGTCGCCCATTGCGTGCGCAGTGAGGGCGATTATGCGTGGCTGGCGGCAGGAGGGCAGATGCTCGCGTATCAGGCGCGTTGCCTCCAGCCCATCCATCACTGGCATCTGAATGTCCATCAGAACAAGGTCAAAGTCCAAGGCCTGCATCAACTGGTAGGCTTCGTGACCGTTGTTGGCCAGTTGCACATTGTAGCCCATCTTGCGCAGCATCATCAGGGCCACCTTCTGGTTCACAGAGTTGTCCTCGGCTAGCAGGATTTTCATCGGGTAGTTGCTGCCGAGGCGAACGTCTATGCGCTCGGCCTGGGGCGTCGCAGCAAGCACCGGGTGTACGATGGCCACGCGTATGTCGAAGCTGAAGGTGGAGCCTTTGCCAACGCTGCTCGATAGCTTGAGTTCGCCGCCCATCATCTCGACAAGGCGCTTGCATATGGAAAGACCAAGCCCCGTGCCGCCATGTTTGCGCGTGGAGGAATTGTCCGCCTGTATGAAAGGCTCGAACACCCGATCCTGCTGGTCGTCTGGTATGCCTATGCCGGTGTCTTCCACCTCGAAGTACAGGCTGCCGATATTACCGGGAGTGCCGGATCCGCTGACTTTTAGCGATACGTGGCCCTTGTCGGTGAATTTGCAGGCGTTAACAAGCAGGTTCAGCAACACCTGCTTTAGCCTCTGCTGGTCGGCAACTATGGCATGAGGTATGTTCTCATCCACATCGCAGATAAACTCCAGTCCCTTGGCCTCGATGCCGGGCGCAGCCACGCCTGCTATCCCGCGCAGGAAGGCGCGTAGGTCCAGATTCTCCCTTTCGAGGGTCAGCTTGCCGGACTCTATCTTGGAAAGGTCGAGTATGTCGTTGATCACCGTCACGAGCAGATCGCAGGAGTCCTGAATCGTGTCTATGTAGTCCTTTTGGTCGTCGCGTATGGGTGTTTCGCGCAGTAGCTGCACCATGCCCATGATGCCGTTCATGGGGGTGCGTATCTCGTGGCTTACGTTGGCAAGGAAGCGGCTCTTGGCCTCGCTGGCGTGCTGGGCCTCGCGTGTGGCAGCCTTCAGTTCGCGCAAGGCTTTGTTGCGCACGGAAATGTCGTTGAATATGCGGAAGTTTAGCTCTCCGACGAAGGCAAAGTGCATCTCAAGCTCCACCTCGCGTCCATCTTTGGAAACTACCTTGTATTCCAGCGGCTCCATCTCGACACCCGTCTGGCGGCTTATGCGGATGCGTTCCTCGATCTGGCTCCATACCTGTTGGCGGTAATCGGCATCGGGTATGGTCAGGCGCTTGAGCGTCTCGATGTCCGGCAGCTCGCTCTGATCGTAGCCGATGATCTTCTTGTAATTGCTGTTAAGGTAGAGGACTTTGCCCTCTGTGTTTGAAATGGAGATGGGCAGGGGGGAATGCTCAATGAGCATTCTAAGCTGTGCCTCGTTGTGGCGCAGTTCTCGCGTGACTGCCTGCCTGCGGCGAATGGTGAGAAGGAGAAAGCCGATGAGCGCACTCTGAAGCAGTATGCCCAGCACCACGAAGGCGGATTCCAAGGGGTTGCGCTCTATCACGTTCTGCCTCTTACCAACAATTATGGCGTTTGCGGGCAGCTTGGCCGTGGACATGCCCAGACGCTTGAGAGCCTGATGGTTGATCACCCAGCGTTGGGGGACCACGCTCGTTCTTGGGAGGCTGCCATTGCCGCTGCCGTCCAGGAGGGAAAGAGCTATAGCCGCGGCTGCCATCCCGGCGTCTTGGCCTATGTTTATGCTTCCGCCTATTTGTCCGGCATCGAAGGGGTACAGGTCGTGGCAGACAAAGACCGGCCCGCGGGCTGTTAGCGATATGTTTCTGGCCACCTCGGCCGCTTGCATGTAGCTGCCATCACCGGTTACAGCGTAGATGCCGATAATGAATATCGGGTGCCCGTCCATGCGCGTTATAAAGTCGAGCGTGTCCTGCCAGGAGCCGGGCGGGCTGCGCATGATGGGGAGCGAAGTGGCTATTCTAGCCTGTTGGGTTATTTCGTCTGCAATGGCTTTCCCGGAGCTGGAGCTGTCGGTAATAATCACGACTTTATCCGCTTGTGGATACCTCTCCAAGGCGAACTTTATGGTCTCCAGTGTGCCTTCGGTCTGGATTATGCCGTGCAGGCCGGGCGTGTGGCGAACGTCGAGCAAAGTCCCGTCGTTGATGCCCGAGGCCACGATGGGGATGCGTTCAAGCCCAAGTTCGCGGCGATACTTCAGGCAGAATGCGAGAGCGTCGTCGTCGGTTGCGTAAACAAGCTCGAAGCCGATGCGCGAATACTTGTAAGCGATGTTCCCCTTCTGCGCCTCGAAGCCGACAGAGATAGGGATGCGCTTGGTGTCGAGAAATTCAAAGTAGAACTGGGAGTCCGGGTAGGTCTTGCTGATGCGTTCTATGAAGCCCTTGTTCTGATTGACAGTCCAAGGATAGGCCGAGTGGTAGGAGTTAACTATTAGAATGTCCGGGCCTTGCCCATGCCGGATGATGTCAGCTGAGTCGTCAGCCAGTGCTCCAAGGCATGGAAACACAGATGCGACGGCGATGAGCAGTCGCGAGATGTATTGTTTAAACCTGTGCATTCTGGTATGGATATTCTATTGTTGAGTCCTCGCAGGGAGATGCGGAGATCAAACAACAGCCATGCAGCGGGATTTCTTCCGCCATAGAGTTGGCGGGAAAGAAACTGGAGTTGTTATGAGAAGTATATCGTCCTCATATGAGCTTGGCCTTAGTGCGCCAAAGACCAATGGGACCAATTACAGCCATGAATTAGAACATAGCACAGGGACGGATATTCGCCAGCTGTGCCGCATTTTTACACCTTAGTGAAATGCTTGGCAAATAGCCTTGCTCAACGCTGCCTTGCAAGGAGCGCGGCGTGCGTTTCCATCAGCGTGCATTCGAGTAGGGGCACGTTGAGCGGCTTGGGCAGGTGGGCGTCCATTCCGGCCTCGGTGCAGTTGCGCACATCTTCGGCCAGCGCGTGCGCGGTCAGGGCAACGATGCGGGGGTGCGTGCCTCCCTTGGATGCGCGTATTTTGCGCGTGGCCACAAGTCCATCCATGACGGGCATTTGCACGTCCATCAGGATGAGGTCGTAGCGGTTCTTTGCGCAGAGGCTCAGGGCCTCTTCACCATTGGCGGCAAGATCTGGCGCGTAGCCCATTTTACGCAGTATCATGAGGGCCACCTTTTGGTTAACCCCGTTGTCCTCGGCCACAAGTATGCGCAAGGGGTGGCTTTCTCCAATGCGATGGTTCAGTTGTGCTGTCTGCCTGCCAGCGGGGACTGCGATGTCGATTACGGGCACAGATATGGAAAATCCGAAAGTTGAGCCGTGCCCTTCCTGGCTTTGCAGGTCCATGATTCCGCCCATCAATTGGACAAGGCGGCGGCTAATGGATAGGCCAAGTCCCGTGCCGCCTTTGCGCTGCTTTTGTGCGCTTTCCACCTGCACGAATGGTTCAAAGACCTTTTCCTGCATATCCGGGGCGATGCCTATGCCAGTGTCCGCCACTTCGAAGCGTATCTGCGCCTGCTTCTTGCTGCGTTCCAAGGCCATGACGCGCATCGTGACGCTGCCGCGCTCTGTGAACTTGCTCGCGTTTACTAGCAGGTTAAGCAGCACCTGTTTAAGGCGTGAGGGGTCTATGCAGATGACACCGGGCAGGCGCTCGTCTATGTCGCAGACAAACTCTAGGCCGCGGCTTTCCACCGTGGGTGCGGCCAAAGAGGCCAGCCCGCGAAGGAAGTTCTTCAGATCAACTTCTTTCGCTTCGAGCTTCATCTGCCCGGCCTCTATGCTCGAAAGGTCGAGTATGTCGTTGATTACGGTGACAAGAAGTTCGCAGGAGTCCTGTATGGTGTCGATGTAGTCTGTCTGGTCCTCGCGTATGCTGGTGTCCCTCAGTAGCTGCACCATGCCCATGATGCCGTTCATGGGGGTGCGTATCTCGTGGCTTACGTTGGCTAGGAAGCGGCTCTTGGCCTGGCTGGCGGCCTGCGCTACCTCGGTGGCTGCTATGAGATCCTGCATGGCCTTGCGCCGCTGGCTGATGTCGTTGAATATGCGAAAGTCCAGCCCCACGGTGTGGGCAAAGTGCATCTCCAGATACAGTTCCCGACCGTCCTTGCGCCATGCCCTGTATTCGAGCGGTGGAGGGCGCTTGTCGCCTTCTCTTGCCTGTTGTATTCTCTGGTCGAGTTTTTCTCCGATGCTTGAGCGGTAGTCGGGATCTGGGAAGAGCAGTCTTTTGGCATCGTCCAAAGTGGGGACTTCGCCAAGTCCGTAGCCAGTTATCTGTGTGAAGCGCCTGTTGGTTATGACGATGCGCCCGCTCTGGTCTGACACGGAGATTGCAAGCGGGGAGTGCTCGATAAGCAGACGCATTTGCGCTTCCTTGTTGCGTACTTCCAGCGTCACGGCCTGTCTGCGGCGGATGTTGAGCATTAGTATGCCAATCAGCGCGCTTTGAACGAGTATGCCAAGCGTTACGGCAGCTGCTTCCACGGGGTGACTACGCAGAAGACTGTCCGGGCGGTACTGCAAGATGCTGCCGGGTGGCAGTTCGCGTTCGGATATGCCGAAGGCCTTCATGGACTGGTGGTTGAATATCCACCGCTGAGGCATTGTCTTGAGCGAGGGAATAGTTTCCGCGGGGACTTTTCCTAGGATTTGAAGGGCCAGTTCCCCGGCCCCTCTGCCCTGATCTGCGGCTCTGTTAACAAGGCCACCGACCATGCCGGGGCTTGCAAAATACACTTCGCTGAAGGCATAGACGGGGCTTAGCGAGTGGAGCTGAAGGTCGAGTGATGCCTGAACAGGCTCGATATAATGTCCGTCCTCGTCCACCATGTACGTGGCCAGCAGCACAATGGCGTCTTCTCCCAGAGAGTTGATGTATTCGAGCGTGTCTTTCCATGTGCCGGGCCGGTTGCGCTCTATGGGCAGGGTAGTAACCTTTTCGAGCTGCGCCTGCACGCTGTCGGCAGTGTCTTTACCCACTTGCGTACTGTCGGCTACGATGACCAGCTTGTTCGCACGCGGGTGGAGGCGTTTTGCCGTGGGCACAATTTCTCCAGCGTTCAGTAGCTCGTACACCCCATGCGTGTTTGGGTGAGTGTCCCTGTCCAACAGGCTTTGGTCGTTGATGCCCGAGGCTACTATCGGCGTTTCGCTGTCCCAGAGAGTGCCGCTCAGTTTGTGGCATAGTTCCAGCGCCACATCGTCGCTTGCATAGACTAGGTCGAACTTCAGATTGCCATACTTATCGCGCAAATGCTCTTCCACATATGCGTAATCGTCCCAGGGCAGAGTGCGCTTTGCGTCCAGAAACGCGCAGAAAAACTCCGCGTTGGGATACTCTTCCAGCACTTTGCGCATGAAGGCTTCGCACTGGTCCGCCGTCCATGTGTAAGTTGAGTGGTAAGAATTGACAATCAGAACTCGCACTCTGGCCCTCTCTTCAGTAACGATTGGCTGGTTCTGTTGGCCAAGCGCCTGCAAGTGGGGTAGGCAGGCTAGCAGGGGCAGAAGCAGCCGGAAGAGGTGGAGTCCGGCCATAGGGTGCTAGGGGAGTATGTGAAAAGTGGTTCGCCTACAAAAAGGCGTTCAAGTATCATATTCGGCCAGTACTTGCTCTTTTCAAGGTATGTTGCCCATGTCCTTCGATTTTCGTGGCGAGCTGTCGGGCAGAGAGGTGCGCGGCGAGGGCTGGTAAGTAGTGTCCCCGGCACGGTCTTTTATGTTGCGGAAGGCTTTTACGATGCTGGCTTTTAGTATAGGGGCGCGTAGGGGCTTGCTTATGTGCGCGTTCATGCCGCTTGCGATGCACTTTTCTGCATCGTCGCCCATTGCGTGGGCCGTGAGTGCGATGATGTAGGGATGGACGGGGTTTGCACGGCTTTCTCGTATCCGGCGGGTGGCCTCCAGCCCGTCCATTATGGGCATTTGCACATCCATGAGGACAAGGTCGAAGCCCTTGCGTTCGAGTGCTTCGAGTGCTTCCTGCCCGTTTGAGGCAATGCTGGCCATATAGCCCATCTTGCGAAGCATCATCTGGGCGACCTTCTGATTCACCACGTTGTCCTCTGCGATCAGGATGCGCAGGGGGCAGATTTCGCTCAGTTTTTCGTCGATTTTTTCCGCGCCCGAACAGTTTGCCGGACACTCTGCAAGGAAGGGAGCGCGGATGGAGAAGCTGAAGCTTGAACCTTTGCCAAGCTCGCTTTTCACCTCTATCTGGCCGCCCATCATAGTGACGAGGCGGCGGCATATGGATAGCCCCAGTCCAGTTCCACCGTGGCGGCGCGTGGCGGAATTGTCGGCCTGTATGAAGGGTTCAAAAATACGCTCCAACTGGTCCGGCGGTATGCCTATGCCTGTGTCTTCGATGCAGAAGTGCAGACTGCCTGTCTCTCCCGCTCTGCCGCTGGCACTTACGCGCAGCGTGATGCTGCCCTTGTCGGTGAACTTGCTGGCGTTGATTATCATGTTCATCAACACTTGACGCAGGCGGTTGGCGTCGCACTCTATGGCCGGAGGCAGGCCGACGGATATTTCATGAACAAAGGCTAGACCACGGGATTCGGCGCTGGGGTTTGCAAGGGACACTATGCCGCGCAGGAAGCTGCAAAGATCCACGGGGGCCTTGTCCAGAGTCATGCTCCCGTATTCGATTTTCGATAGGTCCAGTATGTCGTTAATTACAGATACCAGCAGGTCACAGGAATCCTGTATGGTGTCGATATAGTCGCGCTGGTCTGGGCTAATGGGAGTCTCTCGCAAGAGTTGCACCATGCCCATGATGCCGTTCATGGGGGTGCGTATCTCGTGGCTCACGTTGGCAAGGAAGCGACTCTTGGCCTCGCTGGCCATTCGTGCCGCGTCCGTAGTCGCCTTCAGCTCGCGCATCACGCGGTTGCGTTGGGTGACGTCCTGGGTGATGCGGAAGGTGTATTCGCCCACTTCCGCAATCAGCATTTCCACTTCCAGCACTGTGCCGTACTTGGTGACCAGGCGGTACTCCACTGGCTCCATCGAGCTGCCTGTCTGGATGCACTTGCGCTTTTTGTGCTCAATAGTGGCAAGCACTTTGGCGCGGTATTCGGGGTCTGGCAGTATCAGCTCCCGGATGCGGTGCACGTTGGGTATCTCGGAGATGTCAAAGCCTATCATCTCCTTGTACAGCCGGTTGATTAGCACGGTATTGCCGTCCTTGTCGGCAATGGAGATAGCCACCGGGGAGCGTTCGACGAGCATCCTAAGCTGGGCCTCGTTGCGGCTGAGTTCCTTTGTTGCGGCGTGCCTGCGGCGAATGCTGGCCAATAGGTATAGAATGAGCGTGGTCTGAGCGCTGATGCCAAGGAATAGGGCCAAGGCAAGTAAGGGGTTGCGCGTGAAGAAATTCTGAGGCTTCAAGCGCAGTATGCTGCCCTCTGGCAGCGTGGAGGTGGATATTCCGTGCCGGACAAGGGCGGGGTAGCTGAACACCCATCTTTGAGGGGCCTCGTTGAGGGAGTTGAGCTCGTTTACCGGCACCCCGTTGAGCACCATGAGCGCGAGTTGACCTGCCGCCATGCCATGATCCCGGCCTATGTTCACATAGCCGCCAACGCAGTTGCGTCCATGCGTGTAGATGTCGTTGAAAACGTACACAGGCCCTTTGGCGCGGGCACCTATTTCGTCGGCTAGTTCTACGGGTTCAAAGTAGTTGTTGGCCCCATCCACCACATACAAGGCAAGGAGAAATATAGTGTCAGAGTCGAAGTGGCTGATGAACTGGAGAGTTTCGGCCTTGGTTCCGGTCGGCACACGGATTAGAGGAAGCTCTGTCTGGCGGCGCAGCTCGCCCTCCACCTGTTGGGCTATCTCCCGTCCGACCTCCGTATGGTCGGCAATCATCACTATCTGCCGCGCCTTCGGGTTTTGCTCAAGGCATAGCTTCAGGGCTTCGGCCGCACCCTGGGTTTCGATTATGCCCCTTGTCGTGGGGTGCAGGGTGGCATCGAGCAGTGGATGATTGTTGATGCCGCTGGCGATTATTGGCATCCCCTTCGGCCAGAGGCGCGAGGAGTAGCTCTGCGCGAACTGGAGGGCAACGTCGTCAGTTGCGTAAACAAGGTCAAAGCGCATCCCTTCGTACTTGCGCGAGAGCATACGCGCGAAGCTCTCCTGAAGGTTCGATTCGCCCACGCGTTTCACATCCATAAACTCTACGAACAACTGTGCCTCGGGGCGTTGTATTCGTATGGCTTCGGCAAAGGCGGCGTTTTGGTCCAAAGTCCAACTGAAGCCCGCGTGGTAGGAATTGATGACCAGCACATGCGGGTGTTTGTTTGCCTTGGACTTGGCTGTCTGTTGCGAATAAAGCTCCGCTCCCGGCAGCAACAGCAGTGCAGCCGTAAACAATAGAGCCAGTATGCGCGGCAAGTGCATCGGAAGAATTATAAAAGCAGCGTTCTGGCATGTACGCACCGCATACGGCCGGATTGCTTGTTCCGATGCCCCGAGCCTAGCCTCTATTCCCGTCAGCCTTGTCGAGTATGGCTTCAGGTGTTGGAAGGCCGGGGGCGGTCTGACTCAGCGTCCGTCCGCATCAGTGCCCGTCCAGCCTGTCGAATAGACTGGGCGGATACTCGCCTGAAGCGTGTTTATGCGAAATTCTGTGTAGGAAATACTCTCTATCCTGCGGATATGTGATGCCCATCCAGTCGCCGTCGCTGCGGAGGACTTTTACCGTGGCAAGGCGCCTCTCTATGGCGTTACTCACCGCTTCGGGCAGGTAACACTCCGCCCCGCTGCGGTCAATGCTCTGCCCGAGGAACTGCGTGAAGCGTTCCATAAGCATGGGGAATAGAGCAGGGGTGAAGCCCATGATGTTCATCGAGACGGGAGTGGAGAATGACAGGCTCTCCCAAACATCGTCAGAAAGAGCTTCTGGTCCAGAGGCTCCAGCGCGAATTTTCTCTCTTTCGCGAATACTTGACAAATTTCCGTCCATATCGCACCGGCAGATCCCGCGCGATACGGTGCCGTGTTCGGACAGTGTCTTTCCCAGTTCGTAGGCCACCATGCAGAAGCGGGCCGGACTATTCGGGGCGCTGGCTGGGGGCTCGCGCAGGAAGGCGGCAATTCGTCGGTATGCGTCGGCGCCGTAGAAATCGTCGGCATTTATCACGGCGAATGGGCCGCTTACGCAGTGCCTTGCCGCGAGGACGGCGTGTGCGGTGCCCCAGGGCTTGAGGCGGCCTTCGGGCAGGGTGAAGGGGGCTGGCAGGTCGTCCAGACTTTGGAAGGCGTAGCGCACATTGACAAGCCTCTCGAAGCGGCTACCCACCTGTGTGCGGAACTGTTCCTCGAAGTCCCTTCGTATTACGAATACTAGGTCCGTGAATCCGGCTCGTATGGCGTCGTAAACCGAGTATTCCAGCACCGTTTCTCCGGACGGCCCAACGGGGCTAAGTTGCTTTAGTCCGCCAAAGCGGCTGCCCATGCCTGCGGCCAGCACAAGGAGTGTGAGAGAACCGCATTCGCGGGGATCGAGGGCTTGCATACGTCTCAAAAGATTACGCGATAAAAGACGCCATCATTTGTTGTGACTGGCGAGCTTTTTGCGTTGTAGAGACGCTCCAACAGTGGAACAAAGCCGCGTTCGAGATCCTGCCTTGTGCGTGAGTGATGCGGCCTGCCCGATTCGAGTATGCGGGTGCAGGATTTGACAAATTCCGCCCCTTCCACCTCGCGGTGGCTTTCCAGCCCCATTTCGGCGCTGATGCAGGTCTTTAGCAGGCAATAGATGTCGTTGAACTCGTCCTCGGACAGGTCCACTGTCCGGGATTCCGGGTTGTTTATCGGGAGGTTCATTTTCATCTTCTGCGGGAACTCATGTTACTCCCGTTTGGCAAAGATATCAAATGACGAGAGCGTTAATACGGGTTAATTCCCCGTAAAGATGCCCTTTGCGCAACAACTGTTTTACTGCCGCGCATCTTACCCGGATGCCTATTCTTCTGGCTCTTCGCCCTCGCGCAGCTGGGCCTTGGCCTCTTTGACAAGGGAGGAGTGGCGGATGTCCTCGGCCTTGTAGAGATACACCACCTCTTCGGAGATGTTCGATGCGTGGTCGGCCACCCTTTCGATGGACTTGGATATGAACATCAGGTCCAGATAGCTGTTGATGCGGGCCGTGTCCTGCGTAATAAGGCGGGCGAGGGTTTCGTAATTCTGCTTGTTGAGGCGGTCCACTTCCTTGTCGCGCAGGGGGATGGCGAGGGCCTTATCCGCCTCGCCCTCGATGAAGCTGTCGATGGAATCGCGCAGCATTTCGAGGGTAATCTGTGTCATTGCCGGTATGCCCAGAAAGTCTTTGACGGGCAGGGCCGCGTCCAGCTTCAGGGTGCGGCGTGCTATGCTCGTTGCCTCGTCGCCCACGCGTTCAAGGTCGTGCGCGGCCTTCATGCCCACTGTAAGCAGGCGCAGGTCCTTGGCCACGGGGGCGCGCATGGAGATGTAGCGTATGGCCTCTGCGTCGATCATCACTTCCAGCTCGTCGATGGCGTCGTCCTTGGTCAGCACTGCCTTGGCAAAGTCCACGTTGCCTTCCAGCAGGGCGCGGGTGGACAGGCGCACTATTTCGATGCATCGTTCGCCCATGAGCAGCAGGTTGGACCGGAACTGTTCTAGCTCGCTGTGAAAGAAACGCTTCATTTTGTTATGTAGGCTGCCGCTCTGGCAAGTGGGGTTGGATTATGAGAACCTGAGGGAGTGGGAGTGAGTGATGTATGCAATTATTGCATCGAAAGCGGCCAATGTAAACGCCGCGCTTTTCGCCGTGCTATGCCTATCCGAAGCGGCCCGATACGTAGGCCTCGGTCTGGGCGTCGGAGGGGTTTAGGAATATCTGCTCTGTCTGGTTGAACTCGATGAGGTTCCCCAGATAGAAGAAGGCAGTTTTGTCGGACACGCGGGCCGCCTGCTGCATGTTGTGGGTGACGATGACGATCGTGAAGGTCTTTTTCAGCTCGTGGATAAGTTCCTCCACCCTTGCCGTCGCGATGGGGTCGAGCGCCGAGCAGGGTTCGTCCATCAGGAGGATGTCCGGCTCCACGGCGATGGCCCTGGCTATGCACAGGCGCTGCTGCTGGCCGCCGGAAAGGCTTAGGCCGCTTTCATGCAGGCGGTCCTTGGCCTCGTCCCAGAGGGCTGCTCCGCGCAGGCTTTTTTCCACGACCTCGTCCAGTTCGCGCTTTTTCTTCCGCCCTTGGATTTTCAGCCCGTAGGTGATGTTGTCGTATATCGACATCGGGAAGGGGTTGGACTTTTGGAACACCATGCCTACGTGCTTGCGTAGCTCTATTACGTCCACGTCCTTGTCGTATATGTTCTGCCCCTCGATGAGTATCTGCCCCTCGGCACGGGTGCCGTCGATAAGGTCGTTCATACGGTTCATGCAGCGGAGCAGGGTGCTCTTGCCGCAGCCTGAAGGGCCGATGAAGGCCGTGACCTCGTGCTCCAAGATACTGATGTTGATGCCATGCAGGGCCTGCTTTTCTCCGTAATAGAAGTTCAGGTCGCGCACCTCGATGGAGACCTTGTCGCCGCCGGGGCCTTGGACGGTGGCCGTGGGGCGGTAGATGGTTCTGGCCGTGGGGATCGTCTGTTCGCTCATCGCCGGGATTTCAAAGTTCAGTGTCGGGGGAAAATTGTTTTTCTGGCTCATCATTATAGTCCGCTTCGGTGGTCGGTTGGGTGTCAGCCCCACTGGCTACCAGCGGTAGCGTTCCCTTGCGCGCTGGCGCAGGTATATCGAGAGCAGGGCTATCGAGGCCACTACGATCATGAAGACAAGGGCCGTGCCGTACTGCATCCTCGCCGTGTACTCGTTTTGCGGGATTTTGGAGCTTACTACGTAAATGTGGTAGGGCAGGGCCATTACGCCCTGCGTGAAGAAGCCCGTTACGCTGTCCGCTTCCCAGGGCATTTTGTCGCGCATCGCGTAGGCGGCGGTGAACATGATGGGTGCTGTCTCGCCAGCGACACGGGCCACGCTAAGGACGGAGCTTGTCAGAATGCCGGGTAGGGCGTAGGGCAGGACGTTCGTGCGTATGGTCTGCCACTTGGTGGCTCCAAGGGCAAGCGCGCCCTCGCGAAAGCCCTTGGGCACGGCGCGAAGCGATTGCTCGCTGGCTGTGATGATGATGGGCAGCACCATGAAGGCCAGTGTGAACCAGCCTGCAATAAGCGACACGCCCCAGCCAAGATACAGCACAAAGAGGCCCATGCCGAAGAGGCCGTAAACGATGGAGGGTACGCCCGCCAGATTCACGATCGAAAGGCGTATGGCGCGGATGAACTTGGTGTCACGTGCGTATTCGCTGAGGTAAATGGCGCTAAGTATGCCAAGGACAAGGGCGATAATCATCGAGCCTATGACAAGGAGCACTGTGCCGATGATGGCGGGCAATATGCCGCCCCCGGAATAGGCGTAGGTATCGGTCTTGAAGCCTGCCGCATCTATGGCGTTCGCCGTTGCCCAGGCGCGGAACTGCGCGTCGGACATTTCCAGCTTCTCCCCCTGCCATTCAAAGACGTGCAGTGTCTGCGGGCTGCCGCTTAGAAACTCCACGTTAACGAAGGGGAAGCTGCTGCTAAAGACCGTGCCAGCCCCCTTTATGGCGATGTCCAGAAAGAGGTAGCTGGCGCAGAATATGATGAAATAGGTCATCATGCGCAGAAAGCACATCGCGATGCGCTCCTTGCGATGTGTCCAGCTGCGGGGGTTGTGGCGGAAGATGTGTGCCTTGCTTTCGCTCATGTCGTTTTACGAAGCTTGCGTTGCAGTGTGGTTATCTATTTCTCCGCGATGCTGTAGCGGCGCATTATCTTTTGCGCCATGTAGTTGATGGCAAGGGATATGAAAAAGAGAAGTGTGCCCACAAGAAACAGCGCCCGGTAGTGTATGCTGCCGGAGACTACCTCGCCCATTTCCTGCGCCACGATGCCCGTCATCGTGTGCACGGGCTGGAACAGGGTGCTGAATCCGTCGCTAAAGTCGGGGATGGAGATGCGGTTGCCAGCGCAGAGAAGCACCACCATCGTCTCGCCAATCACGCGGCCAAAGCCCAGCAGCACCGCGCTTATCATGCCCGAAAGGGCCGTGGGGATTACGATGCGAATCGTGGTCTGGAGCCGCGTTGCGCCGACAGCCAGCGAGGCTTCCTTGAAGGCCTTGGGCACGTTGTTTAGCGCGTCCTCGGCAAGGGTGAATATGGTCGGTATGGCCATCAGGGCCAGCAGGCAACCTGCGGTGAAGGCGTTCAGCCTTTCGGAGATCGGAAAGCCCGGTATCCACGAAAAAATGGCCCAGCCAGAGGCTTCGCGCACGAACTGGCCCCACACTATGACGCCGAAAAAGCCGATGACTACCGATGGTATGGCGGATATGAACTCTATGTAGGGCTTGATGAACTTCTGCTCGCTGTGGCTGGCGAACTGATTGACATACACTGCGCCTGCTATGCCAAGGGGCACGGCGAAGAAGAGCGCGATAAACGACACCACTACCGAGCCGTAGAGAAGGGGCAGCACTCCGTACCAGTCCTGAAAGTAGCTGTTTGTCACCCAATCCCGCCCGAAGAGAAAGCTCGTTATGCGGCGCGAGAAAGGCATGGGCCTTTCCGCATCCCAGCTGCGGAGCTTGTCCTCTGTTTGGAGCGACACCTCGATGAAGCGTTGCGCCTTGCTGCGGAAGCGGCGCATTTCGTCCTCCACTTCGCGGTCCACGGCGGGGGCATTTTCCAAGAGAACGCCGAGTTTTGCGCGCAGCTCTGCGTTTATGGCGAGAAACTCCGGCAGGCGGTTTGTCACTGTGGCGCGGCGTGCTGCTACATCGATGCTGGCTATCCGCACGGCGGCGGCCTCGGCGCGGAACCTGTTTTCGAGTTCAGTGTTGCCTCTTCTTGCTGCCTTGTCGGCCTCGCGTTGCAGGTTGTCCTTTTCCTGACAGCGGTTGAGGTAGGTCTTGTAGGCGTCGCGCAGGACGATGCTTGTTTCGGAAAGCTCTTTTATGTGACGGTCCAGAGGGCGGACTGCCTTGCGAAGCTCCATTGTGTAATCGCGCAGTTCCTTGGTATGCTCGCGGGCCTCTTTCAGCTCGTCGCCCTCTTTCATGCGGAACTTGATGTCCTCGGCCTCCATCTTGCTCAGGTGCCGGGGCAGGTCGTTGAAGGCGTTGAGCTGCGAACGCATCAGATCCACGTATTCAAGGCCGCTCTGGCGGAAACTGACCAACTCTGTGGCGTTCTGCCCGGCAAAGCCGGAGCCTTCCTTGAAGAGGAAGAACATGATGAGCAGCAGCACTATGATGGCCAGCGTGGCGTTGCCCCCGAAGAAGGCTTTGACAATATCGTCGCTGTCCAGTCCCAGAAAATGAAGGCGCCGACTGCGGAAGTTGCCCGCCGTCGCTGTCTTGTATCCGGTTTCTTGGTTTGGGTCTGTGTCTGCGGCCTTGTTCATAGGTCGTTTATGGCATGTCTTCATCCGCCCCGCACCGTGCCACCGGATTTATGGTGGAACGGTGCAGGCGGGCGAGGCAAATCGCTCCCTTTGCTGGTGGAAGCGAGCTATCTGACTGGAATGAAGTGTACGGAATCGACAATCTTTTGTCCCTCATCGCTCAGGGTAAAGTCGATGAACTGTTGGGCGATGGGGGAGATTGTCTTGGCGTTAATTAGGTAGAAAGTTTCGCGTGCATATGGGTAGGTGCCTGCCTTTACGGATGCCTTGTCGGGCTTGGCACCGTTTATCGCCACGACCTTTACGCCGGGCATTCCGATGTAGGCTAGCCCCACGTAGCCGATGCCGTTGCGGTTCTTGGCCACTTCGGAGGCTATCTGTTCGTTGCCCGCCATTTTCTGGGAGCTTGGCGCGTAGTCGTCCATGTTCATGGCCAGCTTTTGGAAGTCCTTGTAGGTTCCAGAGGCCGTGTTGCGAGTGTAAATGGATATGGAGCCGGGCTTTCCGCCAACGCTCGTCCAGTCGTCAACCTGCCCTGTGAAGATCATGTACACCTCGTCGGCGTCCATTTCACTGATGGGGTTCTGTTCGTTGACGATGATGGCGATGGCGTCGTAGGCCACGACGATGCTCTTCATATCCACGCCGTTTAGCGAGGCTTGGGAGATTTCCTTCTCTGTCACCGGGCGGCTGGACATGCCGATGTCTGCGGTGGAGTTGATGATGGCGCTTACGCCAGTGGAGGAGCCTTCGGCCGCAATCTCGAAGTTGACCTCGGGATGGGTGGTGCGGAACTGTTCCTTGAGCTGGGGCACAAGCTTGGCCCCGAGGGTGTCAGATCCCTTGATTATCAGGGACTGGGCGGACAGTGCGCAGGTGCATGTTGCACAGAGTGCAAGGGTGGTGATGATCCTGCTGAACATGTTGGTGTTGTTTTGGTGTTTGAAGTGGGAGAGATTCCCGCAAGCTCGGGAGTATCCTGTGGCCCTGAAACGAAACCGCGTCACAAATGTTACGCTTGGGTTACATTTGTCACGTTCAGGGACGCAGAGCCGGACCTGTAAGCCCTTGCCAAAGACAGATGTCTTTGCACGCCTGCCGGGCGTCTTTCATAATGCCTCGTTCAGCCCTCAAAGGCAAATGATGCAGACGGCATAGTGCAAGTATCCTATACGGCATAGCTATCTGTGAGGGCGTGCCTGGGGCTTCCGTCATATTGCAGCACCTTATTTTATGTAGTTATGTGCCATTTACGGTTGATCTTGGCGAGAATGACACAAGACTGCCTGCAAGAATGAAGTGCATCCCGACAGCGTACGGAAACATGCAGGTTGGCAGTCGCGACGAGCTTTTCCGCAAGGCGGTGGAAATGCTCCTCACCGAGGCCAGCAAACGCTCCACTGCCGCCATTGGGCTGCCCGGCGGGCGCACTCCGCACCGCTGGTTCCAGTGGATACTCGACAACGAGGCTCTCGACACTGGCGCTCTGGACCGCATCTGCTGGCTGACGAGCGACGAACGCTTTGTGTCTCTGGATAACCCGCAGAGTAACTTCGGCAACGCAGCGCGGCTCTTTCTGGACCCCCTTGGCGTGCCCGAGACACGGCGCATGGCATGGCCCACGCAGGTGGACCCGTACAGCGCCAGCATAGTCTTCAACAGGCGCTGGAACGAACGCTTCGGCAACCAGCGGGGCTTTGACCTCTGCTTCATGGGCCTTGGCGACGACGGGCACATGGCGAGCATTTTCCCCGGCAGCCCTTTCAGGGGCATGGAGGCAAGGGACAACTTCTGCTCTGTGGACGTTCCGGGCCGTGGCTGGAGGATGACCATTACAGAGCTTGGTCTATCACGCTGTGGCAACATTGTCCTGATGGTGATGGGTGCCAACAAGACGGGCGTTCTCAACTCCGTTTTCAGCGAGCCTTTCAACACCTCGCTCCACCCGGCGCACCTATTGCACAACTTCGCGGCGAATGTCACATGGCTTGTCGATGATGAGGCTGCGAAGGGTCTTGACATATGCCGGAGTGCCCGCGCCGTGGGTAGTGACTCCGAGCACATTGCGCAGACTTCAGGCGAATAGCAGGGAGGCGTCCACTGTCCCTCCGGGCGGGAGAAGTAGCGTATGGCCTTGTGGCAACTGGTTTCGGAAGAAGCTGTTCTGTTTTTTGACCAGTCGGCGCGTGTTGTGTGCTATCTCTTCGGCTAGCGAAGAGGTGTCGCCACTTTCCTCAGATAACCAGCGCAGGGTCTCGCGGTAGCCGATGGCACCGGCGGCCGAGGCGTTGGCTTCGAAGCCTTCGGCCCGCAGGCGGCGCACTTCCTCGACAAGGCCCGCGTCCAGCATCTGCCGGGTGCGCAGGGCGATGCGTTCGTGCAGGTCCTCGCGGCTGCGCGATAGTAGGCAGAGATGTTTCTCATAGCCTGCGTAAGGCTCTGGCTGGGCGCGGTAATCGGCCTGAAGCAGGGCCAGCGGGCGGCCAGAGGCAAGGCAGCGTTCCAGCGCGGCCTGCACTCTGCGGGGGTTTTGCAGATCCAGTCCTTTCACGCCCTCGGGGTTCAGGCTGCACAGTTCAGCAAGTGCCTCTTCGGGACTCATGCCGCGCACCCGTTCGCGCACTGCGGCATCAGGCTCTGTAGAGTCAATAACCGGGTGGAAGAAGCTGCGTGCGTAAAAGCCGCTGCCGCCGCTGATTATTAGAGGCTTGGCGCGCCGGGCACAGTCCTCGACCACATGGCGGGCGTAGTCCACGTAGTCTCCGATAGTGAATGGCTTGTCCGCGTCCACTAGGTCCAGCCCGTGGTGGGGCACTCGTGCCCGCTCGGCGGATGTGGGTTTGGCCGTCCCTATGTCCATGCCACGGTAAACGCAGGACGCATCGCAGTAGAGAAGCTCCGCCCCCATGCGCTCGGCAAGGGCGAGGGCCAGCTCGCTCTTGCCTACGGCGCTTGGTCCGATGATGAAATAGAGGCTGGGCATGAAACGACGCATTGTGCCGTGCGTTACTAGGATGGGGCGCAGTGGCGCGCAAGGCAGTATGATGGACCATGCAGCACTGATGCACAAGCAGGACAAGTAGCAATGAAACTCGCACTAGTCACCGAAACCTATCCGCCGGAAGTAAACGGCGTGGCAATGACATTGGAGCACCTTGTGCATGGACTTGTGCGGCGCGGGCACAGCGTGGAGCTGGTCCGCCCAAGGCAGGGCCGCTGGGACAGGCCCGCCGCGCAGGAGCGTTTCTGGGAACGCCTCGTAAGGGGCCTGCCTCTTCCGGGGTACAGCGGCCTGCATTTCGGGGCCATTCGTCCCGGGGCACTCGTGCGTCATTGGAAGAGGAGCAGGCCGGACATTGTCCATGTGGCGACGGAGGGTCCGCTCGGCTGGGCGGCGGTAAGGGCTGCGCGGCGTCTTGGCATTCCGGCGGTGTCTAGCTTTCACACCAATTTCCATAGCTACGGGCAGCACTATGGCTATGGAATGTTTATCTGCGTGGCCCTTGGCTGGCTGCGCTACATTCACAACAGCACGTTGCGGACTTTTGCGCCAAGCCCGGATCTGGTCGAGATCTTGGAAAAAGAGGGCTTCCGCAACATGCGCCTTCTTGGCAGGGGTGTGGATACGGACTTGTTCGACCCCTCGCACCGGAGCGATGAGTTGCGCCGGAGCTGGGGTGCTGGGCCGGATACGCCAGTGGCCGTGTATGTGGGAAGGCTGGCCGGGGAGAAGAACCTGCCTTTGGCTGTGAGGGCTTTCAAGGCCATGCGCGAAAGCGTGCCGGAGCTGCGCTTTGTGCTGGTGGGCGATGGGCCCTCGCGCCCTGCGCTGGAGAAGGAAAACCCGGACTTTGTCTTTGCCGGGATGCGCCGGGGCGAGGATCTTGCCGCGCACTATGCCAGTGCGGATGTGTTTATCTTCGCTAGCATCACGGAGACTTTCGGCAACGTCGTCACCGAGGCAATGGCCAGCGGCCTGCCTGTTCTGGCCTTCGATTACGCGGCTCCTGCCAAGTATGTGAAAAGAGGCATAAGCGGGATGCTGGCCCCGTTCAACGACGAGGCTGCGTTCATGGCTTCGGCCTGCCTGATGGCAATGGAGCGGGAGGACTGGGGGCGCATGGGTACGGAGGCAAGAAGGACGGCCTTGTCGATTTCGTGGGATGCGGTGATAGATGGCTACGAAAGGGAGCTGAGGGACTGTCTGTAATAGGTGGCGGGCATCGGGCAGTGTGCCGGGGGCAATGATATGGGCCGCAATTCCCCGTTGTAGCTTGCGAAACAAGTTGTTAGTGGATGCCTTGTGATCGCCCTTCCAGCTCCGCCTTCACGTTACCGCTCGCCACCGCAAAGAATTCGATGGTCGAGCGAACTATGGGTGCGTGAAAACATCCCATGCGTGGCATGTAATGCGAAGGGGCAGATATCGGCTCTTGATAACAATGCCCGCGCAAGTGACTTTGTGTGCGCCAGTTGCAAGGAACGCTACCAATTAAAGGCGTCGAGAAAGTCCACTCGTCGGATTACCGATGGTGCTCTTTCCGCTATGCATGAGGCTTTCGACAAACGCGAAGTGCCATCGCTACTATTGATGAGCTACGATGCGGATGCTTGGGCCGTTACAGGTCTATCCTGCTTGCCGGGTTTTCTTTTTCCCAAGAGTGCCATCGTTGCGCGCAAGCCACTTGGTCCCAATGCCCGCAGAGCTGGCTGGCAAGGCTGCATACTCGATCTTGGCAATCTCGACGACCGCTTGTTCATCCCTCTTGTTGTCAAAGGCCAGTTGCGTAATGAGGAACTTGTTCGCGGGGATTTCGATAGCCTTTCACGGTTCCGATCAGAGGCGCTACGTTCTGGATGGACGGCTGAAGTCCTTCGCATTGTATGCGCAAGGAGTATGCCGGTTCAGTTTACAAACGAGGATGTGTACGCGCACAAAGCCGTTCTTGCTTCCCTGTTCCCAGAGAACCGCAATATCGAGGCCAAGATCAGGCAGCAACTGCAAGTCCTGCGCGACGCTGGATGGATTGGATGGGTGGCCAGAGGCCAGTGGAGAATACTGCGATAAACTGCACGCACACGAGCGTGCCATGTTCATTCCGCTATCCAGTTCCAAATCGAGCTTGCGAGCAGCACTGCTGGGGCCAGCAAGTTCCCGCTCTCGGGCTTGTCCTTGTCGCGAAAGTCCTCGGGGAAAGAACTGCTTCGCGCCTGCACCTCGGTGTCCAGCAGGTATTCCCGCATCTTTTCCGCCTCCTTGCGCCTTAGCATGTCCGCCGCTTCCAGCTCCTCAAGGCGCCGCTTAAGCATTTCCGCCTGTGGCTCGCCCTCGCGCTTCCACTGTGCAGCTCGCTGGGCGTCGGCGTTCTGGTGGATGTATTTGGAAAGCGGTACATCCTTCAACGCCTCGCGCTGCGACATGGCGCTCCTTTCGAAAATGCCCGGTTCTTTGGGCCTTGCAGACTCGCCGGTATGGCCGCCATCAATAGCTGGCTCCGCAGCCCCAACATTGTCGGACAGCAGATTCTTAGCCGGTTCCGGTGGCAGATTCGGGGCCTGCATACGCGCAACAACGCGCCGCCGCGACATCAACTCGTCCATCTGCGCATCACTTGCCCGAGCCGCCTCGGCCACTGCTGGCGAAGGCAGGGCCGCAGCCACAGGAGCCGCCGACTCTGAGGCAGGGGCGGGCGCTTCGTCCGCAATGGCGCACAAAGGCAGTGCAAGCAGCAAGACTGTGAAGGGAGTTATCTTCATACAATGGCGACTACTCTGCGCCGCGTACGACTTTGTACGCAAGTGCACAGCCTGTACTGGGACAACGTGCGCCGGGAACGGTTCCTTTGCAAGGGCGGACAGCTCATCTAGCTCTCAGTCACCTGAAGACCGCTCTTGGAGAGGCTCATGCCGACAAAGCGCGCTTTCGCGTTGGGTGGACTGTTGCGCAGTTCGGCGCGGATGCGTGCTGCGGCCTCCGGGTCCTTGGCCGCTATTAGCAGGAAGCCGCCCCCGCCAGCACCGCCAAGGCTGGCCCCGCTTGTCCAGTCCGCTATTCGCCCCAGCATCTGCTCCACCTCGGGCGGGTTTGTGCCGCTGTCCAGCCGCTTCTTGGATTCCCAGGTGCGGGCCAAAAGGGGGCCAAAGTCCGCAAAGCGCCCCCTCTGTATGGACTCGTGGAATTGCGAGGCTTCCCGCGCGATGCCATCCACGGTGGCGATAGTGTCGCGCCGGTTGAGGAACATTCCGCGCACTATCTCGCCAAGTATGCCCTTTGCGATACGCGTAATGCCCGTATAATACAGCAGTAGGCAGGCGCTATTCTCAGGGCTGTCGAACATGTGCTCTGGCAGGTGGCGGATTTCCGGCGTCTGGTCCAGCCCCGGCTGAGTCTGAAGCAGCTTTATGCCGCGCAGAACGCCTCCGTACTGGTCCTGCCAGCCTCCGCCGCTTGTCAGCATCTGCTCCAGAACGAGGCTGCGGCGGCAGATTTCCACCTCGTCCCAGCCAAGATCGCACAGGCGCGAGAGTACGCCAAGGAGCGTGGCTGCCAGAATGCTGCTAGTCCCAAGGCCCGAGCCTTTGGGCACGGCAGAAAGAAGCGTAAGCTCCATGCCTGCGCCAAAGCGGTCCAGTTGCCCGGCAAGAGTGGCTGCGGGGTCGGCTGCGAATGCGGGCAAAAAGCCGCATAGGGCCAGCGCGGCCTTGGGAATGGCAAAGCCGCTGTCAAGCTGTGCATAGTCGGATATATCCTCGTAGCTGCGCAAAGTGGTCGATACGCCCAGGTCTATGGAGCGTAGGACTATGTGGCGCTCCGGAATGAGGCGGGCGAATACCTGCAAGGGTGGCTGCCCGTTCAGTTCCAAGGCCATGTTCAGCACCTTGCCGCCCTTGAAGAGGCAGTATGGCGGGGTGTCGCTCCAGCCTCCGGCAATGTCGAAGCGCACCGGGCTGCGCCCCCAGATTATCTGGTCGCCAAGGCAGCGGCTCTGCGGGGTCACCGGCCGGGCGCGAACAGATTCCACAAGGCAGCGCCGGAGTGCGGCAAATGCCTCTTCCTCGTACAGCGAGGCGTCCTGCCCCCTCCGGGCCAGCACTCTTGCGCGGAACATGCGGTCCTGCGCGTACTGGAGGGCCTCGGTGGCATAGTCTGGCGCGTTCTGCGGCAGTGCGTGGCCAGAGGCCGCATACAGGCTGGCCATGTCGTCCATGTCCACCTGAAAGAACACGCTGCGTGCGCTGTTCGCCGCAAGTATGGGAAGCGAGGCCGCGAGGAAGCCTTCGCGCTGGGCGAAGAGGCGGCGCAGGTTTGCGCAGTCGCCAAGTTCGTTTGCGCTCAGGCGCTTGGCATTCACGTACTGCCCCTTGGCGGCGTTCGGGACTGCGGCGGATGTCGGGTCCAGCATCCAGCGGACAAAGTCCCCACCCGGCAGGCCCCCCTCAAAGAGCGGGAAAATGGCCGCGTCCTGAATGTCGCAGGTTTCGTCCAGCCCGAGGGCGGTCATGTCCAGACCGCGCCTTGCAAACCATTCCCGTGCCGGGGCTTCCATCCAGAGGCAGCGTTCGGTGCCGATTGCGCCGCGAAAGGCGTCGTCCATTCCGTAGGGGCGGACGCAGTAGCCCTTGTCGCCGACAGGAACGATGTCAAGGCAGGCTCCTTCGGGCAGGTCTATGGCCCAGTCGTTTCGGGGAACGCCCGTCACGATATGCCTCTTGCGCAGAGTCCAGCCTCTGCCAATGTGCGAATTTTCCACCCACAGGCAGCTATTTTCTATTGTCAGGGGCAGGTCCGTGGCCGCGTTCTGGACGAATATGTCGGGGTGCGGCTTTATGTGGCGCATCTGCACCTGCCTCTGGTCGCTGACGGCGTTCTGTAGGGCGAGCGAGGAGCGTATGAGGTCGCGGTTGCTGCCGAAGTGGTGGAAGCGGCCCCCGGGCAGGGGCAGAATGGCTGCGGAAAGGGTCGAAAGCTCCGGGTCAGGCTTTGTGGGCTGCCTGCCGAGCGCGGGGCCGAAGTCCCCGTATAGGTCGTATTCGCCCGGTCCGCCGTCGCGGTAAGTCTCGTTTTCCGCGTCCCAGCCGCTTCTGCGCATCAGGGCCAGCATGGCGGCGTCGCTCAGCAGCCACAGGCCAACGTCGAGCTGGAAATGGTGCGTGCAGGCCAGTTCGCGCAGTGTCTCAAGCGCAGGCTTTTGCAGCATGAAGGAGAGCTCCGTGGGCGCGCCTCTTGGGGAGAAGAACACCCCGTGCGAAAGCGCCGTCTGCGGCTCTGTCCACAGGCCGGCACACAGCACATCGGCTTCTGGAACTGTGGGCAGCTCGGGAGGGGCGCTTATGAGGGCGTCGCCGCTTGCCACTAGCCAGCGCAGGCGCGCCGGGGCCTTGTCCATTATGGCGTCGAAAAGTGGCATTTGCAGGTCCGCTAGCGTTTGCCCGATGCGCTGTCCCCTTTCCCAGCGAAACACGGGGACTGGCGTCAGGGCCTTGCCCGCGGCGGCATAGGCTGGCAGGCGGCGGCTCTGCCCCCCGGCGTGGACGATTATGCGGCGCTGCGCATGGAACCATTCAAGAAAACCGCGCCCCTGTCCAAACTCGCGCCATGCCTGCACTATCAGGTGAGTCGTGCCGCCGCCCGAGCCGAGTTTGCGGCCTAGGGGGTCGTGTGCTGCAAAGCACCCGGGGCCGGGTATGCAGCCAAACTGGCGCACCAGCGCGGGTGGGGCGGAGAATTGGTATTCGGCGGGCATGGAGGGGGTGGGGTATGCAGGCGGAACAGCCTGCATCAGCGGCAGCCCTAGACATGCCAGAGGATTCGCACATTGGCAATGCGCGATAGAGAGAGGCGCGGGTGGAGGGGCTTCTCCGCGACCTAGCCCAGTCTTGCCACTATTCTCTCGAACTCCTGAAGGCCGCGGTCCAGGGTGCGGTCGAAGGCGCTCTCCTCGCTTCGGATTACCTTCTCTATCACCTCGCGGCGTTCGACTAGCTCCGGGAATGTGCCACCCAGAGTCTCGACAACCGGCGCCACTAGCTCTGTGAAAAAGCCCGGCTTAAGGTCCAGACGGCGGCCGAACATGATGGCGCGGCGCAGGATGCGGCGCAGCACGTAGTTGCGCCCCTCGTTGCCCGGCAGTATGCCGTCGGCGATGGCGCAGGAAAGGGCGCGCGCATGGTCGGCCAGGACGCGGAACACGACATCGCGCATTTCCTCGGGCGAAAGATTGTTGCGGTCCTCGGGCATCGTGCGTCCGTAGCTTTTACCGCTCATCTCGCTGATTTTTGCAAATATCGGGGCGAAAACGTCCGCGTTGTAGTTGCTTGGCGCCTTGGTGAAGTCCTTGAAGCCATCGGTCGTGGCCATGATGCCCGCCACGCGCTCGAAGCCCATGCCCGTATCGACATGCTTTGCCTTGAGCGGGACGAAGCGTCCGTCCTCGGTGGCGTTGAACTGCATGAACACGTCGTTCCAGATCTCGATGCACCAGGGCGTGCCCGCGTTGACGAGGTGTCCGCCATTGCCATCGGGGGTAAGGTCGATGTGGACCTCGGAACATGGGCCGCAGGGGCCGGTCTCGCCCATCATCCAGAAGTTGTCCTTCTTGTTGCCGTAGTGGATCTGCTTTTCGGGGTCGAGGCCCTCGGCGCGGTAGATGGCGGCCCAGACATCGTAGGCTTCCTGATCGAACTCAGCCGGGTCGCCAGCTCCGGGCTTGTAAACAGTGGCGTGCAGGCGCTCGGCAGGCATCCCCCAGACCTTGGTCAACAACTCCCATGACCACTCCAGCGCCTCCTTCTTGAAGTAGTCGCCAAAGGACCAGTTGCCCAGCATCTCGAACATTGTGTGGTGGTAGGTGTCGAAGCCAACGTCCTCTAGGTCGTTGTGCTTGCCCCCGGCGCGGATGCACTTTTGCGTGTCCGCAGCGCGCTTGAAGGGGGCTGGCCGGTCGCCGAGGAAGTAGGGCACAAACTGGTTCATGCCTGCGTTTGTGAAGAGCAGGTTCGGCGAGGAGGGCATCAGCGATGCGCTTTCGACAATCTCATGCTCCTTGGAGCGGAAGAAATCGAGGAAGGACTGGCGGACTTCGGCGGAGGTCATTGCTGGATATGGATGAGGCTGAAGCTGGCTAGTTAAGTAAACTCTGCGCCCGATTGCCAGCAGGAACAGAGGCAGAAGTAGCGCATGGCGCGCGGCGGAGGCTGTGCGTCTGTGATGTACCAGCGTTTCCCGATTCTTAACTCTGGCGCGGCGGCCCCTTGTCTGGCAACATGGTGCGCATGGCAAGGTACCTGCTCGTCGATGGTTACAACATGGTGTTCCGTGCGTTTTACGCCATGCCCGACACCCTTTCCCGTGCCGACGGCCTGCCCACGGGGGCAATTCACGGCTGGCTGAACACGCTGCTGCACCTGTCCCGCAGCGGCGAGCCGGGGCGCAGCGTGGTGTTTTTCGACCTTGGCGGGGCGAGCCGTCAGGAGGCCTTGCTATCCCAATACAAGGCCAACCGCGCCGCCATGCCCGATGCCCTGCGTGCACAGATGCCCTATATCAAGCGTTTGGCCCTGCTGATGGGCTTTGGGGCGATAGAGAAGGAGGGCGTGGAGGCCGACGACCTTATTGCGACATGGGCAAAGCGCCTCTCCGCGGAAGGACACAGCGTTGTAATAGTCAGCGCGGACAAGGATCTGGGCCAGTGCATAGCCCTTCCCGGCGTCACTCAGCTTCTGCCTCCACCAACGGCGAACGCCGCCGCTGGCTGGCGCGAGATCGACTCAGCAGGCGTGGAGGAGAAGTTCGGCGTGCCGCCCTCGAAAGTCGCGGACCTATTGGCGCTTGTCGGCGACACTTCCGACAACATCCCCGGCCTCGACGGGGTGGGGCCGAAGACGGCGGCCAAGTGGCTGGCCCAGTTCGGCAGCCTAGAAGGGGTGATAGCCAATTGCGGCGACCTTAAGCCCCAGCGTTTCCAGAACCTCGTTTACCAGAGCCGCGAACTGCTGCGGCGCAACCTTGTCATGACCACCTTGGACTACGCAGTGCCCGTGGAGAGCCTTGACTGTCCGCCCCGCGACGAGGCCGCCCTCTGCGCCCTTCTGGAGGAGTTGGAAATGCGCCGCGCCTTGAAGAACATCAAGGAGGGAAGCCTGTAAGCGGGATGCAGGCGGGACTTTCCGGCGATGCTTCGGGAGAGGGGCTGGCAAGAGCGCCGCTTCTACTGCCCCTTGTGTTCTTTGCCGTCGGGATCGCCGTCTGGCGCTTAATTCTCGATACTCTGCCTCTCTTTGCAGTTGCCTTGCTGGCGCTTTCGGGGGCTGTTGTCGTGCTCTCTCTTTCGCGCAAGGGCGGCTGGGGCTGGCATCTGGCGCTGGCAGGCGTTTGCTTTCTGCTTGGCTATGGCTATGCTGGAGTCCGCCTGCCAAACCCCATGCCGGAGCGTGCAGCCCTGCCAGCGAGGGAGGCGGAGCTAGTCCTGCGCGTGGAGCGCCTTTTTGCGACAGATCAATGGGGGCGCAGGGGCGGTGTGGCCCAAGTCGTAGATGCAGCGCACCTGCTCGGCAGGATGGATGGCCAGCGCGTGCTATTCCGCACAAAGGAAGGCGATACGCTGGCCGAAGGGGGCGAGTTTCGCATGAAGGGTCTTTTCAAGCGCCGTCCGCCAGCGGAAGATGCCGGAGGCTTTGACGCATGGCTGGAACAGGGCGGGGTGTACTTCGACTTTACCCGCGCCAGCGTGCTGGAAACAGTGCATCCGCCCCCGCTCTGGCGGCAGAATCTGGCGGAACTGCGCGGGCATCTTTCGCTCGCCCTGCGCTCGGGTTCGGAGAAAATGCCTGAAATCCGCGCCATGCTCCCGGCGATGTTCCTTGGCGAAAAGCGTCTCTTGGATGAGGATGACGAGGCCCTTTTTCGCACGACGGGCATGATGCACCTTTTCGCGGTGAGCGGCTTGCATGTGGGTCTTGTCGCCCTGCTTGTGGAGGGCCTGCTGGGGCTTCTGCGCATCGGGCGTCGTGGGCGTGCGGTTTGCGGCATGGTGGTGCTGCTGGGCTATGTGCTATTGATCGGCGCTCCGCCCTCGGCCGTCAGGGCCTTCATTATGCTGCTCTTTCACCGCGCGGGCAGCCTCTGGGGACGCCCGGCACGGGGCCTGCCATCGCTCTGCGCCTCGGCCCTAGCCGTGCTGCTATGGAACCCGGCCCAGCTCTTCGACGTGGGTGCGCGCCTTTCATACGGCATAGTGGCGGGGATACTCCTGTACGGGCTGCCGCTGGGGGAGGCACTTCGCAAGTCCTTCCGCTTGTACGAGATGCTTCCCATGTCCAGCATAGGGCCATTGCGCCGCGCAATGCTTGGGGCCAGGGACTGGCTCTGCGAGGGCGCGGGCGTCTGCGCCGGAGCCTTCCTAGTCGGCGCTCCGCTCTCTGTGCAGTATTTCGGCGTGTTCGCGCCCGGCTCGATGTTGCTGAATCTATTGCTCGTCCCGCTGGCCTTTCTCTCTGTAAGCGCCGCCGCGCTGGCCTCCGTGCTGTTCCTTGCGGGCCTTGCTCCCGGCCTTGGTGCTCTTGCACTGGCCGGGGGCTTTGTCAGCAAGGCGGGCTGGACGGGCTGTCTTGTGATGGAGGCGCTTATTTCTGCGGGCGGGGCGCTGCCTTTGCTCTTTTTCAAGATGAGATTTCCCCTGCCCTGGATGGGTACTGCGCTGGCTTTGGCGCTTCTTGCATGGGCGGTACATCTCGAGGGCTGCACGCTGCGGAGCCGCTTGATGCCATTCGCCGCGCTGTTCATCTTCTGCGCGCTTGTGGGTGTGTCATAGAAGCCAACATCTGGATGGCTCTTGCGATGGTGGACATGGAAAATGCCAAGCCCGCCTTCAGACCTTGCCCTAGGTATCGCTTACATGGGGGCTGATGGTTTGACTTGCCGGGCTTTACAGTGCATGTGTTGGCACAAGCGCAAGCTCACCCTCCATTCTCTCCATACTACATGTGCGGCATCATCGGATACACGGGACGGCAGGAGGCTGCCTCCATACTTCTCGAAGGGCTCAAGCGCCTCGAATACCGCGGCTATGACTCTGCCGGTATCGCAGTCTGCACTCAGACGCAGCCCGTGCCGCGCATCCTTAAGAAGGCGGCCCGCGTGGAGGTGCTTTCGCGCATGGCAAAAGAGGCCCGGATGGGCGGCTCCTGCGGCATCGGCCACACTCGCTGGGCAACGCACGGGGGGGTGTCCGACCGCAATGCGCACCCGCATCTTTCCTCGGACGGGGCCATCATCCTGGCGCACAACGGCGTCATCGAGAACTACGTGCAGCTTCGCAACTCCCTGTCCGCCCTAGGCTACACCTTTGCCAGCGAGACCGACACCGAGGTGCTGGCCAACCTTGTGGCCATGCATCTTGCCCGGCTCGAAAAGAGCGGCCTAGGCGAGAACCTGCTAGAAGAGGCCGTGCGCATGGCTCTTGCCGAAGTCGAGGGCACCTACGGCATTGCCGTCCTCCGCAGCGGCCACCCGGACGAAATCGTCGGCGCGCGCAAGGGCAGCCCCCTCGTCCTGGGCGTCGGGCGCAACGAAAACATGATAGCGAGCGATGTCACGGCCTTTGGCGGACGTATGCAGAATGTCGTCTATCTTGAGGACGGGCAGATCGTGCGCATGTGCCGCGACGACTTTGTAATCAGCACCCTTTCCAACCAGTCCGTCTCGCCCGTACTCAACGAGATTAACTGGCGCTTGGAGGATGCGGAGCTTGGCAGCTTCCCGCACTTCATGCTGAAGGAGATCTTCGAGCAGCCGACCAGCCTCGAAAACGCCATGCGTGGCCGTTTTTCGCAGGACGGCTCCACGGCACAGTTTGGCGGCCTGAACATGAGCGCGCGCGAGCTGCGTCAGGTGGACCGCATCCTCTTTCTTGGCTGCGGCACAGCCTGGCACGCCTGCCAGCTTGCCAAACACATGATCGAGCGCTACGCCCGCATCCCCGTGGATGTGGAGTACAGCAGCGAATTCCGCTACCGCAACAGCCCGCTCGAAAAGAACACCCTCGTATTCACCATAAGCCAGAGCGGCGAGACGCTCGATACACTCGAAGCACAACGCGAGGCCCAGCGAAAGGGCTACCGCGTCCTTGGCATATCGAACGTTGTCGGCTCTACGATAGCCCGCGAGAACGACGGAGGCATATTCCAGCACTCCGGCCCGGAAATCGGAGTGGCGAGCACCAAGGCCTTCACCGCTCAGGTGCTCGTCGCCACGATGCTGGCCCTGTATTTTGGCCGAATGCGCGATCTTTCCTTTGCCGATGGGCGCGAAATGGTGAAGGCATTCCAGAGCCTGCCCGGACTTGTCAGTCAGGTGCTCGGCCACGCCGCAGAAGTGGAGCGCATCGCCAAGAAATATGCAGATTGCAACGACTTCCTTTTCCTTGGCCGCCTAGAGATGTTCCCGATAGCCTTGGAGGGCGCGCTCAAGTTAAAGGAGATTTCCTACATACATGCCGAGGGCTACCCGGCGGCCGAGATGAAGCACGGCCCGATTGCCCTCATCTGCCCGGAATGCCCCACGGTGGCCATTGCAATGGCGGGGGAGATGTTCCGCAAGTGCGTGTCCAGCATACAGGAGGTAAAGG
This sequence comes from Puniceicoccales bacterium Verruco_02, assembly GCA_001604585.1. Lineage (GTDB taxonomy): Bacteria > Verrucomicrobiota > Verrucomicrobiia > Opitutales > Oceanipulchritudinaceae > Verruco-01. Next base: position 81,789 of record LVBW01000014.1, on the reverse strand, counting down.
CACGCAAAGGCCCGGTGATAGTAATTACCGACTGCCCCGATGAACTGCCCGACGGGCTGGCCGACGAACTGCTGCTAATACCAAGCGCGCACCAGTGCATACTGCCCATCCTGACCACCATACCGCTTCAGCTTCTTAGCTACCACATAGCCGTGGCAAGAGGCTGCGACGTTGACAAACCGCGCAATCTGGCCAAGAGCGTCACTGTCGAGTAATAGCCAGCTCTGGCTCGATAAGCACAACAACCACGTCTATTGGGCTGCATATCCCCGTGCAGCCTGTCTCGGCTCTTTTGCCGTCCATCCCGGCCCGGCCGCCGCATTGGCATATTTGCATTTACGCAAAACACGCGGATGGACAGCTTCGTAATGCCCACCGGATTTTCGTATGAAAGATTCAATTAGCGAACTGCGCTCCATAGCGCGCCTTGGCCTGCCCTTGGTGCTGGCGCAGCTTACGACTATGGCAATGGCCGTCACCGACGCCATCATCGTCGGCCGCGGAGCGGGCACCGAGTCTTTGGCCGCAATGGCCTTTGCGCTCAACTTCATGAACATGCCCCTTGTGGGCTTGTACGGCTTTGCTGCCGCCACCAGCATTCTCGTTGCACGTGCCTACGGTGCCGGTCAGCGCGACGAAATGCCGCAAATCCTCCGACACGGCCTGTTCATCAGCTTTATCAGCGGGGTGACGGTCGTATTTCTGATGGTCGCCGCGTTCTGGAACCTGCACAGGGTCAATTACCTTGGCCAGCCGCCGGAACTCATCCCCATAGCCAAGCCTTACGTGCTCTGTTACGGGGCGGCGTTCGTATTCATGCTCTGCGCGGGCAACTGCCGCGCATTCTGCGAAAGCCAGAACCGCCCTTGGCTTGTGATGTTCGGGGTACTGGCCTCGATTGTCCTAAACGCCATTCTGGACTACCTGCTCGTTTTCGGTCCCTTTGGCCTGCCGCGTCTGGGGCTGGTGGGGGCGGGCCTTGCCACGCTGTTTTCCGCCATGACGCAGCTCTTGATACTGCTCGTTCTGGCCGTTCGCGCCAAGGACATCAACCTGTGTTTGGATGACCTGCGCCACTTCAGGCTGGAGCGTTCATTCATGGGCAGGCACATCCGGCTGGGCGTTCCCACGAGTCTTCAGATAGGTATGGAGATAAGCTCGATGTCCATTCTAGCAGTGCTTGTGGGGCGTCTGGGCGCCGCCACCCTTGCCGCCCACCATGTCACCATTCAGATTATCGTGCTGGCCTTCATGGTGCCGCTTGGGATGTCCTTTGCGGTGTCCATCCGCGTAGGGCAGGCTGCCGGTGCCAACGACCGGCCAAGAGTCTTGCGCATCTGCAAGGGCGCGATGCTATTTGCTGCTGGCTGGGCCAGTCTGGCCTCTCTTGGCATGTTGGTGCTGCGTCACCAGTTGCCGCTGCTTTTTACAAACGACCCGCTGGTGGTTCCCCTCGTCGCAAGCTTCCTTGTCGTCGGCGGCCTTTTCCAGCTCTTTGACTCTGTGCAATGCACGGCTATGGGCGCCCTGCGCGGGCTTCGCGATGTAACGCTGCCCACGGTGGTGGTGATGCTCAACCACTGGGTGCTTTCGCTGCCGCTAGCCTGGTTACTCTGCTTCGAGCTGGGGCTGGGCGGGCTGGGAGTATGGATGGCGATGGCCGTGGCGCTTATCCTGACAGCGGGCCTTTTGTGCATAAGGCTGCACAGGGTGGCCACAAGGGGCGTGCTGGCAGAATAGGCAAGATAGGCCTTATCTTTGGACCGCTTCGGGGAAGTACACCTCCAGGTCCCGTTCGCTCTCTGGCGCTGGCACGTAGCCATATGCCGCCAGAGCCGCAGCCACCTTGTTGTCCAACAACTGGGCCAAAGTATCCTGCACAGGAGCGGGCGCGTCCGGCCTCAACACCACGTAAAATGGCAGGCGTAAGGGGTAGTCGCCATAGAACACGCTGGACACGCTCGGCGGATAGGCAAGACCTTCGGAAGAGGTTATGGACAGCGCCCTTCCCCCGCTCGGCACGGCCAGCCCGCGCAACAGAGTAATGGACTGGCTCTGTTCGCGCACGACAGTCTCCAACTGGGAGGCACTTGTTATGATGCCTGCCCCTTCGCGCACAGGTTTGCCCTGCATGGCGACGCTACGCAGTAGCGGCAGAGTTATACCTTCTCCCGGCGCTGGGATAAACACGCTTATCGAGCGTTCGCGCCAAGCGTCTGAAAGGCCCAGCGCGCCCCATTTCTCCATAGCCTCGCCTCCGGCAAAAATCTTTCCAAGCTCATCAAGGCCGATCTTGTCGAGCGGGTTGGAGTTATTGACTACAACCACTGCGCACTCGAAGGCGAGTGGTATGCACAACATGCCCTCGGGCAGAGGATTGCCGTCCGCGATGGCGGCAACGACGATGTCGGCACGGCCGGAGCGAAGCTCTTCCAACGCGACTATGCTGCCCGCGTAACGGCACTCCAATGTGCCGGGAAGGGCGCTCTTCAGCGGTGTTTCCAATATGTCGCTGACGATGAGTGGAGCGGCGCAAAGGCTATTGCAAGCGATGACAGCGGAGCAGGCTAGAAGGGAAAGGACTTTCATCTTCGGGATGGGGTTTGGAAGGCGCTCGATGGCTGTCATGATTGCCGCTTATCCGCTCTTCTGCAAGCCTGCCGGGACGGAAAGAGCGACAGGCCCCCTGTTCAAGTCCCCGGCCAGGGATGGTTCCCAGGGTGAGTAAGCCGGATTCTGTTGCTCCCCCCTTGCGGAGGTGCCGCGCTCATTTATCTACGCGGGCCTTGCGGCCCACGTCCCGCCTTTGGGCGTGGAGCGACCAACCCGGAATCATAGGACGGGCCGTCCGATCCCTTATTTGGTCTTGCACCGGAATGGGTTTACCCTGCCTCCGAACGTTGCCGCCGGAGCGGTGGGCTTTTACCCCACCTTTTCACCCTTACCTCGCCCTGCCCCGCAAAGGGCCGGTCGAGGCGGTTTGTTTTCTGTTGCACTGAGCCGTCGGCGGCCCCTCGCGAAGCTGCCGCCCCCACTTTCATGGGGAATCCTGCCCTGTGGTGTCCGGACTTTCCTCCCACCCTTTCCACCGCGAGCGGCAAAAAGAGCGAGCGAACGCGCCTGACCCTGGGAACCAAGGTGCAAGCTATATTCCGCAAGAATGCGCAAAGGCGAGACTAAACGCCTGACTGACTCACACTCTGCCCATGACAACGCGGCGCTATCAACTTGCCCAAGCGCAGGCATATTCGGTATGTTAGTCTTACCTTATGGCCAGCTCTTTGTGGCGATGGCACATTTTCCAACATCATTTGTCAGTTCAACCCAAGCATGTCAGACGCAAGCAAAGTCAGCGAACTTAACGACAAGGTTGCGGCCGCATCCCACTGGGTGCAGCCGCTTCAGGATGAGATAGGCAAGGTCATAATCGGCCAGCAGTATCTGGTAAGCCGCCTCATCGTGGGCCTGCTCGCCAATGGGCATGTGCTCTTGGAGGGCGTGCCGGGCCTTGCGAAGACCCTTTCCGTGCGCACCCTTGCCAGCGCGATGCGGGCGCAGTTCTCGCGCATTCAGTTTACGCCCGACCTGTTGCCTGCCGACGTTGTGGGCACGCTCATCTACAATCCCCGCAGCGGGGACTTTTTCACGCGCAAGGGCCCGGTATTTGCCAACGTGGTGCTGGCGGACGAGATAAACCGCGCCCCGGCCAAGGTGCAGAGCGCCCTATTGGAGGCCATGCAGGAGAGGCAGGTGACCTTGGGCGATCAGACGCACGTCCTGCCAAAACCTTTCATTGTGCTGGCAACGGAAAACCCCGTGGACCAAGAGGGCACCTATCCCTTGCCAGAGGCGCAGGTGGACCGCTTCATGTTGAAGCTGAAAGTGGGCTACCCATCGGTCAAGGAGGAACGCCTGATTCTGGACCGCATGGCTTCCACGCAGGCCCTGCCGGAGGTAAGCGCGGTGCTTGGCCTCGAAGATATACTCGAGGCGCGCAAACTCGTGGACCAGATACACATGAGCGACGCCGTGCGCGACTACATCGTGAAAATTGTCTTCGCCACGCGCGACCCCGAAGGTGCCCGCCTCGAACGGCTCAAGGGCCTCATCCGCTACGGAGCCTCGCCCCGCGCTACAATAGCCCTCGCCCTCGCGGCAAGGGCATGGGCCTTCCTCGAAGGGCGTGCCTTCGTGGTGCCCGACGACATCAAGACCATCGGTCCGGACGTTCTGCGCCACCGCGTCCTTCTGTCCTACGAGGCCGAGGCCGAGGAGATAGACACCGAACAGGTGGTGGCAAAGATATTCGACACAGTGCCCGTGCCGTAAAGAACGGGACAGTTTGTCCGCAGATTACGCGGATTTACGCAGATTGGTTTAGTATCGGAATCTTTCTTTCTGTTATCCGTGTAAATCGGCGTTTGTCGGCGGTTCCAGCATCTGAGTAAACACCTTTTCCTCATCCCTTTGAATTCCCAGCGCGACATACTAAAAAAAGTCCGGCAGGTGGAGATACGCACCCGCCGGGCCGTGTCCGACGCGCTCGTGGGCTCCTACCACAGCGTGTTTCGCGGACAGGGCATAGACTTTGAGGAAAGCCGCGAATACTTCCCCGGCGATGATGTGCGCTCCATCGACTGGAACGTGACTGCGCGCATGGACCGGCCCTTCGTCAAAATATTTCGTGAGGAGCGAGAGCTGACCTTGATGCTGGCCGTGGACCTATCCGCATCGCAGGACTTTGGCGGAGTGGACCGGAGCAAGCGCGAGGTCGCGGCGGAGCTGGCTGCCATACTGGCCTTTTCCGCCATTCGCAACAACGACAAAGCGGGTCTTCTTCTATTCACCGACAAGGTGGAACGCTTCATCGCTCCGCGCAAGGGCCTGCAACACGTCCTGCGCGTTGTGCGCGAGATACTCTTTTTCCAGCCCGAGGGTAGGGGGACAGATCGAAAGGTGGCGCTGGACTATATCAACCATGTCCTGACGCGCCGCGCCGTGGTGTTCCTATTGAGCGACTTTTCCAGCGGCAGGCCCATCCGCAAGGAGGAGCCGGAAGCGCGCCTATTGGCCGTCACCGCGGCCAGGCACGACCTTGTGCTGGCCGACATACGCGACCCTCGCGATGCCGAGCTGCCAGCCGCAGGCAGGGTGTTGCTGGAAGATCCAGAGAAGGGCGAACGCTTCGAGGTGAACACCTCCTCGGCCATCTTCCGCCGCCAGTACCAGCTCATTGGCACTGCGGAACGGCGGAGCTGGGAGAGGCTTATCCGTCAGTGTGGCGCGGGCTGCATGAGCGTGTCTTCAGAAAAGGAAGTATTGCGCGAACTGCGGGCCTTCATGGAAGGGAGGGCTGCGCGGCGATGAAGGTAATCTCCATGCTGGCAATTCTCACTGATGCGCCGGAAATTGCCGGTCCTCTGCCTTTGAAAGAGCCGGGCTTTGTCGATAGTGCATGGTTCTGGCCTTCGCTCGGGGCCGCCCTGCTGCTTGCAATGGGGCTGATCATTTTTCAGTCGGGCAGGTTGTTGGAGCGCCGCCGCGCCCTTGCCGCCCGCAGCCCGGACTGTGTGCTTCGCGCAAGGGTGAATGCCAGTCGCGGCATGAAGCCCGGCGCGCCTTTCTTCCGTGAGCTTGCCGCCATCCTGCGCGAGGCTCTTGCCTACACCTACGACATCGACGCTGCCCGCCTCACGGCAAGGGAGCTTGAAGGCGTCATCGCGAAGATGCAGCAAAGCGAGGCCGCGCTTACGGCGCTTGGAATGCTGCGCGACTGCGAGCTGGCGCTATTTTCCGGCGCTGTGCCGGAGAACTCTTCGGAGTGGCCCGACAGGGCGCAGGGCATACTGGACGCCTTGCAAGCTTGCGGCAGGGAGGGCGAGAGGTGAGCTTCAGCTTTGCCCATCCTTACCTTCTGCTATTGTTCCTACTCCTGCCGCTGGCTCTGTGGGGCCTATCTGCCCGTCGCCGACGCAGGCCCGGTCTGTACTTTCCCGCCATAGCGCGTGTGGCAGAGGCGGCCAAGGCGCAGGGCAAGAGTCACGCCATCTACTGGCTTGGCTTCATGCGCGTAATAGTGCTCTCGCTGATGATTGTGTCCCTTGCCGGACCGCGTTTTGGCTCCAAGATAAGGGAGATCGAGTCTAGCGGCATAGACATCATGCTGGGTGTGGACATTTCCGGCTCAATGCTTGGCATCGACATGGCCTGGAACAACAAGCGCGCCACCCGGCTTGAGGCTGTGAAGGGGGTATTGGACGACTTCATCCAGAAGCGCCCCTCTGACCGCATCGGAATGATAGCCTTTGCGGGAGATCCCTACCTTGTAAGCCCGCTCACCTTGGAACACACATGGCTTCGCAACAACATCCGCCGCATACAGGTCGGCTCGGTCCCGCCAAATGGCACGAGCATAGGCCCGCCGTTGGGCATGGCGGTAAACCGTCTTTCGGAGGCAAAGGAGTCCAAGAGCCGCATCGTGATCATGCTTAGCGACGGGCGCGACGAGCCGCCGCCGAGCGTGCCACCGACTAGGTATGCCGAGGCCGCCGCCGCGCTGGGCGTGAAGGTGTACACCATAGCCATCGGCACCGAGGGCCGCGTGCCGCGCTACATGTTGGCCCGCGACGGCAAGACGCTCGCCCGCGACATGCTTGGCCGACCAGAGGTGGGCTACATGGAAAGCTCGCTCGACGAGGCCACCTTGCAGGCTATCGCCGAAAAGGGCGGCGGGCAGTTCTTTCGCGCGCGCGACAGCGAGCAGCTAAAGAATATCTATGAGGAGATTGACCGCCTCGAAAAGACCGAGGTGAAGCTTAGCTACCGCACCGAATACGAGGAGGCCTGGCTCTTGCCTCTCTGCGCCGCGCTAATTCTGCTTTTCATCGAGCAGCTTCTGGCATCGACGATCTTCCGCGCCTTGCCCTAGAGCATTTCCCAGTTACCTGTGCGCATCCGGTAAGGTTCCAAATTGGAACCTTATCCTTTTGCCGGACAGGTCCGACTAACTGAAAAATGCCCTAGCCAAGGCCGGGGGGCATTCTGGAAGGGTCGATGGCCGCTATGTAGTAGCGCAGCTCTGCCATTGACTCCAGCACGTCGTCCAGAGCGCGATGGCTGTTGTCCTTGCGGAAGCTGACGTTGAACAGGTTCATGAACACGATCTTGAAGCTGCTCACATCCAGCATCCTGTAATGCAGGCGCTGGGAGAAGCGCGGCAGCCAGCGGTCGATGAAGCGGCGATCCTGCGCGATGGAGTTCCCCGCCAGTATCACAGGGTTACTCTGGAAGTAGCGGTCGGCCAGATCGCAGAGCGAGGCATCGAGCATCTCTTCTGAAATGCCCTGACTGACCCGGGCTGTAAGGCCGCTTGCTGCGTGATGCTGGCGGCACCAGGCGCCCATGCCGGACAGAATCTCCGGGGCCTGATAAACAGGGGTCTCGTACCTGTCGAGAATTTCCAGCCGGATGGAGCTGATAACGGCTGCGGCCTCAAGAATGCGGTCCTGAGCGGGGTTAAGGCCGCTCATTTCAAGGTCTAGCCAGAACAGTCTGTCTTCGGAAGGCATTGGATGCAGCGTGCATCCTAGTGGCGCGCAAGTAAAGGCATATGCGCAACAGGGTGCAAAACACACCCAAGCGCATGATTGCAAAGTGCTTGCCTGTCTGGCGTTCTTGTCCCCGGAGCCACCTTGTGGCAGCTATTTGCGGTACCAGCGTCCGCCCTCGTCCTGAAGCCAGCTTCCGGGGGCGGCGCGCTCGGCTATCTGACGCGCCCTTTCGCGGCCCACCTGATCGGCGTCGGTGTTGGTGCGGCGGGCTATGGCTGCATACACCTCGGCACGGTCGGCGTTCTCTGCGGCGAGGATGGAGTTCTCATCCGCTGAAAGAGAGCCGCGGACTGCTAGGTAGCCCTGATTGTTTTCGCCAATGCGCCCGTCGGACTTCAGGGCGTCGATTGCTGGCAGGCGCTCCTGCATACGCTGGCGAACGCCAGGGTTCTGTGCCTGCACTGGGGCGGGGATGAAAGCTGAAGAGGCCAGCGCCAGGGCGATGGCGGCGATTATGGATGTTATCCTGCGCATCATGTGTTCCCTGTTGATTTTTTAGTTGGCGTTCCCGGAATCCTGTTTTGGGGCCTTGTTTCGGGACGCCTCGTCGACACTTAGCATCGAGGACTGCGAATCGAGATCGTCGAAGAAGTTCTCCAGCTCCCTCTCCACCCTGATTGTCACGGTGGCGTCGATGCGTACGGGTTCCAGTTTGACCCTCACGCAGGAGACGGAAAACAGCATGGTCAGCGCCAACAAGGCGCCGGATACGGACAGATTGTTTACCCGCATTCTCACGCATGAACTTCTCGCACAGTATGGCATGTTCATCAAGCATGAAGGGATTTACCGCAGCTATTTTGCCGCTATGCGGTCAATTTCCCTGACAAACGCCGCTCGCAGCAGTTCCGGACCGCGGCGCAACGCCTCGTCAAGTGGCAGTTCCGGCGGGCTGATGGATACGCATTTGAGGCGTCCTTTGCCAGCCGCAGCCACTATTTCCAGTCCCGGCTCCACTCGCCCGGCCAGAACCAGCACTTTCAACCCGGCCTCCAGCGCCATTTTCAGCAGAGTCCCCGGCCCTTTGCCGCCCAGAGAGGCGCTGTCAAAGCTGCCCTCGCCCGTTACGAGGATGTCTGCGCGGCGCAGCTTCTCTTCAAAGCCCATCCAGCGCCATGTTAGTTCAAAGCCCGGCAGGTAGCGCGCTCCATATGCCACGCGCAGGCCCCAGCCCATGCCTCCTGCCGCGCCTGCGCCCTCTTCGTCGAGCAGGGAAGGGGGCCTTGCGAAGTGCTCGCAGAGTAGCATGGCAATGCGCCGCGCCCTTGCGTCGAAGGCCGGGACATCCGCCGGAGCAAGTCCCTTCTGTGGGCCGAATATGGCCGCCGCGCCATTTGGACCAAGCAGGGGGTTGCGCACATCGCAGGCCACCGATAGCGGAGGCAGAGGGCGCAGCTTGCCGCCGATTGTGTAAACATCGTCCCACCTTTCCGGGCATATGCCGCACAGCTCTCTTCCTGCCCTGTCATGGAAGCGTAGCCCCAGAGCCTCCAGTGCGCCAAGGCCTAGGTCGGAACTGGCGCTGCCGCCAATGCCCAGCAGAATGGCCCCCGCTCCGGCGTCCGCAGCCGCCGCCAGCATCTGTCCGGTGCCCCGGCTCGTCGCCTTGTGAGGATTGCGTAGTTCCGCAGGCAGGCCCCAGAGTCCGCTCGCCTGTGCCATTTCCACCACTGCAAGCTCTCCGTGCGAGGCATCGCATCCGAGTTGGCCGCGCAGCTCATGGTCGAGCTTGCTCGCGTCCACAAGGCCGATGGTAGCCCTTCTTGGCTCTCCACGCGGTCCTTGGGCATCGAGTTCCACAAAGCGGCCATCCCGCGCGGAGCACAGTGTTTCGCAGAAGCCTTCGCCCCCGTCGCAGATGGGGGCCGAGATGGCCTCTGCCCCCGGCATGGCCTCTTGCAGAGCCTCTTGCAGAGTGGCACAGGCTACCTGTGCGCTCATGCATTCCTTGAACTTGTCGAAGGCTATCAGTACCCGCATGTAGGCAGTCATAAGAATACCAAGGGAGTGGCCGGGCAAGGGAATGGTCAGCAAATAAATGGGAAGTTCCGGGATGCGCGCTATCCACGGAGAAAGGCGGATTTGCAGACGCTCCCAGCTTTCAGTGCAGCAGGCTTAGGCCCGCCCAGAGCCAGATGGGTATGGTGATCATCCCCGCTATGGTGCTGGCCACCACCACCTGAACGGCCACTGCGGGGCTGCCGCCGTAGAAGCGGGCCAGCACTATGGGCAGCATGGCCGCTGGCATTGCGGCGTGGATTATCAGCACCTGCTTCAATTCTGTAGGGAAGGGAATGGAAAGCGCCATCAGAATGTAGAACGCGGGCAGGAGGCCGTTGCGCAGGGATATGCCTAGAGTGGGCACCTGCCAGCGGCCCAGCCATTCGCCGCTCTTTACCAAGTCGCGGAAGCTGGCCCCGCTCACGGCCAGTCCGATGGGCACGGCACAGGCGCCGAGCATCGTCAGGGCCGTCTTAAGGACGGCATAGCCTTGCCCGGCTGCTCCCTTGGCTTCGGGCAGCCCTGTGTAGTTGAGCGTCAGCCCAATGAGCATTGCCACGAGCGGAGGGCTGAGGAGCTTTTTCCACACATTGCGGTCCACCTCGCCTCGAAGTATGAGCAGGCCGAAAGTCCAGAGCATGACCTCGATCCCCACGTTACACACGAGCAGCACGCCCATCATGGGGCTGTTGATTCCGAATACAGCTGCGGCCACGGGGATAGCTATGTAGCCGTAGTTGTTCAGGCCCGTGACGAAGGCGAAGGTGCGCCGCCCACTGCCAATCTGCATTCCGCCAAAGGGGGCCACAAGGTAGCCTAGGCTCATGCCGAGGATGGTGATGAAGGCGCCAAGGCCCAGTCCGCAGCCTATCTCGGCGGCGTCTCGCAGGGCAGGGTTTCCAAGTATGAACGTGAGTGTCAGGCAGGGGTAAAAGACGTTGATTATGAGCTTCATCAGCGAGGCATCCGCCTCTGCCGATAGCCAGCCGCGCTCGCGTGCGAGGTATCCGCTGCCAAGGACGAGAAAGACCGGCAGCGCAGCACTGATTATCGTGGCAAGTATGGACATCGTGAAAGTATTGCTCGCAAGTATGACCCTTCCGGGACTCTTGCCAATACCGCGTACGGGTGGCCTGAAATCTCTTCCCCGTCCGAGGCAGTGGGCGTATAATCCCGCCACTGTGCCTACCAACATCAATGCACGCTGCTGGGTGGAGATAGATCTGGCCCGGCTCGAACGCAACCTATTGCGCATCCGCTCCGCCCTTCCGGCGCATATCCGCTATGTGGCCGTGGTGAAGGCCGACGCCTACGGACACGGTCTTGCGCCCACGGCGGCGCGCCTCATGAGGGCCGGTGCGGACGCCTTTGCCGTGGCCAACGTGCGCGAGGCCGCGGAGATACGCGAGGTTGGCTCCGGCTGGCCGATTCTGGTCCTAAGCGCCGTGTTGCCACAGGAGGATCACATGTTGTTGGAGTATCAGGCCATGCCCGCAGTGTCCTGCATGGACGAGGTGGAACGCTTTGCCGCCCTCGGCCGCGAGCAAGGCAGGCCCTTCTCCGTGCATCTTAAGATAGACACCGGCATGGGCCGCCTTGGCGTATGGCACGAAGGGGCCCCCGCCCTGTACCGGGCGATAGTGGAGGAACCCGCGCTGCGCCTCGACGGGGTGTTCACGCACTTTTCGAGCGCCGACAGCAGCGCCGACTATACCGAGCTTCAGCGCAGCCGCTTTCTGGCCGCTCTTGAGTCAATGCCGGGGTTGGACCCTTCGCAACTTCTCATCCATGCGGACAATAGCGCGGGCATAGACAGTCTGCCGGTTGGCGGCCCCTTCAACGGCGTGCGCGTGGGGCTTCTTCAGTTCGGCGTTCTTCCTTACAAAGGGTCGCTCCTTTCCGATGTTCATGCCGAGCCTGTCCTGAGCCTGCATTCCAAGGTGGGCCTTGTGAAGACCCTGCCCGAAGGGGCCTACGTGAGTTACAACCGTAGCTGCCGCCTTGTGCGCGATACGCGGGTGGCGCTCATATGCGCGGGTTACGGCGACGGCATACCCACGGGCATGAGCAATCGCGGTCAGGTGCTCCTCTGCGGGCGGCGCTGCCCCATCTTGGGCCGTGTGACGATGGATCAGATTATTGTCGATGCCACCGAGCTACCGGACCTAGAGGTGGGAATGCTGGCCACTTTCATAGGCGAGCAGGGCGGGGAACGGATATGCGTCGAGGAATTCAGCGCATGGTCGGGCCAGATTCCTTGGGAATGCTACACCTCGATAACCAAGCGCGTGCAGCGCGTTTACAAGGCCGACACGGCAATCTAGCGCAGGTGTGGTGGAATGGACTGCGGTTCGTCATAGGGGCAGTCCCGTCTGTTGGGTGTCGGCGGAAGCTCTGCTTGGCTTGCAACCTTTGGCGAGGTCTTTCGCTTACGGCCTTTCTTCGGCTCTGGGGTGACGCCAAAGAGAGGGTTGCCGTGGGCAATCTCGCGCACCAGTTCCCTTGCCAGCAGCTCGAAGCGTTCATGGGTGGCGCTTAAGTACAGCCACTTGGGCAGGATGGGATGTTCGCCAAGCTCTCCCCAGCGGGCGAGCACTGCCTCGTGGTTAATGCGCTCGACCGGGAACATGGCCCCGTTCCACGGCTCTTCGCCGTCGGATAGAACAAGCAGCAGACGGCCGCGAATATACACCGCGTCGCAGCCGAAAAAGCGTTTGCCAAGGGCACCTTCCTGCGCAAGCAGCGCCTCGGCAAGCCATGCGTAATCAGTTTTCATGGTCGTAACAAATTACAGACAGCATGGATGATGCCCGATACATGGCAAGTTCGCCATATGCACTGCTTTGTCGATGAGATGATGAACGACGACGAAATCTGTGCCTTGGCATTCTTGTTCTTCCATCTTCATAATCTGCGGCTAGACTTCTGCCTTCATCCCTATGCATTCGCCCGACCTAGCCATAATCGTTCCTGCACGGCTTGCCTCGACCCGCTTCCCCCGCAAGCTGCTGCACCCTGTTCGCGGCCTGCCACTCATCCTGCACACGGCCCGGCGCGTGCGCAGCGTGGCCCCAGAGCTGCCCTTGTTCTTCGCCGTTGCCGAGCAGGAACTGGCCGATGTGCTGGAATGCGCGGGCTTCCGGTGCGTAATTACGGACCCGGACTTGCCAAGCGGGACGGACCGCCTTGCAGAGGCAAATGCATCCATCGGGGCAAAGAATGTCATCAACGTGCAGGCCGACGAGCCTTTGGTGGCCGCTTCGCACATAGCAGCCCTTGCAGCTCGCATCTCGCAGGGCGGCTTCGACATGGCTACTCTTGGCACGCCCTTCCTGAGCGTGGAGGACTTTCGCGACTCGAACCGCGTCAAGGTCGTGCGGGCAAAGGATGGGATGGCGCTGTATTTCTCCCGCTCGCCCATTCCCTTCAGCCGCGACAGCCGGGGCGCGGTTGATGCCGCGTGGTTGGCCGCACAGCCCGTGCTACTGCATCTAGGCATGTATGCCTACACGGCGCAGTTTCTGGCGGCTTTCCCGAAGCTGTCGCAGGGCACTCTGGAGAGCATCGAAAGGCTGGAACAGCTCCGTGCTATGGAGCACGGCTACCGCATTGCTGTGGACTGCACGCTGGAAACCACCTTGGGCATAGACAGCCCGGCAGATGTGCCCCTACTTGAGGCAAGGCTCGACGAGGAGGCAAAGAAATACGAAAACGAGAACAAGGCCGAGTAACCACAGATTATTCATAACCAAGAGGTTCTGTTTTTGCAATCAGCGTGAACCCGTGTAATCTGCGGTAGAATCTTTTACCCATTATTCGTTCCCCCAATGCCCGCCATACCGAAGAATTTCAAACCCGTCCCCTACCAGTACCACCAGATAATCGAGCTGAGGGTGGACACGCTCACCAACCTTGGCGTCGGCCTTGGCCGGGTGGATGGCTGGGTGGTGATGGTGCCGCTGGCCCTGCCCGGCGAACTCATCCGCGCCCGCGTGTGGCGCAACAAGGCGAACTATTCCGATGCCGACCTTGTGGAGCTTCTCGAAGCTTCGCCCGACAGGGTGCAGCCGCGTTGCCCTCTGTTTGGCGAATGCGGAGGCTGCCAGTACCAGCACATGAGCTACACCGCGCAGCTTGAGTGGAAGCGCCGCCATGTGCAGGAGCTGGCAACTCGCCTTGCAAAGCTGGAGCTGGAAGTGGAGCCTACATGGCCCTCGCCACAACAGTTTGCCTATCGCTCGAAGATCACGCCTCACTACGAGCCGCCGCGCAGCGGCGGGGCGATGCACATTGGCTTTCAGGGGATGAGCACCCGCGCCATCATAGACGTGCCGCAGTGCCCCATTGCCAGCGATGCCATAAATGCCGCCCTTCCGGGAGAGCGAAGCCGCCTTCTGAAGCGTCAGCACAGCCTGAAGCGAGGCGGCACACTGCTCTTGCGCGACCTAGGCGAGGCCGGGGTGGAGACCGACATGCGCGCAACGGCCGAGGCTCTCGTCGGGCGGCTGCGCTTTCGCTTTCAGGCGGGCGAGTTTTTCCAGAACAATCCGCATATACTGCCGGAACTGCTCGACTACGTTATTGGCGAGGCCGCAGCGCCGGGGATTACTCAGCTTGTCGATGCTTACTGCGGGGCGGGTTCCTTCGCCATTTGGGGTGCGGAGCGTTTCGAGCGCGTCGCGGGTATCGAGATAAGCGAGCGCGCCATAGAGCTTGCTAGGGAGAATGCGGCTCTTAACGGCATAAGGAACCTCAGCTTTGTCCCCGGAAGCGCCGAGGCCATATTCTCGCAGATAGACTTTGACCCGGCAACAAGCGCCCTGATTATCGACCCTCCGCGTCGGGGTTGCGACGAGGTGTTCCTCGACCAGTTAATAGGCTGGGGGCCTGCGAGGGTTGTGTACGTATCCTGCGGCCCGGACACTCAGGCCCGCGACCTTCAGTATCTATCCCAGCGCGGCTACAAGGTGGAGAAGTTGCGCCCCTTTGACCTATTCCCGCAAACTCGCCACATCGAGAGCGTGGCCACGATTGTGCGCGTCTAGAAGGGGACTGGTTTGTCGAGCAGCGGCTGGAAGGGGCGGCTGTTCGCACTATTCCCGCCCGGTGAGGGCTATGTTGCGCATGGAACTTTTCTGGCGTTTTTTATTAATTTGGCCCTTGACCACGGAAGCTGTTTCGGTAGTGTTCAGGGCTTTCCCAAGGGGTGGTAGTTCAGTTGGTTAGAACGTCGGCCTGTCACGCCGAAGGCCGCGGGTTCGAGTCCCGTCCATCCCGCCACTTTTAAACCTCCGTGTGACACGGAGGTTTTTTTGTGCCCGAATCGCGGCTGTTACGTCGCGGCTGCGGATTTGGGATAGGCCATCTGTTGGGGCTGTTGTTCATATTTGACTAGGCTGGGGCGCCGTGGCCGTTTTTGGTCAGTTATACCGCTAGCTATCCTCCCTATGCACGAATCTCAGTCCAAGAACTGAGGTATAATTATGAATCTTTGCCAACTTGAGTGAATTGGCACGGGGGAAGCAGCAATGTGTCTGGGCTGACATTCGCTTCTTTGCGGGCGCTTATCGGCGGCCTTCATCAGAGCGTTGGTGCCTTATATACGCTTCTTCCTGCATAGTCGAATTTCGCTGGCTTCCGTAGCAGGACACTGCGGCAAGCTGGCCACTTACATAACCAATTTATCTCATCCTGACTCAGACCCTCCCATGATCATACCGGGCCTCGCCCGTCCTATCCTCCCATTGACGGCGAGGCCCGGAATACCCTTTTGCTGGGCTTCTGACCCATGCGACAGGCTGTTTAGCTTACGAGAAATGCCCATCGCGCTTCCTAGAGTGCTTTGAGGGGATCTAGATACCATTTCCCATGCCTCGATCGGGTGGGAGCAAAACACAGTACAGTAGCAAGCCGGGCGTCTCGCAAGAGGCGCCCGGCCCTTGTACGAGCTAGCACGCTGAAGATCCGGATTTGGCCTTGAATTAATCACCGTTGCTAGAACTGCGATGTACGTGAAAGGGCCCGCTTTCGGGCTTGGAAAGCGGGCCCTTTCTTTAACTGGGGCGAGGTGCTGGTCCCAAGACCATGCCGCTTACTAGAAGCGCATGGTGCAGGAGGCGCTCAGGATGTCCACATGGGCCTTGATGGTGCCCTTGACATGCTGATACGAGGTGTGGGAGCTGTTGTCCACGACGGGGTCATCGACAAAGATGTGGACATAACCCACGTCGAGTGTAGTTCCCGGCGACATTATCCAGCTTAGGCCGGCTGTAACCCATACGCGGCTGGCGTCGGGGATGCGCGGCGAGCGGTAATCGTCGCTCTTGACCGGTGTCTGGTCGTAGGCAAGGCCACCGCGCAGCAGGAGTCTGTCGCTGGCCTTGTAGTTGGCACCCACCGAGTAGCGCCAGTTGTCGCGCCAGTTCTCGATGATGGCCTTTCCGGCGGCCGCTTCGGTTGTGGCAGACTCAAAGTCGATGTCTAGGTCGTAGAAGTCGCTCCAGCCCATCCAGGTGACATCGCCCATCACTGCCCACTTGTCGTTCAGCTCGTGATAGAAATTCACCGATAGAGAGTCCGGCAGGGTAAGGTCGGCCTCGATCTTCTGATCGGCAAAGACAACGGCATACGCAGCCATTGCGGGCGGAAGCTCTGGCAGGGTGAAGTCGGCAGTGCCCTTCAGGCGGGTCTTGACCTCCGAACGGTAGTGTATGCCGAAACGCGTGGTCTTGGACACTTCGTAAAGAAGGCCCAGATTCCAGCCAAAGCCGATATCGTCGCCTTCCAGATCGTTGAACCCATCGAGCAGGGTCGTGCCATCGCGATTCAGGTCAATGGCGTTGGTCAGGTTGGCATATACATATTCCGCACTGACACCGGCACCGATAGTGAGCTTCTCGTTTATGCGGTAGGCAATCGAGGGGTTGACGTTGATCGTCTTGATCTCGGAACGGACGGCCATGTAGCGGCCCACCCATTCCTTGTCGTATTCGGTGGCTAGACCGAAGGGGGCGTGGACTCCGATGCCCACAACGAGGCGCTCGCTGAGCGGATGTACGTAGTACAGGTTCGGAACAAAGGCCGTTGCCCCACCGTTGGCATTATCGCCCTGTGTTGCCACAGTGCCGGCATAGCTGGTGGTGGTGGTGCCTTCGTTGATGAACTTGGCGCTTGGGATGATGACGTGGATGCCGGAATTTACCTCCGGTTTATCCAGCAGAATCATACCTGCGGGGTTGAAGAATATGGTGCTGGCGTCTTGGGCGGCGGCAGCGCCTGCGAAAGCGTTGCCAAGACCGGAGACACTCTGTTCGATAATGGCAAACCCGGCGCCATTCGCTGCGACTGCGAACGATAGACCGGTAGCCACTGACATCAGGCATTTGATGCGTTGCAGATCCATTTGTGTAATGACTGGCGGCATGTGCGGTGCAGCCAATCTTCGGGGGGTGAGTATTATTACGATTCCAACGCGGGACAGTGCCCGTATTCGCCAATGCCAGAGGCCCCCGCCAGAGTGCGGTACGCCAAGGGCACAAGCCTCGGAAAGAACAACAAGAAATGCAGATAAAAAGAATTACTAGGCAAAGGCCAGCCTGAACTTGCGCACCGTGATACGAGCGAATTGGCAAACAAGGCAGATGCTGCCTTTTGCTTCGCTATGGTATGCAAGAGACGGTCTTGCAAGTCTGTCAGATTATGCCTGCGCCTGTGCCTTGCGCCGTCTGCGGCCAAGTATGGCAAGTGCTGCTGCCAATCCGCCCAATAGGGCAAAGGCGGCTGGCTCTGGCACTGTGTAGAGCTCCAGCACGAGGGCGCCCCTCACATACATGCCGTAGTAATCGTCCAGCCAAGCTATGCTGTGCAGCTCGTTGTCCCAGGTGTTGTAGAATTGCAACACATCGCCTTCGCTATTGTCGTAGCCGACTGCTATCATCGTATGCCCGCCAACGTCCTCGCCGTAGTAGCTGAGTAGGACCGGGCGCCCTTGGTCCAGTTCGGCCACTAGGTCCGCGTAGCTGAAGCCGCTCTCTGTGGCCGTGGGGAAGTTGGCCTCCAGGAAGGCGTCGCACATTTGGTAGAAGCCGTAGCTTATCTCATAACCACAGTACTGGATGTAGCGTTCGATGCCAAGCAGCCCATAGCCGTCGTAGATGCCGTGATTGTAGAAATCCGTGGTATATACGCGGAAGCCGTTATAGTCGTAGTAGTTGCTCGTTCCTCCGTTTACGCGCGATCCTTGGCTTGTGCCCATGAAGTCCGCAAGGCAGTCGAAGGGGCGGCCATCGTAGCGGTCGTCGTTTACTTCCCCGTAGCCGCCGCCGCCGCCGCTGTCCAGGGCGTAAAGACCGCCCTCGCCGGAGTTGTAGAAGTCGTGCTGGTGGCCCTGACTGGCGATTGCGTGCAGGAAGGATGAGTTGGCGGCGCTGTAGCCATTCACTGCCGATGGGGCGGTGCCTGGTATCAGGTTGGAGAACGAGTAGCCCTTGTAGCCGTTCGTATCATAATACGCCATCAGCATCCCGGCGCTTGTGGGCGTGCAGCCGTACCACCATGTGGAGGATGTGGTGCCGGTCAGGGTGCCCCCGTCTGTGCTGATGCAGGAGGGGTCGAAGAAGTCGTAACTGGCCTTAGCCGTTGTAACAAGTGCCTGGAGGGCTAGGAGCAGTAAGGCGAAAAAGGGGAAGGAGTATCGGCGCATATATTTAGATGCTGAGCAAATCGCAGCCGTTGAATATATGCAACGCAAAGCAGGGGCAGATTCGTTGTCCACCTTTGTGAGGCTACAACAAAACGCCGGGATCCTTGCAAGATCCCGGCATGATGTGTGCGTGTGTGAATGCAGCCCCCTGTATGGAGCTGTGTGGAGGGGTTCGTAAACTTTCTATTCGCCTAGTACGATCTCGACCTTGAGCGTCTTGCCCGCAGCTATGGGCAGGATGTTGCCCTGCACCTTGGTTCCGTCAACGAGCATGCTCTTTACGCCCTTGCAGATTCCCTTTGGGTTTTTGACCGTGATTTCGTATGTCGTGTCGCGATAGACGCGGCGGACCTTGAATTCCGGCCATGTGGAGGGAATGCAGGGGTCGATGGACAGGCCCGTGAAGTCCGGCTTGATGCCGAGGATGCCGTGCGCGACCACGAGGAAGGTCCAGGCCGCCGTGCCGGTGAGCCAGCTGTTCTTGGCCTCGCCCTCGACGTGGCCCTGAGAGCCGGACACCATCTGCGAGTAAACGTAAGGCTCGCCCTTGTAAACCTCGATTGTTTCTTCCTTCTTGCTCGGCACTATGGAGTGGAAATACTCGAAGGCGCGGTCGCCAAGGCCGAGCTTGGCCAGCGAGAGGATGATCCAGGGGTTATTGTGGCAGAATATGCCGCCGTTTTCCTTGTAACCGGGCGGATAGGAGGACACTTCACCAAGCTCGACATGGTATTCCGAGTAGGCG
Source organism: Puniceicoccales bacterium Verruco_02 (assembly GCA_001604585.1). GTDB lineage: Bacteria > Verrucomicrobiota > Verrucomicrobiia > Opitutales > Oceanipulchritudinaceae > Verruco-01. Next base: position 62,732 of record LVBW01000014.1, on the reverse strand, counting down.
GGCCACTGGAGCACGCAGCCGCTCTTCTTCTTAAGATACTTGTGTACGGACTCCATCGCCTTGAGCGCACGGCCGTCTTCGATGCCGTTGCCGCCTAGGACGCACCAGCCCTGACTTTCGATGTAGATCTTGCCCTCTTCGCAGACCTGGCTGCCCACGGGATTGCTCTTGGCGTCGTAGGCGCGCACGAACCATTCCCCGTCCCAGCCGCTGGTTGTAACGGCCTCGTCCATCTCCTTGCGCATGGCCAGGATGCGGTCCGCGTCGGCGGCTTTGCCAAGGAATGTGTATAGCTTGGCAAGAAGGTCCGTTGTGTAGAGGAATAGGCCCGCTATCATCACGCTTTCGGCCTGAGAGCCTTGCACGTCACCGGCGCACTGGAAGCTCTCGTTCGGCTCGGTGGAGAAGCAGTTCAGGTTTAGGCAGTCGTTCCAGTCAGCATGGCCGATTAGGGGCAGCTTGTGCGGGCCGCGGTGGCTCATCGTATAGGCGACGGACAGTTCCAGATGGTCCAGCATCGTGGCCGGATCGTCCTTACGATCATAGTAGCCGATGCGTTCTGAGAGGATGGACGTATCGCCCGTTTCTTGAATGTAGAAGCAGACCGACTGGATGAGCCAGAGGTGGTCGTCGTAAAAGTCGCCGCCGATCTCCTTGTTGCCCTGCTTGGTGAGGGGCTGGTACTGGTGGTAACAGGTGCCGTCGCTAAGCTGAGTGCGGGCAATGTCGCAGAGGCGTTCCTTGACGCGGCTGGGGATCATGTGGCCGAAGCCGAGCGTGTCTTGGTTGCTGTCGCGGTAGCCCATGCCGCGCCCGATGCCCGTTTCAAAGAGGCTGGCCGAGCGGGACAGGTTGAAGGTGGCCATGCACTGGTACTGGTTCCAGACATTGCCCATGCGGTTTAGGTGCTCGTCGGGCGTTTCGCACTGGAAGGCGGAAAGGTTCTTTGCCCAGTAGGCGGCGAGGCGCTCGAAGGCGGCGTCCACGGCTTCGATCGTGGCGTACTTCTCCATGATGGCCTTGCCGCAGGATTTGTTGATTACAAATGGGGCAATGAACTTGGGCGCAGTCTGCTCGACGTAGGCGAGGATGAAGGCGAAGGAGGTCTCTTCGCCGGGGGCCAGCTCGATGTCTATCTGGTGGCTGCCGCAGGGGCTCCAGCCGTGGGCGATCGTGTCGGTGGCCTTGCCGCTGAAGGGCACTTTGGCCTCGTGCAGGCCGTTGTGCATCCCGAGGAAGGTGTCGCGGTCGGTGTCAAAGCCGGTCACCTTGCCCGTGCAGCCGAAGAGCGCGTAGTGGTTGCGGCGCTCGCGGTACTCGGTCTTGTGGTAGATTTCCGCCCCGCCCCTGTCCACCTCGACCTCGCCGATGGAGAAGGTGCGCTGGAGGTTGTTCATGTCGTTGGCCGCCTCGAAGAAGCAGAATTCGACAAAGGAGAATAGGCGCAGGCTCTTCTTTACGGAGCTTTCGTTGCGCACCGTTGTGCGCCAGATTTCGAGGTTCTCGCCGGGGGGCACGAAGAACTTCATTTCGACGCGCACGCCGTCCTTGGCGCTGTTGAAAGTGGTGTAGCCGAGGCCGTGGCGGCACTCGTAGCTGTCGAGCTTGGCCTTGGTGGGCTTCCAGCCGGGGTTCCACACGCTGTCCCCGTCCTTCACGTAGAGGTAGCGGCCGTTGCTGTCGTAGGGGATGTCGTTGTAGCGGTAGCGCGTCAGGCGGCGCAGCTTGGCGTCGCGCCAGAAGCTGTAGCCGCCGCTTGTGTTGGTCACGAGGCCAAAGTATTCCTCCTGCCCGATGTAGTTGAGCCAGGGCAGTGGGGTGTCGGGGCGCGTGATGACGTATTCGCGGGCTTTGTCGTCGAAATGACCGTACGGGTTTTTCATGGCTTTGGAAGGGGTCTTTCCTTGTTGAATGTCGGGTGCCGGAAGGGGGCACGGATGCAGCATCGTGGAAAAGCATCAATTGAGCAATGCTTGGGGGCCGATTGTCAATGAACGAAGAAGCTCAAGCGTGTTTGCGGCGCGCGAATAATGCATTAAATCGCCGTGTCGGACTTGTCTCAGAGCCAGCGGCGCACTTTTCCCCGATAAGCTGCGTATTCTGTCCCGAAGCGTCTCCCTAGGTAGGCCTCCTCGCGAGGGATGGCATACAGGGATAGATATGCGAACATGGGCAGGCACATGGCGATCATGCCCATGTCCCCGCAAATGAAGCCTATGCCCGCAAGCATGGCCAGCATCCCGACGTACATCGGGTTTCGACTGTATGCGTATGCCCCTCGTGCCACCAGTTGCGAGGCTGGGCACACTGTTTTCACATTCACGCCCAGTCGCGTGAATAGACCGTGCGCCCACATCATGAAGGCGAAGCCCGAGAGCGATAATGCCGCGCCTGCCGCAAGGCGGAGCTTGGCATATGCTGCAAGAAATGGGCTGGGGATGATGAGCATTAGCAGCGTACCCGCCACAAGGCAGAGCAGTAATATGGCCGGAGGCATTACAACGACGCCCGGAGAGTCGCCGTCCTTACCCTGTGTATCGCGCAAAGACATGGCAAATGCTTACGATAAAGGACCACTGCTGGCAATCGTGCTTCAGGGCAGGTGCTTATTTGATTGATTTGTCGTTACGTCCTGTTTTGCTTTTTCTTGGCAGTCAACACACCCGGAAGGGGTAATATAAGGCTGAATCATGCTCTCCTATGCACGCAATATGTCCGGGACTCTCTCCCACAGGCGCTGGGCCTTCACTCTTGTAGAGCTGCTTACGGTGCTTGCCATTGTGGCCGTCCTCACAGCCGCGCTCATCCCAGCCGTAGGCAAGGTGCTCCAGAGCGCCCGGCGCAGTCAGGCTGGCGAGAACATGCGCCAAATTGCCATAGCCTATGCCACTTACTCTGGCGAGAGCGGCACTCCGCGAACCCTCAACGCCACGAGCATCTACGACTGGGCCTTGACGCTCGCCAAGAGCGGCGGACTGAACGAGGCGACGCTCTTTTACAACGGAGACGATCCCCTTGTGTCGGCCAATAGCGAGAGTCGCCCCAAGACCATTGCATATAGCGACGGAGCGGGTGCGTGGACAATAAACCCGGACTTTGACGGCTTCCCCCTGAGCGTGAGCGTGGTGAGCGGGCTGGCCTCGGGCGCGGACCCATCGACGACGCCCGTTGCATGGTCTCGCGGCCTCTTGAGCGACGGCACTTGGGCCGGTCCATCCGCTGCCAGCCCATCGGCCTGGAACGGGGAGGGCGGGCATGTGGCTTATCTCGACGGCCACGTAGTGTGGTACCGCGACCTCAAGGGCGAGGATGGCAATGGCGTCCTTGTCAACTACGTGACCAAGCGCCCCACGGCCAACATCCTGGAAGCCATAAACAGCGGCGCGAAGGTTCTGTCCTCCACGGACGCACCCTAGGTGTATATGATTCCTTGCGGATGGGGCGGCGCGCATGTAGGCTGTGCCTAGATGCAGATGGCCGAACAGATTGTGCGACTCATGCTGGCAAGGGACTACGTGCCCCTGCCCTTGGCAAGGGTGGCCTCGCAGATGGATATTGGGCCGGAGCGCGAGGAAGAGTTCCGCGAGGCCGTGGACGAGCTGCGCATGTCCGGGGTCATCGTGGTCATGAAAAAGGAGCGCCTCGGCCTGGCCAAAGGGATTGGCGAACTGGCCTTTGGCAGGATGCACTTTCACTCGGGAAGCTCGCCCGCGCTGTTTATACCCGATTCCGAGGAGGGCAGGCCAAGGCCGGACGCCCTCAAGGTGGAACTCTCCGAAAGCGGCACAGCCCTGCACGGAGACCGCGTTCTATCCCGCATCATCCCAATGCGAGGCAGCCGCTTTCGCAGGCACGAGGTCGAGCCGCGTTACGCAAGCGTTCTATGCGTTTTGGAGAGGGCGCGAAGTCGCTTTTCCGGCACCCTGCGCCGCAGCGGGGGCCTTTGGTGCGTCACGCCAGACGATCCACGCATGAAGCAGGACTTTGTGGTGCAGGATCCTGCCGGACTCGCACTGGAAACTGTGCCAAGGCTTGGCGACTGCGTTCTTGTGGAGCTGTCTGGCTGGGATAACCCTCACATGAACCCAGAGGGGGCGATAATCTCCAGCTACGGCAGGGCGCGCACCCCGGAGGCCGAGTACGGCGCCTTGATGGGCCAGTACGGGCTGTCAAGCAGCTTCCCCAAGGCCGTGGAGGACGAGCTGGACTTGATTCCTGAAGAGCTGCGCCCCGAAGACTATGCCCGGCGCGAGGATCTGCGCGGGATACGCGTTTTCACCATAGACCCGGACACGGCCAAGGACTTTGACGACGCCCTGAGCATCGAACCGCAGGAGGACGGAGGCTGGAGGGTGGGTGTGCACATTGCGGACGTTTCCCACTACGTGCGCCCCGGCACGGCTCTCGACGCCGAGGCTCGGCGCAGGGGCAATTCCACCTACCTTGTCGGGACGGTGGTGCCCATGCTCCCGCACAAGCTTTCCAGCGGCCTGTGCAGTCTTGTCGAAGGGCGCGACAGGCTGACAAAGAGCGTGTTCGTATTCTTTGACGAAAAGGGTGTTCTATCGCCGGACAGGACACAGTTTGCCAACACGGTGATTTGCAGCGTCAAGCGCCTCAGTTACAGGCAGGCGTTGGCCTTTCTGCGCGAAAAGGATGCCGAGAAGATTCAAAATCTGCCCCTGCCCGCAATGCACGAGACCGGGCACGCGGGCCGCTCGCTAGCAGAACTATCCGACGCTGAGCTGCTAGGCTTGCACGGCGACATACGCGCCCTGTGGAAGCTGGCCGAACGCCTGCGCGCAGGGCGCATGTTCAGCGGCGCTCTGGATCTGGACATGCCGGATATGGCCATACATGTGGACAAGGACGGCTACGCCAGCTCCATCGAGAAGCTCGAATACGATGAGAGCCACCAGCTTATCGAGGAGTTCATGCTCGCAGCCAACGAGGCCGTGGCCCGGGAGTTACGCCGCGCCCAGCTCCCGCTCATCCACCGCGTCCACGACAAGCCCGACGAGGAGAAGCTGAACGAACTGGCCGAGTATTTGCGCACGATGGGCCTTGACGTAGGCGATCTTACAGGGCGCAGGGAAATGAGCCGTGCTCTGGACCTAATCCGCGCGCATCCGCAGAGCCACATACTAAGGACCGAGTTTCTGCGAAGCCTCAAGCAGGCCTGTTACAGGGCGGACGCCGACGGGCACTTCGGCCTGAACAAGAGCGACTACGCGCACTTCACCTCGCCCATACGCCGGTACAGCGACCTAGTCGTGCACCGGGTGTTCGACTTCCGCCTTCGCCAGCGCAAGGCGGCAAGCGCGCCCGATACGGCCCATCATTACGACAAGGCGGCGCTGGCTGAAATTGCCGCCCATCTATCCCTCAGCGAGCAGAACTCAACGCAGGCCGAGCGCGAGAGCGTGAAGATGAAGCAGCTCGAATACTTTGAGCGCAACTGCCTTGGTCGTCCCGAGCTTAGCTTCGAGGCCGTGGTAACGGATGTGCGCAAGCGGGGCATCTTCGTGGAGCTTTCAGAGAGCATGGCCTTTGGCATGATACCGGCCAGCGAGTTGAAAGACGACCTGTACAGCTTTGACCAGAGCGGCCCGGCCTTTGTAGGCAGGCGCAGCGGGCGGCGCTTTCGCATTGGCGACACCCTGCGCGTCAGCGTTGTCCGCGTGGACAGGGCGCGGCGCATCATGGACTTTGCTCCAGCCGGTGGGCCGCGTCCGCGCCGGGGCGCGAGGACAGAACCCCATAAGCGCCGCAAATTTCCGTAAAACCGTATCTATCTGCAACATGAGCCTTTGCGACAGGTCGTCTCACTGTTAGTATTCACACCGCTCTCAACAAGATGCCGCTCATCAACCAGAATGTCGCCGCACAGGCCCGCAAAGTTCGCGTTCAGCCCCGCACATCCGCTGCCAAGCTGTCCTTCTGGGAGGGGCAGAGACTGGCCAAGCAGCGTGCCTACGAAAAGCAGGCCCGCAAGGCGAAGATAAAGCTGGCCATCCTGTGCACCTTTACCCAGCAGCTCGCCTCGATGCTGGACGCTGGCCTCGCCCTTGTGTCGGCCCTCGACGCGCTTCAGGAGCAGACAGAGCACCCGGTGTTCCGCATCATAATTCGCGAGGTGAAAAACGACGTTGCAAGCGGCACGGCATTTTCGGAGGCCGTGGCCAAGTATCCCAACGCCTTTCCGAACCTCTTTGTCTCGATGGTGGAGGCTGGTGAAGCCTCCGGCGGACTCGCCAGCCTGATGGGCAAGGTGGCCGTGTACTTCGAGAACTCGGTCAAGCTGGCCAAGAAGGTGAAAAGCGCGATGGTGTATCCTATCTCGGTCATCACGCTGGCAACGATTTTGGTCAACGTGCTGCTCATCTTTGTAATCCCGAAGTTTGCCGAGATGTATGCCGAGTTCGGCAAGGAACTGCCCGAGTTCACCCAGTTCGTCATCGACATAAGCGAGTTTCTCCAGAGCAACTTCCACTACATCGCCGTGGGGCTTTTCATGTTCTTCTGGGGGCTGAAGAAGTTCACCGCCACGCCAAAGGGCAGGGTCATTAAGGATCAGACTCTTCGTCACGTCATGGTCGTGGGCACCCTGATACAGAGAGTGTCCATATCCCGCTTCTGCCGCACCTACGCCATACTGCTCCGCAGCGGCGTGCCCATCCTCAGGGCGCTCGAAATAGTTTCCCGCGCCAGTGGCAACACCTACATCGAGGAGGCCTGCCGCGACATCACCCGCGACATCAGTCAGGGCGGGCAGCTTTCCGACACGGTGGCGGAGTTGGACTACTTCCCGCCAACGGTCAAGCATATGGCAAGGGCTGGCGAGCAGACGGGCAACGTCGATGGCATGATGGACAAGGTGGCGGACTTTTACGACAACGAGGTGAACAATACCGTCGATGCCCTTACTAGCCTGATGCAGCCGCTAATCATCGTGTTCTTGGGCGTTGTGGTGGGCGGCATAGTCATCGCGATGTTCCTGCCCATCTTCAACATGGCCAACGCCGTGGGCTGATGTGGCCCCCTCGTTTCCGCTCGCAGGCTGCTGCGCTGGAACCATCCCGAAGGATGTGAGTCTTTGTTACGCAGCAAGGATGGGTGAAATGTACAGCCTTGCGCAGCACTCACACTGGCGACATTTTTACAAAACGTGGCACTGATAGACAAACTGGCGGATAAACTTCAGCGGCATCCCAAGCGCGTGGTTTTCCCCGAAGGCAGTGACCCGCGCATCCTTCAGGCGGCGCGGAGTTTCGCCACGCGCCGTCTTGGCGTGCCCATTCTCTTGGGCGACAGGGCAGAGATCAAGGAGCGCGCCGAGAGGCTGGACCTGCGCATGGACGGCATTCGCATACTCGAGCCCGAGCGCAGCGAGGACTTGGACCTGTTCCTGCCCATGATTCAGGAGCTGCCCAGGTTCAGCCAGTTCGACGTGGACAGCAACCGCGCCCGCCTGCTTCAGAAAAACTACTTCGCGGCCATGATGCTGATGACGGGCAGGGCCGATGCGCTCGTGTCCGGTGCCACGACTCAGGCATCGAGTGCCTTGAGGCCAATTTTCCAGATAGTCCCCCTTCAGGAGCACGTCAAGTCCGCCTCCTCGATGCTCGTTCTTGACCTAGATAACGACAAGCTGGGCGTGGACGGGGCGCTGTTTCTTTCCGACTGCGGCGTTATACCAGAGCCGAACGAAGACCAGCTTGCCGACATCGCCGTTACAACAGCCGACATTGCAGGGCATCTCACTGGCTCTCTGCCGAGGGTGGCTATGCTCAGTTGGGCCACTCAGGCCCGGCGCGATCCGCTGCCTCCGAGTGTCGCCAAGGTGCGCCGCGCCGTGTTGAAGGCCCGCGAGAAGGCGCTTGTGAAGGGCATTCGTCTGGAGATCGACGGCGAGCTTCAGGTGGACGCGGCCCTTGTCCCGGGTGTGGCCCTTGTGAAGGGAGTTGGCGGTTCTGCCGTGGGCGGGCAGGCCAATGTGCTCGTCTTCCCTGATCTTAACTGCGGCAACATCGTCTCCAAGATGGTGCAGATTGTCGCCGGGGCGCGCGGTTACGGGCAGGTGCTTACCGGTCTTACCCGTCCCGTGGCAGAGATAAGCCGAGGGGCGCACGCCTACGACATACTTGGCACCTCCATCATCGTGGCCGCTCAGGCCATAGACAGACATTTCCTATATGGCACAGAACCCTGCCGCTAACAGCAAGGCTAGGCGCAAGCCCGCCAATCTCGTCCTCGACGAGGAGCGCCTTTTATTGGAAACGCCGGAAAACCGGACTACGCCGCGCATATTCGTTGCCGCAACAAGGCAGAACGAGGGCAAGACTACGTCCTGTCTTGGCCTGCATTTTGTGCTCTCGACGATGTTCAGGCACGTCGGATACATAAAGCCCATCGGGCAGAGGTTTGTTGAAGTGGGCGGCCTTATGATCGACGAGGACAGCGTGCTCTTCGACTCGGTCTTCGACACCGACGTGCCCATCGAGGCAATGAGTCCCATCGCCATCGACCCGACTTTCACCCGCCGCTTTCTGACAGATCCCACCCAGAGTCGTTACCTAGTGGACCGCATGTGCCGTGCGTTCGACCGCGCCGCCTATGCCAAGGACGCGATAATCATAGAGGGGTCCGGCCATGCGGGCGTGGGCGCGGTGTGCGATTTGTCGAACGCGCAGGTGGCTCGCATTCTCGGGGCCAAGGCCATCATCGTTTCGAGCGGCGGCATCGGCAGGCCCGTCGATGAAATCGCGCTCAACAAGTCCCTGTTCGACAAGTACGGCGTGGAGGTAGTGGGCGCTGTGCTCAACAAGGTGCTGCCGGACAAAATGGACGTGGTGCGTGAATACGCTGGCCGCGGCCTAGCCCGGCTTGGCGTGCCCCTTCTTGCTGTGATTCCCGAGGAGAAGCGCCTGCGCGCGCCAAACTTCGGGCAGGTGCTCGAAGAGTTGTCCGGTCGCTGGCTACATGCCGAGGAGCCGGGCAGGCTTCAGAGGGTGGACAAGGTGATTATCGGCGCCATGAGCGCAAAGGGCGTGGTGGACCATCTTCAGCCGGGCACCCTCATCATCTGCCCCGGAGACCGCGAAGATGTGATATTGGCAGCCATCGCGGCGACGGCCATTTCAGGCAGGCAGGCAGCGGCAGGCATTATGCTGACCCACGGCATAATGCCGCACCCCAAGATGATGGACCTTATTACGAGGACGGGCTTGCCGGTGGCCATATGCGAGCCGGACAGCTACACGGCTGCCTCGCGCATATACTCGATGACGGTCAAGACCCAGCCGCAGGATACGGACAAAATTCCGCTAATCCGCGACCTTGTCATGGAGCACATGGACAAGGAACTGCTCGCCGCAGCGATGCGCTAGGCGGCAGCTTTGCCGTAGCGGCGTGCGCAGCGAGGCTACCTGTTCGGGTTGTTCGCCATTTTCCAGCCGATCACAACGCCCGCAAGGGCGCCAATACTGCTGATGATAACGGCCAGCGTTGGGTCGTCCGAGAGGTATGCGCCCAGTTTCCAGCCAGCCCAGCTGCCGAGCGTGGACATAATGATTATCATCCATTTCATGCTCACATCACAGGGGTAGCAAGCTCTCCTGTCACTACAAATGAGAGATGCTGGGTGGGGTGTTCCGGGAATCTATGTAAATAATTAACCTCAGTCGGGCCTATTGCTTTACCGGAAAGGTCCGTTATACATCCGTAACGCCATTTCCGAAGAATCATCCTGCGTCTGTTGAAGTTCACATGATTCGCAGGTACATTACTCTTTTTTTACATTCCGACCGCTGCGTCATGCCCCTGCCTCAGCATAGCACTTTGCCTGATTACGTGGACTCTGAGAAGCTGCGCATTCTTTTATGCCGCCTTCAGAGCGCCTTGCGCGATTCATTGGTTAACGAACGCAACGGCAGGCAGAACGAGGATCTGGCCGCAGTTGCCGCCCAGACGCCTGCCGACACGATCTACGCCATAGATAAATGCGTGGAACAGCTCATAATTGACTGGTTGGAGGCCAACTGGCCCTCCCGCTGGCCTGTGGACCTTGTGATGGAGGGAATGGAGGAGCACGGTACGATTACTTTGCCCTCTTCAGCCAAAGGTCCGGCCATAATGACGCTCATCATCGACCCCGTTGACGGAACAAGGGGACTGATGTACGACAAGAGGGCCGCGTGGAGCCTCAGTGCAGTTGCGCCCGGCCCTGCAAGCGTGGCCCGTGTGGAGCATATCCTTGTCTCTGCGATGACGGAGTTGCCGACCAGCCGTCAGTGGCGCAGCGATCAGATTAGCGCCGTGAAGGGCAGGGGCATCGTTGCCGAGAGTTGCGATATGCGCGACCCTGCCCGTCCTGTGCGCCCCGTGCGCCTCCAACCATCTAGGGCCAGAGATTTTCGGCACAGTTTCGCCTCCTTTTCAAAGTTCTTCCCGGAGGGGCGCGTGATGACGGCCCAGCTCGAAGAGTCTCTATGGGAGCGAATAGTGGGTCTTGGCGAGTCGGCCTCGCCGGTGATTTTTGACGACCAGTACATAAGCACCGGTGGTCAGCTCTATGAAATTATGTGCGGGCACGACCGCATGGTGGGGGATTTGCGCCCATACGCACTTCGCGCCCTTGGGCTGGAGGCCACTCTGGTCTGTCATCCCTACGACATATGCGTGGAGATGCTCGCCCGCGAGGCGGGCTGCATCGTGGAGCACCCGCTGAACGGCCCGGTAAGCGCACCTATGGATACCGTATCGCCCGTGTGCTGGGTGGCTTACGCCAACGAGGAACTGGCAAATACCGTGCGTCCTGTTCTGGCCGAGCTTGTAAGGGAGATAAAGCTGCTTGCCCCAAGGGGCATGGTGAGAAGGGACCATTAGGCTGCGCCCTTGAATGCAGCTCATGCCTTCATGCTCCTTGCGCCTATGAATGCTGCGTAGTTTGGCGCATACTGTCCGCTGGAGGTGGTGAATATTCCCCGCTACGGGGAATATCAACCCATACATTGCCGGGGAATATTTCCCTAATGCCATGCGAGGCTCATGCCTGAGCGACAGGGACATTTTGTATATCTAGCTAAGTCAATGATTTACGAAATAGTCATTCGCTAAGCCAGGTTTGGCGCGCTGCTTGCATGTCAGTTGGCATACTGGGTGAGATAACAACTGAATAACTTGGCATTACGATGAAACTTAACAGATATATGGCTGCAGTGGCCGTTCTCGCTCTTGTGGCTTTTTCCAACGCTGCCAGCGCGCAACAGGTACCACAGGGCGACTGCGGTATGCCTCCTCCGCCCCCAAACATGGATGGGCAGGGCGCGGCCGGATGCTGCCCGATGATGGGCAAGGCAATGAAGGCAGGTGGCCCCCGGCAGGGAGGAATGAACTGCGGCCCTCAGCACGAGGGCATGGATTGCGGGCCTAGGCAGGGGCAGGGGCAGGGCATGAATTGCGACATGCGTGGTGGCCCAGGCAAGGGTTGCGGTCCTGATATGGACGGCGGCTGCGGCGAAATGGGCGCAAGGCTGCCCGAACCCTTCGACCAGAGGGTGCAGCAGATCCACATGGACGCCATGAAGATACGCAAGGCATGGATACAGGCCGTCGCGGAGCGTGGCGACAAGAGTATCGAAAAGGCCCGCGAGGCATTTGAAAAGAACCTCAAGGCCGACATCGAGAAGCTCAAGGCCGACGGCGAGCGACTCAAGGAAGACTTGGCCGCGCTACGACAGGGGCCGGATCTGGGTTTCCCGATCGGTCCCTTTCGCATGAGGTTTGGCCAGAATGATGAAGGCGAGAATGCTGCGGGTTTCGGTCCGGGGCCGGTTTTCGGAAAAGACGATCTCAGGGACAGTATCAACGCTGAGATTGCCCAAGAGCTGAATAAGATTAAGGGCAGCATTGATGCCGAGTCCCTCGAAAAGGTGCGCCGCGAGGTGCTGGCCCGTCATGGTGACCAGCTGCGCGACACTTTGCGCGAGCGTCTGTCCTGCCTTGGCGAGGGGATGCCGCCTCCGCACATGAATCCCGACCTTGCACGGATGAGGCAGGCGATGGACGACATGCGCAACATGCCCGTGCGAGACCGGCGCGACTTTGTAAGCCAGATACGCGAGGCGATGAAGATAGACGACCGTGCCGAGCGCGAGGCAGCCATCGAGAAAATCATGAAAGACATGCACGACAAGGGCGGCAAGGAACAGAAGCCCGAGCAGAAACCCGAGCAAAAGAGCGACAAGAAGGCCAAGTAGCACTTTTCATGTTAATAAGTTGGGTTTGAGTTATTTGTGCTGCGCGGGGTGGTTTTGGGAGATACCAGTCCCTGTGTGGCTAACAAAGAGGGCGGCCGGCCCAGTACGGCCGCCCTCAGCATGTACAAGAACAGAGCAGCCGTATGGCAGCCCATGCGAGGGCATATTGTTGGCCACTGTTTGCCAAGATGCCCGATATGCTGTTGGCTCCTGTCTTGGCCGGCAGTCCTGAATTCTCTTGCGATGAGGGCGGGGGATTCGTTTACTGTCGGGAATTTTGGGCCTTTGTCAGCGCCCGCCCGATAGCACCCACGACATTTTAACCATGCCCAAGCGCAGCGACATCAAGAGCATCCTAATCATTGGCTCCGGCCCGATCGTCATCGGCCAAGCCTGCGAGTTCGACTACTCCGGCACACAGGCCTGCAAGGCCCTGCGCGAGGAAGGTTACCGCGTGGTGCTGGTGAACAGCAATCCGGCCACGATCATGACCGACCCGGACTTTGCCGATGTCACCTACATCGAGCCGCTGACCGTGGACGTGCTCGACCGCATCATCGACAAGGAGCGCCCCGACGCCCTTCTGCCCACCTTGGGCGGCCAGACGGCGCTCAACCTGACAATGAAGCTGCACGAGGGCGGCTATCTGGCCAAGTACGGCGTGGAGCTTATCGGCGCCAAGGCAGAGGCGATCAACAAGGGCGAGGACCGCGAACTTTTCAAGGAGGCGATGTTGAAAATCGGCCTCGATGTGGCCCGCTCCAGCATTGTCCACACCGTCGAAGCCGCCCTTGAGGCTGCGGACCAAATCGGCTACCCCATCATCTCGCGCCCCAGCTTTACGCTCGGGGGAACGGGCGGCGGCGTGGCCTACAACCGCGAGGAAATGGACGAACTGGCCAAGCGCGGCCTGGCAGCCAGCCCCACGCACGAGATCATGGTCGAAGAGTGCCTGCTCGGCTGGAAAGAGTACGAGATGGAGGTCATGCGCGACCACAAGGACCAGTGCGTTGTCATCTGCTCGATCGAAAACTTCGACCCCATGGGCGTCCACACTGGCGATTCCATCACAGTGGCCCCGGCCATGACGCTGACCGACAAGGAATACCAGCTCATGCGCGATGCATCCTTCGCCTGCATACGCGAGGTGGGCGTGGAAACGGGCGGCTCGAACATCCAGTTTGCGCTCAATCCCAATAATGGCCGCATGGTGGTTATCGAGATGAACCCCCGCGTGTCGCGCTCCTCTGCGCTGGCCTCCAAGGCCACGGGCTTCCCGATTGCCAAAATTGCCGCAAAGCTCGCCGTCGGCTACTCGCTAGACGAGCTGAAGAACGACATTACTCAGCAGACCCCGGCCTGCTTTGAGCCTACAATCGATTACGTTGTTACGAAAATTCCGCGCTTTACCTTTGAGAAGTTCCCCAAGGCCGACCAGACCCTGACAAGCTCCATGAAGAGCGTGGGAGAGGCGATGGCCATTGGCCGAACCTTCAAGGAATCCTTCCAGAAGGCCCTTCGCAGCCTCGAAACGGGCGAACTGGGCCTTGGCTGCGGCGGCAAGATGGGTGGCGATTTACTGCCCCCGCTCGACGAGATAAAGCACTTCCTTGTCCACCCCACCTGCCTGCGCGTGTATTACATCCGCTGGGCCTTCATGGCGGGCATGAGCGTGGAGGACGTATTCCAGCTAAGCTTCATAGACCGCTGGTTCCTCCAGCAGGTCTTTGAGATAGTCGAAATCGAAAAGCAGCTTAAAGATGCCGTCCGCCACGGGATGATAGACGCCCCCCTCATGCGCACAGCCAAGGAGGCGGGCTTTTCCGACGCACAGCTTGGCAAACTCTGGGGCAAGGGCATCGAGGAAATCCGCGCCATACGCGAGGCGCAGGGCATAAAGACCGTGTACCGCCTCGTGGATACCTGCGCTGCGGAGTTCGAGGCCTACACTCCCTACTACTACTCCAGCTACGGGGATGAGAACGAGGTCATCAAGTCCGACAAAAAGAAGATAATGATTCTTGGCGGCGGCCCCAACCGCATCGGTCAGGGCATCGAGTTCGACTACTGCTGCGTCCATGCCTCCTTCGCCCTGCGCGAGGCAGGTTACGAGACGGTCATGGTAAACAGTAACCCCGAGACAGTATCTACCGACTACGACACTTCCGACCGCCTCTACTTCGAGCCTCTGACCCTCGAAGACGTGCTCAGCATCTACCGTCAGGAGGGCTGCTCTGGTGCCATTGTGCAGTTTGGCGGGCAGACTCCGCTCAACCTCGCCACCCAGCTTCAGCAGAACGGCGTCAACATAATCGGCACCAAGCCCGAGATGATCGACACCGCCGAGGACCGCCAGCTCTTCAAGGAAATCCTCGACCAACTGGGCCTTCAGCAGCCGCGCAACGCCACGGCCATGAACGAGGAGGAGGCCTACTACCACGCCGGACAGATAGGCTTCCCCATCCTGCTGCGCCCGAGCTTCGTTCTTGGTGGCCGCGGCATGTTCATCGTCTATGACGAGGAGGAGATGCGCGCCGTGCTAAGGCAGGCCTTCGAGGTTGCCCCCGGAAAGCCGGTGCTCCTGGACAAGTTCCTTGAGGACGCCATAGAGCTGGACGTCGATGCCATTTCCGACGGCGAAACGGTGGTCATCGGCGGAATGCTGGAGCACATCGAGTTTGCAGGCGTGCACAGCGGCGACGCCGCGATGGTCATGCCCCCGCACACCCTTGGCCGCAAGATGCTGCACGATGTGCGCAGCGCCACCTACGCTATGGCGAAGGCGCTGAAGGTCGTGGGCCTTATGAACGTGCAGTACGCCATCAAGGGCGATGACCTGTACGTGCTGGAAGTAAACCCCCGCGCCTCGCGCACTGTCCCCTTTGTGTCCAAGGCCATCGGCGTGCCGCTGGCCAAGCTGGCCTCGCTCTGCATGGCAGGGGCCACGCTCAAGGAGCTTGGCTTTACAAGCGAGATTATTCCCGCCTACTGGGCGGTGAAGGAGTCGGTGTTCCCCTTCGTGCGCTTCCCCGGCGCGCCAGTTGTGCTGACCCCCGAGATGCGCTCCACGGGCGAGGTCATGGGCCTTGACAGCGATCTAGGCATGGCATTTGCCAAGACGCAGATGGCCGTCGGCCCGGCACTGCCTGAGAAGGGCAGCGTGTTCATTTCTGTGAAGGACAGCGACAAGCCGATTGCCGTGGACATAGCCCGCCGCCTCGTCTCGCTTGGCTTTAGCATCTACTCCACAAGCGGCACCGCCGCCGTGCTGGAGCAGAACGGGGTACCCGTGACCAGGGTCCACAAGATCGGCGGCCCGCGTCCCTCGATTATCGACCACATAAAGAACGGCGTTCTCTGCATGATTATCAACACGCCCTCTGGCAGCATACCGCGCCAGAACGAGAACGTCATTCGCACCGAGGCCGTGCGTCAGGGCCTGTCCATATTCACCACCATGACCGGAGCGCGCACAGCGGTGAACGCGCTCTTCTCGATGCGCAAGCATCCCATCCGCGTCCTTCCACTTCAGGAATACGGGCAGCTGGTGAAGAAAATCACCGCCGGTCCGCAGTAGGCCGCGCGCAGCGCGGCTGTATAAGTTCTTAACTAAAAGGCGCATTCGGTATAGCCCGAATGCGCCTTTCTCTTTTTACAAGCGTACCGATATTACGTAAACTGCCATACGACAAGAAGGAGCCATTGCCATGATCGAAGAACATGTGGAGCGACCCTTGGCCATCACCTGCGGAGACCCGGCAGGAATCGGGCCGGAGATTGTCCAAGGCTGGGCCGCTGAGAACCCGTCGCTTGCCGCACACTGCGCATTCATCGGCCCTCGCGACTGGTGCATGTCCCTGCCCGGAAGCGCCGTCCCCGTGGGCAAGCCCGGCTATGTGCCAAGTCCCGGCAGGCCCGACCAGATGGGCGCGCGCTGCGCCTATGCGGCGCTGGAGGAGGCAGCCGCTGGCACCGCTGCCGGGCGCTACCGCGGGGTTGTCACAGCCCCCATAAGCAAGGACTGCATGGCCAAGGTGGGCTTCCCCTTTCCCGGACACACAGAGTTTTTCGCAGCCCGCTGGGGTGGGGAGCCTAGCATGGGCTTTGCGGGCGAGCGCCTGCGCCTCGTGCTGGCCACCTGGCACATACCGCTCATGAGCGTGGCCGCAGCGCTGACAGCGCCTGTCATTCGCCGCGCCGTGGAAAGAGCAGCCCAGTTGGCCGGTGCGTACGGGGCAAAGATGCCGAGAATCGCCGTCTGCGGATTGAACCCCCACGCCGGGGAACACGGTCTTCTGGGCAGCGAGGAGCGGGACCATATCGACCCCATCCTGAACGGTCTGCGCGAACGCTGGCCCAATCTTTCCCGCTGCCTGCCCGCGGACACGGTTTTCCAGCGCCAACTGGCGGGCGACTTTGACGTTGCTGTGGCCCTGTACCACGATCAAGGCCTTGGTCCGCTCAAGACCTTGGAATTTGACAGCGCGGTGAATGTCACACTCGGCCTCCCCCACATTCGCACAAGTCCCGACCACGGCACGGCTTTCGCTATCGCGGGCAAGGGCATCGCAAGTCACAGCTCCTTCGCCTGCGCCGTAAGACTGGCCAAGCTGCTGGGGGCCTGAGCCATGCGCACGCATCCACTTTAACGACGGAGGGCAAGTGAACGAAGCAATCGAACAACCCATCGACGGGGTGCTGGACCTGCACAACTTTCGACCCAAGGAAGTGCGCAGCCTCTTGGACGAGTACCTGCCGCTCTGCCGTGAAAAGGGCATATTGGAGCTTCGTATAATTCACGGCAAGGGCACTGGTGCTCTGCGCGAGATGGTGCACTCCCACCTGAAAAAGATGCCCATTGTGGATAGCTTCCACCTGGCCGACGCCTCCAGCGGAGGCTGGGGGGCGACAGTGGCGAGACTTCGGCGCTGAACCACGAGCGTAAGGGTAGGCCAAGTCTTGCCCAATTACGCTGGAATGGCGAATATGGCCGCACCACACAGCTTCCCATCCTGATGACGCTCGAACACTTTGACGAAGGCCGTTTCCCTGCCGCGCTGAACATGGCGCTGGACCTGCTCCTTCTGGAGAACTACCCGCGCCCGGAGTTCATACGTCTGCGCCATTATGCATGGTTGCCGGACTGCTTCACATTCGGCTACAGCCAGAAGGAGGAGTGGATACGCGCCCAGTGCCCCAAGGGCGCGTCGCTGGCCCGCAGGCCCACTGGCGGGGGCCTTGTGGATCACCGTAACGACTGGACCTTCGCCTTTGTCCTGCCAGCCTGTCACCCAATGCACCATGCCCCGGCCATAGATGTGTATCGTCAGGTGCATCAGGCAATAGCCGACTCCATGTGCTCCCTTGGCCGCCCGGCCTGCCTTCAGCCCGTAGAGGAGGAGCGGCCAACCTTGCCCGGAATGCCTCGGCGGGTGCGCGGTCTCTGCTTTGCGGGCGCGGAACCCTGCGATGTCATCGACCCTCAGAGCCGCCTGAAGATTGCCGGGGCGGCCATGAAGCGCAACAGGTGCGGAGTGCTGCTGCAAGGCTCCATAGACAGGCTCGTTGCCGGGGAGCTGGACTGGGCGGCATTCAAGGCTTTCTTTGTATCCGGCTTGCAGTTGCGCTTCGCTGCGGACTCGCTTGAAGAGCCAGCTCCCCCGGTCTATACCGATGGCTTGGCGCAGGAAACGGCTGCAATGATGACGAACGATGCATGGTTGAATAGGCGCTAGGAGCATTTTTTCCTTTCCTTGTTTACGTACTTGCGTTCATCTGCCCATTCACATGATTCGCGCGGCGTACATCTACATTCTGGCAGTGCTTCTGGGCAACCTGACTGCAACAGCCTTCATTCCCTTCCCCGTGTTCGGGCAGGTGGCCGTTGGCACGCTCATTTTCGGCATCACTTTCACCCAGCGCGACCGTATGCATCATGCGGGCGGGCGGCGCTTCGTTTACAAGGTCATTGGCATCACGGCTATTCTGACGCTGCTGCTGCTGCTAAGCGCGGCCTACGGCTGGGGAATGCCTCTTACGGAGTACTTCCGCGCCCGGGGCTGGGGCTGGATGGCGGAGAGCACCGTGTCGCTCGCAGAGAGCGGCCCCAGGGTGTTCGTAGCCTCGATGCTGGCCATTGTGATAGCCGAGGCCGCCGATACGGAGATATACCATCGCCTGCGCCGCCGCTCATGGGCTGTGCGCGTAATTAGCTCCAACAGTGCGAGCGTGCCGTTGGACTCGGTGCTGTTCAACATCGTTGCCTTTGCGGGGATATTCTCCCCGATGCTGCTTGTTCAGATAATCTTTGGAGAAGTGGTCATCAAATACGTCATAAGTGCCCTTTACGCCGCCGTTCCGCGCGAGGCGGCCTTGCCCGAAGGCGCAGAGCTTGCCAAGGGGCGCTAGTTACGGCCTTGAGAGGCCCTGTTTCCCGCCGCGTACTCGATTTTTCCCTTGAACGGTGCTCCACGCAGAGCACGATGCTTTGGAATTGCCAGCAAGCTGCGCCTTGAGCCAGCCCAACACTTTTTTCAGGCCATGCGACAAGTATCAGACGTCAATGTAGTGAAGACCGCAGTCATGCCCGCGCCGGAATACCTGTGCGGACGCATTGCCCGTACCGATGCACAGGCCGAGTTTGTGGCCGAGAGTCGCAAGGAGATTAACGACATCATCTTTGGCGACGACAAGCGCCTGCTGCTTATAACCGGTCCCTGCTCGATACACGACACGGTGGCCGGGCTGGAATATGCGCGCCGCCTGCAAGAGTTGGCCAGGCAGGTGCACGATCGTATCTACATTGTGATGCGCGTCTATTTTGAGAAGCCTCGCACAACTGTGGGCTGGAAGGGGCTTATTATGGACCCGGACCTTGACGGCTCGGCCGACATTCCCAAGGGCCTTGCAACGGCGCGCCGCTTCCTGCGCGATGTAATTGACATCGGTCTTCCCACGGCCACGGAGCTTCTGGATCCGATTACGCCCCAGTACATTGCGGACCTTATCTGCTGGTCGGCAGTGGGTGCCCGCACTTCAGAGAGCCAGACGCATAGGCAGATGGCCAGCGGTCTTTCCATGCCGATGGGCTTCAAGAACACGACTGCGGGCGATGTCATGGCGGCTATCAACGCAATAAAGGCTGCCCGCCAGCCGCAGACTTTCCTCGGCATAAGCTATCAGGGCCTTGCAAGCTGCATATCCACGCGAGGCAACCCCTCCTGCCATGTTATTTTACGCGGTGGCGACAATGGTCCCAATTACGACGCTGCTCATGTGATTGCCGCCAAGGAGCTGCTACTTAAGAACGGCCTTACGCCAGCGGTGATGGTGGACTGTTCGCACGCCAACTGTAACAAGGACTACACGAAGATGTCGGCGGTGTTGATGGATCTTGTCCAGCAGGTGCTTGGCGGGCAGGACTGTGTCATCGGCGCGATGCTTGAGAGCAACATCATTGAGGGAACGCAGAAGTTCCCTCAGCCTTTCGAATGTCTTAACTGGGGCCAGTCGATAACAGACCCCTGCATTGGCTGGGAAGAGACAGAGGCTCTTGTGCAGGATGTGTACAAGAGGCTGGCACCGCGCTTTGCCTAGGGCTTTGCTTACTCAGCGTCTCTTAGGGGACGGTCGAGCGTCAGTTTGAACTGGTCGAGTATGCCGTTGATGAAGCGTTTGGCGTCGGGAATCGAGAAGGACTTGGATAGATCTATGGCCTCGTTAATCGAAACCACCGGGGGGATGTCCCTGCGGTGGAGCATCTCGTAGATGGCCAGGCGCAGTATGGCCAGATCCACGCGCGCAATGCGCTTGAAGTCCCAGTTCTTCGCATACTTGCGTATGTGTTCGTCCACTTCGTCTATGTGCTCCACCGTGCCGTTTACTAGCTCCTCGGCAAAGCTGTAGTATTCGCGCGGCTGCTCCTGCTCGCTGAAAAAGCGGCAAAGTTCGGCTGCAAGGTCTGCGGGGGGGTTGGCCTCCCACATGTATAGGAACTGAACTGCTGCTACGCGGTTGTCTCTGCGACGGCTCATCGGCTGTATGCGGTATGTGTAGGCACGGGGCTGCTTTACAGGCCCGGTTCAGGGTCTGAGGCGGCCGGGCGTCTCTAGCGGCGGCGCTGGAAGTTGCCCCTCTGGCCTGGATTTGGCGGGGTGAAGCTCTGGTTGCGCAGGCGGAAGGTGATGCGCGCCTTGTCAAGGTCGTGCGTGCTCATCTCCATCTTTACGATGTCGCCAACAGTGATGCGGATGAAGTGCTTGCGCAGTTTGCCCGAAATGTGGGCCAGAACCTGATGCCCGTTGGAAAGCTCCACTCGGAACATCGTTCCGGGTAGTACTGCCACGATTTTACCCTCCACCTCCACTATGTCCGTATCTTCCATAAACTATTTTTGTGATGCGCGCGCTCTTGCTTTGACCGTTCAAGTCTTTGCCCAGCCGTCAACGAACGGACCGGGAGCATCACAATTGAGCCATTTGAGGGAAATGCGCAAGGCTGGGATCGGAAAAGTTCCCAGTAATCGAAAAAAACAGGTCAGCCCAGAGAAATTCGCGAGGTGGACCCAATGAAAGCGAGGTGCTTTGTCGCCTTGGGGCGACCGTAAGCTATGCGCTCTTGCGACGGCGATAGATGGCAAGACCGAGAACGCCCATGCCACAGAATGCCGCGTAAGTGGAGGGTTCGGGCACGCCGACGAAGGAGATACTTATGTCAGGATATGACCCGACAGCCGAAAGGGAGGAGTAGTTTCCCATCACCGACTCGAATATGGCGATGTCGGCCGCATCCCATGAGCTGTAACTGTAGGTCTCACCAGTGCTGTATATACTCGCACTCGCCAGTTCTCCGGAGAATGTGACCTTGAACAGCACCCGTTCGCCGTCCTCGTACATCGAGAAGGAATTGCTTATGGCAGAGGCGACGGATGTGTCGGCAATGATGTTTGCCTCCAGCATCTCATACTCACCGGTCAAGGTGCCGAAATTGGCCCCTGCTCTCCACACCGCCACGCTGATATCGTTATCGGAAACATATGAGAGGGTCGCGGCAGTGGCACCGGAAAAACTTATGGTCTTGTCCAGAGTGTTGACAGTGAGGACGGCCCCTGCCGGTCCGGCGTTCAGAGTGGATGTCCCGGCAAGGGCGAATGCGACAAGGCAGGAGAATAGGGAGCGGATCTTCATATGTGTGCTAATGGGATGTTGACAACAAATTCAAGCGAGATCCTTCAACTTGGCAAGGCAGATTGTAAGGGATGTTGCAGCCGCAATCACTCCTCGGGCTTGTATGGGTCTGGCATTTGCAGGTAGTGCGCCTCGAAGTCCTCGCGAATGATTTCAAAGGCTTCCTCCGGGCTGTCCGCGTGGTGGAATAGGGACAGGTCTTCGGGCGAGATTGTGCCCCATTTTGCAAGGGCGGGCAGGTTCATCACCTCGTTCCAGAACTGGTTTCCGTATAGGATTACAGGGACGTGTTTCTTTGCCTTGCGCGTCTGGATGACGGTCATCATCTCGAAAAACTCGTCCATCGTGCCAAAGCCGCCGGGAAAGACGACCAGCGCGCGGGTCAGGAAGAAGAACCAGAACTTGCGGATGAAAAAGTAGTGGAAGTTGAAGGACAGCTCCGGCGTTGCGTAGCGGTTTATCGACTGCTCGAAGGGCAGGCTGATGCCCAGGGCGATCGAGCGATGCCCGGCCTCGAAGGCACCGCGATTGGCCGCCTCCATTATGCCAGGCCCGCCGCCCGAGCAGATGTGGAATTTCTTCCTCTCGGGCAGGCGCGTGGAGTAGTTCGCCATCATGTGTGCCAAGCGCCTTGCGCCCTCGTAATACGGGGCCATGCGCTCGTAAACGGGGTCGCCGCCGCATTCGTCCTGCGCACGCATCCTGGCCGAGCCGAAGAACACCACGGTGTTGCGCACGTTCTGTGCCCGGAGGCGCTGCTCCACCTCCAGCAGCTCGCACTGCACGCGTATCATGCGCGCGGGCGGGCTTTTCATGAATGCTTCGTCGAGGTAGGCCAGTTCCGGGTTCGGGCCTTGTTCCGGGGGTATGCGTATCGACATGTGCAGAGTATATGCTCCTGACGCTTCCCTCTCAAGCTCAACACGCTGGCTTCGCCTGTGTTGACGCGCTCCTGCGGCAAGGTGTAAGCTGGCCACATACATGAGTCAGGATCCATTGGAAGCGGCACTGATAGAGGGCGAGGGACTGCGGTTTGGCATCGTGGCCTCTCGTTACAACAAGAAGTATGTGGACGCCCTGCTGGAGAGCGCCCTGCGAGCTCTGGACGAGGCCGGTGTGCTGGCCGAGGACATAGAGACCATCCGCGTGCCCGGCGCGATGGAGGCGCCCTACGTGGTCGGGATGCTGGCAGCCAGCGGTGAGTTCGACTGCATAATTGCCCTTGGGGTGATAATCAAGGGCGATACGAGCCACCACGACGTCATAGCCCGCAGCACCGCCGAGGCCTTCCAGCGAATTGCGCGCGAGAGCGAGGTGCCGGTTATTAACGGCATAATCGACGTCAACAATGTCAAGCAGGCAGAGGAACGTTGCCTTGGTGCGATGGATCGCGGGGCGGAGTTTGCCGCCAGCGCCTTGGAAATGGCAGACATCAAGGTGCAGCTTGTCCGCCGTCTGGACGAAATATTCGGCACTGCGCCAGAAGGGCCGGAAGAATGGGACAGTCCCTTTGACGACGAAGAGCAGCCTTGGAAATCATAGCCCGTCGGCTGGGGGTAGGGCGCTTCCCGCATAGTGCAGCAGGCTGCTCATACGCCCATCTTCGACACGCACGAGTTGCTCATGGTCTTGCTGTTGGCCGAGGCTGAACATGATCACGTAGTCACCCACGGGCAGCCCCTCCAGAATCGCAGGCGTATTTCCTGCAAGGTAGGGCGGTGGCGACTCTCCCGGCCATGAGACAAACTCCCAGTTCATGCCCTCGGGTTCGCTCTCTAGGAGCAGACTGCCAAGAGCTGGCTCAAGGACAAATGGGTGCAGCTCTACTACTTTTTCGGACAGCACCAGCACCTCTTCTTCCACGCTGCGATAGCCGTCGAGGCTTATCCGCAACATGTGCAGGCCCGGAGCAAGGCCTTTTACGACACCGGGAAGGGCAAAGGATGGTCCATTGTCCACACTGGCAAGTGCGCCATCGGGGAGGCTGCGCAGGAGCAGCCCGCCGCTTATAGCCGCAGCGTTCCTGCCTTCATCGACAGCGAGGATGCCATCGCGCGCGCGCGCCTGTTGTTCCAGATTGCTGCCAGTAAAGGCCAGAACCCCTCGCAGCAGTGCTTCGGCATCTTCCCAGCGGGCGCTGTTAACGGCTTCTTCAGCCTGTTCAAGCTGGGATTGCACATATTCGTGATCGCGCTGGCGCTCGTTTTCACGGCTTATCGCATTGCAGAAGCTAAGACTGGCGGCCAAGGCCAGAAGCAGATGCGCCAGCAGCGCCCCCGCAAAGAGCAGGGAGGCCGCTCTGGCAAGGCGAGGTCTTTGCAGGGCAACAGCCAGCAGAATGCTGACAAGCAGGCCGCCGGGGAGAATCGCCGACACCAGTTCGACTAGGCCCATCATCCCGCGTAGCTCGAAGCCAATAAACAGATATAAAGCTGCTCCAAGAGCGGCCAGAGCGCGCATTGGCCTGCTGAAGCGGTGTTGCCTTTCGGGGCAGGCGGGGAGCAGCTTCAGGGCCTCTGCCGCGCTCTGGAAGCGTTCGCCCGGCTCCTGCTCCATGCAGCGGGCCACCCACAGATCCCATGCCTTGGAAAGGCCCGGCACAAGGGCCGACGGGGCGCGCGCAAGGCCCAGAGGCTTGCGCCCGGTAAGCATCATGTAGGCAACTACGCCCAGCGCGTAAATGTCGCTTCGGGCGTCGGCCTGCCTTCCGGCGCGCACTTCGGGACTCATGTAGTCCACCGTGCCCGCCAAGGCATCCACCTGCACGGCATGGCTTGGCATGGCAAGTGTGGCATCCATTGTGCGGGAGGCCAGAACGCTTTGCCGGGCCATGTTGCGCATGTAGTTATCGCCTGCCAGAAGGGCCAGCCCAAAGTCACCGATTCGGCAGCGCCCCTTTGCGTCAAAGAGCAGGTTTGCGGGCTTGATGTCGCGGTGGACAATGCCGTTTTCGTGGGCCGAGGACAGAGCTTCGAGTAGTTCCATCAGTATCGAGGCCGCTTCGCAGGGCTGTATCCGGCCTCCGGCAGCTTTCAGCCTGTCTTCCAGACTGCCGCCAGAGAGGTATTCCATAGCAATGAAGTGCCTGCCGCAGGACTCGCCTGCGTTGAATACTCGCACAATGCCGGGATGCTCCAGCTTGGCAAGTGCGCGGCCCTCAGTCTCGAAACGCTTGCGAAAGCCTTCATCTTCCGCCAGAGCGGGAGGCAAAATCTTAAGAGCACATACCTTGTCCAGCTTGGTGTGGCGGGCCTGAAACACTTCGCCCATCGCACCGGCCCCAAGGAAGCGTTCCAGCACATAGTCGCCGAGCCTGCTTCCTGCACATAGAGCCATGCCCGGGGGCGTGCCGGGCGAAGACTGGTAAATGGTCCTGTCTTGGTCTTCTGCCATTAAAGATGAGCCACCTGACATGACAAGACTAGCATAGTTGCCGCAGGGTGCAAGTGAGTTAACATTTTGCTCATTGCCCGCCAATGCCGTTCTTGTTACGAAGCCGCTGTTGGCGAGTGCGCCCGGCCTGTACGCAAGAGGGGCGTCCCGCACCACCGGAACGCCCCACTAACCCTATGATAATACCACTACTCATCCTTCCGGCCATTTGCCGCATCCCTTCGATGGGGAGCAGGCGCTCAGCTCCAGTCAGATTCACTCAGGCAAACGCGGGTCCGCAGGTACTAGTTTCACGAAAGTGTTAATTTCGACTTTTTGTCGTTCGCGCCCTATTTTGCGCTTTCACAAGCAGGCATGGGGCAGTAGTATGCATAGCGAATGGTCCTCCCATGACCAGCGACGCCGACACTACTTTCGAGGAGTTCAAGACGCGCATCCGGCTCTTTTCCCAAGAGCGGGACTGGGACCAGTTCCATACGCCCAAGAACCTTTCTATGGCGCTCGCGGCGGAGGCTGCCGAGTTGATGGAGCATTTCCTGTGGCTGGACTCTTCGCAGAGTCGTAACCTCGTGGACGACCCGGTGAAAGGCCCCAAGGTGCGCGAGGAGATTGCCGACATACTCATCTACGCTCTGGAGTTTGCCAACGTTACGGGTATCGACGTGGCAAAGGCTATCGAGGACAAGATACGCGTGAACGGCATCAAGTATCCCGTTGAAAAGGCCAGAGGCTCTGCCAAGAAATACAACGAGCTGTAAGAGCCTGCCTGCATGACGCAGTCCTCCGCATACTGCGCTTGCCTGCCCCTTCACATAAGCTCATCATTTGCCACCATAGTGAATGCCGAGGAAACAGTACGCGCCCACAGCGCGCTTTGCGACGAGGTGCTGTCCGTTGTCATGGAGGAGAACCGCATCCTCCGCTCCACGGGCAATGTGCCCGACTCCGGCTTTGTCGAGCGAAAGAGGGCGCTATTGCCGCGCCTTGACGAGAGCCTTGACCGCCTGCGCCTGATACGCGAGAGCGGGGCGAGCGTTGGCGAGGCAACGCGGCGTCAGATAGAGGCTGCGCAGAACAAGCTGATGAAGATCTTCATGATAGATCGCGAGAACGAGCAGCTTCTTCTGAAGGTGTCCATGCCCGTGGCCCGAATGGGCGCTATGCCCGTGATTCGCAAGGCCGACCCCGGAAAGGTCCGCAAGACTTACGGCTCTTAGTAAGAGCTTGCTAGGCATGCGTTTACCTTGGTGCAGGCGGGAGACTGCCCGCTGTAGTTTTCCGTGCTTCCAGAGCTGGCATTTTACACAGCCATTCCTTGCGTAAAGGAATTGTAAAAGCCGAATTTAAACCTGTCTTGCAGTGAACCCCAACTCCTTAGTGCCGATATAGATAGTGTCTGAGGAAACACCGGCAGAGCAGCCGGGGACGGAAACCCCGGAGGCCCGATGAATACTCTCGGACAGGCTTGGAAATGCGATAGAATAGGGTTGGTCTAGTGGTTGCATGGGCCGCGGCAAAGGGTGCCGCGGCCCTTTGCTGTACGCCATCCACGCCCCGTGGTCCGATGACATCGGCTCACCACATGCCTATCTGTATCGCGTAGGAGAGAAAATTAGTCTCCCGTTTGACGGAATAGAAAAGAGGTGCAAGGTTTCATAAGATAAACACGGCACCCGTTTAGCCGAGCTAATACACCCCGAGTCATCACACAACATGAGCCTAAAAGTCGGAGACAAGGCACCCCTTTTCAAACTCAGGAGCAAGAGCGCCGATGGACTGAAGGAAATCAGTATCGCCGAGAATGTCGGAACGCGCAAGACCCTGCTATTGTTCTTTCCATTTTCATACACATCCATCTGCACTCAAGAGCTTTGCAGCGTGAGCGGCGGACTGGCTGAATACGAGGAGCTGGACGCCTCTGTTTACGCGATAAGCGTGGACAGCCCATTCGCTCAAGAGGCCTTTGCCAAGAGCGCCGGAATACAGATTCCGCTTCTTTCGGACTTCAACAAGGAGGTATCCGCAGCCTATGGAGTGCTTTACACGGAGCTTCTTGGCTTCAAGGGCGTGGCCAAGAGGGCGGCCTTTGTAATCAACAAGCAAGGCATAATCACCTACGCCGAATGCAGCGACGATCCCACGAAGATTCCGGACTTTAACAGGATTCGCACCGCGCTTATCGACTGACACTTTGGGGCAAAGCAAAAATACGGGGCGATGCCCGTCGTGCTTTTTGTGTGCACGGCGGGCATCGTTTATGTACGCCCAATGTATTCTATCCAGCGCGCCCGCTGCGCAGGGACGCATCACTGGCTTGGCAGCCTGCGGCTATGCGAACCTTGAGCGGCGGGCCAGCCACAGGGCCAGCAATGCCGCAGAGGCCGGGGGCAGGGCGGCGGCCAAGAGCGGCGCAATGCGGCCCTGACTGCCAAGGGTAGTCGCGATGTTGGACAGCGCATAGTAGGCAAAGAACAGGCCCATTGCCTTGCTTGTGCCCACCATCGGATTCACACGCACTCCGCTCGTTGCGAAGGGCACGGCTATGCCCACTATCACAAGGCAGATCAGCGGGCTGGCCGCCATCGAGTAGTAGCGCACAAGGTAGGCATTGCGTTCCGGGTCGCCATTGGGGGGCATACTGGCGAGCACGCTGCGCAGCTCCAGCAGGGACAAATCCTTTGCCCGCTTTTCGCGCAGCTGCATCAGCTTGGGGTCTTCTCGCAGCTCTTCAAAGCTGCGCTTTACAAAGGGGATGGACGAGACAGGCTCTCCGCTTGCGGCGTCGAAGCTGAGGATGCGCCCAGCCATGAGCACCCAGTGCCCTGCCACTTCGTCGTAATATCCCTCGCTGGCCATCGTGCGTGTGGCCTCGCGCCCCTCCTTGTCTAGCTGGCTGACCGTCACCCCGTATGCGCGGAAGTTGTACTCGCTGAAGCGGTTTATGAACCAGAGTCTGCCCGAGCCAAAGTCGTTGTACGCCAGCGCCCTCACTAGGCCCACCTGATCTGCGCCGCGGCTTTCCAGCTCGCGGGCAAAGGTGTAGTTGTCCCAGATGAGCCGGGCCTGCTCCACGCTCCAGGGGACGAGCTTGGAGTTGAGCGCAAAGAGGGACGCCGTCAGCAGGGCGCCCAACAGCCAGAGGCTGCGCGTAATGCGCCACATGCCCAGCCCGCAGGCCCTCATGGCGGTTATCTCGCTGTTGCGGTGGAGCTGGCCTAGGCTGAAAAGGATGGAAATCATGAACACAAGCGGCAGCACCGAGGGCAGATAGCCGGGCAGTAGCACAACGTAGTAGCGAAGAATCTCCCAAGGCCCGGCGCCGAACTCCACAAGGTCCTTCAGGTTGTCGTACACATTCTGAAGCAGCAACAGGCCCACAAAGGCGCAGAGAGCCATCATGAAAGTCTGAAGGCACTGGAAGAGCACATGGCGGTCGATGAGCTTCACTATGGCAGCAAATGCTGCATTCATTGCGCACCGAGGGCAAGCTGTGTGTGTTGCGAGGCGGTGCGGACGCAAAAAGTCTTTACCTTTGGCAGAATCGGGCCGATGAAAGTAGCGTCTCCCCCAAATCATAGTACTGATACAATGGATATATCATCCGTTACGGGGTCGGGATACACGGCGTACTCGTCATCGTCCGGCTCGTCCGGTCAGAGCGCCAGTTCCATACGCAGCCAGATCCAGTCTCTGGAAAGGCAGATAACAACGCTGGAACAGACCGCTACCGACGACAGCGACAATGCGGACGAAATCGAGGCTCTCGAAGCCCAGATAGCAGCCCTCGAAAAGGAACTGGCACAGGCCAAGAAGGCGGAAGATCAGCCACCCCCGCCTCCGCCTCCTCCGCCTGAAGAGCAGGTGACAGGCGAAGCCACGCCCGACGATGGCAGCATGTACAAGTGGTACGCCTAGTGTGGCAAAACTGGGGACCGTAATCCCCAGCACCCCATGAAATAGTGACCCGTGGTGCCGCCGGAACCAGCGCGTTCTGACGGCACCACTTTGTACACATTGGACGTGGCGGCGTATAACAATGCAGGCCAGAGTTTTACGGGGTAATTCTGTTCTTCTATTCTTGGCTCATCTGGCGTATATCTCGCCTGTCGATGAGCGAAGTTCTACAGGCAAGGCCGCGTCGCAGGGAGTATTGGAATTCCCGCATGGGCGTCATTCTTGCCGTGGCTGGTGGGGCCGTTGGTCTTGGGAACTTTGTGCGCTTTCCGGGGCAGGTGGCGCAGTACGGAGGCGGGGCCTTCATGGTGGCCTACCTTGTGGCCTTCCTGCTCCTTGGCCTGCCAATCTGCTGGGTGGAATGGACCATGGGCAGGCGCGGTGGCAGCTTCGGGGCGCATTCCTGCCCCTCGATACTGGTCGTTCTCACGCGCTGTTCCCGTATGCGCTACGCTGGCCTTTTGCAGATGCTAGTACCTGTCATCATATACATGTACTACGTGAATATCGAGGCTTGGTGCCTTGGCTACGCGGTCAACTTCTGCTCTGGGGCGATGGATTTTGACATGGTGGCGGATTCCGGGGCCTTTTTTGGTCGTTTTGTGGGGATCACGGGCAATGGCGATGGCTTCGGCTTCGGCCTCGGCCATGTGGGCACATATCTGACTCTCTGCTTTGTGGTGAACTTTGTCCTTATATACCGTGGAATTTCTCGTGGCATAGAATGGTTCTGCAAATACGCCATGCCCATGCTGTTCCTTCTGGCAGTCATCGTCCTTGTGCGCGTGCTCACCCTTGGGACTCCAAACCTTGCCCGTCCGCACGACAACGTGATGAATGGCCTTGGCTTCATGTGGAACCCGGAGAAAGTGCTGCTTGAAAAGCAGGTCTTCAACGAGGCTGGACGGGCAGAATGGGTCTTGGAGCGCGAACTTATCGGCGAAGAGGCCATTGCGGAGGCCCGCGCCCTTGCGCGCAACAACCCCGTCCGGCGCGTGGTTGTGCGCGATATGTGGACGCAGCTTCGCAATCCCCAGCTCTGGGTGGCTGCGGCGGGGCAGATATTCTTTTCCCTCAGCGTGGGCTTTGGCCTGATACTGACCTACGCCAGTTACCTGAAAAAGGACGACGACATTGTGTTGAGCGGCCTTGCCGCCACGAGTGCCAACGAGTTTGCTGAAATTAGCCTCGGTGGCCTCATCACCATACCCGCCGCAGTGGCCTTTCTTGGCGTGGCGGGGGTGGCCGGCATGGGCACCTTCGGGCTGGGTTTCAACGTGCTGCCCTTGGTGTTCAGCCAAATGCCCGGCGGGGCACTGTTTGGGGCGCTGTTTTTCTTCCTTCTCTTTCTGGCGGCGGTGACCAGTTCGCTGTCCCTCTTGCAGCCGGGAATAGCGTTTCTAGAGGAGTCCATGCACATAACGCGCAGGCAGAGCGTGGCGATACTGGGCTATGTGACGGCAGTTGGGGCCAGTTTTGTGGCCTACTTCAGCAAGGATCTCAAGGCGCTGGACACCATAGACTTCTGGGTTGGCACCTTCATGGTGTTCGTCCTGGCCTCCATGCAGATAGTGGTGTTTAGCTGGGTGATGGGTATAGACAGGGGCATGGCGGAGATGCGCCGGGGTGCTGCAATCGGCGTTCCGGGGGCCTACCGCTTCATTCTGCGCTGGGTGACGCCGCTGTTCCTGCTGACGGTGTTCGGCATGTGGATCTACTTCGAGCTGTTGAACATGGACGGCGGGGATGTAAGTGCATACGTAAGGGACATATTCATTGTTCAGGATAAGGTGGCGCTGCTCAGCCTTGCCATGCTGGCCCTTGTGCTGGGGCTTGGTCTCTTGCTCATGCGCTCGCGTGCCCACTACGAGCAAGTCGCTGACAGGGCTGCAAAAGAGGAGGGCAGGCGATGAGCTGGGGCGGATGGCTGGTGCTGAGTCTGTCGGTGGGGGCTGCAACGCTGCTGTTTGCAGGCTGCATCATCTGCGTTCTGCTGATAGAGGACAAGGGAAGCCACATGACTGGCATCGACTTGATGGACCCCGGCGACGACGAAGAGGACGCTCCTTAGGCCCCGATCGAGCCTGCGTAAAAGTACCAGCCAATGCCCACGCTGAAGAGCAGGTCTCCCCATAGACCGTGCTCCAGCGCGGTTTGCAGCAGGCTGCCGCTGCGCAGGTAAGTGCGCGCAAAGAGCAGGCCGCCCAGCGCCGTGAAAAGGGGCGCTATCCAGTTGCCAAGGAAGGCGTGCGCCCAGCCGAAGGCCAGCGCACTGGCCAGCATGAGCTGCCAAGGACGCCGGAAGAGTGGGGCGTAGCGATGCATGAAATACACCCGGTAGATAAGCTCCTGCGGGTAGGCCGAGAGCACTGGGTAGCAGCACATTACAACTAGCCAGAAAGTCGGGGCGTTCAAGGGGAAGGCGAGGAAGCGTTCCGGCTCGTAGTACCAGGAAAAGGCCGTACAGAAAAGGCCCAGCGGCAGCATGACCGACAGGGTGCGGGCAAAGTGCCGCCAGAAGTCCCGCCCGTTCCATAGCCTTTGCATGTCAAAGCCGGGCGTGCGCCTAAGTAAGAGCCAGCAGACAAGGCCCGCCAGCATTATGAGCGGGATTATCAAGCCGCGCACCGAGCCGCGCACGGCAAAGAGCAGGCCCGGCAGGCCAACGAAGACCAAGAGCAGCTCTGCCCAGAGTCTTGCGCTTGCGCTACGTTCCAGAGTCAGGGTTTCGCCGTACGTGGTGTCCGTTCCGTCCATGCAAGAAAAGATGCAAAAACATGCCCGCCGCGCCAGCATCTTAATGCAAATGGCGCGGCGGGCTGATCGGCGGTCATGATGGCGATGCCTTTGGCCTTATTCCGCTGTTGGCTTCTGGGCCTTCTGGGCCTGTATCTCCTTGGCCCGGCGAAGGGCTGCATCGATGTCCGGGCAGATATTCTCTACGCCCAGCTTGTCGATGAAGCCGGAGCGATGCATCACTTGCAAGGGCTGGGGCTGCGGGGCGCTTAGTACCATGTAGCGGCCACGGCTTTGCAGCTTTTCGCGCAGGTTGTCGAGCGCGTTAAGGCCCGTTGTATCCATGCTCATGACCTTGCGCAGGCGTAGGATGAGAACATCCGGTTCGCGCTTCATTCGCTGGAGTATGGTTTCGAGTTTGGAGGCCGCACCAAAGAAGAGCGATCCCATCATGCTGTACACCATCACCCCCTCGGGTATGTCCTTGCCCGACAGGGAGTGATGTGCGCCCTCCTCCTCGCTTTGCGAATCGACGGCGGTCACGTCGCTGATTTCGGACACTCGCTTTATAAATAGCAGGGCCGCCATGACTACACCCACTTCGACGGCCACGGTCAGGTCTATGGCCACGGTCAGGACAAAGGCGCAGAGGAATACCGCAGCGTCGCTGCCGGGCCAACTGCGCAGGCGGCGGAAGTTGTGCCACTCGCCCATATGCAGGGCAACATTGAGCAGCACCGCGCTTAGCGAGGCCAGCGGGACGAAGGCGGCCAGCGGCGCGGCAAGCATCAGGATGAGCAGCAGCACCACGGCGTGGATCACGCCTGCGACGGGAGTCTTTGCGCCCGAGCGCACGTTCGTCGCTGTGCGGGCAATGGCGCTTGTGGCCGCTATGCCCCCGAAGAAGGGGCAGGCAATGTTGGCCAGTCCCTGTGCGACCAGTTCCTGGTCGGAGTCGTGGCGGTCGTCCACCATGCCGTCGGCCACAACGGCACAGAGTAGAGACTCGATGGCGGCCAGAAGGGCGATTGTTATGGCTGGCTGCACAAGCGATGGCAGCCTCTTGAAGTCAATTTCCGGCAGCGATGGCAGGGGCAGGCCCGTCGGGATTTCGCCAAAGCGGGAGCCGATGGTTTCTATCGGCAGCTTGAGTATGTATGCTATGAGGGTGCCTATTATGATGGCCACCACCGTGCCGGGGGCGTAGCGGTGCAGCTTCTTGGGCCAGTAGCGGATGAAGACAAAGGTGCCTATGGATACCAGAGTCGCCGTTATGGATATGCTTGGCATTGCGCGTATTAGCGCGTCCATCTTGGCAAAGAACTCGCTGGGGACCTTCTCCACGCTAAGGCCGAAGAAGTCCTTCACCTGTGTGCTCATGATGAGCACGGCTATGCCGCTTGTGAAGCCCATCGTCACCGGGTAGGGCATGAACTTGATTATCTTGCCTAGGCCGGTAAAGCCGAGAACGAGCAGGAAGATGCCTGCCATGATCGTGCAGACCATCAGGCTGTTCCAGCCGTAAGTGGCCAGTATGCCCGAGAGTATTACAACGAAGGCCCCCGTTGGGCCGCCGATGCAGACCTTTGCCCCGCCAAAGGCGGAGATAATGAAGCCGCCTATGACGGCTGTTATTATGCCCGTCTGTGGGGGGGCGCCAGAGGCTATGGCAAAGGCCATTGCCAGAGGCAGGGCCACGATGCCCACGGTGATTCCGGCCCCAAGGTCGGCCCCGAAGGTGTTGACGTTGTATTCCCTGAGGGAATCGACGATTTTCGGACGGAAACGTGGCAGTTTCATACCAGCTCTCACTTACCCCATCCGGCGTCCTCACCACCTCGCTCCTGTGAGGGATGGCGAGGGCGTCGATATATTTACTGTTGCCCGGTGCTCGCGGCTCTTAGGCCGGAGCTGCGTCATCTCCGTGCCTTGCCGCAGCCTCAGGCTGCGTGTTCGTAAAAAAGTGTCGATAGGTACAGGTATTTCATATTCCTGCAAGTGCAATGGCGGGATTTTTCCATTTCGTAGCATTGTTTGTGAGTGTTGGCTGCAAGTCTTGCTTGCGTCCGGGCCTATCACATTCTTGAAACTGTGGGATGGAAAAGCTCGCGCTTCTTTCGGTAAGTGACAAGACGGGTCTGGCAGAGTTTGCCACTCGCCTTGTGAATGAGTTCGGTTTCCGCCTTCTTTCTACGGGCGGGACTGCCAAGCTGCTACGTGATCGTGGCCTGCCCGTCACGGATGTGTCGGAGCACACGGGTTTTCCCGAGATGATGGAGGGGCGCGTCAAGACCCTGCATCCGCGTGTTCACGGTGGGCTTCTGTGTCGCCGCGACAAGCCCGAGCACATGGCACAGGCCGCCTCGCATGGCATCGGGATGATAGATCTAGTTGTGGTCAATCTGTATCCTTTCGAACAGACTGTGGCCAAGGAGCATGTGGAGTTTGAGGAGGCTATCGAGAATATTGACATTGGCGGGCCTTCGATGCTGCGCAGCGCGGCCAAGAATCACGATGCGGTGACCGTTGTTTGCGATCCTGGCGACTATGAGCGCGTCTTGGAGGCTCTGGCTGATGAGGGCAAGATTGCCGCCCTTCGCAAGGAGCTGGCGCTGAAGGTGTTCCAGCGGACGGCCAGTTACGACAAGGCTATTTCCGAGTATCTTTCCAAGAAGCTGGCCGAGGAGGCTCTTGCGCCGGAGGCGGGCGCCATTTCGGGCTTCCCGAAGGTGTTTTCCCAGTCTTTCCCGATGGCGCAGAGTCTGCGCTACGGCGAGAATCCGCACCAGATGGCCGCCCTTTACGGGAGTTTTCACGAGGCTTTCGAGCAGTTGCAGGGCAAGGAGTTGTCGTTCAACAACATCATCGACATAAGCTCGGCAGCCTTCCTTATCGGCGAGTTCGAGCGGCCGACGCTTGCGATTTTGAAGCACACAAACCCCTGTGGTGTGGCCACGGCGGAAGATTTGCCCACGGCCTGGGATCAGGCTTTCGAGACGGACAGGCAGGCGCCTTTTGGTGGCATCATCGTTGTGAACCGCGCCGTCGATGCCGCGCTAGCGGAGCGGATTAGGTCGATTTTCTGCGAGATTGTCATCGCTCCCTCGTTCACTTCGGAAGCTTTGGAGCAGTTTTCCAAGCGCAAGAATCTGCGTCTTATGGTGGCCAAGGGGCACTTGGATGCGGGCGCTTTGACGGATGTGCGGAGCGTCATCGGCGGCGTGCTCGTGCAGGACCGTGACTTGCGCATGGTGAAGACTTCGGAACTAAAGGTCGTCACCAAGCGTGCGCCGACCGAGGAGGAGTTGCGTGCTCTGATTTTTGGCTGGAAGGTGGTCAAGCACGTGAAGAGCAACGCCATTGTCTATGCCGGTTGCGAGCGCACCTTGGGCATTGGCGCGGGGCAGATGTCGCGCGTCGATAGTTCGCGTATCGCGGTTTGGAAGGCGGGCGAGGCTGGGCTTTCGCTCAAGGGTTCCTGCTTGGCCAGCGATGCGTTTTTCCCCTTCCCTGATGGTTTGATCGCCGCGGCGGACGCCGGGGCTACGGCTGTCATTCAGCCGGGTGGTTCGGTTCGTGATGATGAGGTCATCGCCGCCGCCAATGAGCGCGATATGGCAATGGTCTTCACCGGCATTCGCCACTTCCGCCACTAGGCAGGGGTCAATACAAAGTTTATAGTGCAACACAGCGCGGACGCATCTCCGAGGCGTCCGCGCTGGGGCGTTCTTAACATGCTGACCGTCTTGCAGGCAGGGACGGCGTCCCCAGCCGCCCCCTGTGTTTGGCAAGTTCTACTCCGCGGGGACTTTCGTGAAGCTGCTGTCGCGCTTCTGCTGCTTGCTACGCCCGGCGTCTGCGGTACAGTGCCATGCCCAATGCTGCGATGCCGCCCATCAGGGCGTATGTGGAGGGTTCCGGCACAGCTGCGCCTAGGATTGTATAGCCGCTTAGTCCTGCGAAGCCTGTTGCGGCCAGTCCTTCCGCGTCGGATGCGCAGTAGAAGTAGGAAAGAGTGTCTGCCGTGGCTGCCACCATGCCGCCGGAGCCGTCGCCAATCATTATTCGTCCGTCGAAGAGGGCCGCAAGTGCGTCGTCGCCTGTGGCCGTGTGGTCGCCGGCCCATGCGAGGAAGCCGCCTTCGATGAAGAGGTAATTTGCGTCGCCTTCACCAGCGTCCTGAATCGTGAGGTTTCCTCCAACAACAACAAGCGCCCCGTCCTGCACTAGCACGCGGTTGCCTTCGGTGGCATAACCACTGTTGATGGCGCCAATGGCCAGGTTGCCACGGATTTCGAGCTGGCTGCCCCCGGTGACGAGCACCTGATTGCCGTTGGATGAGTAGCTGCTTGTCGAAAGTGCCCCTAGAGCGAGGCTGTCGCAGTCCACAGCGGCGCCTTCCTGCACGGTGAGGAAGTTGTCGTTGCCCCTGCGGCCCACGATCAGGTCGCCGTTGTAGCTGCCAGAGCTGGATACGCTTAGCGTAGAGCCCGAGCCGCTTACTATGACGCCGTTGCCGGACTCGCTGTAATTGTCGCCCACTCGCAGCGTCGCCATTGTGGCGCTGCCGCCGTCGCTGACGCTGATGAGGTTGTTGCTTGAGGAGCTGCCAACGTATGCGTAGGTGCCCACGCTCATGGTGCCGCCGTTCACATACACAGAGTTACTGGCGTATGCAGAATCTGAGCCGGATACTGACGTTGTGTAGCTGAGCTGGAGGAAGGTCCCGATATTGAGGCTTGCCCCGCTGTTGACTGTTATGGTGTTGCCGCTTCCAGCGTAGCCCACATACATGTACGCGCTCAGGTTGAGCGAGCCACCGTCGAATATCTCGACGCTGTTGTAGTTGTAGGGCGTGACATCGGGTAGGCTGGGGAAGCTTGTCTGGTTGCCGCCCACAGTTGTTTTGTAGGCAGACAGGCTGGCGTATATGTTCAGTGTGTTGGCGTTGCTGGCGGAGCCTACGTTGATGAAGTCCGAAGAGCTGGACCCAAGGTCTGTGTTTCCTTTGACTTCGGCAGTAGAGCCACCGTTGATTTCAAGCGATATGGCAAGGCAGGGCTGCGCGAGTAGCAGGCAGGGAACGATATATAGGGGGAGTCTGGGATGTGTGAACATGGCCTGACAATTTCATCGCAATTGTCTTTCCTAGGCAAGGCTGAAAAGGTTCCCCGGCGCCTTGTGTAGCCTCAGATCAGCAAACAGCCCGGACGCTGTCGGGCATCCGGGCTGTTCAAATGGCGCAATGGCCTGTAGTTGTGGAAGCAGGCTATCTGCCGAAGCTTGCCTTTTTATCGGGCCAGCGTTCGATGCTGGCGATTTCCCACTCTTCGCTCTCGCTGCCGATGTTGAGCAGGGCGCGTTCGCCCACCTTCTTGGAGAGGATGCTCTGGCCGAGGGCGGTCTGGTAGGAGAGAATGTGGCGTTCCGGGTCGCTGTCCCAGGCTCCGAGTATGGCGTAGCGTGCGCTGCGCTTATTGTCGGCCACTGCCTTGAGGGTGACTACGCTGCCAACGCCCACGTTCTCGGTCGGCGAGTCGGCAAAGTCCGTGGTCTGGGCGCGGGATAGTTCCGCTTCCAGCTGGTCCTTGCGGGCGAGCAGGGTTTCCTGCTCCTGACGGGCCATTTTGTATTCCGCGTTTTCGCGAAGGTCGCCGTGCTCGCGAGCCGTGGCGATTGCCTCCTTGTTTTCGGGAATCTTCTTGCCCACCAGTTCGTCGTACTCGGCCTTGCGGGCGGCAAAGCTCTCTGCAGACACGATGAGCGCGCGCTGTTTGGCGGCTGTTGCGCCCTGGTCAACGAGGCTCTGGATCGTCGGGTAGAGCTTGATGAAGCGGGCCAGTATGCTCTTCTTGGACAGATCCTCGAAGCCCTGATTGAGCATGAGCATCGTGGCTAGGTCCGTGGCTGTTTCCAGCGAAGAGTTTTCAAGCAGCTCTCCGATGAGCAGGGCGTCGTCGCTTACTGCGTCGGCTAGGGCGATGCGGCGGGTGCTGGCGTTTTGCAGCGCCTCGTAGTCGATGGCGTAGAATATGGCCGAGAGGAGGCGGGGGTTTAGAATACCTTCCATAAGCTCCCCGTACTTGCGGCTCTTGCGGTTGCGGATTATCCAGAGCAGCACGGGGCCACGCAGGTTCTGTTCGTTGAGCCAGCGTTCGAGCGCGTCGGCAACGTCCTTTTCAAGCTCCTTTTCGAGCAGGTAGTTCACGCATTCGGTGGTGAACTTGCCCGAGCTGTTCTTGAGAAGGTCGAAGTGTATCTTCACCCAATCGTCGCTGAAGCTGCGCTCGATGAGGTTCAGGTAACGCTTGTAGTGCGTGCCGGGGATGTTCTCGGCGAGGAGAGAAAGGCTGGGGGACTCGCGCAGCAGGTCCGCTGTTCGCGGCTCTATCTGCTCTGGGTCTTCGTGGATGAAGCGGGCAAGGTCGTTGCGCACCCAGAGGCCGAAAAGGCGTTCGCCCTCGGTGAGGACTTTGGTCTCCTTAAGCGACTGGGTCAGCTCCTTGAGGATGTCGGGCAGGGCGTCCTTGATGTCGTCGTGCCTTACAGAGAGGGCCAGAAGGCGTGCCGCATGGCCGATCTTTTTGTGCGGGTTCTTCGTTTCAAAGAACTCGTCCATCACCTCGTCCTCGGCGCGGACGGGTTCATCGCGCAGGATGTAGGGGTCGCTCTTGCGCGAGGGCACGGCCACGCGCGGGTCTTTGACCAGTAGCTTACGCGTTGCCAGCCACCATTTCTTGAAGCGGCGCTCGCCGAGCACGCGCTGAAGCTGGCGTTCCAGCTCGTTCTGGCTGGCGCTGTTGTCGGGGCAGTGCGAGAGCACCTCCACGACAAGATCGGCCGGATTCTTCTTGATCATCTCCTCGATGGCGTCCGGCTCCTCGCGTTGGCGGACGAGGATGCTGTCGGGTGGGAGGATGTCCAGCTTGTCAACGCAGAAGGCGGGGTCCATCTGGTGTCCCTTCCGGTCCCCCTCCTCAAAGTCGATGACAAGGCGCTGGGTCTTTACGTCGTAATTCTTGATTACGCCCATACCCCAGCTACGGTGGATGCAGTAGGCTCCCGGCTGCATCGCTTCCAGCTTCTCACGCGCTCCTTTGAGATCAGGATGCTTGCTGACTAGCAATTCGATGGCTTCTGTGTTCATGCTGCGAAACAACTAGTCTCTAACAAGCTGGCATGAAGGTCAACACTACAAAAAAGTATGAACGATGCGGGGCCGATGACGGCTGGTGCCTTGCGGTGCAGCTTTGCGCCGCCTATCTGCGCAGTCCGGGGCGGGCGGATGAACTGCTGGCTGCGGAGCGGGGCGGGCTTTCCGGGAAGGAGCGTGCCCGTTGTCAGAGTCTTTTCTACGCAGTGCTGCGCAATCTGTCGCTTCTGCGGGCCGGTGTGGCGGCGCTGTGCCCTCGTTCGCCAGAGCCGGAGGTTCTTGCGCTTCTTCTTGTGGCTGGGGCGGAGCTGCTTGAGGCTGCCGACGATGTCGCGCACAGGGCAAAGGTGACAGACTTTGCGGTGTCGAAGGTCGGTTCCCTGCTGCCTGCAAGGATGAAAGGTTTTGTCAACGCCGTGCTGCGCCGCCTGCCAGCGGCTATTGCCGATGCGCCTTCCCGCTGTACGGACGCTCTGGAGCGGCTGGCCCTGCAACACAGTCACCCGCTCTGGCTTGTGAGGCGTTGGCAGAGGCAGTTCGGCCATGACAATATGCTACGTCTTCTGGAGTGGGACCAACGGCCTGCCGAAGTCTTTCTGCGTCTTGAGGGTGATGTGGAGCCGCCGCCCTGCCTCAAGCCAGCGAGCTGGCCGGGCTACTATTCTTACGATGGCGGGGGTTGGGAGCCTGTGGCTAGGCTTTTCAAAGAGGGACTCGCCTATGCGCAGGATCCTTCCACGCGCCTTTGCGTGGAGCTGCTGGCTCCGCGGCCCGGAATGCAGGTTCTGGATCTCTGCTCCGCGCCGGGTGGCAAGGCTAGGCTGATGTTGCCGCGTATGGCTGGGGATAGGGACGGTCTTCTTGTATGTGTGGACCTGCCGGGCGGGCGTTGCGACAGGCTGCGAGAGAATTTCGCCCGGCTGCCAGCTTCAGGGGTGGCTTTCCCGAGTGTGGAAATCGTGGAATGCGACGTGCTCGCTCTGAATGCCGATGGCTTGCGGGCGAGGAATCTTCCAGCGCAGTACGACGCCATACTGCTGGACGCGCCCTGTTCGAACAGCGGGGTGCTCCGCCGCCGCCCGGATGCGCGCTGGAGGCTCAAGCCCGAGGACTTTGCCAACTGTGCCGCGCTTCAGGATCGCCTGCTGGCACATGCGGCCACGCTATTGGCGCCTGGTGGCAGGCTCGTTTACAGCACATGCAGCATTGATGATGAGGAGAACGAACAGGTCGTTGATGAGTTCCTGATGGCCAACCCGCGGTTTGTCCAAACTGGCAGAGTAAGCGCAAGCCCTTGGGTGGATGGCCACGACGGGGCAGGCGCGGCAAGGCTTGAAAGGCTGGGCTGAAGGGGGGGCGGGCCTAACTCCCGATAATGATTGCCCCGCGAGGGGTGCTTTTTGTAGCCTGCTTCTCACTTAACGAGGGAGGCCCAAGCCTTGGAAGCAGCTATTCGCAGTCTTGTCATCGTTGTAAATGCCTGCAAGAGCGGGGCAGCCGCGCTTGCAGAGGAGCTTGCCGCGCGCACTCTGGCCGCCGGGCGGGAGGTGCGCATACATTCGGGCTATCCCTTGCCCGCTGGCCTCTTGAAGGGCGCGGATGCCTGTTGCGTCATCGGGGGTGACGGCACCTTGCTCTCTGTTGCTGCCGAGGCAGCGCGCGAGGGCACCCGCGTGCTCGGTGTCAACATGGGCAAGCTGGGCTTTCTGGCCATGTTCACGGTGGAGGAGGCGAGGGCGTTTTTCGACAGCTTCCTTGCCGGGGATTTTCGCCTAAGCGACCGTTCCCTGCTAATTTGTCGCAGCAGTGGCGGGGGCATGTTCTGCGCTTTGAACGACGTTGTCGTACGCTCGACCAGTTCCCGAGTGGCTAGGCTGCGTGTGGAGGCCGATGGAAAGCTGGTGAATGTGTATGTGGCCGACGGGCTTGTGCTGTCCACCCCGACCGGGTCCACCGCCTACAATCTTTCCGCCGGTGGTCCGCTCATTCATCCACGCGCCCCGGTGCTTGCCATGACGCCCATCTGTCCGCACACCCTGAGTAACCGCGGCCTTATCGTGGGCGAGGGTACCCTGTTGCGCGTAAGCGTGGATGGCGGCGGTTCGCCAGTGAGCGTGACAAGCGACGGTATGCCCTGCTTTCAGGACGAGGCCGAGGGTGGTATGCCCGTGGAGCTGGAATTGGCCCCATTCCGTCTGCCCCTAGTGTTGAGGCCCGGCTACACCTATTTCAAGCTGCTGCACACAAAGCTGGGCTGGAGCGGCAATCATCTTCAGATGTGAGGTTCTTCGAGAGCATCATCATGAATGATACAGGCAAACATCAGGCTGGCAGGGTTTTACTACTGATTGCTTCGGCAATCGTCGGGCTAATAGCCCTTTGGCATATTGGCATCATTATCGGCGGGCCGGACATGTACAGGTCTGCTGGGGCAGGGGCGAAAATGGCGGAGATGGCGGAACAAGGCTCCTGGATTCCCGCCATTCTCACCCTAATTATCACGCTCATCCTTGGCACTTGGTCCCTGTATGCATACGCAGGCGCTGTTGGGCGACCCCGCCTTCCCGCCCTTCGCGTGCTGCTGCTTGTCATAGCAGGCATATTCATCGTGCGCGGACTGGCGGGTATGCCCTTCCTATTAACCTATCCTGCCCAGACCCCGAGTGGTGTTGTCCGATTTGTGGCCGCAACCTCCTTGGGCAGTCTTGCCATTGGGCTGTTGTATCTCTTTGGCACTTTGTTGCGCTGGAAGCTTCTTTCCTCCACCCGCAAGTAATGCCCGCTAGTTCACAGCGATAGTGTCCTGCATCAGCCGCGTGCAATGCCTTGCGCGATGCTTCGTGCATGGTGTAGTATTGTCATCATGTCCGAACAGGAATACTTCGTCCGCCAGCCGGATGCCGAGAATGCCCGCGGGCCGTTCTCCGTGGACAAGCTCCAGTCTTTGGTCGAGGCCGGGCAACTGGACAGGCAGAGCCTGTATTACGACGATGCCTTGCAGGACTGGAAGCGAATAGGCGACAGTCCTGAGCTTTGCGCCGTGCTATTCCCGGAAAAAAAGAAGCTCACATTGCGTCGCCGTGGTGCGGAGGTCGAAGCCCCGGCCCCGGCTGCCGGAGCGTCGCCAGTGCCAGATGCTGCCCCGGCAGCACAGCTTCCCGATCTGAAGCCCGTTCCGCGGTCCGAGGCCCCTGCATCCGCGCCGGCTCCGGTCCTTGATAGACCTGCCCCGACTTTGGACTTTGCCGCTATACCGGACCGTTCCGGTCTGGCAGTAGCGGACATTTTGGACGCTGCCGAGGGTAACACCGAGGAAATGCGCCTCCTGCGTATTCAGCGCAAGTGGCTGGAGCGTGCCGTGGCCCTGTCGCTGCCGATGATGGCCGCTCTGATGCTGCTTTCGTCCGCTGCTCTTCTTGGAGCGCACTGGGAGAGCCTGCTCGATCTGGCGATGGCCAAGGACAAGCGCGACTGGATGCTCCTGCTGGAGGGGCCGGATTACGTGCTGGGGGCCGTGGACCTGTTCTTTGCCCTGATGTTGGCACTTGCCGTGACGCAGTTCTATCCCTTGCTAAGACTGCGCCTCATGCTGGGGCTTGGCTACTTTGGCTGGATGGCATACGCGGGGTATGCGGCCAGTGGCGAGCTGGCCGATCTGGCGCAACTTGGCGGCTTGGTCGTGTTCAGCGTTGGCGTCTATGTATGCACCCTTACGCTCAACTTCTGGCTGATGCTTGGCTGCGGCGTCGTTGCCTTTCTTGGCATAGTGGCCTTCGGTTTGCTACGCGCTCTTCCAAGCATTCTTCCATGATTGCTTACGTAAGACAATCATCCCTCTCCATAACATACTCCCATGTCACGCTTAAGCGCACTATTTCACAAGGCCAGCAGGCTCGGCGACGAGCTTTGGACCGACAGGCTCTTCTTGCGAAGTCGCCGCACCCTGCTCCTGATGCGCGTTCTTACGATTCTATGGCGCGGACTGGTGGATAACTCCATTTTCAGCCGCGCCGCCGCGCTCAGTTATTCCTCCCTCCTTGCGATGGCGCCGGTTCTGGGTGTCATCGTGATATTCACGGGCAGCTTTCTCAAGGCCGACCCGGAGGCCCAGATTAAGCGCGCCATCGTGTTCATGGCTCCTTCGGTGGCCCAGTACGTGCGTCTGGATGGTGGAGCTGC
The DNA here is from genome assembly GCA_001604585.1 of Puniceicoccales bacterium Verruco_02. Taxonomy (GTDB): domain Bacteria; phylum Verrucomicrobiota; class Verrucomicrobiia; order Opitutales; family Oceanipulchritudinaceae; genus Verruco-01. Next base: position 19,872 of record LVBW01000014.1, on the reverse strand, counting down.
TGAAATGGCAGAGCCGCTTGTACCTGTGGAGCAGGGGGCTGGGGAGGAGTCTGACCCAGCGAGCACTCCCGCCATCGACGCCGGGACTAGCCTTCAGGCCGAGGAAATGGCCGATGCCTTCGATATGCTCCTTAGCCGCATGATAGATGGGGTGCGCGGCAGCGTTGGCGGCATAAACAAGGGTGGCAAGGGTATCGCCGGTACAATAGGCGGCATATTGCTCATTTGGATTGGCATTTCGCTCCTTGTGGCCATAGAGAACGCGCTCAACGGTATCTGGGGCGTCAAGCGCGGGCGGGCTTGGGGGCGGCGCATCGTGCTCTACTGGGCCATTCTGAGCATTGGCGTTTTGGCCGGTTTTGTGCTCATTGGGCTACTGTCGGCATCCACGGTCGTGGGCATGTTGGACACCTTGCCAATGGGCGAGCACCTTGCGCGGCTGCTCGTGTTCATCGGGCCGCTCGTGTCGGTGTTGGGGCTGGCGTTGCTATTAACCTTTTTCTACCAGTTTTTCCCCAATACGCGGGTGCGTTTTCTGCCTGCACTCGCCGGTGGCTTCAGCGCGGCCATCTTGCTGGTGCTGAATAACTTTCTTTCCATACTCTACATAAACAACGTGATACGCATTCAGAGCCTGTACGGGTCGATGGGCATTGTGCTGGTTCTCATGTTTGGCCTGTATCTGTTCTGGGCCTTCCTCTTGCTCGGCGGTCAGGTTACGTATGCAGTGCAGAATGCCCAGTTCTTGGCAGATCAGAGGGCTTGGGAGAATGTCAGCGAGCGCGCCAGAGAAACGATCAGCTTCGGGGCCTATGCGCTCATTGCCCGCCGCTTCTCGCGTTGTCAGCCTCCGCTTTCGGCGGACGAGTTGGCGGAGTTGATGCGTGTTCCATCGAACATTCTGAACGAGAGTCTGACTCGGCTCGTGGACATGGGCCTTGTGACGGCCTTGGATGACGATGGGGACGAGTCTGGCCTTGAGCGCACTTGTTTCAGCCCTGCAAGACCGCTCCGAAGCATAGACCTGCCGGGTTTCCGCCGCATGTACGAGGCGCATGGTTCGGACAAGGGCACGGAACTTGTTAAGGATGTGGACGGGGTGATTGATTTGTACCGCGAGCGTCTAGACGCTGCCGCGAATACCTTGGGCGAGGGCAGTATGGAAGAGCTGTTGGACAGGATTCCAGCAAATGCGCAAGCCGATGCCGCAGAGTCTGGTCAGGGGCTGCCTGTCTGAGAGGTCGGGCGGCGGCTGGCGAAGGAGTTGGACTTCATGTTTGCCTTGCGCGTGTTTCGTGCTTTCCAAGCGTGGGCAATTCATGCATGTATTTGCTTTCGGATCTTCTTGCCGGAGTGGCGAAATGGCAGACGCAGTTGACTCAAAATCAACCACCCTCGCGGGTATGTGGGTTCAAGTCCCACCTCCGGTACCAGCTTTGACTTGAGCCTTTGCTCGACAACGTGCCGATAATTGTGCAGCGGGCCAGTTTTACCGGGATGAATGCAATTGCGCGATAAGCGTTGCCCAGTGCCCGGCCACGACGGCACCCGAATAGTGTCTGCAAGCGGCCTGAAGGGCATTTTCCTGCTTGCGGCGCAGTTCATCGCGGCGCTGCGGTAGAGAGCGCAGCAGTGCTTCGAGGGCTTGCGAATCCCCCGGCTTTATCACCCAGCCGCAGTCGTGCTTGTTCACGAGTAGGGCTAGGTCGGATTCGGCCGGTGCTATCGCCAGTATGGCCTGCCCTGCCTGCATCGCAGAGTAGGTTTTGGAGGGCATTACCACCTTCTCACTGCCGTTTTTCATTGTGACAAGTGCGATGTCTGCCGCACACATTTCCTGGCTCCAGCTTTGCGCGTCCAAAAAGCCTGCAAGGTGTATATTGTCCGCGGTTGTGCCACCAGAATGGGCAAGCTCTTCGCGGAATTGTCCGTAACCGCGGCCAGAAGCGTGAAAGCGGAAATCAAGCGACGACATGGTATCCTCTGAGGCCATTGAGCGCAGCGCAGTGCCGAGCGTAGCCGTATCGTGCATGTAGCCCATGTTGCCGCAGTATAACAGGCGCAGGGGCATCTCTGATGTGGACTTGTGTTCCAGAGGGGCGGCAAATGTTTCGTCGTCTGCCCCAACATGGATTATTACAGGATTGTGTGGTTCGCCGTAGCGCGAACGGACATGAGCGAGCAGGTGTTCTCCTAGGAGTACGTTTGCGTTGCACCGGCGTAGCATTGATCGCTGCACGCGGTCTATCAGCTGGCAAATGGGAGAGTCGTTGCGCAGCTTTCCGCCATACACAAGCGCATCGGGATAGAGATCGTAAAGCAGGTGTACCACCGTGACGCTGCTTCGGGCGAATAGTCTGGCTACAAGTGGCGCGAAAAACGGGTTAGAAGTCACGACCAATATCGTTCCCGGACGCGCTAACATGGCATGTAGCGCAAGGCGCGTCGGGAATAGGGCGAACATGCGCAGGCGTAGCCAGAGTCGTTCTAGCGTTCCGCGACTTGTCCGATAGTCGGACTCGGAGATCATGTAATACTGGCTGGCGTCGTGGCCCCGCGCGCGCAGGTGCGCTACGATCCGATCAAGGAAGCCGCCGAACTGCGTATGGGAGCAGAACTCAACTTTCGCAGATGCAGCGCTTGCCTGCGTGTTCATCTTTTCTTTGTCGTGCATTCAGTGCGGGATGCGGAGGATGGTTGCCAGCATCCTTTGCAATACGGCCAGCTCTAGCAACTTTGATTTCTTTTTCGGACGCTGTGGCGGGCCTCTTCTTGGGGCGCATCCCTACTCCCAGCTTGTCACGACACGGTAGAACACCTGTTCGTCGGGCGCGTCCCTTGTGATTGTCATCTCGCCGTCCACTCCGGAAAGAGCCGCCGGAGCGCTGTTCCAGTTGATTAGGTCTGTGGATCTCTGCGCTAGGTAGCTCACGCCCGCACGTCCCTGCCAGCGCAGCGTCACGGTGCCGTTGGTGTATTCCACGCGCAAATCTGGCACCGGGAGCGAGGCAAAGTGCATCACTCCCACCGCGTCCAGGTCAAAGCCCGCGCTGCCAATTGTGGGGTAGGGGTCGAAAATGATGTTCCCGAAGCTGTCGCGGCAGCTCCCATCGCCCACGATGTCCACAAGGCGCACGTATTTGACCCAGTTAATATCCAGTCCAGACTGCCCGGCCAGCACCGACAAGTCGAAGGGTGTTCCGAAGCCGAGCCGATACTTTCCCGCCAGCCCGCTTATGTTGGTGGCGTCCATGTTGTTGGCATATGCGCCCACTGGGGTAGGCGTGAGGCTGTGGCTTGGAAAGCGAACGAAGTTCACCCCATCGCTCGACACTTCCACGTAGGCCAGTTCCAGATAGCCATCTGCAAAGCCGTTTTCAAACACGGCAAAGTCCCAGCCCTCGCCGTCTGCTATGGGTTTGTCAAAGGATAGGACTATGTTGCCCCCGCGCCCTAGCGAAACAATGTCGTACACGTCGCTGCCCGGTGCGCCAAGTGCCTTGCTGAGGTCCTTCCACTGCTCATCCACGTTGCTGCCGGGGGCGTAGCTTTCCACCTTCTTAACCCAGCCGATGAATGATGCTTCGTCTTTGGGGATGGCCGTGCTGCCGATCTTGCCCGCAGCGGGAGCGTAGGGACCGGCATCAAGAGTCGATGCAGCCAAGAGAAAGACGGCAAGTATGGATGCTGGACGTGTCAGCGAGTGGTTCATCATGACGGAAGGGTGCCAGTGTTGCTTGCATGAATACATGCGCGAGGCACTACTTAGTTAAGTGGCCCGGCGCCTGTCGAGATTATTGGCAGTGCGCTGCTGAGTTATGCTGGCGTTTCCTACTTTCGTGGGCGCATGTCTTGGGAGAAATAACAGCCCCGCGCTGTGGTAGGCGCGGGGCTAATGTATGGTTTCCCCATTTTCGGAAACCAGAGTGGGTGCCTATTAGATGTTCTTAAGCTTGAACACAATGACGGATGGCCTTTCGTGGGCGTTGTTGCCGATGAAGGGGCAGGAGAATCTGCTGTCGCCATGGAAGCCGTCTATCTCCCAAGCCGCGAAGTCCTTGTCAGCGCCGGAGCCTTTGTCGTTCCAGATGAGTTCGCCGATGCTGGTGGGTTCCACAAGGTCTTGCCTGACGCACCATACGCTGTCTAGGTTGGGACAGTCATATCCGTTCATGAACATGTCGCCCATGGATACGTAGCCGCTGGGAGGAATTGGCCTCCAGCAGGAGCCGTCCTTGTCCGCGCCCGAGCCGTGGTCGGCCCATATCAGATCGAACTTCATGGGATGTGCCAGCGCCTTGGAGTCGTGCCCGTCGGGGCCGATACACAGGGCGGCAAACTTGTTGTCCGGGTCGCCGTAGCCGCTCATTGCCAGAGCGCCGATCGGGAGTGTGTCGAATGTTGACTTGGGTTTCCAGAACGCGCCGTCTTTTGATGCGCCGCTGCCACGGTCGTTCCAAATGAGTTCGAATTCGGAGCTGAGAATGGCCTTCAGGCCCATGTTCGACATGTTGATGTGTGCAAGCATGTCTGTCATTTCTGTCTTCATTGATCTGCTGTATTGAGGGTTCAAGAACATGCACGGATGTGCAAATGACAGTTTAAGCGCAGAGTGCATCAAGAACAAGCATAACGGCGTTACCGCATTGCAATTATATGCTATTAAGGCGTTTGTATATGTGGGAATTACGCTTGGGCTTGCTTGTAAATGTGCTCCACCGCGTATGGCACGAATTGTGGTTCACGCTTTCGCGTCTGTGGCATACGATGGGATGACCATTTTTGATGTGTATTATCCCTGTATTCATAGCCTAAGTGCATGTCTGGATAATCAGGTTTTGCACTTGGAATCAGTTTTGTTTGTATTCATGCCTTTTGCATGAAGATATTGGAAGGGGACGTTGTAACAACCCTCTCAGGCTCAATTGATCTCAATGGGCTGGCTCAGTCAGGCCCGGTCGGAGGCTCCTTGAATGGGGTTATTGTATCCGACTGCAACACGGTGTACTTGTATGCCAACTACGGCTCCCGCTACTTGTAATCCCTGTCGAGTGTTGCAGACAGTTTCGGGGCAGACGTGTCGGCCACGGCCACCTCAAGTTCCTACTCAGAGTCCGTGTTTGGCATAAATGAGTCTAATCTGACGCTGTCCGTTGACTATGTCAGTAGCAGTGCACTGTCCGGTTCGGCCACTTTCGCAGGATTATTCCGCCTTGTCCGTTGTCTGCCATGTGACGGCGACATCCGTTCCGGGCACGTATTCGTAAACGCCTGTTGCCCAGCCTACAAAGTCTGTGCTGCTCATGTGTATGGCGGTGATGCCCTCGGTCTCGGCCTTGGGGGCGTAAGGGCCTGCAATTAGCGGCGATGCGGAAAACGAAAGGAAGGCCAGAGTGGCAAGAGCGATGCCTCTAGAGCATTTTCCAGTTATCTTGCGCAATCACGCAAGGTTCGCGGCGCGAACCTTGTTCCTAGAACGAGTTGCTGGAAAAGTTTCGGCTGCGTTTCGCAGACGGGCAGGGCCTTTGCCCAGCCCTGTCTGCAAAGCCTTGCCGTCTTCTTTCCCAGCAGCTCGCCTGACCGCGCCATTTAACAGGAAAATGCTCTAGTCGTAGAGAGCATGTGAGAGTCCATGTTGTGTTGGCAGGAGGATGCCAATACTCCAATGCGCAACACCACGCGTCCAGTTTTTATTGGCACGATAGTGTCTTTATTGCGTAATATAGCTAAAAACGGAGACTTAACAAAGTGAGTAGGTCTTCTTCTAGTAGCTCAGTTGCAGGCCGCAGCGGTAGCTTCTTGGCGCTGCCGGGTACCAAACGCCGCTGTAGCGCAGGGCCGAGTACTGGCGATCGAGCAGGTTTTCCGATGCCACAAAGAGCGTCAGCTTTTCGCTGACTCTTAGCCGGGCAATGGCGTCCATTACAAAGTAGCAGGGCATCTTGTCCTGCTTGTTCTCAAAGTCGTTGCCCTGCCACTGCTCTCCCGTGTAGCGGCCTGATAGACGCAGCGAGAAGCGGCCCGGAGTCCATTCCACATGGCCGGATATCTGATGACGCGGTACCAGATACAGCTCCTTGCCCGAGTAGTTGCCGCTGATGTGCTGAGCATCCAGTGCGAAATCGTAGCTGCCGTCCGTAAGCTTCACATGCAGGAGTGTGTAGAAGAGGCCACCTTTGAATTGTCCGTAGGCGAACTGTGCACTTGCTTCCATACCCAGCCTGCGGGCCGCGGCAAGGTTGACATTGAGGTTACTGACGTAGTCGAACACGATGAGATTCTTCACCTCCTGCGCAAAGCCGTTGATGCGGAACATGGCGTGCGGGATTGTGAGGTCCAGTCCGGCCTCGCCTCCCCAGCCGTATTCGGAACCCAGTTCGCTGTTGAAGGGCACCTTAAGGTCGTAGCCCTGATAGGCCACGATTTCGTCAATGGCCGGGTAGCGGAAGAAGCGGTCGCCCCTTGCCCAGAGGCGGATATTCTCCGTGGCCTGCCAGCTTGTGCCAAGGCTCAGAGCGGTGTCGTTGCCGCTTTTGTTCTTCTTTTCATCGGGCTTTTCGCCTGTGTCGTCAGAAAAGCTGTCGTAGAGTTTGTGCGCCTGTGCGCGGGCGCTTAGGTCGGCAGTCAGGCTCTTTTCTCTAAGACCGCTCCAGGATAGGTTGCTGTAAAGGCCCCCCGTTGTGCGGCGAAGCGTGGAGTGAGAGCGGCGATCTGTGTGCGCTATGTCGTTGAATAGGCCAAGGCTTAGCGAGTCGTGTTCGCCATCTGCGCCTAGTATCAGCGATGTGGCATCGCCAAGCGCGAGCCTTGCCCTTGGGGCGAACTTCCAAGTGTCGAGCCTGCGTTCTGCGCCAAGCCCTGCGCCCATGTTCCAGGGGTTGAAGACGTGGTTCCAGTTGAGGTCTGCGTGCAGTTGCAGGGCATCCCCCTTCCAGTCCGCCGCGCCGCTCGCGTAGTAGTTCTCACTTTGGGCATAATAGTCTGCCCCCATCGGGTAGTAGCCGCTCTGGCGTGGGTTCTCCAAGTAGCTAGTAGTGTCCAGCGGGCCGGGGAAGAGGAACCAGTTGTCGTCGTAGCCTGCGCTCGCCCGCCAATCCAGCTTTCCCGCACTGCCTTGGAAGCTCTGGCTTATGCGGCGCGTCTTGTAGGAAGAGTTGTCGCGCCAGCCGTCGCTTTCCATGAAGCCAAGCTCGGTGCTTGAGCGCACTTTCTCTGTCAGCTCCGTCCATGCCGCCGCGCGTGCTGTCCATGTGTCCCAACTGCCGTAGCTTATTATGGACGCAGCACCGCTTCCTTGCGGAATGGAGGTTCGCACGTCTATGACGCCGCCGCCGGCGTTGTTGCCGTACATGGCGCTTTGGCTGCCGCGCAGTACTTCGATGCGCTCAACGCTCACAAGGGGCATGTTCAGCCAGTTGATGCCGCTCATGTCCGGGGCGTTGATTCGGCGCCCGTCTATCAGTACGAGGGTGTTGAGGTTGCCGCTCTCGCCGTGCCCGCGCATGTCGATCGTGCTCTGCGCGGGGTTGCCTGTGTAGGAGCGCAAGGTTACGCCCAGTTCGCCAAGGAGGTCCGCTATGTTTGTTGCGGCCTTGGCGCTGATTGTGGATGCATCGACCTGCGTTATGGCGGCGGCGATGCGGGCGCTGTCGGCCTCGAAGCGCCTTGCGCTGACGCTGAGCGGTGGCAATTCCAGCACATCGTCCAAGGCTGTTTGTGCCTCATTGGCTGTCGCATATGTGCAAACAAGCAGGCAGGCCAGCGCAGAAGCACCGGCCTGCCTTGCGGAAGGCATCCCGATAACAAAATTCATGGGTAAGCTATGCCTGAGTTGCCTTGCGACGGCGCTGCCATGCCAGACCCAGGACGGCCAGACCGGTAATGGCGGCGTATGTGGAAGGCTCGGGCACGGCCACAAGGTTGTCGATTGCAACGTATGTTGGCGTGTTGATGCCGAACATGCCGTTGTCTGTGGACGAAAAGCTGAACTCAAGACTTGCCACGTTCATGCCGAGGCTGCTGAGGTCAACCGTCGTCCACTCGTCCATTATGTAGCTCTTGCCGTCGGTAAAGTCTGCAAGGAAGGTTTCGATGCTGGCGATGAAGTCGCCCACTGCGTCGAAGGCGCTGATTGTCAGCTTGAACCAGTCCCCGGCCTCGAACTGTTTGGCAAAGCCGTCGCCGTAGCTCAGAGAGGACCAGGTTACCGTCGTGTTCACGATGTCGATCGAGAGCGGTGTGCTCGTTTCGCTGTTTAGCGTGATCGTGGGTGCAGAGCTGAAGGCGCTTCCATAGACCACCGCGTAGGTGCTGTTGTCGCTGGCTACGGTGTTGAATTCGTATGTGTAGTCGCCAGCAGTGGCAGGCTTTGCGTAGCCCTTGTTGGAATAGCCGAAGCCGTCCCAAGAAGAGTAGCCCCCTCCCCAGTCGGTGAAGTTGTTGGAGAAGCTGACGCTTCCGCTGACAAAGCCGCCCGCGTTGTCCGAGCCGTTGTAGGAACTGTCGGCGGCCAGGGCCAGATCCTCGAAGTTGATCGTTACCGCCCCGGCTATTAGGGGAGCGGCGAAGAGAGTTGCGAAAAAGAGTTTTGCTTTCATCAGGGCTTGGAATGTAATTGGCACCAGTATGCCGTCAATGCCATAATGGCATAAAACTGTCAAAACTGCATTCCCAAGTCATGCGAATCCCTTTCCTGTCTGCCGTTCTCGTTTCCCTTTACGCCGTTCTGCTGTGTTCGTGCGGAGAGGGTGGGGCTCCCATTCGCGGGGCGGCGGCGTATTACGAGGCTGAGGACGACTGTGGGCGTACGGTGCGCCTAGACAAGGTACCGAAGACCTTGGTCTCACTTGCGCCCAGCGTGTCGGACATGCTCGTAGCCTTGGGCGAGGTGGACATGCTACGCGGAGTCACAAAATGGTGCGACCGTCCCGAGGTGGCCGCCGTGGAGCGCATTGGAGACATGATGTCGCCCAACATAGAGCGCATAATAAGTCTTGGTCCCGACCTTGTGATGGGTACGGAGATGACGCCTCGACACGTTTACGACACTCTCGAAGGGGCCGGTATTCGCTGCATGATGTTCAAGCATCAGGGCCTTTCCGATGTCATGGCCGACATGGGAACAATGTGTCGCGTGCTGGGCCGCAGCGCAGAGGGGGATGCAGTGTTGCAGGATATGTCGCGGCGGCGCGAAGAGCTGCTTGCAAAGGTGGAACTGGCGCGCAAGGGCTTGAAAGTGGCCCTGCTCTACGACACGGAGTATCTTGGCAGCGCGGGCCGGGGAAGCTGGGTGGATGACATGTTGAGCGACCTTGGGCTGGACAACATAGCCAACCGTGCGGCCTCGCCTTGGCCTCGGCTGTCAATGGAAGCGCTTCTGACAGAGAGGCCCGACTTCATCATACTGCCCCTTCCATTGGAGGAGGCAGAGCATGGGGCATTTCGCCAGCGTGTGGCCCGGCTCAAGGATGACAAAGTGTGGGGCAGGGTGGAAGCGGTGAAGAATGACCGCATATTGCTAGTACCGGCGAACTTCCTGAACATACCCGGCTCGCGAACGCTTGATGCGATGAGCCTGATAGCGGCTGGAGTGTATGGTTGGTAGTGGTCGCCGCAAGTGGCGCCCCGAGTCGCTTATGTTCGCCATTCGCAGTGAAACGGATATACTCTTGGCTTGACGGGTAACCCGCTTGCCAGAATCTTGGCTCTGCTTTGTTGGCATTATGGTGCCATTAGGTAATCAACCGGAGTCTTTCATGGAAGTGTTCCAAATTCTATCTGCCAACGAGCTGCTAGTGCTCCTATGCATACTGGGGCTTGGCCTGCTTCTTGGAAATATCAGCATCAAGGGCGTTGGTCTTGGCAGCTCGGGTGTCATATTCGTAGCCCTTCTTGCCGGGCACCTTGGTTTAAGCATTCCCGGCGGAACGGGCAGGCTAGGGCTGGCCCTGTTCGTCTACTGCGTAGGTATTGGTGCCGGGGGGCGTTTCTTCGAGGCTCTGGCGCGAGAGGGTGGCACCTTGGCAAGGCTTGCGGTGCTTATCGTTGGCAGCGGCGCATTCATCGCATGGGCTGCTGCGCAGCTCTTCGACATTCCCGGCGGCTTGGCAACGGGCCTATTTGCCGGTGCCCTGACAAGTACCCCGGCTTTGGCCGCAGCCACGGAGGATGGGGGAGAATTTGCCCAGCAAGTGGCCGTCGGCTTCGGCGTGGCCTATCCGTTCGGAGTCGTGGGCGTAGTGCTCTTTGTGCAGCTTCTTCCGCGCATTGTACGCAAGGGTGGCGAGGAGGCGCCAAGCGCCGAGGCAGAGCCGGACAAGGGCATTGGCAACGCACTTGTGGAGGTGGGGAACCCGAACCTGTATGGGCGTGCCGTGTTCAGTGCGGACGTTGCAGGCATTAGCTGCTGTCAGATTTCTCGCGTACTTGCGGAAGGGCGTCTGCGCCCGCTTGAGGCAGGGGATGTGTTCTCGCCGGGGCAGGTGCTACTCCTTGTTGGCAGGCCGCGCTCCATACAGAGGGCCTGCGAGTTCATCGGCAGGCGTGTGGAGATGCCCTACGTTCTGGACACCGAAAACGAGCGGCGCAGGCTGGCCGTAACTAGGTCCTGCGTAGCTGGCCGCACCTTGCGCGAGCTGGCGGCGATGGAGAGACATGGGGTGGTCGTCACAAGAGTTACGCGCATGGACCAGACCTTCGTGCCGGACGCGGAAACGCGCATTGAGAAGTACGACATTCTGACCGTGGTCGGGCGTCCGGGGGATTTGAACGGCTTTTCCGAAAGAGTGGGGCACAGGCCGCAGGCTCTTGACTACACAGACCTTGTATCGCTGGCGCTGGGCATGTCTTTGGGGCTTTTACTTGGGATGTTGCCGCTAGGCTTCGAGGGTGCGCAGATGACGCTGGGTGTTGCTGGCGGGCCGCTTTTTGCCGGGCTGATACTTGGCAGAATGGGCAGGATTGGCAAAATTGTCGGCCATATCCCGCGTCCCACCCGCCTGCTCCTTCAGGAGTTTGGCCTTGTGCTCTTTCTTGCCGACGCGGGCATTTCCGGCGGGCGGGGCATGGTGGACACCATATCGCACGAAGGTCCGGTCCTGCTCTTGGCAGGGGCCGTGGTGACGCTGTTGCCCTTGCTCATTGCTTACCCGTATGCAAGGCGACTTATGAAGATGAGCCGTATGCAGGCCCTTGGGGGCATATGTGGAGGCATGACGAGCACCCCGGCGCTTGGCGCGCTGACGGCGGGCAGCGATTCGCAGGAACCGGTGGTTAGCTATGCCACGGCCTACCCGGTGGCCCTTATCATGATGACGGTGGCGGCAAAGATGTTGGGCGCTATTCTTGGCGGAGCATAGGGAGCTTAAGCTGGTGGTTGATAATTCGCCTGGCGTCTGCTGCTCGCAAGGGTGCCCTTAGCTAGATCCAGCCATTGCGCACCGCTTCCAGCGTCAGAAGGCTGACGATGAGCCAGAGCGCGAGGCCCTGTGCCATCGGGCGTATGCCTACCTTGCGAAGCACCGGGCGGCTGAGACCGGCACCTATTAGAAATAGAGTGAGGACGAGGCTCTGCTTTGCCACGGCGGCCACGCCGTGCCAGAGAGGCGCTGCCTGTGGCGTGGCTCCGGCTAGGGCCGCCGCCGCTATGAAGCCGACAATGAACAGGGGAACGCGCACTTTGCCGCCCTTGCGCACGATCATCGAGGTTATAAGGGCCACGGGTGCAATCCATATGGCGCGGGAGAGCTTGACCGTAGTGCCGATGGCGAGGGCTTCGGCCCCGTAGCTGGCCGCTGCGCCTACGACGCTGCTTGTGTCGTGGATGGCCATTCCTGCCCAGGTGCCGAACTGCTCCTGACCAAGGCCGAAAATGTGCCCGAGCGGGGGAAACACGAACAGCGCCACTGCGTTGAGCGTGAAGACTGTTGCCAGGGCCACGGCGCTTTCGTCGCTGTCTGCATCTATGACCGGGGCCATTGCCGCAATGGCGCTGCCGCCGCAGATTGCCGTGCCAAAGCTGAGGAGCGCCGAGCTGCGTTTGCCTATGCCCATCATGTGGCCAAGGAGCAGCCCGCAGGCCATCGTGAAGGTGATGCCTAGTGCCGTGAATATTAGCGACGAGCTGCCTACGCGCCACACTTCGCCGATATTCATGCCAAAGCCAAGGCCCACGACCGAGACTTGTAGCAGTATCTTGCCAAGGCGGGCGCTTTGCTTTGGCCAGGGGTTTCCGAAGGCCAGGCTGAAGGCTATGCCAGCAGCCAGCGCCATGCCCGTGCTGACGAAGGGCGAAAGCGTTAATGCCCCGAGTAAAGCGAAAGTCGCTTTTTTCGCCGTTTCGGCGTTGGAGTTGTTGTTCCTCGTCTCCCCGTTCATTGCGCAGCTCTAGCACTGTCAGGCTTTGCGTTCACGCGAAAAATGCGGTTACGGCAAAATGCCTGCGATAGGCATTTTGCGCGCAATGCGCCGGTCAGTCCTGCATGCGGGCTACGATGTGGAAGATCGGGTAGGGCTTCATTTGCCCTGCGCGCGGCTTTTCCACCGTGTGGATGCGGCGCGAGTGGATGATGTCGTAGCCCATGCCTTCGAGCTGCTGGCAGAGTTGGTCGGGATTCAGTCCATAGTGAGCCACTCCGCTGTTGTCGTCGTGAAAGCTGCCATCTTCGGGTTCGGCATCGATCAGGGATAGCGTGCCCCCGTGGCGGAGCACTTCGCTTATGCGGCAGAAAAAGGCGGGAATGTCCACAATGTGGTGCATCACCATGCCGCAGTGCGCAATGTCGTAACGTTCGGGCGGGATGGGGGCCTCGCCCGATAGGTCGAGTTGCAGGGTGCGCACCCTGTCAAGGCCGAGCGAGGCCGCGTTCTTGGCGAACTGTGCGAGCATTCCTTCGGAAAAGTCGCAACCTGTGATGCTGGCGCACATTTGGGCCAGAGGGAGAGATACAGCGCCTGTGCCGCAGCCGTAGTCGAAGAGGCTGGGAGATGTGGCAAAGCCTTCGATTACCCCGGCTAGGGCTTCGCGACATGCGCTGGCAAGGGCTGCGCGGTGCGGGTTGGGGCAGCCGTCCCAGAGGGCGGCGTCGCGGTCGAATCGTTCCCTGTCGGCCTTGAATGAATCGGGCTGCATGGATAGCAGTTTATGCCCAAGCTGGAACGATTGGAAGTGCGGAAAGGGCCTTGTATTGACGTCTGTGCAACAAAAAAGCTCCCTTTTTCGGGAGCCGCGCTTCTTGTGTCGCCTTTGAAAAGCTGGCGCGCCCAGGAGGAGTCGAACCCCCAACCTTCTGATCCGTAGTCAGACGCTCTATCCAATTGAGCTATGGGCGCACACAAGTGAAGTTGCAGAAGCTAGCATTCGCGGGATGAAGGTCAAGGGAGTTTTTGTATTTTTTGCGGAGTTTGTCACTTGGCGCAGTTCGTGCCGCTCTGTCTTGTGCATGTTTGTATGGGGTGTAAAAAAAGTCCGGCCCCTTTGTTGGAGCCGGACCTTTGCTTTGAATTTTGAGTGTCTTGGAGGACTAGACCTTCATCTTGCCGCCGTAGATTGCGGAGGCCCCGAGCATTTCCTCGATGCGGAGGAGCTGGTTGTACTTCGCGATACGGTCCGAGCGGCTCATGGAGCCGGTCTTTATCTGGCCGCAGTTGGTGGCCACTGCGATGTCGGCGATCGTGGTGTCCTCGGTTTCGCCGGAGCGGTGGGACAGCACGCTTGTGTAGCCGTTTTCCTTGGCTAGTTCGACTGCGTCGAGCGTCTCGGTGAGGGAGCCGATCTGGTTCACCTTCACGAGGATGGAGTTGGCGGTCTTGGTCTCGATGCCCCTCTTGAGGAACTTGACGTTCGTCACGAAGAGGTCGTCGCCAACGAGCTGGGTTGTGCTGCCGAGAGTGTCGGTTAGCAGCTTCCAGCCGTCCCAGTCCTCTTCGGCGCAGCCGTCCTCGATCGAGATGATCGGGTACTTGGCGCAGAGGCCCTTGAGGTAGTCAACCATTTCGGAGCTTGTGCGCACCGAGCCGTCGCTCTTCTTGAAGACATACTTGCCTTCCTTGTAGAACTCGGACGAGGCTACGTCGAGGGCCAGGAAGATGTCCTTGCCGAGCTTGTAGCCGGCCTTCTTGATGGCTGCGGCGATCACTTCGAGGGCTTCTTCTGTGCCGCCGGAGAGGTTCGGGGCAAAGCCGCCCTCGTCGCCCACAGATGTGGACAGGCCCTTGTCGTGGAGGACCTTCTTGAGCGCGTGGAAGGTCTCGGCGCCCATGCGGATGGCTTCGCTGAAGGATTCAGCACCCTTGGGCATGATCATGAACTCTTGGATGTCGATGGGGGCGTCGGAGTGGGCGCCGCCGTTCATGATGTTCATCATGGGAACGGGCAGGACCTTGGCATTGGGGCCGCCGAGGTACTTGAAGAGGGGCAGGCCGATGGATTCGGCAGCGGCGCGGGCAGTGGCCAGGGACACGCCGAGGATGGCGTTGGCGCCGAGCTTGCTCTTGTTGGGGGTGCCGTCAAGGTCGAGCATCGTGTAGTCGATGCCGACCTGATCGCAGGCGTCCATGCCGAGGAGGGCGGGGGCGATAAGCTCGTGGACATTGCCAACGGCTGTCTGCACGCCCTTGCCGCCGTAGCGCTTGGCGAGCTTTTCGGCCTTCTTGGCCTTCTTGCCTTCGGCGTCGGCAGCAACGGCTCCGTCGCGCAGTTCAAGGGCTTCGTTGACGCCAGTGCTGGCACCGGAGGGTACCGCTGCACGGCCAACTACGCCGCTCTCCAGTTCGACATCGACTTCGATGGTGGGATTGCCGCGGGAGTCAATAATCTCGCGCGCTGTGATATCTACGATTGTTGTCATGGACGTTTGTGTTGAAACCTGTCGGTTGTTGTTACTCGGTGGAAATACTAAGTCTTTGTCCGTGTATCACGGGCATGACTGGAAACAGTCCTGAATGCCATGTGCATGGCTGTCAACGAAACAGAGCTTGCCCTTTCGCGGGCAAGCTTGCAAGCGATGTGAGTGTTTATTGTTGCTTTGGCGGTTTCGCGCCTCGTATGGGCGGGGTGTATGCTGGCTCTCCAGCTTCGCTTTCAGCGCGCCTTTTCGTAGCTGCGGCCCTGAGCGTCGCGGAATGTTATTCTGTCCGTTTCTATTGCTTCCAGATACAGGCCGCTTGCTCCGTCAACGAGGGCGCCGGGCTGGAAGGCGACAGCCTCGCCCGCTCCGGGTAGAAGGAGCAACACCCTGCCGCGCCCTACGCCGCGAATCTCAATTGCCTTAACAAGGCGCTGTATCGCGGCATTGGCCTTTGGCGGCTGTGCCGCTGGGGCGGGCCGGGATACTTCAATGATCTGAGCTGCGGGCATAGACTGTTCGGCTTGCAGGGCGGGGGCGGTGTCGCCCGCTGGCTGGGCGTCCAGTATTTCCACTATGTCTTCTTCCTGGGTGCCGCCTACAAGCGGGGTTTCCATGACGGCTTTGACTAGGTCTTCGGAGGGTTCCCATCCGCTGGCGCTGTCGGCATTCGCCGGGGCGGGAGAGGGCGCTGGAGCGGGCTTCGGGCTGGCTGGAGGCTCGATTTTTGCGGATTTGCTTATGTCCGGGGGCGTCGTGGGGCTGGCCTTAGTTTCCGACACGCTCGGGGCTGGCGGCGGCTCTTGCTCGGGCTGTCTGTTGAGTCCGCCCCATATCCACCATATGCCTACCCCTAGTAGCAGGAGGAGCAGTATCACGATGCCAATTGCTTGCGCAAGAAGCAGCGATGCCGATGGTTCGCCCGGCTTAATCGGCGCAGTGGGGGATGGGGATGGGCTAGGTCCGGCGTCTTGGGCCTGTTGGGTGCTGGCGGCCTTTTTCAATGCGTCGTGTATCAGGCTCATAGACGGGTCTCCTTTTTAGCACGGCGCACGTCCCACCAGTTCACCGTGTCGGCATTGCGGACGTAGGCGGCCAGCAGCGCCTTGTCGCAGAGTTGGTTGATTATGCGCGGTATGCCCTTGCTGGCGCGAAATATCGAGCGGCAGGCGCGGGGGCTGAATCGGGGTCTGCCCTTGCCGCCTGCCACGCTTAATCTGTGCCGGATATAACATACTGTTTCTTCGAAGCCGAGCGGAGCCAGTTCACAGAATACCTGCACGCGTTGGCGAAGCTGGCGAAGGCGTTCCTGACGCAGCATCGCCACCAGTTCCGGCTGACCTATGAGGATGATTTGCAGGAGCTTTTGCGTGTCGGTCTCCAGATTGGACAGCATTCGCAGGTGCTCGATGGTGTCGAAGGACATGTTTTGTGACTCGTCGATCATGAGCACCACGTCGCGCCCTTTATCCACGCGGTCCAAGAGTAGCGCGTTCAGCTTGCTGGTCATTTCCACCCGCGTGCGCCCTGTGTTAACCTCGCCCAGTTCGTTCAATATGGCCTTGAGCAGTTGCGTTTCGCTAAGGCGGGGGTTGAGTATCAGGGCCGTGTCGTAGCGGGCGCTGTCCAGCTCGGCCAGCAGGGCGCGGCATACGGTGGTCTTCCCACAGCCGACCTCGCCGCTAATCACGATGAAGCCCTTGCGCTCTGCCACCCCGTAGCGCAGGTGTTGGAGGGCCTCCGTATGGGCGGGGCTTAGATACAGGAAGCGGGGGTCGGGCGTGATGCTGAAGGGCATTTCGCTGAATCCGAAGTAGTCCTGATACATGCCGTGCGCGTTGATGTAGTGCACATTATCAGAGCGGACGGCGCTGTGCAGCCATAAAAATTATGTGAACCTTTGCCTCTTTGGCACTTATGTCGTCAAGTGCGTGCTTGCTCAAGCGGCGCTGGCCCTGTCAGACTGAAGCGTAGTATTTCCCAGCCTTCTCCGCACTGCCATGAGTCTGGTAATGATGATTCTCACCCTTTGGACCTTTGCCATTCTGGCGGTGGTCCTCGG
Organism: Puniceicoccales bacterium Verruco_02; assembly: GCA_001604585.1. Classification (GTDB taxonomy): domain Bacteria; phylum Verrucomicrobiota; class Verrucomicrobiia; order Opitutales; family Oceanipulchritudinaceae; genus Verruco-01. The sequence continues at coordinate 2,967 of LVBW01000014.1, read as the reverse complement.
TGTATATATTCTGGCGCGTGCCGGGGATACGCAGTTTCGCTCTTTCGGCCTTTGCATGGTGTCGGTGGGTGTTTACTGCGGCGGTTATGGCGGGGAGCTTTCCTCGGTGGGCATTGCCGGGATGCTCGCGTGGAGCAAGGTCCAGTACATGGGTGTGGCGCTTATGCCAGCGTTTTGGGTTGAGTTTGTTGTGCGCTATACTGGCAGGGGCGCTTTGTTCAGGCAGGGCCTTTTCCGGGTGCTTATCTGGGTCATCCCGGTTCTTACGGTAATCTTCCGTCTCTTTGACGAGTATCTTGGCCTGATCTACATAGACCCCGCCCTCGACGCGAAATACAACACCCTGACCTTCACGCGCGGTATTTGGTACTATGTGAACCTGTCCTTCACCTACGGTAGTGGCATCTGCGGGCTGTTGATGCTGGCCATGTACAGCGAGCTAAGGGGCAGGATCTTTCGCAAGCACGCGATGCTGCTGATGCTGGCCACACTGTTCCCTTATGTAGCCAGCTTCTTATATCAGTCAGGCAATAGCCCTTGGGGTAGTCTGGACCTTACCCCGTTCTCTCTGGCCGCCACCACCTTTGTCGTCTATCTTGCTGTGGTTCATCAGAATATCATCAATCTGACAACCGTGGCCAATGACTTCATCGTGGAGAAGCTTCCGGTGGCCATCTTTGTATTCGACCGTATGCACAATCTTTGCGAGGCCAACGAGAGTGCCCGCGCTCTGCTGGCGCTTGGCAACGACTGCCTAGGGCGCAACGTGACGGAGCTTTTCCCCCCGGAGGTGGCCGCCAGACTGCTCCCCGAGGGAGGCAAGACTAGCTTCGAGCAGAGCGTCAACGGGCGAGAGCAGGATGTGCGCACCTACATTTTGGACCGCAAAGACAAGGGCCGCGTAGGTTGGATTGTCACGATGTCCGACATTAGCGAGCGCAAGCGTATGGAGCGACGCCTAGAGCAGATGTCGCGCATTTAGAAGCAGGACTGAACGCAGTGAGCGAGTGGAGAGCGCCGAAAGTATGATTTTTTCCATCGGCACAAGTAGTTGATGTATAAGTAATTAGCTTCATGAATTATGGAATAAGCGCCGATTCTTCAAAAAAAGCTTGAGGGCTAGTGAAAAAGTGATTTGTTCAGGGGTCTTTCACATGTGTCATTTGCTCCTTTGGGGTGTGGCGCTTGTGAAAATGTTCTTTACCAAGCTAAGAGTCTGACAAGGATGGCGGAAAGCTCGGTTGGGTGTGGTTTTGGTCGCTTTGCGGCTTTGACTGTGCCGCGCCAGCTTATGCGAGCAAAGCTCTTCCCGGCGGAAGCAGGTTGGGCCAGTTGACTGATACTGGCGGCCTATGCAGTTCCATCGCAAAGAGCCTTGTTCGGAAGCTGAAAGGCAAGGCCTTTTGGCGCAAGTTCCGTAACAAGAGTGGCCTTTGGTGAAAGCCAAAAAGTATGGCCACGGTCAGGCTGGCCTTTTGCTGTGCGTTAAGCGTGGCGGGAAGGCAAACGGAAAGTTCGCTAGCGAATATGGCGGAAGTCGAAAAAACTTCAAAAAGCTATTGACGAGCGAAACGAAAAGTGTCTTTATCGGCATCTTTCCCACTTATGAGGATTCGCCTTATGAGTGTTAAAGCGAAGTTCTTTGAAAGTTATTTTGTGCGATTGGCGAACGAATGGTCGCCGATCAATTCTTTAATTAAATACAGTAGTCCAAGCGTTATACTATAACGATATACAGGACCTCTGAACAGAGCGCCTCTGGTGCTCTGCTTTTCGGAGAGTTTGATCCTGGCTCAGAGTGAACGCTGGCGGCGTGGTTCAGACATGCAAGTCGAGCGAAGGTAGCAATACCTTAGCGGCGAACGGGTGCGTAACACGTGTGCAACCTACCGTAAAGTTGGGGATAGCCCGCCGAAAGGTGGATTAATACCGAATGTGGCAGTCTTCCGCATGGAAGACTTGCTAAAGCTTGTAATGGCGCTTTACGAGGGGCTCGCGGCCTATCAGCTTGTTGGTGAGGTAACGGCTCACCAAGGCAAAGACGGGTAGCTGATCTGAGAGGATGATCAGCCACACTGGAACTGAGATACGGTCCAGACACCTACGGGTGGCAGCAGTTTCGAATCATTTACAATGGGCGCAAGCCTGATAGTGCGACGCCGCGTGGGGGATGAAGGTCTTCGGATTGTAAACCCCTGTCATTTGGGAGTAAACGGAGACTGCAAGCGTTACTCGGATTTACTGGGCGTAAAGGGTCCGCAGGTGGCTATGTGTGTCAGGTGTGAAATCCCACGGCTCAACCGTGGAACTGCGCCTGAAACTACATGGCTAGAGTATTGGAGAGGGTAGTGGAATTCCTAGTGTAGCGGTGAAATGCGTAGATATTAGGAGGAACACCAACGGCGAAGGCAGCTACCTGGACAATTACTGACACTCATGGACGAAAGCGTGGGGAGCGAAAGGGATTAGATACCCCTGTAGTCCACGCCCTAAACTTTGTGCATTAGGTATTGGGGGAATTGACGGGGCCCCGCACAAGCGGTGGAGCATGTGGCTTAATTCGATGCAACGCGAAGAACCTTACCAGGGTTTGACATGCAGTGGACAGGTGCTGAAAGGCACTCTTCCTTCGGGACCGCTGCACAGGTGCTGCATGGCTGTCGTCAGCTCGTGTCGTGAGATGTTCGGTTAAGTCCGNNCTCTATGGAGACTAACTCTTTTCAGAGTGGGAAGGTGGGGATGACGTCAAGTCAGTATGGCCCTTACATCCTGGGCTGCACACGTGCTACAATGCCAAGTACAATGGGTACCGATACCGCGAGGTGGAGGCAATCCTCAAAGCTTGGCCCAGTTCGGATCGGAGTCTGCAACTCGACTCCGTGAAGCCGGAATCGCTAGTAATGGCGCATCAGCTACGGCGCCGTGAATACGTTCCCGGGGCTTGTACACACCGCCCGTCACATCATG
>LVBW01000074.1 GCA_001604585.1 Puniceicoccales bacterium Verruco_02 | reverse complement strand
CGGACAGCTCCCCGCTGACCATGACCTGGGACTCCGACAAGACTGGCACCTTCACCGCCGATCTGTCGCTCTGCGAGATGGACCTAAGCGCCGCCACGCTCAACTTCTACATCGGTATGCAGGCCAACACAGGCTCTGCCTACACGGTGCTGATTGACAATGTGCGCCTGGCCGAACTGGCCCCGACAAAGGCTCTGCGCGAAAAAGTAGCTGCCAAGTATCTGCGCGCCAGCGTGGACGCGGATGGCTACGCCTGCCCCGCCGGTCTTGGCTGGCTCTGGGTGAGCGAGTATCCGAATGTGTACAGCTACGACCTGGACGCATGGCGTGAACCAACCTCCGAATACACCTTCGGATGGCTCTGGGCACATGGCGATGTGGCCACCGGAGCATGGTTCTGGGACTACTTCACCGAGAAGTGGTTCTACAGCGACAGCACATCCTGGCCCTGGGCATACTTCTACGAGGACAACCAGTGGGTGTATCTGGCCGATGGCCGCGAAGCCATCGTCAAGACCTACCCCCAGAGCCCCGACGCGCTCCTGTTCAACGACGGGGTGACCCAAGTGAGCGACCTTGCAAGCTGGGAGGCCCGCCGCTCCGAGATCAAGGAGCTGTTCATGCAGCATATCTACGGCCATGTCCCCGCAGCTCCGACAGTTGAAATACTTGAAGAGACCAACTGGGAAAACAACAGTCAGTACCAGATCAAGCGCAAGAACTTCACCGTCAAGCTGACCGTTGGCGAGAACTCGGTGACGACCAAGATGTATGTGGACATTCCGCTAAGCGCCACTGCCGATGACCCCCGCCCTGTCATGATGACAAAGCAGGACATCTACAACTTTGGCGGCTGGATCTATGACGCAAGCCTTGGCACCCGCAAGCCCTACACCGACCTTGGTTGGGCCGGGGCAGGCATCAACTTCACCGACTTCGCCCCCGACAGCACGGACGCACGCACTGGTCTCTACTACCAGCTCTACGGGACGGATGCCGACACGGGTGCCCTCATGGTGTGGGCATGGTGCTACTCTCGCCTGATCGACGTGCTGGAAATTAAGGCTTACCCGGAAATCGACCTAACAAAGATCGGCGTCACGGGACACTCCCGCTACGGCAAGTGCTCGCTATTGGCAGGTGCCTTCGATGAACGCATCACCCTTACCGCCCCCAGCCACTCCGGCACAGGCGGCACGGGTTCGTTCATGAACTGGTTCACCGGTGCAGAGCCGATCAACGCCGCAGCCGGTGGTGCCGCCTATTGGTACAGCCCTGCCTTCCAGGCCTACAAGAGCGCCCCGCAGGACCTGCCCGTGGACACGCACCTTCTCACCTGCCTTGTCGCCCCGCGCGCCTTGGTCATGATAGAAGGCACGAACGACTCTGGCACAGGCCCGAAGGCAGTCCAGCTCTCCTACATGGCGGCCCGCCGCGTGTATGACACCCTGGACGTCGGTGATATGCTCGGCCTGCGCTTCCGTCCTGTGGGCCATGTCGGCAACGACGGAGACGTTATCGAGTTCGCCAATTATCTCTGGGGAGACGGTGTGCTTAGCGAAGGCTTCAACTCGCTACCCTACCCCATAGCTCCTGCAGAAACGCCGAGGGCAGAGTAATAGAGTGGAAAGCTCGAACCTTGCACAGCCTCCACTCGGGCTGTGCCAATGGAACGAGCAGACTAGGGGTTCCCCACATATTGGGGAACCCCTTTCTTGTACTCATGGCGAAACTTGCCCCAGAGTGCCGTGTCTAATAACTACGTCATGATACGCCCCTGCACGAATGCGGACATTCTTGAGATGTTCGATATTATCAACGACTCCGCCTCTGCCTATCGCGGGGTGATCCCTGCCGACCGCTGGCACGAGCCATACATGCCGCTCGCAGAGCTCCACGATGAGATTGCAGCCGGAGTGCGCTTCATAGGCTGGGAGGAAGAGGGCAGACTGCTGGGAGTGATGGGCATACAGGATGTAAAGGACGTCACGCTAATCCGACACGCCTACGTGCGCACATTTACAAGAGGCAAGGGACTGGGCGGGCTTTTGCTCAAGCATCTTCTCGCCGGCACGGAACGCCCTGTGCTCATAGGCACTTGGAAAGCCGCCCGCTGGGCAATCGATTTCTACATCAAGAACGGCTTTGAAGAAGTGGACGATGAGACGAAGACGCGCCTTCTGCACTGCTACTGGACCATACCTGAAAGGCAGGTGGAGACCTCCACCGTGCTGCGTCAGAGCGAAAAATTGGCGGCAGAGACTGTGCGCTAAATCATGCTTGGCATGGCGGTTATGGCAGGGTTTTCCCGCTTATTGTACTAGGCGGGACGGAAAGGCGATAGCTGGCGCATTGCGGCGACTGGCCGCAGCCATTAGTTTCCTTGCTCAGGCCTCCTACCCCGACCCAAGCCATGACACAGTCCTTACGCCCCCGTCTTGCCAGCCTCAAACTACTGGCATACACCCTTTTCCTGTCCCTATCGCTCGACTGCGCCCATGCTGGCCAAGGAGGGGACAATCCCCTGCTGCTCTGGTATGACAAGGCGGCGGTTGAGTGGACCGAAGCCCTGCCACTGGGTAATGGCAGACTGGGCGCGATGGTGTTCGGCGCGGTCGAACAGGAGAGGCTCCAGCTTAACGAGGACACAATCTGGGCTGGCGGACCTTACAATCCGGTTAACCCGGAGGCCCTCGCCAACTTGCCCAAAGTGCGCAAGCTCATTGCCGAGGAAAAGTTCAAGGAGGCCGACGAGCTTATCAACGCCAGCCTGATGGCCAAACCGCGCGGCCAGATGCCCTACCAGACCTTGGGCAATCTGCGGCTCGATTTCCATCATACCGGAAATGTCAGCGATTACCGCCGCGAGCTTGACCTGGACTCGGCCACTGCCTCGGTCCGTTACACAGTCGATGGAGTGCGCTACTCCCGAGAAGTGTTCGCCTCCGCTCCAGACGATGTAATTGTGGTCCAGCTTGGCGCGGACAAACGCGGCAGCATCAGCTTAACGGCCTCTATGGACACGCCCATGAACGCCCGCGTGACGCTAGAAGGCGCAGACACCTTGATAATGCAAGGCAGGGGCGCTGACCACGCCGGTATCGAAGGGGCCATCCGCTTTCAGGCCCGCGTGCTGGTGATGGCAAAGGGTGGAGCAATAGAGGCAGTGGACAGCTCCATCAAGGTTTCCGGCGCGGATGAGGTGACAATCCTCGTGGCCGCGGCCACAAACTTCCGCAATTATGAAGACCTTGGCTCAGACCCCGAAGCCATCGCTAGAGCCAGCCTTGCCAAGGCCTCGCAGAAGAGCCGGGCCGCGCTGCTCAGGGCGCATCTTGAGGACTATCGCAGGCTGTTCGGTCGCGTTACGCTGTACCTTGGCAGTAGCCCTTCGATCGCCCTGCCCACAAACGAGCGCATTGCCCGCTTTGCCGAGGGCAACGACCCTCAATTGGCCGCACTGTATTACCAGTTTGCCCGCTACCTGCTCATCAGCAGTTCCCGACCCGGCAGCCAGCCCGCAAACCTTCAGGGCATATGGAACGAAAGCCTGAACCCGCCCTGGCAGAGCAAGTACACGATCAACATCAATACGCAAATGAACTACTGGCCCGCCGAATCTGGCAACCTTGCCGAGTGCGTGGGGCCGCTTATCGACATGGTGAAAGACCTTAGCCGGACGGGTGCCCGAACGGCGCGGGACATGTACGGGGCAAAGGGCTGGGTGGTGCATCACAATACCGACATCTGGCGTGCCACGGCCCCCATCGACGGCCCCTTCTGGGGGATGTGGCAGACTGGCGGGGCATGGCTTTGCCTGCATCTCTGGGACAGCTACGAATACAGTGCAGACATGTCCATGTTGAAGGAGATTTACCCACTGCTGAAAGGCTCATGCGCGTTCTTCCTAGACACTCTTCAGACAGACCCAAAGAGCGGCTGGCTAGTGACCAGTCCGTCAAATTCCCCCGAGAACGGGCACCCTTTTGGTACGTCCATCTGCGCTGGGCCGACAATGGACATGCAGATACTGCGCGACCTATTTGCCAACACAGTCCGGGCGGCGGAGATTCTCGGACTTGACGAGGACTTTCGCACAGAGCTGCGGGAGGCACGCACCCGTCTGGCACCCAGCCGCATTGGCAGGGCCGGGCAACTAATGGAATGGCTGGAAGACTGGGATCTTCAGGCCCCGGAGATGGATCATCGCCACGTATCGCACCTATACGGACTATTCCCCGGCAGGGAAATTTCGCTGCGCGGGACTCCTGAGCTGGCTGCCGCAGTGAAAAAGTCTCTGGAGCTGCGCGGGGACAGGTCCACAGGCTGGGCCACCGCATGGCGCATCTGCCTCTGGGCGCATCTTGGCGATGGTGAACGCGCTTACGATATTGTCCGCTTGCTGATTTCCCCGGACTTGACTTATCCGAACATGTTCGACTCTCACCCGCCTTTCCAGATTGATGGCAACTTTGGCGCGGCGGCAGGCATCGTTGAGATGCTCATGCAGAGCCGTGGCGGGAGCATCGAGCTACTGCCCGCCCTGCCCTCGGCATGGCCAGGCGGCAGGGTTACGGGGCTGCGTGCGCGTGGAGGCTTCGAGCTGGATATTGAGTGGAAGGACGGCAAACTGGTGGAGGCAGTAATACGCTCCAGTAATGGCGGCATCATCACTCTTCGCTACGCAGACAAGGCTTGCGAAGTGAAGCTGGACAAGGGCCAGTCGCTTCGCTGGAAGGGGAACTGAGACTGCCGCAGTAGCATGAGGGGGAATCTGTAAGCGTGCGGGCCGAGGCAGCATCCCGTACACCCTCAAACGCTGCCGGCTGCTGCAAAGGCCGTTCGTTGCCTATACATAAGATGTTGGTGCCGGCCACTGTTGCCAGAGTTGCCATTACTGGTCTATGTCAATATCCAAGCGTGCAAACAGGGTTTCCGACTTGGCTGCTACGGCTATATTGACTCTCCATCTTCCATCAATTATATGAGGTGACGACATCACTCTGACGCCTGCGGTGGAAGAGCGAAAATCACCTGTGCTGGCGTAGTAGTTGATACTAGCACTGCTCCATGTCTTCAAATCTTCGGAATAGTGGAGCGTATAGCGCAGACCTTTGGCTTCCGGGCTAAGTGTAACGCTAAAGACGAACTCGCCAATTGAATTGCGTTCCTTGCCCTGCATCAGGACCACACCCGCTTCGCTGGACGCCGGGTTGCTACCCATGGCGTATTCAATAATATTGCTTAGACCGTCATGGTCTGCGTCGGCATAAAGAGTACGAAGAGACTCTGGCACTGAATAACCCAGCACAATATCCAGCCATAACTTCGCGGCCTCTCCGGGCATGTTCGCCTTGGTGTCGCTCTTGAGAAACAGAGTGTAACCACTTGCAGGAGCTACGTTTACCACGTGACGATCTATCAACACCGGACTTGTATAACAGCGCTCGTCGTTGTTAGCTATCTGATTATATGCATTATCCCCCATTGCGAACAAATCGCCGTTGTCTTTTATGAAAAAGCATGTTTTGCCAGATGTATATACGCTACTCACACCCGAGGCAACATGGTAAGGACTAGCTCTATCATTATAGCTTCCGTCGCCAAGCTGCCCAGAGGAATTTAGCCCCATTGAAAACAGATCTCCTCCTTTTGTTATGTAATACGCACTGAAATTCCGACTGACAACTTGAGCGACATCGCTTGCAATATGCACAGGACTTGCCCTGTTAACATAAGTGCCATCGCCAAGCGTTCCATAGTAGTTACTTCCCAACGCGAACAGGTTTCCGCTGGCATCGATGTAATGAGTGATTCCATTTCCGGCCGAAAAGCCTACCACATTGACAGCCACCACCGTCGGGACGTAAACATACCTATAACCACCTCCGGTGCCAAGCTCTCCATATCTATCGTTGCCACATCCGTATAATATGCCATCCACACTCATGAACAAAGTATGATATACCCCAGGAGACATCGCGACTATAGAGTCTTTCACCTTCTTAGGAACGTAATGCGGAGTATGGTAAAATTCATCTAGGAGAGAACCATATGAATCTCGGCCAGACGCGAACAGAGCACCATCGGTTTTAATAAAAAACGACCTGTCCAAACATGAAACCACCTTTGCCATATTCTCAGCTCCCGAGACGAGCTGGGGACTATTATACACTCCGTAACTCACTCCATTATTACCAAGAATACCATATGAGTTCTGCCCCCAGGATCTGGCATTTCCGGCAGAATCTATGGCGAGAACATGGTTGTCACTTGCGTATACACTTACGATACTACCAATAATGCTGACGGGCTTCTTCCTTGACGTTGTAGTGCCGTCCCCCAACTGGCCGTAAGTATTTGTTCCACAGGCATATATCTTATACTCACCGCCGCTTGGCATAATGCGCAGATATGCTGGCTTGGTATATACAAAGCCTTGAGAATTCGTCGCTTTGGCCCAGTAAAAACCCTGCGCCGACTCTCCAACCGGATCAATGCGCAGGAGCGGAGAGCTTGAGCCTACGGGCATACTATCGTGGTACCATTGCCACGATGTGGCATCTGGCGAGTATGCGTTGAATGTATGGGACGAGCCCGAATAGACCGTAGCTGGCATTGGATGGCTCGTTATGGATGGCCTGCCATCAATATCTATGACTATCGAATATGCTCCAAGGCTCCCATAACTTGTATATCCGCTTGCCACGTAATCCATTGGGGAGCCTTCGCCAGCCCCTGATACGCGCAGATAGTATTTCTGCCCCTTAATTGCACTGCTCTCCCCGGAAAGGCTTGGAGATCCGTCAGTATCGAAACTGCCAATCACCGTACCGCTAGAGTTGAGCAACTCCATCTTGACATCCAGATTACCCATACTCCCACCGGCGCTGAGCCGAGCTGGCAATAGCGTGAAGCTTATGCCAGAGCCAGTGGAAGTAAACTGAAAGAGGTCCACATCGTCACTGCGCCCAACAACGCCGGATCCAGACAACGAATACGTCGTTCCGCCCAAAGAGCGCGCACTGGCAAGAGTGCCGCTGTCCTCGTCACTTGCGTAACCCATCTTGCCGGAGAGGATGGCCAGGTCGTCCTCCTTGTTGCTGGAATTGTAATACTCTCCCTTGGACCACTGAGTGATGCTACTATAATATGATGCCCCCATAATCGGCCCCCAACTTGTGACGCCATTGCCGTGACCGGGGTGATACTCTTCTCCACCCCTTATGCCATCGTGACTGAGACCCATGTTGTGCCCGATTTCATGGGAAACTGCCTCGGCAATGTATTTCGCATTGCTGGCAAGGTTGTCGTAATAGATGAAGGCAGGGACATAATCAGGATAGTAGCTACTGCGCGAGAATACATCCAGGTAGGCAACTCCGCCTGCGCTTTGCTCGGGATTGCTGCGCCAGTCCGCATCTGTTTTCGATGTAATTAGGGCAATGGCCACTCGGTTGCCGGACAGTTGGGCACTGGTCGGGGCCACCGTGGTAACGTTCACATTGAAGGGAAGGTAATCTTCGGCCACTCTCTCCCATATATCGATAATTGCGGCCTGCTCCGAGTCGCTGAAAGTGCTGGTGTTACCGTCCGTGTCGAAGGCCTTGCAGACGTGGTCGCTTGTCCAAGAGTAGTTCTTTCCCCATGCCGAACTCTTGGACACGGTCATGCCGTTGAAGTCCAGAAACAGGATGTTGGGCGCTCCGGGCCTGCTGCTTCTTGCGGGAGGGTTGGACACGGAAACGGCCGCGTTCGATGTTGCCGCGGCCGTTTCGGTAGCCAAGCCCTGCTCTATGGAGGCACTTGCTAATGATGGAGTATCGGAGCTTTCGCTTTGTCGCCCTGTTAGCTCAGGACCGCTTGGCTCTGGCGGAATCTTGGGCGCGGCGCATACGTAAAAGAGCATCCCGCCTATGTCCACATGCAGAGAGGGCAGATCCTCGACAGGGATTTCCAGCTCGCGCACCCGGTCAATCGCACCCTGGCAAACGTCCAGAGGCAGCGATTCGAGCTGGCTGCGAAAGCGGCTCTGCGGAATGTCGTCGAGTTTTAACGGCTTCCAAGGGGCTAGATAGTGCTGGTGATACCCACAATACTGCCCTTGAGCCTGCTCGTTGGCATCAAGCTCCTCACACGGGGTTTCGTCCGCGAGCATGATTGCACCCGCAGGGTCGGACTCCGACGGCGGGGCCGGCACTTGCGGAGCAAGGCGCACAAGGCCACACACACCGAGCACCAGCGCGAGCGGGAAGGAAAGAAGGATATATCGCTTGTTCACAGATTACGAATAACTGGCATAAACCTAAGCCGACGCTCAAGAACATGTACAACAGACGGCCCGGAAGCATTGCCTCCGGGCCGCACTATGGCATCACGCTTGCTTTAACGGCCCACGAGTTAAGATTGAACATCAGTCGGGCGCTGGGCAAGCATCAATGAACGGGACTCATCTACTGCAAATCGGCAATCTGCGCCGCACTTGCGTACGGGTAATCGGGGAGCTGCGAGGAAAGGGCGTCGTTCCAGATGTAGTAAACGCGGCTGTCGTTTGTCCCGCTCTCAGTGTAGAAGTAGGCCCAGGTTGCGTGATCGTAGAGATAGAGATAGGGATAGTAGGCTTCGCTAGTCCAGTACCAGCCAAGGTCAAAGTCGAACACCCACAAGCCGTCGTTGCCCTTCATGGCATACTGCCAGTTGCCATTGTCGGCACTGACAAACCAACCATTGCCGACTTGGAGCGGCCAGACCTTGCCGTACCAGGTATCGACGGCAGCGCTTGCGTCGGCGCTGGCGTCAGGCCAGATGGCGCTGGCATCGCCAGCTGCGAAATACTTGGTCTTAAGCGAACTGTCGGCTGCGACAAAGAACTGGTCTATCTCGCCCGCACGAAGAGTGATGATGTCCGTAGGTAGGTCAGAGCTAAGGAAGGCCCAGTTGGACGCGCTGGAGGAATACACGCCCATTTCGGACACGTTGGCGTAATTGGGACCCAGATTGGAGCTGTTGTCCGAGGTCTTGAAGATGACAACATATACCTTCTTCGTCTCAAAGCCGCTGCCGGCGATGAACGGGGCAGTGGCCAAGTAGAAGCGGCCAGCACTTACCTGAGTTATCCCGGAAGCGCTGTAGCTGAGGCCGAACTGCCAGTCACGATCGCCGAGCGATGACATGATGTAGCGGGCCGATATGCCACGGAACTTGTCCATGATGGCGGCGATGTCCGCACCGGCGGCATCGAAGTAGGCCTGTGCACTGGCGTGGGCACTGGTGTCGAAGGTGCCGACCATTATCCTGTTGCCAACTGGTATCAGATTTCCATCACTTGTATGGAACTCTGAATAGGTGCGGTCGGCATTGGTGGTCAGAACGTTGATGGTGTGCGCGCTGGCGCTATTGATGACAAGACCAGCGATGGCTGCACAAATGATGCTGATTTTCATAATGTCTGGCGCTGTGATGAGCCGGGGTGGTATGGGTTAGTTATCAGACTGAATCAGGGAACGACCATATGTGGTGCAGGCTGGGTCCATGTGAAGGGTGTGGTGCCCCTTCTGTATATGTAGAACCCTCGGCCCGCAGATACGGTAACGTTGCTCACGACATCGAAAGTATTGGTATCCAGCCAGTTGTCATCACCTGGGAATGTGCTGTAAAATGAGGTGCTCACGACCTGAGAGGCTGTGTCCAGCACGTAAACCATGTCGGCATCAATGCTTAGACCCTGCGCGGAAGCCTTTACGCCGGTGCTGGAAGAGCCGGTAAAGAGACCGGAATTGGCAAGGCTGAGCAGGCGGACGCTATCCACATTCTTTAGCGGGTCGATAACCGCCATGACGTTGAACCCGCCAAACACGGATGCGGCCACGGGGCGGGTTTGCACCTGCCCAGCGTAGTACACATTCACATCGGGGCCGACGACCTTGACGATGAGTCCTCGCTCAGGGTAAAGGAGCACATCGCCAGCGGGATCGAAAGTGACAGCATTGAGCCAGCAGTTCTCCCCATCGAAGGTACTGAAGTAATAGCTGGATGTGGCCTGGGTAATGGGGTCGAGAACCATAATCTGGTCGGCGAGGGCCGGGTTCCCGTCAGAACCACGAAGACCATAACTGTTATCCGCCCCGAACATGGAGTCGATGGTCGGAATAGGGCGTATTACAATAGAATCCCCCGGCGCTGCGGGCAATAGGTCCGCCGTCGTGACAAATTCGGCACCCACCGCGACCACGTCCGAAAGATACACCACCCCGCCGCTGACAAGCTCCACGTAGCTCTGCCCCGGTTGGACAGAGGA
>LVBW01000073.1 GCA_001604585.1 Puniceicoccales bacterium Verruco_02 | reverse complement strand
GCGGGGAGCTGTCCGAACCGGTGCCCCACTGCTTGATGTGGCTGCCGCTTTGGAGGGCTGCATAGACGTTGATGTCGCCCGTGTAGCCGCCCGAGTTGCCCTCGAGCAGAGTCACATCGAAGCGGATAGCGTAGCGGGTCAGGTCCACAGTGGCCACTTTTGCGGCGCGGATAGCCTGATATTCCTCACTGTAGCTTGGCAGGCTGAGCTGGGCACCCCAGTTGCTGAACCCGTTGGGCATCGTGACAGCCAGTGCGCCCTTGTCGTTGATGGTGCCACCGGGCAGGGTTACGCGTCTTACGCGCTCTGCCGCCGGGGTGGAGAACCAGTCTTCGGCGTCCTCGCTGCTTTCGAAGTCGTAGAGGCTGTTGGGATCTGTCGATGGGCCGCTCTGATAGACGACCTGCACGTTTCGCAGTTGCAGGTCCGTGTAGCAGGAGCTTGTCGCGCTAAAGCCCATTGAGTCGAACGCGAGGGCAGCGGGTGTGCCGTCGGCGTTGACTCCGCGGTCGTAAACGGTGTCCTCAAGCACATAGGTTTCGTTGTCTGCCGAGTTGAACTGGTAGTCGAACTGCGTCAGATAGGAGCCAAGGCGGGTCACTTTCAACTGGAAGTTGTGCTCCCCTTCGCCGATGCCGCCTGTTTCAGGCGTCTGGAAGGAGCCGCCGAGGGCTTTGCCGCCGCTAAGGGTGTACCAGTTGGTGGTGTTGCCCTTTAGCATTCCGCCTGCGGTGCCAAGGCCGCCGTCTCCCCAGGGGCTGCTGGCACCCGAGGATGAGGTGGGCAGCATGATGAGGTAGCCGGAGAAGCCCTGATTGTTGGTATCTGTCCAGCTTGTGCCGCTTAGCGTGCCGGCGTTGCCGTGGCTGTCGAATATGCCCATGTGGGCCCAGGACCAGCCTAGATACACATTGCCACCGGGGATACTGGTGGAGATTTCCAGCACGCCCGAGAGGGTGAGAGAGTCTCCGGGGGTGAGGACGATTTTGTTGAACTTCGTGCGGAACGCGACTTGTGATGCGCCGGAGTTGGCGCTTGGCGATGAAGCGGTCAATGCCACAGAACCGGGGCTTGGCTCTGACATGATAAAACCGCCATCGGAGGTGAAACCCCACCCGGAAAGAGTGGTTGTTTGAGCAGAAACAACTGGTGGAAGGAGGGCCAGTGCCGACAGGGCACATGCACTCTTCACCAGTACATTCATACTTGTCATAGTAGTATTGGGTTTAGGTAGTAGGCACACATAACCAGAACGACCTTGCAGAATTGCTTTTTGCAGGGTCGGCGACACGTACCTTTGCCAAGGGAATCAGCTTGTGGGGCGTAACTGAAACGAGGGGACCAATACTAGCCTCGGCATTGGAAGGCAGGGCACAGCCAATGAGTCCGGTATGCCCTGGAGAGAAAACGAAGGCATTCGGCGCAGGGTAGAGGGGGTAGGAGCGCCGTTTACCTGCAGGGAATTCTGCTGACCAATCTTCTTAGTTCAATCGTGGCGTTAGTCTAACAGTTGACCTATGCTAACGATGACTGTCGCACGAGCCGTTGTTGCCGCTGTTTCGTAAATTACTAATCGGTAGATAAAAGCGGAATATGGGGCCTAGGATGCATGTAACATAAGTAGTCCCAGAATAATTCATGGGGGTGACTCCTCATGTGCCATTGCTTTGGCGGGTGCTTGCCCCATTGCGGAAGCGACGTTCTTTTCCCGGAGGCATAGACCTTACTCGGCGTTGTGCCCTAAGGCGGAGTGGGCGACGCTGTGCAGCCCGATATTGCTGAAGGAATCCTGCATGCGTGCCGATACGTATGCGGACAAGAGTTGTCCGCTCGGCCGCCTGCGCGTTGCAGGTGGCCTGATCTGCTGTACGCAATCTAAGTATTATTACTTATGCATTGCGCGGTGTGCGTTATGATTACCCTCGTGACGCCAAGTTGATGTGGCGTCTGTGTGTGCTTCCGATGTGTACATAATAAAGGGGCGGGAATAGCTCCCGCCCCTTATGGATGTTACTACTGCCGTTGTAACGAAGCTCTTTACTGTATGATCCGGAGCACGTTCTGGCTCTGCTGTGAGGCAAGAGACAGGGACTGCACGCCGAGCGAGCTGGAGGTCTGAAGGGCCAGCAGGTTCGCGCCTTCCTCGTTGAGGTCGGCGAGGGTCAGGTTGTCTGCGCCCTCTGTCAGGATGTTTATCGCACCCTGGGTGAATTCCTGTCGCTGGGTTATGACGGCGAGGTTTGTCGCCATCACGCTAGCCTGGGTCTTCAGTTTGCCTTCCAGAAACTCTATCTGTTTCACCACTTCGGCCAAGTCGGTCTTGTAGTCATCTCCGCTCCAGTCGACTTCGTGACCGGTTGCACCTGTTGCATCAGTGCCGTAGCTCTTGATGCCGGTGATTTCCCCGCCGTCGAGGTCGAAGGTCAGTGCGTAACCAGTGTAGTCGCCGCCAGTTACGTCGGAGGCGGATATTTCGCCGTCGGTGCCGATTGTGCCGTCGGCAGCGGAGATGTTGAAGCCCTGAATCTTCAGGGTGGATTCTCCGATGCGTTCGTTGAACTGTACTGTTGTGGAGGCATTTTCGGTTAGCAGGTTGATGCCGCCGTAGCTGGAGTCCTTGGCCATGTCGCGAACCTGGACAATCAGTTCATTGAACTGCTTGCCAAGGGCCGCGCGCTCGTCGGAGCTGGTGTTGGACAGCGCGTCGTTGACCACACCCTTCATCTGCGAAAGGAAGCCGCGGATGTTGGTGATGCCGTTGTCGGCTGCCTTCACCAGCTGGATCGATTCACCCATGCCGTCGAGGCGGGAGGTGAGGGCGTTGGCACGGTCGTTGTAGTTCTGCGCGGCGAAGTAGTTCGTCGGGTTGTCAACTGCCGTGGACACCTTCTTGCCCGTTGCGAGGCGCTCGGTGGTGCGGTCCAGCATCTTGGAGGTCTGCTGAAGTGAGATCAGGTTGCTTCGGATCGAAGCGCTAAGAGATACGTCTGCCATATGATACCTTACCTTTCTGGTGGGATCTTTAATTGTTGATTGCCGATTGTTTCAGCACTTCTTGCTGACGCTGCATAAATCGGCAGGCATCCGCTGGCTTGAGAGAAAAATTCACTATGAGGTATGTATTTTTGCGTACACGCCCATATTTTTGCTATCACAATGCCTCTACCCTGTACAAAAAGAAGGAGGGCGGATTCTTCCGCCCTCCTTTGTCGTATCGGCAATTGATACTTCAGACGTACCAAAACTATCCGATGATCCGCAGCACGTTCTGGCTCTGCTGTGAGGCCAGCGACAGTGACTGCACGCCGAGCGAGCTGGAGGTCTGCAAGGCAAGCAGGTTTGCACCTTCCTCGTTCAGGTCGGCCAGTGTCAGATTGTCTGCGCCTTCGGTGAGGATGTTGATTGCCTCGTTGGTGAAGTCCTGGCGCTGTGTGATGATTGCCAGGTTGTTCGCCAGCTTGCTGGACTGGGTCTTGAGGGCCGATTCCATGCCTTCGATCTGCTTGACCACTTCGGCCAGGTCGTCCTTGTAGGTGTCCGCACCCCAGTCGACTTCGTGTCCGGTGGCACCTGTTGCATCAATGCCGTAGCTCTTGATGCCAACCACTTCGGCTTCATTTACGTCGAAGCTTAGTGCATAGCCGGTGTAGTCGCCGCCAGTGACGCCAGAGGCCTCGATCTCGCCGTCGGTACCGATTGTACCGTCTGCGGCAGAGAGGTTGAAGCCCTGAAGGGTCAGGGTGGATTCACCGATCTTTTCGTTGAACTCGACGGTCTTGGACGCGTTTTCGGTGAGCAGGTTGATGCCACCGTAGCTGGAGTCCTTGGCCATGTCGCGAATCTGGACGATCAGTTCGTTGAACTGCTTGCCAAGGGCCGCGCGCTCGTCGGAGTCGGTGTTGGAGAGGGCGTCGTTGACAACACCCTTCATCTGCGAAAGGAAGCCGCGGATGTTGGTGATGCCGTTGTCGGCCGCCTTGACCTGCTGGACGGACTCGCTCATGCCGTCGAGGCGTGCGCTGAGGCCATCTGCGCGGTCATTATAGTTCTGAGCGGCAAAGTAGTTGGTCGGATTGTCAACTGCCGAGGCAACTTTCTTGCCGGTTGCGAGACGGGACGTGGTTGTTTCCAGTGACTTTGAAGTCTGCTGCAGGGACACCAGGTTGGAGCGTATGCTCGCACTAAGAGATACTTCTGCCATTGTCTTACCTATTTCTGAGGTTTTGTTCGTTCAGCCTTTCTGGCTGGAGCCCCAATTGGGGCACACCTCATAAGACGTTCGCCAGGAGCGAGTCTTGAGCGGAAAAAACGATTTTTGAAAAACTTCAGCGGATTTTTTCAAAAATATGAGGGCCTTCTGAAAATCCATGATAAGTGGCCATTCCAAGGAGGCCCATTGCGCATTGAGGGCGGCGTTCCCTCGCGCGAGCGCGCGATGCGTGCACGGCTTGTACAAGATGGGTGGAAGTATGCTTGTGCTGGATGACTCGCTCTGGCTGCGAAGGACATTTTGCCAGAAAGGCTGTCCAAGAGGGCGAAAATACGTCTTCGCCAATGTTACGGAGCTGCGCACATGCGTAACATTCGGGCACCTAGGCGTTATGTGCAGCAAGCCATTGATATTCAGCGAAAAGCGCGCATTTTTCCGCAGGATTGCCATTGGAGTACTTTAATTCTCGTAACAAACCGTAACAATCAGCGTAACAATCGTAACAATATCGTGCTCGAATTTCGCCCCAGTCATGAAGGTAGAGCAAAATGTAACATTCATCGTAACATTGCATATCCACAGTGTCAAAACCTTGCAGTAGAGCATGTTATCGTTGGCTACATGTGCAATATGTCCTATCGTAACTAAAGGTGGTTCAATCGTAACACAACTTGATCTATTGCTTTTTGTGACGATGCCGTTACATTAAGGTGTAGTTCGAGAAACACATTTAACAGTCTGGAGAAAGGAGGCTCGCCATGAGAA
Organism: Puniceicoccales bacterium Verruco_02; assembly: GCA_001604585.1. Lineage (GTDB taxonomy): Bacteria > Verrucomicrobiota > Verrucomicrobiia > Opitutales > Oceanipulchritudinaceae > Verruco-01. The sequence continues at coordinate 18,336 of LVBW01000073.1, read as the reverse complement.
AGATCGTAATCGCCACACTCGCCGCCCTCAGCATGGGTGCGCTGTCTGTCCTAGCCGCCGGAGCGGTAGTCAAGCCGACCATCATCGAAAAGGTGCAGCCGACTTATCCGACCCAGTGCCAGCAGACCGGTGTCGAAGGACGCGTCATCGTGGAGTGCCTCATCACCAGTCAGGGTGAGGTGCGCGGGGCAACCGCCGTCAAAAGCCCCAGCTCGGAGCTTGGTGACGCAGCCGTACTGGCTGTCAGCCAGTGGAAGTTCGCCCCCGCAACACGCGATGGAGTGCCAACAGAGGCCGTCGTGCGCATCCCAGTCGAGTTCAAGCTCGAAATGGACGAGAGCGGAACATCGGTCCCTAGCATAATCGCCAGAAACTAGAGCTGCTTTCCCGATCTGGCGCGGGAGTAACAAGGCATCTCTATGAACAAGCGGCCTTCCGCATTGGGGCGGAAGGCCGCTTCTATTTGTACTTCTAGCGGGCGTTCCTTGCTCAAAGAGCAGGCTATTGGCCCATTCGGCCCCTGGCATCACTCCCCGGCCTTGCATGGTGGACACCTTTCGGGTAACCATCTGGCGTATCCCCATCTTCCAGCATGTCCTTTCTGTCCCTTGAAGGAAAAACATTCGCCATATTCGGCCTATCCAACCGCAAGAGCGTGGCTTGGGCGATAGGCCGCACTCTTGAGGCCGAAGGCGCGTGCGTTGTCTATGTGGCCCGCAATGCCGAACGCCTCGCCTCGCTCGAAAAGCTGCTCGCCGGACGCCCGGCCCTATCCTGCGATGTGGAAAGCCGCGACGACATAGCGGCCGTGGCAGGCAGAATCGGTGCCGAATACGGCCCAGTTGCGGGCTTTGTCCACTCGATAGCCTTTGCGAACTTTTCCGAAGGCTGGACCTCGTTCCACAAGACTAAGCGGGAAGACTTCCTTCAAGCCATGCAGATAAGCGCCTTCTCGCTTGTCGAGCTGGCCGAGGCGCTCAAGCCGCATCTATTGCCCGAAGCCTCCGTAATTGCCATCGGCATATCCTCTTACGTGGCTGCGCCCACCTACGGCTACCTATCGCCCGTTAAGCAGGCGCTCGAAGGCTGCGTGCGCTTCCTGGCCAAGTCCTTCAGTGCGGATAGCCGTGTGCGCTTCAACTGCCTTAACGCCGGGCCACTCAAGACAAAGTCCAGCGCGGGCATACCCGGCTACCTCGACAACTACCTCTATGCCGAGAAGCTCACTCCGCGTAAGCAGGCCCTTCAGACCGAAGAAGTTGCCAACGTTGCGACCTTCCTCCTCAGCCCCCGTTCCAGCGGCATCAACGGGCAGGGCATAGTGGTGGACGCTGGCATGGGCTGGAATTTCTTTGACGAGGAAGTGGTGCGCCTTGCCATGCGCCCCGAGCCACGCACATAGCCCGTAACAGCCCCTTAACATGAAGTTTTCCAAGGTAGTCATTGAGTCACTGGCATGGGTCAAGCCGCCCGTCGAAGTAACATCCGACGAGATCGAGCGCCGCCTTGCGCCTGCCTACGAACGCCTGCGCCTGCCAACCGGGCGTCTGGAGCTGATGACGGGGATACGCAGTCGCCATTTCTGGGAGAGGCCCGTTCTGCCCTCTTGGGCATCGGCCCAGGCCGGGGCAAAGCTATTGTCCGTCAGCCGCATCCTGCGGGAACGCATCGGTTTGATAGCCCACTGCGGAGTGTGCAGGGACCGTATGGAGCCTGCCACGGCCAGTTACGTTCACGAGCTGCTAGGTCTTGGCCCACGAACGCAGATTCTTGACATATCCAACGCCTGCCTCGGCTTTCTTAACGGGATGCTGCTAGCTGCGGGGCTTATCGAGTCCGGCCAGGTGGAGAGCGCCCTTGTCGTGACGGGCGAGGACGGGCTGCCACTCTTGGAAAACACTGTTCGCAGCTTTCTCGACCCCGCACAGACGCGCAGCAGCGTGAAGGGCCTCTTCGCAAACCTTACAATTGGCGCAGGGGCGGCCGCAGCCATGCTTTGCCACGAGAATCTGGCCCCGGATGCCATGCGCCTGAATGCCGCGGTTGTCCAGACAGACTCGAGTGCCAACCGTCTCTGTCAGGGCGGGGGAGCGGCGGAAGGCGGCCTGCAAATGGAGACCGATTCCGAAGCTCTTCTGGAGGCTGGCCTTGGCGTGGCCTCTCGCGCATGGCAGAGCTTCGAGGCTGAAACTGGTTGGACAGCCGAGACTCCCGACCGCGTTATCTGCCATCAGGTGGGCCGCGCCCATCAGCGACGCCTCTTGGAAACATTGGGCATCGACGAGGCGAAGGACTTTCCCACTTACCAGTTCATGGGCAACACCGGCTCTGCGGCCCTTCCAATGAGCCTTGCAGCGGCGTTGGAGGCCGGGGCACTTGCCAAAGGGCAGCGTGCCGCCCTGCTTGGCATAGGCAGCGGCATTAGCTCCATAATGATGGCCGTGGAGGCGTAGAAGAATGTCCGATATTGCCAGTAAAACAGCCGCGGCCATGGCCCTGCCAGATGACATTGCCCGCCTCTATCCCTTTGCGCCGCATTTTCATGCGCTGCCTGAAGGGGCGCGGATGCACTACATTGACGAGGGCAGCGGCCCGGTCATCCTTATGCTGCACGGGAACCCAAGCTGGTCCTTCCTATACCGCGACTTTGTCAAGGTGCTCTCAGCGCATTTCCGCTGCATTGTGCCAGACCACATAGGTTGCGGCCTCTCGGACAAGCCTCAGCACTACCGCTACACCCTCGGCCAGCACATGCGCAATGTCGAGAGCCTGTTGGACGCCCTCGGCGTTGTGGACTTCAACCTCGTGGCGCACGACTGGGGCGGGGCCATTGGCTGCGGTGTGGCAGGGCGAAGGGCCGACAGGGTGGGGCGCATCATGCTGATGAACACCGGAGCCTTCCGCTCGCTGCGCATTCCATTGCGAATCGCCCTGTGCAAGCTGCCGCTGTTCGGTACTTTGGCCATACGGGGGCTTAACGCATTCGCCGGGGCGGCCACTTGGATGGCTGTCGAGAAGTCCATGCCTGCCGATGTGCGGCGCGGCTACCTGTTCCCTTACGGCAATTGGCAGGACCGCGTGGCTACGCTGCGCTTTGTACAAGACATCCCCCTGCACAGGGGGCACCGGAGCTATTCCACACTCGCGGCGGTGGAGGATGGCCTGGCCGCGCTGGCGGAGAAGCCTCTGCTCCTTGCATGGGGCATGAAGGACTGGTGCTTCAGCCCGGCATTTCTTGCGCAGTTTCGCAGCCATTTCCCAATGGCCAAAGTCAGGGAGTTTGCCGACTGCGGTCACTATCTGCCCGAGGACGCGGGCGTGGAACTGACGGAGCTGGCGCTGGACTTTTTTGCAAAGCCGAGGCACAGCGCATAGCTCAATGGGGCTGGCGCTTTGGGTCTTGTACCCACCACAGCCACCGGCCCAGTTATGACCGGTGGCTACGTATGGTTCGGGCGCAAACTAGAAGTTCGGCTCGATGAGCAGGCTGCTGCCGGGTGCCACCTCTGTGTCCGCATCGAGCGACCAGATGGAGTCGTTGATGAGCACCTTGGCCAAGAAAGGGGCGCTGACTTCAACGCTGGACCATTCCCACTTGTCCGCACCTGTGTTGCTCATGGGCAGACCCTTTTCCCAAGATAGGCCGGGGCCTGTGCCACGGATGAAGAGGGCGTTGCCAAATCCGACGTCAACCTTGGCCACGATTGTCGTGGCAACGAGCGCCGGGGCCTGAGGTATGGGGGCTTCCGCCTCCGCTACCTTGGCCGCCTTGGTTTTCCCCACCTTGGGTTCGGCCGGGACTATGGCATCCACCTTCTTGGCCGTGCGCTTGCGCGGAGCCGGGGCTTCGACGAGCGTCGTTTCGACAGTCTCGGCTACGGGGGCCTTCCTGCTCTTGGCAGCGGTCTTTGTGCTACCCTTTGTCTTCTTGCTGCTTTCTCCTTCGGACATGTCTATTGTGCCTTGATAGGTTCTTGTTGGAATCAAACTGAACGGAACGGACCCGTTTTGGGGATAGGCGAGGAGTTTTGAACCGGCGATGCTGGGGAGGCCTGCATTGTTAATACGCCAGCATTCGCTGAAACGCAACTCAAAGAATGCGTGCTCATTCTGTATGTGGTCTTTTTAGTTGGTGCTGGAACTATTCTCGCTTTGGCATTGTTATATGCCACATGAGAAGAACAACCGCGTTTTATGCAGTGATGGGCCTTGCCCTTGCCGGAAGCAGCATCTCTCTCCGCGCGCAGGACCCGGACGGTCCCTTGCCCGGAGCGCCTGAGCAACCTCATATCGAGGTCAGCGATCGCGACGCCATGATAGCCCTCGGCTACACAGTGTCCAAGAGGATGAAGCTGGACATCGGTTTTAGCGAAGACGAGGTCTCGTGGATGCTCGAAGGTATTCGCCTTGGCGCAGTGTCCGACGATCAGCCCGAGCACTACGAACTTTCGCTGGCACAGGCCGAGCGCATCTTCCGCAGGCACATGGCTTCGCAGACGGACATGCGCCGCAGTCAGGCCGAAATCAACGCCAAGGCTGGACAGGACTTTGTCAAGAGTATCGAGCAGAGCGAGGGACTCATGAATACGGCCAGTGGCCTGTATTACAAGGTCATCGAGGCTGGCGACCAAGACAAGATTCCCGGCCCAACGGATAGGGTGAAGGTCAACTACGTCGGCTCGCTAATCGACGGCAAAGTGTTCGACAAGAGTAGCGCCCCGGTGGAGTTTGCCGTCAACGGCGTTGTCCCAGGTTTTGGCGAAGGGCTTCAGCTAATCGGCGAAGGTGGCAAGGTGCGCCTCTACATACCCAGCCGCCTTGGTTATGACATCAACCCGCCCCCCGGCTCTTCCATCAAGGCCGGAGACATGCTCGTGTTCGATGTGGAGCTTGTCGGTGTGACTCAGGCAGTGAAACGCACGCCTCAGCAGGTGAACCGCCCGCGCGTTGCTGGCGCTCCTCCGAGCGAGCTGCCCCCGCCGCCTCCGCCCCCGAATGTCAAGGTGCCGCCCATGCCCAAGACACCGCCCCCGAGCACGCCCCCGCCGCCGCTACCCGATGAAGCCTTCAAGAAGAAGGCAGAGGCCGATGCCGCAGCGGCAGAGAGCAAGTAGGCCCGCTTGCACGGTAATTGTTTTGATCAAGGCGCGTCTTCCGCAAAGGGAAGGCGCGCCTTTGTCGTATGTGTATTGTGCGTTGTTCGTAACGCTTGCCAGAGCCGGGCCTTGCGTGCAGCCTGCCCATTAACCAGAAACACATCCAATCGCAGGCATGACGCAGAGCAACGAGTCCCTCTTTCTCTTTCCCGAATCCTTCAAATGGGGCGCGGCCACTGCTGCCTATCAGATAGAGGGCGCGGCAGGCGAGGACGGGCGCAAGCCATCGGTATGGGATGCATTCTGCCGCTGGCCGGGAAAGGTCTTCGACGGGCACAGCGGCGAAGTGGCCTGCGATCATTACCACCGCTACGCCGGGGACATCGCCATCATGAAGGAGCTAGGCCTTCAGGCCTACCGTTTCTCCTTTGCATGGCCGCGCATAATGCCCGAGGGCACAGGCGCCATCAACGAGAAGGGAATGGACTTTTACGATCGCCTAATAGACGGCCTCTTGGAGGCTGGGATCGAGCCTTGGGGAACGCTCTTTCACTGGGATTTGCCCATGACTTTGCACGAACGCGGGGGCTGGCTGAATCCAGATATTCGCCACTGGTTCGCGGATTACGCGGGTGCGGTCTCGGTCCGTTTTTCGGACCGTATGAAGAACTTCATGACAATCAACGAACCGCAGGTTGTCATTGCCTACGGCTGCGCGGAGGGCAAGTTCGCCCCCGGTCTTGCTCTGCCTCTTCCCCAGTGCATACAGAGCGTTCACAATATGCTCCTTTCCCACGGCGAGGGCATTCGCGCCATACGCGCCGCGGCAAAGGGGCCTGTGCGCGTCGGGCACGCAGCCCAGTTCATGCCCTCTTTGCCTATTGGCGAGAGCGCGGAGGATATATCGGCGGCAAGGCAGGCAACGTTCGCCACCTGCAAGGCGGAAGGGCCGCTGGACACAGCCAAGATAATGTGGAGCTTTGCCCTCTACCACGACCCGATGCTGCTCGGCTCCTACCCGGCGGATTTCATGGCCCGCTGCGGCCACATGTTGCCCAAGATTCGCCCCGGAGACATGGAGACTATTGCCGAGCCTATGGACTTTCTCGGCCTGAACATTTACTGGGGGGAATACGTGCGCGCCAGTGCAGATGGGCCGCTCCCAGTGCAGCCGCAGCCCGGATGCAAGCGCAACAGCTTTGGCTGGACCGTCACCCCGCAGGCCTTGTACTGGGGAGCGCGCCAGTGTGTGGAACGCTATGGCAGCAGGCCCATTTACATAACAGAAAACGGCTGCCCGGTGGTCGATTGGCCAACTCCAGACGGGGCCGTGCACGACCCGATGCGCATCGACTACCTCGACAGCTACCTGTGCGGAGTGCGCCGGGGTCTGAAGGAGGGCCTGCCCTTCGAGGGGTACTTCTGTTGGTCGCTGATGGACAACTTTGAATGGGCCGCAGGATACAGCCAGAGGTTCGGCATCGTGCACGTGGACTATGCAACACAGGAGCGCATCATAAAGGACTCCGGCCGCTGGTATGCCGAACTGATTCGGCAAAGGGGTGCTAACTTGAGTTCACGCTAGCCGCGAACTGGGGCGTTCGGGGTTTTCTCGCCTTGCATTGGGCCGGATGCGGATGCACATTGTGGTCTTTTATCGAACACGATGAACTCCGACACAATCAAGAAGGGTTTTGAACGCGCACCGCACCGCAGCCTGCTCAGGGCCACGGGTGTAATCGAGTCCGAGGCGGACTTCGACAAGCCGTTCATCGCCATCGCCAACAGCTACATCGACTGCATTCCCGGCCACGCGCACCTAAACGAGGTGGGAATGCTCGTGAAACGTCTTGTGCGCGAGGCTGGGGCGGTGCCCTTTGTGTTCAACACCATCGGCGTCGATGACGGCATAGCGATGGGGCACGGGGGCATGAAGTTTTCCCTCCCAAGCCGCGAGCTGATTGCCGACTGCGTGGAAACGGTCCTGCGTGCGCATTGCTTCGACGGTATGATCTGCATACCCAACTGCGACAAGATCGTGCCCGGCATGATGATGGGTGCGCTTCGCGTCAATATTCCCACGATTTTCGTCTCCGGTGGGCCGATGGCCGCTGGCGTTGCAGACATCGACCAGGAAGCAGAGCTGCCGGAAGTTCTGCGCGGAGCCACACAGAAGAGCGACCTAATCAGCATTTTCAAGGGCGTTGGCGCGCTCACGACGGGTAAGCTCAGCGAGGCGGAGCTGCTCAAGATGGAGCAAAGTGCCTGCCCGACCTGTGGTTCCTGCTCGGGCATGTTCACGGCAAACTCCATGAACTGCCTTTGCGAGGCGCTCGGCCTTGCCCTGCCCGGCAACGGCACGATTCTCGCCGTGTCCAAGGAGCGCGAGCAGCTCTACCGCCGCGCAGCCGCCCGCATTGTGGAACTGGTGAAGGATGGTCTCAAGCCCCGCGACATCGCTACAATCGAGGCTTTTGACAACGCCCTGATGCTGGACGTTGCAATGGGCGGCTCGACGAACACCGTCTTGCACACATTGGCCATAGCAAGAGAAGCTGGCATCGACTACGACATTGCCCGCATCGACGGCATTTCCCGCCGCGTGCCCTGCCTCTGCAAGGTCTCGCCATCGTCCGACTATCATATCCAAGACGTTCACCGCGCCGGTGGTATCCATACGATACTTGGCGAACTCAAGCGCATGGGCGTGCTCAACACGGAGTGCGTCACGGTCACTGGCAAGAGCCTTGGCGAAAATATCGCCCAGTGGGACATCCGCTCGCCCGAATGCACGGACGAGGCCCGCGTTGTGCGCTTTTCCGGCTGCTCTGCCTCGGTCTTGGACCCCAACGACAAGATGGGCCACGCCGGGCGTACCCTTTCGGGCAACCTCGCACCCAAGCCGATGCTCTTTTTCCCCGGCGACGAGCGTGCTATTGCCATGTGGCGCTTCAGCGCGGCCTACAACGTGGGCGATGCGCAGGCCTGCGCCATCATGTTCGGCGAGGATGGCGAGCTGGAGCTTATCCCGCCTCAGACGCTCAAGGGCAAGAAAGTCATCGAGGAGGTGATGATCGGCAAGTTCAAGCGTTACAAGGGCTTGTTCCGAGCAGAGCTTGGCGAGTTCAAGGGCGAGCCTGCCATGCTCTTTTACAAGTATGACCTCAAGGGAAACCGCCAGTGCGTGTGCATCACCGTCATCGAGAAAATGAACGCGGACGGCACCATTGCCCGTGCCGTGGACTACGAGGACGAGGAATCTTACGCCATCATGAAGCCCTCCGGCCTTATGCCGCACGACTTCGCCTTTCGCTTCGACGCGCAGCACTGCATCCGCTCTGCCGACAGGGCCTATACCAAGGACGGAGGCTTGGCCATTCTCTACGGAGACCTTGCCCCGGAAGGCTCGGTTGTCAAGACGGCTGGCATCAGCGACGCCTTCAAGGCCCGCTGTGGCGAGAGCTTTGTCTTCGAAGGCCCCTGTGTCATTTTTGAAAGTCAGGAGGACGCCTGCGAGGGCATTCTGACTGGCAGGGTGAAGGAGGGCGACATAGCCATAATCCGCAACGAAGGTCCGCGCGGAGGGCCGGGTATGCAGGAGATGCTTTCGCCGACAAGCTACATCGTGGGCATGGGTCTTGGCGACAAGGTGGCGCTAATTACCGACGGGCGTTTCTCCGGCGGCACGGCCGGGGCCTGCATAGGGCATGTCTCGCCCGAGGCTCAGGAGGGCGGCCCGATCGGCCTGCTGAAGGATGGCGACCGCCTGCGCATTGACTTCAATGGACGCCGTATCGACATCCTCGTCGACAAGGCCGAGCTGGACGAGCGTCGCAATGCGTGGAAGCCCGCGCTCAAGCCCTTGAGCGGCTGGCTGGCCCGTTACCGCAAGCTGGCGACCAACGCCAGCAAGGGTGGAGTGCTGGAGGCATAGAGAAATTTCCGTAAGAGGTCCGCTCCCGAAACCCGAGAGTGCAGCATTGCATGAAAAATCCCGCAGTCGTTTCCGGCTGCGGGATTTTTTGTTATAAGGGTGAGGCGCACGAAGTCGCCGCCATGGGGGCAAGCCCCCATCGGGATGCGTCAGCATCCAAGGTGCAGGGGTTTACACCCCTGCTTAGTCGCGGCGGCGTGGACGGTCGCCACCGCTGCTGCGGCGACGTTCACCACCCTCGCGGCCACCTTCGCGGTGGTGCGGACGGCGACGCTCGCCGCGGTCTTCGCCACCTTCGCGGCGCTCGCCACGATCGGAACCTTCGCCACCTTCTTCACGGCGGGAACGACGCTCGCCGCCGCGGGCCTTTTCGGCCTCCAGCTTCTCGGTCAGTCCGTCGCTTTCGCCATCGCGCTCGGCCATTGCTTCCTTGCGGGAAAGGCGCACGCGGCCCTTTTCGTCAACGCCGACGCACTTGACCCACATCTGGTCGCCCATCGCGCAGACGTCTTCAACGCAGTTGACGCGGAAGTCGGCCAGTTCGGAGACGTGGACAAGGCCTTCCTTGCCGGGCAGGCACTCGACGAATGCGCCGAATTCCTTCACCCCGCGAACCGTGCCGCGGTAAATCTTGCCAACCTCGATTTCGGCGGTGAGGAACCCGATTTCCTCCAGTGCGCGGTCCATCGACTCCTTGGTGTTGGCGTAGATGTTGACCTTGCCGGAGTTGTCCTCGTTGATGTCGATCTGTGCTCCGGAGACCTCTGTGATGCGGCGGATCGTCTTTCCGCCCGGGCCGATGAGGAGGCCGATCTTTTCCGGGTCGATCTGTATCTGGTGGATGCGCGGCGCGTGTTCGGAAAGCTCCTTGCGCGGCTCGGCCAGTTCGCCCGCCATGATGTCGAGAATCTTCATGCGCGTTGCCGTGTTGCGCTTGATCGCTTCGACGGCGATGTCGTGTGGCAGACCCTCGATTTTCAAGTCCAGCTGGAAGCCGGTGATGCCGTTCTTGGTGCCACAGATCTTGAAGTCCATGTCGCCAAAGTGGTCCTCTGCACCGATGATGTCGGTCAGAACGACGTGCTTAACGATCTTGCCCGAGGCGTCCTTGCGCGTGACCAGGCCGCAGGATATGCCCGCCACCATGTCGGAAATGGGCACGCCCGCATCCATGAGGCTTAGGCAGCCGCCGCAGACGCTGGCCATCGAGGTCGAGCCGTTGGACTCGAAGATCTCCGATACCACGCGGATGGAGTAGGGGAACTCGTCCTCGCTGGGCAGAACTGGCAGTAGCGAGCGCTCGGCGAGGGCACCGTGTCCGATTTCGCGGCGTCCGGGGCCGGAGATGCGGCCCGTCTCGCCAACGGAGTAGTTGGGGAAGTTGTAGTGCAGGATGAAGGACTTTTCGCGGGGGCCGCCCGTGATGCCGTCCATTTCCTGCACGTCGCTGGTTGTGCCGAGCGTTGTGATGGCGATGTTCTGCGTCTCGCCACGCTGGAACATGGCAGAGCCGTGCACGCGGGGCAGAACGGAGGTCTGGCACTCGATGGCGCGCAGATCCGTGGCGCTGCGGCCGTCGGCGCGCCTGCCTTCGTCGAGGATGGCGTCGCGATAGACCTCTTCCTGAAGAACTTCGAAGGCCAGCATTATCTGGTTCTTGTCAAAGTTCTCCTCGCCGAGCTTGGCCTTGAGCGCCGCTGCGGCTTCTTTCTTGAGGGCATCGACGGCGTTCTGGCGGTCGATCTTGGCGGCCTTGAACACGGCCACCTTCATGCGTTCGCCCACTAGATCCCGGCAGAACTGGAGGTTTTCTTCCGTAACCTTGAAAAGGTCGAAGCTGGCCTTGTGCTTGCGGAACATGTCGGCCAGTTCGCGCTGGGCGGCGATGATCTTTGCCACCTGCTTTTGCGCGTATTCGAGGGCTGCGATAAAGGTCTCTTCGGGCACCTGTTCGCCGCTGCCTTCGATCATCATCATTTCGGTCTCGTTGCCGACGTAGATGAGGTCGAGGTCGGAGTCGAACATCTGCTCGTGCGTGGGGTTGGCCACGAACTCATCGTCGATGAGGGCCACGCGCACGCAGCCCACGGGGCCGTTCCAGGGGATGTCGGATACCATCAGGGCGGCGGAGGCGCCGTTCACCATCAGGATGTCGGGGTCATTGGCACCGTCGGCTGTAAGGAGCAGGCCTTGCACCTGCACTTCGTTCATGAAGCCCTTGGGGAATAGGGGGCGAAGGGGGCGGTCGCAGAGGCGGGAGGTGAGGATTTCCTTTTCGCTAGGGCGGCCTTCGCGCTTGAAGAAACCACCGGGGAAGCGTCCCGCAGCGGCGAAGCGCTCGCGGTAGTCCACGGTGAGGGGGAAGAAGTCCTGCCCTTCCTTGACGGAGGGGGCGGCCACTGCGGCCACAAATACGGTCGTCTCGCCGAGCGAGATGGTGACGGCGCCCGAGGCCTGCTTGGCCAGTGTGCCGGTGCCGATGGTGATGCCAAGGTCAGCGACCGTGACAGTGTGCTTTTGCTGCAACATTGATTCTTTCTTGTAAGGGCGTCGCCGGATTGCGACGCGGGGGTTTCTGTCTTCTTTCGTACTGACACAGGCGAGGGGGCTTGATTGGTACCCCTTCCGGGAACCTGTGCTTTCGGGAAAATCTGTTGTTCTGGCGCATTGTTCCACCCAGAGCATGGCTGGCTGGATGTGCGTAAATAGGTATGCTCTCCACTAGGGCGGAAAAACGCCATAACGGCGAGACTAATCAGGCCGGGGCTAAGAATGGCACCGCCTTGTCGCAATTATCAGCGTGTTAAGGTGCAGATCCGCGAGGCGTGCGATGCTTTGCGACCCTCAAAAAGGAACGGCACGGGGACGGCGATAGCGCCCCCGTGCCGGAAAATCATGCCTAAGTGACTGTAACGACGTGGCGCAAACTTAGCGGCGAAGGCCGAGGCGCTTGATCATGTCGTTGTATTTCTCCAGCTCGGTACGCTTTAGGTAGTCGAGCAGCTTGCGGCGACGGCTGGTCATGGCGATCAGGCCGCGGCGGGAGTGGAAGTCCTTCTTGTGTGTGCGCAGGTGCTCGGTCAGGTGCTTGACGCGGGCGGTGAGAAGGGCGATCTGGACCTCGCAGGAGCCGGTGTCGGACTCGTGCGTGCGGAAGTCAGCTATTACGGGCTGCTTGTCTATGGAACTCATCTTGTGTGTTTCTATTTGTATGTATGCGTTGTTGCCTCGCTCCCCGTGGCATCCCGCGAAAGCCTCCATCATCTCTATGACAAGCAAAGGAGGCTGTTCCCGAAAGGCCGTGCCCCCCGCATTGAGATGAAGACGATAGGGAGGCTTTTCGGCTGGCCGTGTTTCGGACCAACCCTCTCCCTTCGCCAGCAGCCATTTGCCGGAGACACCGTCTGCCAACCCTTGCGGGCCGGAGTGCGGAACGACCGGGCCGTGGCCAAGCCGTTCTCGACGTAAGGAGTCAGTAAATATGGACCGGGTGCGGCATGGCAAGCAAAATGGTCGGCATGTGTATAACGCGGCGCTTTTGCCAGAGGAGGATTGCTGGACGCTAAAAACTTATAACTATTCCTCGTAATCGCTCATTCCGTGCTTGACGCAATTACTATTACTGCTGGCATTTCATTAACGCATTTCGCGTTTGCTTGGGCACTTCCCACTGTCGAAGCATTGGTGTGCAGCTGTATCTGTTACCATTGCACGGCACAACTCCCAACTCCTGCAATATTAGATGAAAAAGAAATCCCTGCTGTTACTGATAGCAGTTGGAATTGTATCAGTAACTCTGTCCTCCTCCCTCCTCGCACAGGACTCTCACTCCGCAATCATCGCAGGCCCCGAGACTCCCAAAGAGGCTCCCGCCGCAGCCGACACGGCCTCCAGTCAGGCTCAGGCCGCCGCCAGCAGCGATGCGTCAGAGGCTCCCAAAGACAAGGGCATAGACTGGTTCAGCCTTGCCGTTGGCACCGGCTATCTTGTCGGCGTACTGGTTCTTCTCCCCTTGGTTGTGTATATCAACATGAAGGAGAAGCTCTACGACCCCGAAAAGGACAAGGGCGGAGTGGACCTTCGTGGCGACTCTCTCGAAGAGCGCGAGGCCAAGGCGGCCCAGATTCTCGAAGAAATTGCCTCAGGATGGAGCAAAGTTCCGGGCGAAGACGGGCAGATGCTTCTTTCCATCACCAAGCGTTCGCAGGCCCTCAAGGCCAAGGCAGGTCTGGACTACATCAGCAAGCACCTCGCCCCCGAAGACCCGGAGATACTCGAACGCATCGAAGAGCTGAAATTTGTGTATGAGAATCGCAACAAGCGTTACTTCACAGGTTCCAAGTGGGTGCTGGGCGCGGCTATCGCCCTCGGGCTGGTGTTCTTCTACTCGATGGGTATCACTGCCTTTGCCATCATTCACACCCTTGGCGTGGTGTTCTATTTTCTATCCAGCCGCACACCTGCCTACATTCTGGAGCGCCGCATGGAGCTGTTTGGCAAGCTGCCGGGCTTTGTAAGCACGATTATGGGTGGTCTGATGGTCGGCATGGCTGCTAAGCACTACGTCAGCATCAACGGCGGGCCTTGGAAAAGAGATGATGAAAGCGAATTTTCCAACGCCATGATACTGATATTCCTGATGGTGGTTATCGCCATGCTGCTGGGCTTTCTGGCGGCATTCCTGGGCGTCATCAACTTCCTCATCAACTACCTTGGCACCTTCCTCATGCCTTGGAAGAGTATCGAGCAGCGGTATCAGGAGAAGTTCGCCGCTGCGGCCTAGGGAGTTAATCTCGAACTTTTCACGGGGGCGTCATTTCGCACGAAATGACGCCCCCCGCATTTGTCCATCAGTCCTTTGCCTTGCCTAGACGGTAGCGGACGTAGTCCCTTGGCACGCCCAGTAGCTTTGCCGCAGCGGTCACGTTGCCTTCGCTCTGGGCTATGGCGTGTTTGATTATCCGCAGTATGGCTTCCTCGATGTCAAAGCCGCCTTCTGACGGGAAGCGGTAGTTTTCGTTGAACCAGTCGCTGGCGGGCAGGGTGGGCTGGACGGCGGAAGCGTTTGCGACGGGCATTGCGCTCCCTGCGACGGGCAGGCTGGCGAAGTCGAGCGGCGCTTCGCCCATGCTGAGAACAACGGCCCTTTCCATCTCGTGAGAGAGTTCGCGTATATTGCCCGGCCAGCGCCATGAAAGCAGTCTGCGGCGTCCTTGTGCGCTAATCTCCAGTTCGCACAGGCGGTATTTCTTCTCCAGCCCATGCAGGATGTGTCCGGCCAGCGCCGCGATGTCCTCGCCCCAGTTGCGCAGCGGGGGCAGGTTGACGCGCAAGAGGTCCAGCCTGTGCAGCAGGTCTTCTCGGAACTCGCCCTTGGCTACCAGATCGCGCAGATCGCGGTTTGTGGCGGTAATAAGGCGCACATCCACCTCTATGTCGCGGCTTGAGCCCACGCGGCGGATGCGCCCGTCCTCCACGGCCTTGAGCACCTTGGCCTGAAGAGGCAGGGAGAGGCTGGGGATCTCGTCAAGAAAGAGCGTGCCCCCGTCCGCGGCTTCAAATAGGCCGATGCGGGCTTCCTTGGCATCGGTAAAGGAGCCGCGTTCGTGGCCGAACAGCTCGCTCTCGGCCAGTTGCTCGGGCAGGGCGGAGCAGTTTATGTCAACGAGCGCCTTGTTCGCGCGTGGGCTGTTGTTGTGCAGCCAGCGGGCTATGCTCGTCTTGCCAGTGCCCGTCTCGCCTTCGATAAGGACTGGTGGAAGGCGGGTGGCGAGGCGTTCATCCGCCTTGCGTATGCGCTCCAATTGTGTGCGCACCCCGTCCATTGCCCTGCCAAAGAAGAGGCTGCCGTCCTCGCTCTTGCGGGTCTGTTTTTCGTACTCGCTGATGCGTTTCTGCGAGCGGGTCTTGCGCGCCCTTGCCAGTACGAGGACTAGGGCATCTGGCTCCACGGGCTTGGCTAGGAAGTCGTAGGCGCCGAGCTTCATGGCCTCGACGGCGATTTCCACGCCTCCTTGCGAGGTCATGACTATGGCCGCCGTCGCTGGGCCGAAGCACTTTTCGCGCAGTAGGTCAAGGCCGTTGCCGTCGGGCAGGCCGATGTCGAGCAGGGCAAAGTCGAAGGGCAGGCTGGCGGCGGCGTTGCGGGCTTCGCTCACGCTGGCGGCGCTGGTAAGTTCCGCGCCCTGCTTTTCGAGGTACGCGGCCAAGCGCCTGCGAAGGAGTGGTTCGTCTTCGAGCAGGAGTATTTCGCTTCCCTTGAGTATGCCTTCGCCCATAATGATTTACGCTATTGTCTCCGCCTTCTTGCTGCAACAGTATTGGCGGGGCCTGACTGCTTGAGGGAATACCCACTTTACTTCACCCTTCGGACAAGGGATGTTTTACTTTCGGACTTACATTCTGCCTCTGCTGTTCCTTGCCTTCCTCTTGCCGCAAGTTGCGGCGCGGGCCGAAGCTGTGCGCGATGGGCATGTGAGTGTGGAGCTGGTTTCGGCCTATGATAGTGTTCAACCCGGAGGGCAAGTTCTGCTTGCCCTGCGAATGGTTCATGACGAGGGCTGGCATTCCTACTGGATAAGCAGCACGACGGGCTATGCTACGACTATCGAGTTCGAGGATCTTGGCGATGGGATGCCGCCCTTCATTCATTGGCCTACGCCAAAGGTTTACGTTCAGGGCCACATCGTGGACTACGTTTACGAGGGCGAGGTGTTTGTCCCGATTGGTGTTCAAGTGCCAGCGGGCTTGAAGCCGGGTGATACCTGGACAGTGAAGGCTAAGGTAAGCTGGCTGATGTGCAAGGAGTCCTGCGTGCCGGGCAGAGCGACTGTTACGCTGGATCTGCCAGTGCGCGATGCTTCGGCAATTGAGAAATCCACAGAGTGGAACGTTCGCGTAAGCAAGGCGTATGAGGATGCGCCCGGTTCGCCATTTTCTACAATCAAGTGGACTGGATACGCGGTTCAGGACGGGCGGAGCATCAAGTTGCTGCTTTCACCATCGTTTGAGGATTTCAAGGCTGTGGATGGGGCTTCGCCAGTGCGCGGTGCTGATACTTACGGGGAGTTCTATTTCTTCAGTTCCGACGGCAACATTCAGGCTGAGGAAAGGCAAGTGCAGCGTTTGTCTTCGTCAGGGCTTCTTGAGCTGGAACTTAGCCTTTCCGAATTCGCACCGGAGCGCGTGGAAAACATCAGCGGTCTGCTCACAGCGGAAAAGGAGTTCGAGCCTTGGCACAAGCAGCGGGCTGCGTGGATAAGCGTTCCCGTGCGGCAGGCAGTGGCTTCCGTGGCGCAACCAGATGACGCTGCGGGTTCGCCTCTTGGTCTCTTTGCCGCGCTGGGGCTTGGCCTGCTGGGCGGGCTGATACTCAACCTCATGCCCTGCGTGTTCCCGATACTCGGCCTCAAGGTGATGAGCCTCGTAAAACAGGCCGGGCAGAGTCGTCACGCCGCATGGGCACATTCGCTCGTCTTCACACTAGGCGTGCTGGTCTCGCTCTGGACTTTGGCGGGGGCGCTGCTGGTTCTGCGTTCTGCGGGGCAGGCAGCAGGCTGGGGCTTTCAGCTTCAGGATCCATCGGTGCTCTTTGTGCTCGTAGTCATATTCATGCTCTTTGGCCTTAACATGCTGGGCATCTTCGAGGTGGGCATGGGGGCGGCCGGCATAGGGCAGGGAGCGCAGGAGAAAGAGGGCCTTGCAGGGGCCTTTTTCAGTGGAGTGTTGGCAGTCGTCGTTGCAACGCCATGTTCGGCACCCTTTCTTGGCTCCGCGATAGGTTTTGCGATGGTGCAGCCCGCGGTCCTCCTTCTGGCGGTGTTTACGGCTGTCGGGCTGGGTTTTGCCGCGCCGTACCTCATATTTGCGGCGTTCCCCGTGCTCTTGCGCATCCTGCCAAGGCCGGGCATGTGGATGATCCGCCTCAAGCAGGGACTGTCCCTGCTGCTCTTTGGCACGGTGGCGTATTTGGTGTGGGTGATGAGCGCATTTTACGTTGATGGCTATTATGAGTTTGGCAACGTCCGCGTAGCCCTGCCCCTGTTCACACTCGGCGGCTCCCTGCTGTTTCTTACATTGGCGGCTGTCATATACGGGCAGTATTCAGGGCCGGAAAGGGGCAAATTTACCCGCAGGACGGGGACTGCTGCATCTGTCCTGCTGTTTGTCTTTGCCATGATTTGGGGATGGCCACGGGAGGATATGGTAAGGGGGGACAGCAAGGAGCCTGTCCCTTATACGCAGGGTATCCGGCCTGCGTATATTGACGGCGACACAGCGCCTTACCAGCTCGACTGGCGGCCCGGTCTGCCCGAGCAGCTTGCGGCAAGTGGAGGCATCGTGTATGTGGACTTCACGGCCCGCTGGTGCGCCACCTGTCAGGTCAACAAGGCCGTGGTGTTTGGCTCTGCCGAGGTGCGCGACTACATGCGCGAAAACGGCGTGTATGTCGTAAAGGCGGACTGGACGCGCCGCGACGCCGCCATTGCCGAAGAGCTTGCCCGCTGGGGGAAACACGCCGTGCCCTTCAACGTCATTCATGCGCCCGGAATGGACCCGGTGGAACTTCCGCAGGTGCTGACGCCCGGCATCGTGCTGGACGCCCTGAACAAGGCCCTTTCCGCGAGGAACGAGGCGCTCCGCTTGGCGAAGCCTGAACGCTAGGGAGTGATGGCGTTGTTCCCGTCGCTTCTGAACTGACCAGGCGACACCCCTGCCCAACGCTTGAAGGCCGCGCTGAAGGCGTAGAGGCTGGAAAAACCAAGCGACTCAGCAATCGTTTCGATCTTGCAGTTGCCCGTTCGCAGGCGCACGCAGGCGCTGTGCATACGAAGATTCTGGAGATGGCGTATGGGGCTTTGTCCGTAATGCTTCCAGCAGAGACGGCGCAAGTGCTCTTCGCTCATGTTGGCACTTTGTGCGAGCATCGAGCTGCTCCATGCTGCGCCTAGGTCGCTCTCCACACGCTCCCACAGGCGGGTCAGTCGGCTGTCTATGCACTGGCCGCCATCGAGGCGTTGCATGTGGATGCGAAGCAAGGTCGCGAGCGATTCAATGGCCGCTGGCATGGCCTCGGACCTAGCCTCCCGCGTTAGCATCCTGATGCAGGTGGAAAAGTCCCCGCAGTCCGCCTCGACAAGCCTTGCCCTCGGGTTGGGAGAGGAACACTCAGGGGCGGTTTCGTAATACAGCACCCATGACAATTGCCAGTCCAAGTCGCCGCTTGCCTCGAAAGCGTATTGCGCGCCCTGAGGGCAGATCAGCAGCTTCCCTGCGGGCCATTCCACAGCCTGCCCATCCTCATAA
>LVBW01000072.1 GCA_001604585.1 Puniceicoccales bacterium Verruco_02 | reverse complement strand
GAGCCGATGCGTCGTGATGACCACGTCGGTGACGAAGTAGTCCAGCACATCCTCGCCCGCGTCGAAACGCTCCTCAAGGTTGTCACTGTTTGTTGCGCTCATAGATGCTCCTTTCGTTGTCGCGTGCCCTGCGGACACTGATGATTCTAACGTGCTCGCCCCGTTCCGTGAAGACCGCCGTCCAATGCTTGCCCCCGATGTTTCCGATAGCCAGATACCTCAGCTCCTTCGGAAATTGCGCCGGGAGAATCAAAAGATGACGGTCATTCCAGAGTTCCTGCGCGGAGTCGAAGTCGATGCCGTGCTTGGCAAGGTTTGCCTCGGACTTGTTTGGATCGAACTCGAACTCCACATGGGTTAATGTGCATAAGATTTTATGCAGAGTCAAGCGGAGTGGGTTGACATTGCCCGCAGGCCATGAGCCTGCCTTTCTTTTCTTCTCCTGAACGCAACGCATCTCTCGACAAAGCCGCCGTTGGCTGGCTTGGGACTCCATTCCGCGCACACAACCGGGCACGTGGGCCTCGTGGTGGCGTTGATTGCGGGAACCTTATTCAGGAACTCATGCTGGAGGCGGGATTCCTTGCCGCTCGCCTCGACCTGCCGCGCCCGCCGACGGACTACGGCCAGCACAACGCCGCGAGCCTTGTCTGCGAGTTCCTTGAGACGCATCCAACACTTACCGGGCGCATCGCGAAGCTGGCCGATCCCGCCGACCTCGCCGCATCCATGCCCGGCGACATTCTCGGCATTCGCGTGGGCCGCTGCGTGCATCACCTCTGCGTCGCGCTCGATGGCGGACGCTTCGTGCAGGCGCTCAAGCCCCACGGCGTCACGATTCAGCCGATCGCGGAAATCCGCAGCCGCATCGAGGTTATCTACCGGCCCATCGCGTAAATGCCGACCGACCTGCCAGCCGCCACGGAGACGCCGGTTGCCGCGCCGCTGCCCTTCGGCATCGACGGCAGCCGCACCTCGACGAACGAAAAGGGCATCGTCCTGCCGCACCTTTGCGGGACGCGCAAGGTCGCGCTCAAATGGATTTCGCCGACGTGTAACTACTGGACCAAGAACATCAAGCAGAAGGTCGGCAAGGAGAAGAAGACCGTTGCGAAGGACGTGTTTTGCTCGATCGCGGGCGCGGTGTGCCTAGGGCCGATCGAGCGCGTCGAGACGATTTATTACGGCGGCGACGCGATCTGGACGACCGGCTGCACCTTCGGCGCGGGCGAGCATTCTCGGACGATCACGACCGAAAAGGGCGTCTTCATCGTCTATCGCGGGACGGCTTCGCAGCCCGTGGATTCGGTCCTCTCCGGGCAGGCGGCGGCATGGCCGAGCTACGAGAAAACGACCTTCAGCGGGTGGTTTGCGACGCTGCTCGCGAAGATCCGCGAGCGCCTCTCGACGGCGGGCACGGTGGACGCGATTTGCCGCGACGAGCACCCGCGCTACGCGGGCGTTTGCTACGTCGTCTGCAAGGACCTGTATTGTGGGCGCAATTCGCAGGCCGTGCCGAACATCGAAATCGCCGTCAGTCGCTCGCCCGTCGTGCCCGCGTGGCTTTCGGTCGATGCCGCCCGCGCCGCGAACGGTTGCAACCCGGTGGCGATCATCGCGGAGCTGCTCACGCGCCCGGAACTCGGTGCCGCGCTGGGGCAAGACGAGATTGACGCGGACGGCTTGGAGGCCCTCGCCGCGAGCCTCGCCAAGGACAAGGCCCGTTACTACCTCTCGCCGCTTTTCGACGCGCAGGAGTCGGCCAGCAAGCTCATCGAGGGCATCCTTGCGCATTTCGATGGCTTTCAGGCGAGCCGCGAGGGGCGCTTTTCCCTCGGCTACTTCCCGAAGGACGGCGTCGAGCCGCAGGTCCGCACGCTTTCGATCCACGAAATGACCGAGCAGCCGACGATGACGCTGCCCGACTGGTCGAAGACCGCGAACCGCGTCGTTGTCAAGTTCCCGAGCCGCGCGAACGACTTCGAGGAGGACTCCGTCGACCGCAAGAGCAGCTACAATTTGCGCGTGCAGGGCCGGATTGTGACGAAGTCGCTGGAGGCGGAAGCGATCATCGATGCGGATCAGGCGCTGCGTTACGCGGGCGAACAGGTGGAGCTCGCCGCCGCGCCGGAGGACAGCGGGCGCATCACGGTCTTGGCGCATAAGGCGCTCAACCTCAACGGCATGCCGATGCAGCCCGGCGAGCGATTCCGGCTCAACTACGCGCCGTGGGAGCTGGACATGATTTGCCGGATCACGGGCGTCAGCCAGAAGAGTTTGGGCGCGGTCGAGATCAGTTTCGTGCGCGAACGCGGCCTCTACGCCGTGCCGTATTCGACGCCGGCTGACCCCGTGACGACGACGGAACCGACGGCTGCGACGGGGATTGCGGACGCACGTGTGTTCGAGCTGACGGACGCGCTTTCCGGCGGCACGGGCGTGTGGGTGGGCCTCCTTGCCGCGCAACCTGCGCCGAACGTCGGCGGCTTCGTCGCGTGGTATTCGGCAAGCCCCGCGAGTGGCGAGTCCCGCACCTTCGACCAGATCGGCTCGTCCGAGTTCTGGGCCGCGAACGGCAGCGTGGCGGCGGCGGCAAGCGCGAACGCGGGCGAAGTGCGGATTTCTTTCGCGGGTGACATGGGTGATTTCGACGTGGAGAGTGCGCAGGGGCAGGTGAACGACGCGCTCTTGCTTCTTGTCGGCGACGAGCTCTTGAGCGTCGGCCAGTGGGAAGCCGTGCCGGACGAGCCGGGCGTCTACCGGTTGGAGGTATTGCGCGGGCGGCGCGGCACGACGCGGGCGGTGCACACGGTGGGCGAATCCGCATGGCTCTTCTACCGGGAACAGCTCCTGAAGGTGACGCACGGAGGTTTTGCCAGCGACGTCGCGCCACAGTGGAAGCTCCAGAGTGTCAGCGTCGGGCAGGTCCAGCCCTTGGCGGAGGCGCTCCTTATCGACGGCTTCCGATTCCGTGACCGGACGAGTGACGCGGCCACGGCGTGGATCACGGCGAGCGACTTCAGCTTCCTCACAACCTATGACGAAAGCGGCGCAGCGACGACCTCGCCGGAGTCGGTCGAGATGCTCTGTCACGTCGAGGCGATGCAGAACGCGGCCTACCAGTGGCAGCGGTACGTCTCCGGTGCCTGGGTGAACGTCGCAGGCGCCACGGCCTCAACACTCACGGTCTACCCCGGCGGCGAGGGGCGTTACCGCTGCCTCGTGACGGCGGGGACGATCAAAGTCGAGACCGATCCCGCCGACATCACCCGCACAACTGAAGCGCCCGGCGGTGAGACGCCCTTCGCCTGCGGCGGCATCGTTATCGGCGGTCAGCAAGTCGTCGGACCGCGCCAGCCAGCGGTGACACTCGATGTCGAAGTGGCCGTGCCGGGCGTCGATGGCACGGAAAGCAACGCCGCCTCAAGAGACGCTACCGAGGCCGCGCTGACGGGCCTGCGCGATGCGATTCAGTCGATCCTCGACCGACTGGGTCCGAATGGGCACGGGCTGATTGAGTGACACGGCTAGATGGGAGACGATCACGCTCGGATCGGGAAGGCGATCTCTCAGCAGTGGTGAACAATCGCCGTGGCACGCTTTGCTCAACTCGCAGACGCCAGTTCTGCCAAGGCACAGTTGGGGAAGTCGTGGCGAGCGCGTTGACAGGCCTACGCCTGCATGAAGCTCCGTATCCTCCTCCGCATCGCAGTCACGCTTGCCGTCGTCTTTTGCCTCACCGGCTGCAATATCATTCCGAAGAGGGTCGAATACTTCCAAGACCGCGTCCAGCCGGTGCCCGAACGCACGCCGCAGGCCGACGAATCCCTGCGTCAGGCTGCAAGGCTCGCCGCCGACCGCGCTGCCGCCACGGAACGCGCCGCGCTCTCGACTGCCGCCGCGCCGGAAGTCATCCAACCCGCGAGCGACACCGCCAGCCTGACGAGCGCCGTCTCCGCCCAAGTCGGCCCGCCAGCGAAGGCATGGCAGGGCGACGCAAACGCGCTCATCGCCCGCATGGACGCGCAGGAGGCAAGCTACCGCCGCGAACTCGAAACCTACCGAGCCGAGGTGCGAGAACTTGCGGGCAAGAAGATCGAAGGCACCGGCGTAATCCAAGTCGGCTACTTCACGCACCTCCTGATCCTTGCCGCCATCATGGCCGTCGCATGGCTCATCTTGAAGATCGTCGCCATCACAAACGCCCCGGTTTCCGTCGGACTCAAGACGATCGAAGGCGGCAGCAAGTTCCTTGGCCGTGCCTTCTCCGAACTGGTAGAAGCCGGGCAGGACTTCAAGACCCGCCTAAAGCAGCGCCTAGCCGACAACCCGGATCTACTGGAATCCATCCTGACCGACTTCAAAACCGCCCACCAGTCCAGCCAAAGCCGCGACACGCAGAAGGCCGTTGTGGCGGTGAAGCGTTGAATGCTGAGTCTTCTGGGCCGAATCAGAACGGTCCCGTATGTCACAGTGAGACCTGATGATTTCGCTCGTGTCCAGCCACTGCTAGGATTTTCGGGATACGATTGACGGATGCCGGATAAATATCATATCATAATGTTACGCAGCTCTCTGGGCGTATTCGGCAGGAGGTCGGCCGACCATAGTGCTGTGTGCAAGGGAATCAGGATCCGTATGCCCTCCCCCCAAAAAGCTAACATCGGGCTGGTCTAGATAACTGGTAATTCGGATGTAACGCTAAGAATTTTCAATGGATACGGAGTGATAATATGGCGGACTCTGCACAAACCACAATGACCCCCGATTCTATGCGGGATGCTGTGATCAGTATGGCGATTGAGTCTTGGCGTTTTGGCCGAGTGTTTGGTCGTCTGCTACTGAAGCTTGATGCAGGAGAGCAGACCCGGTACAAGAGCCAGTTCCGTTGGTTCATCAAAAAGGTCGAAGAGGCCCTCGAGCAAGCGGATCTGCGAATCGTCAACGTCGAGGGGCACCCTTTCGATCCCGGAATGGCTGCTACCCCGCTGAATATCGAAGAGTTCGATTCGAAGGATGCCTTGATGGTTGATCAAATGATCGAGCCGATCATTATGGGGAAAGAAGGTTTGGTTAAGTCAGGAACCGTCACGTTGAGGAAGGTAATACTTTGAATAAATATGTCGGCATAGACTTGGGTACATCAAACAGTGCGATCTGTTCCTATGACGGTTCCGAAATACGCATCTGGAAGAGTCCTGAACAAAATGATGTGACGCCATCGGTCATCTATATTGACCGACGTGGTAACAAATATGTGGGCAAACGGGCCTATGATTCGGCTCCGAACAGTCCGGATAACTCCGCGATGCTGTTCAAGCGGCTTATGGGAACGAGCACGCCCGTTCATCTTTCTGCGGTGAACCTCACCATGACCCCTGAGGAATGCTCCGCAGAGGTATTGAAAGTTTTGTTTGGCTACATGCCGGAAGAAATCAGGAATGATCCAGATATCGGAACTGTCATTACCGTTCCTGCGGCATTTAACCAGATGCAGAAGGACGCCACCATGCAGGCCGCCAGCATGGCTGGTCTCGGCAAGGTCGCGCTGATGCAGGAGCCGGTCGCAGCGGTAATGAGCGTCATGCGTGCCCGCAATACCGACGGCATGTTCCTGATCTATGACTTGGGTGGCGGCACCTTGGATATTGCCATTGCCGAAAGTATTGGTGGGCGGGTCAACCTCCTCTCCCACGGTGGTATCGCTATGTGTGGCGGCCGTGATTTTGATCGCGTCATTGTCGATAATGTTGTCCGCCCTTGGTTGCTGGACAACTTCAACCTCCCAGAAGACTTTTCGGTGAATCCGAGCTTCAGGTCGCTGTTTCGCCTGGCTATCTGGGCCACCGAACGCGCCAAGATCGAACTCTCGGCCCGCGAGGATTCGGTCATCAGCCTCTCGGAAACCGAGGCACGGATAAGAGATCTCAACGGCAATGAAATCTATCTCGATATTCCGCTGAAGCGTGACGCCTACGACAAGCTTATTGCCGAACGAGTTGGTGAATCAATTGAGTCTGCTCGGGAAACGCTCAATAAGGCTGGTCTCTCTCCGCACGACTTGGATCGCATTGTGTTCGTCGGCGGACCGACCAATTACAAATCCCTGCGCGACAAAGTTGCCTTTGAACTGGGGATTCCTGGGAACACTGATGTAAATCCCATGACGGCCGTGGCCGAAGGGGCAAGCCTGTTTGCGGAATCAATCGACTGGAGCTCCCAGAACCGATCACGCAAAAACACCCGTGGGCAGATTTCCTCTGGCGGTGGGCTGGCGCTGTCTTTTAACTACATTGCCCGTACGCCGGATGTTAAGGCCAAGATCGCTGTTCAATTGGCTGGCCAAGTTGCGTCAGGCTCAGAGTTTCAGGTCGACTGCGTCGATACTGGTTGGACCTCCGGCCGCCTGCCCCTCAAGCATGGCGCAACAATCAATGTAACCCTGACAAAAACCGGAGACAACACCTTCAAGGTATTTGTTTTCGATTCCGTAGGCGGACCCATTGCCTTGGAACAGGACAAGATCGTCATTACCCGAACTGCTGCCTCAGTTGATGCCATTCCAGCTTCTCACTCGGTTGGCATTGAGGTATTGGAGAAACTCGGCGGTCGACCTGTACTCGACTATCTGGTTCGCTCGGGCGACTCGTTGCCAAAGAAAGGCAAAAAGATTTTCAAGGCGGCTGAGTCCCTCAAATCCGGTGCATCGGGGTCACTCAACCTAAATCTTTGGGAGGGCGAAATCGAGGACCCGATTTCTGATAACCGAAACATCGGCGTATTGAAGATTTCCGGTTCAGATTTCGATGACGGCGTGATTCCCGCCGGTGCTGATTTGGAGTGTGAATACGAGATACTAGACTCAGGCAACATCAACATCGAGGTCTCCGTGCCCAGCATCGGCGGCACCTTCCACTCCGGTAAGAATTTTTATTCCCGCCAGGAGGGACAGCTCGACTACACCGCAGCGGCCGTCATGGTTGTCGAGGAAGGCGAGCGAACGCTGAATCGCATCGACGAGATCAACGAGGTGGTTGACAACCCGAAACTGGACCAAGCACGGCAGAAACTGGAATCTGCAGTCTCACTCAATCCAGAGGAAGCAGAGACCGAGAAGTCCCAAGAGGCTATGGAGAAGGTGTTTGAGGCGCGAAAACTCCTTGCCCAAGTACGAAAGGAGCACCTCAAAGAGGTTCGCCAGATTGACCTCGACGGTGTGGTGTCATTCTTCAACAAACATATTAGGCAGCATGCCCGTCCGTCAGAGGCGTCAGCATTCGATAACCTTGCAAAAACGGCTCAACGCTCCCTCGACCGAAACGACAAAGATTTTGAGAACCACCTTGACGAGCTGAAAGGTAAAAACCTCGATATCCTCTGGCGGCAGGATTGGTTCGTGGTCGAGCGGTTCAAATGGATGGTCAGCTCCCCCCATATGTTTGCCGACAAGCATCGTTTCGAGGAACTTGCCCAGAACGGCACGCAGCTCATGCGCTCCGATGACATTGAGAAACTTCGCGCCGTTGTTGCCCAGCTTTCGATGATTCAGATCGGCGGACTGGACAACGAGATGTTCGATGTAGCCAACATTATCAGGGGATGATTTATGGCTGCGGACTTATGGCTGCCTAAAGGCTTCGAGTTACCGGATGGATCGAAAATCCGGTCGCTCCTCTATTCAGGGGACGAGTGGCAGATTTTCGATACCAATGGCTCAAACAATATCCTGCTCACGCGTCCTGAACTGGCACGGAAGTGGGATGAGTTCGGTTTTCTCGATGAATCCATGTTCGGAAATGTCGCCTTCGGGAGTGAATCATTCCGGAGCCTATGCAGTCATAAAAAATACACCCTGGCGGCGGTCGAAAATGGGAAATCCCCGGAAAGCAAGGTCGATGCACTGGCCTTTGCCTTCGCCCTCAAAGAGTCTCGGAAATTGTCGGAGGATGCCTCCTTCCATGATGCCGTTTATGTGGAGCAGTATTCCAGACTGCTCCCGACCTGGACACTGACACCTCACCTCGAGGATGAAGTTGTCTTGGGAACCTGGATCACCGGTGGGGTCGTCATCTCCACAGAATCTTTCCGGCGTTTGACCAACCTGACCGGCTGGATGCCCGTTGGCGATCTGGCAGAAATTGTAAAGGCTGCCGGGTGTAACATACCTGCGGATGCAGGCCTACTGGCCAAGCGTAAGCCCGTCTCTCAGGCCAAGAATGACGCGAAGGCCGCCATTGCCAAGGAGGCTGTAGTCGAGCCTAACCAGTTGCAAACACCTGAAGAACCAGTTGAAGCCAAGGTTTTCAAACTTCCAGGTAGACCACTGCTCGAGGAATTTTTCAACGAACACGTCATTGACATCATCTTCGATACCGAGAAATACAAAGCCTTAGGCATCGATTTTCCATCCGCCATCGTCCTGTATGGGCCACCGGGCTGTGGTAAGACCTATGCTGTGGAACGACTTGTCGAGTTTATCGATTGGCCCAGTTTCTCAATTGATTCCAACAGCGTCGGTAGCTCATACATCCACGAAACCAGTAAGAAGATCTCTGAGGTTTTTGACAAGGCGATTGATAGCGCTCCGTCCGTCGTCGTCATTGATGAGATGGAATCTTTCCTGTCGGATAGGCGCTCTGGCTGCTCGTCCGGCTTGCATCACGTCGAGGAGGTCGCGGAATTCCTTCGCCGTATTCCGGAGGCCATCAAGAACAAAGTACTGATAATCGCCATGACAAACTGGATCGAGATGATCGATCCAGCCATTCTGCGTCGCGGGCGCTTCGACCACATCGTCGAGGTGGGTATGCCGTCGAGGGAAGAAGTGGCATCGCTGATTGACTCACTCTTGAGCAAATTGCCGAAAGCTGACGACCTTAACGTTGACAAGATTCTCGACGCGCTCACCGGTAAGGCCCTCTCCGATTCGGCTTTTGTCATACGCGAGGCAGCCCGACTTGCTGCCAAGGGCGGAAAGGCTGAACTCGATCAAGAAAGTATCGTTGTCGCGTTGAAAAGTCTTCCGAAAGACCTAGCGAAGAATAACAGACGTATAGGATTCGACTGTGATGACAAGTAACCGGAGGGGAGCATGGACCTTTTAAAAAATCCTTTTCACATTCTAAATGCCAGCCCCCGTGACAACCGTCGGCGGATCATGGAGCTGGCTGATGAACGTAGCCTTCTGCTCAACTCAACAGAGTGCGTGGACGCACGTTCGGAGTTAACCAACCCCCGGAAACGGCTATCCGCTGAAGTCGCTTGGCTACCCGGTATTGGGCCGAAACGAGCCGGAGATGTGTTGTTGCTCATCGAATCATCGCCAAAGGATTTGCTTGCTGTTGATAGTCTGTCATCAATCGCGCGGGCGAACCTGCTTGCGGCAGGACTTGCTCGTTTGCTTGATCACAATGCCGATGACCTTGCCAAGTGGATTCTTGATATTGCTTGGGCGTTTGAGGAACTTGATCCCGAAGAACTGCGTGTGATCATCAATGAGGAACGGGTTGTTTCTGGTTTTCCGGAGGTGTCGGATATATCCGCCATTGAAAATGAAATTCAGGAACGGCGGAGATACTACCGACAGGTCATCAAGTCGGCCCTCGACAACCTTTCCCCCAAAGAAATTGTGGACGCAGTTACGATTGCCGTAGAGTCCGCGACTGACGATGGCGAGGATCAAGGACCTATTCTGATCGCCGACCTCGTTGATTCGTATGAGGTAGAAGCGCAGGGGTTTCTTGATAAGGAAGAAGGGAACATAAAAGCCCTTGTGGGAAAACTGAGTGACGCCGTTGATGCAGAACGGCCCGATTCTGCATTGGCCCCCTTGGTGAACCAGTTGATTCAGGTTGTGAAAAACTGGGATACCGTCGCTCAGCCGATTCAGGTCAGCACGAAAAGTCGAGGGCTAGATCACGACGCAAGCCTACGCGTTGCCGGTTTGGTTCGCGGATTAGCGATTCATTTGTTCAATGAGCACGGCAAGCTCGATTTCTCGCAGCAACTCACAAACATGCTGCAGGAAGTGTTTGCAGAAGTTGGTAAGGTTGCTGAACACACTGCTAAGGATGCAGATGCGCTTGGTGAGATAGCTGAGCAACGGGTTCGTTTGATAGAGGACGCGAAGAACAGGGCTGAAGAATGGCGAAGAGAAATAACCTATGAGGCCGATGTTGGAGCCATCTTCAAGGACAAACTGCGCATTTCTCCCGAAGGTATCGAGTGGAAAGGCCGTCGCTGGGATCTCGATTCAATTACGCGGGTTCGATGGGGAGGTACCCGGCATTCGGTCAACGGCATTCCCACCGGGACAACCTACAGCATAATTTTCGGCAATGGCTCCAATTACGCCTCTATTGAACTGAAAAAGGAGGCAACCTATTCCAACTTTATTGATCGTTTGTGGAGAGCTGTCGGTGTCCGTTTGTTGACGGAGTATCTGGAGGGTCTTCGTGATGGCAAAAGATACCGTTTCGGCTCCGCTGTTATGAGTGATCACGGCATGGAGTTGGAGCGCAAAAAGTTTTTTGGCAGCAACGAACGGGTCTTTTGCCGTTGGGGTGAGTTGGTGATCTGGGATGGCGCTGGCGTCTTCTGCATCGGGAAAAAGGAAGACAAAAAGCTGGCTGAGGCCTTTTCCTACCAAGAGGAGGATAATATACACGTTCTCGAGGCCGCTCTCCGCATGTTTTGGAAACGGGGTGGCGACAGGCTGAGCAGCCTTCTGGGGGAATAAGTGCGCATGGATAACAAAAAGGCTGACGTTCAGATGAGGGAAATCGGCATGAAATTTATGTGCGAAACGGAAAGGGTCGATGCCCATGGCTGGTGATAACGATAAAGACAAGAAGGGATTTTCCGGCCTCTCCGATTTAGCATCCGAAATCAGCGGTCTCAATGATGTCGTTAGTTCTGAGGCAACATCGGAAACAAAGCCGACCCAAGGCACTCAGGGCCAAATTGGAACTCCTTGCCGCGAACTTGGGGGTAACCCGACAACCTCTTCTGCTCCCATAGAAACCGTCACCAGCGAAAAAAGCGCTGGAGGTTTTGGCTGGAAGTGGATTCTTGGTATTCTTGGAGTCATTGGCGTAATTTGGATTGCCAACAACGGTGGAGAAGGCACGAAGAAGCCATCCCCCCATAGTCCCTCGCCAGCACAGAACACTTATGAAAGCCGGTCAAGTCGGAGCACATTGGCCCGAGAAATCGAAAATGGAAAGGTGCGAGCCGAGCAAATGGAGGCAATGATTAGGGATATGGACGACCGCCTAGAGGACTATGAACGAAGGATGCGGATTTATCGGGATTCTGGCATGACGGATGAATATAACAGGCTTGTTCCGTCCTTCAATTCGCTGGTTGGCGAGCGAAACGATCTTTACGAGGAATATAGTAGCCTTATCGACGAGGTGAATTCCAATGTGATGCGTTATAATTCAGGCAATCGGTGATGAGCTGGAGTGCGCGGAAAAACTAGATTCGCGATTGCATTGCCAATGTGTTGCGCCCGCCTACCATGTTCCGCTTGAAACCCCAAGTCCTACTTTTTCTGACGATGCTGGTGGGCTGGATGAACCGAAAACAACAGCTTGTCATCGACTACCTCCTTGAAGAAAACAAGGTCCTCCGGGAGCAACTCGACATCCATGCCGGTGGCAAGCGGCTCCGCTACACGACGAAGCAACGTCGAGTGTATCCGAGGTTGGCTGGAACCTTGGGCGCCTGTTCCTGATGCTATTTGCCACCTTGATCTCTTTTCAGGCAATGGACAAGCTGCGTGCGGTGTTGGATGCGGACTACATGAGGCATGATTCCGGGGTTGAGTTGGCAGTCGTAACACCATTGTTCACGCTTCATTGCGTTTGACCTGCGCTTTTGTTTGCAATACGGGTTTTGCGTGCACAAACGCGCATGACGGTTGCCTGCGGGCGGTCGCCGGCCCATACTCCTTTCATTCGCTCCCCGCGTCCGACCGGCGTCCACGTGCCCTTGTGCCTTTGCGGGGGAATCTTGAACCATTTCACCCATACAATCATGGCAGACAATTTCACCTGGGGACCGACCAATCCGCATCCGCTTTCCACGATGCGCACGCAGCTTGTGTGGGAGGGCAAATACGACGAGTTCGGGCGCCGCCGCGAAGTGGACGCCGCCGCCTGCGCCATGCCCATGCAGCGCATCGAAACTGTGGACGAGCCGCGCCAGCGCGCTACGGCAGAAGGCAACCTTGAGCTTTTCGAAAAGGAAATGGCCGGGCGCAAGCAGGACGATTTTCGCAACCGCCTGATCTGGGGCGATAACAAACTCGTGATGGCCAGCCTTCTCAAGGAGTTTCGCGGCAGGATCGACCTGATCTACATTGATCCGCCGTTCGATGTCGGGGCCGATTTTACGATGAATGTCCCGATTGGAGATGGAAAGGAAACCTTAGAAAAAGACCAATCAACGCTTGAGATGGTTGCATATCGTGACATGTGGGGAAACGGAATGGATTCATATTTGAGTATGATGTATGAACGCATGTCCATAATGAAAAATCTTCTTAGCGACAAAGGAAGTATTTTTATCCATTGTGATTGGCACATGTACCATTATCTGCGCGCACTGATGGATGAGGTATTTGGATGCAATACGTTCAGGAATGAAATCGTATGGTATTATTATAATAAGATGCAGGGAAATGTAAATCGGTTCGCTGCAAATCACGATTTGATTATCT
>LVBW01000013.1:28880-29373 GCA_001604585.1 Puniceicoccales bacterium Verruco_02 | reverse complement strand
GGCAACGGGTGCCTTGACGTCATGGTCGGGCGCCGGGGGACGCACGGAGGGAACCTCGGGACGCGTCGGACGCGGGAAGGCGGGAGCCACTCCCGGGAAGGAGGGACGGACCGTCTGTGCGGGGGTGACGTCGCGCGAGGGAGGACCGCTGTACTGTCCTGCGGCGGGACGCGGACGGGCCACCGGCGGTGGAACGCGGCCGGGAATGAAGGGGGCGGAACCAGCCGGACGCACGGGCGGGGGCGTTCTTCCTGCCGGCGGCGGAGGCAGGGTCGGTGCGGCTCCGGCGGTGGGAGCGGGGGCCTGCGGTTCGGGAACGGGGACGGAGACCGGCTCGGGGGCCACGACAGGAGCTGCCGGAGGTTCCACCTTCGGCGCGACCGGGGCTTCGGCCCGGGCCTTCGCCTTTGCCGCATACTCCTCGCGGAGGCTGTCCGCGGAAATATTGTCAACGGTGCTGGAGGCGCTCTTCACCACGTGACCGCGCGCGCGG
>LVBW01000013.1:0-28817 GCA_001604585.1 Puniceicoccales bacterium Verruco_02 | reverse complement strand
TGTCCCCGAAATTGATGCGAGAAAATGTTGTTGTTGGATGAGGATTACGCCTGCGGAGCCTGATGGTTCTGGCGGTGCTGCTGAACAATGGCAAGGAGCGTCTTGGCGTCACCCTCGCGGAACCCGAGTTTGAGCAGGTCGTCCGGACCCACGCCCTCGAAGGCCTCGGGACTCGTGAAACCGTTCTCGACAAGGAATTTGGCGACTTCCGTGGAGATGCCCTCCACGCCGTTCCAGCCCTTGACGGCCTCGGCCACGCGGGCGTCGAAGCCCACTTCACTGCCCTGTTCCTTGGAAATATCGAGCTTCCAGCCCATCAGGCGGCTCGTGAGCCGGGCATTCTGGCCGCGGCGACCGATGGCGATGGAGAGATCGTCCTCGCTGACCTCGAAGGCGATCTTCTTGTTCACCGCGTCGATCTTGATGTTGCGCGGCACGGCGGGCTTGATCGCCTCGGTGAGCAGTTCCACCGGATCGGTGCGGAAGCGGATGATGTCGATCTTCTCCCCGCCGAGTTCCCGGACGATGCTCTTGACTCTTGCACCGCGGGAGCCCACGCACGCGCCGACGGGGTCCACCTTCGGGTCCGTGCTCGATACCGCAACCTTGCTGCGGTAGCCGGGTTCGCGGGAAATGGCCTCGATCGTCACGGTGTTGTCGCCGATTTCGGTCACTTCGAGCTCGAAGAGGCGGCGGACAAATTTGACGGAGGCACGGGAAAGGATGAGTTCCGGGCCGCGCGGAGTGGCTTCGATCTCAAGGAGCAGGCAGCGGATGCGCTCGCCGATCTCGTAATCCTCGCCGGGGACGCGTTCGCGCGGGGGCAGAATCGCCTCCGCCTTGCCGAGATCCACGATGAGGTCGCCACGTTCGCGGCGGCGGACGGTGCCGGTGACGATGTCGCCGATCATGTCCTTGTAGTCGTCGTAAATGCGCTCCTTCTCGAACTGGCGGACGCGCTGGACGATCGACTGGTGCGCCGTCTGTGCGGCAATGCGGCCGAGGGCCGAGGGGTCGATCTCCTTCTCGATCTTTCCGCCGATCGCCGCGGCGGGGTCGAGAGCGCGGGCCTTGTCGATGTGAATCTGGGTCTTGGGGTCACTCACCGAATCGACGATGTTCAGGATGACCCACGCCTTGAGCTGGCCGTTTTTGGGATTGATCTCGATCTTCAGCTCCTGACCGGCGTTTACGCCCTTCTGGGCCGCGCCCTTGATCGCGGTCACGATGGCCTCGATCATGGAATCGCGCGGGATTCCCTTCTCTTTTTCCATGTATTCGAGGACTGAGAGGATTTCGTGGCTCATCGTGTCGGATTGCTGCTTGTGAAGATAAAAAAAGAGCGGGCAGATTGCCCACTCCCCGGGTTATTGGGACTTTGAAGCTGTGGTTCTACAAACGCGGAGCGCCCGTGTCAAGGCCATGAGGGAAACTCATCGGGCAAAGCAGCGCTCCTGCCCGGGTTCCGTCATAATATACAGCGGGACAAGCGGACACGAAAAAGCCCTCCGCAAATGCCGGGCTTGTTCAACAAGCTCTTGATCCTTTGTATGTCAAGGTGGGCGCCTTAGGGACGGGCTTTGTCTTCCGGTTATCGGCATGACAGCTACCCGGCCTGCAACGGCTCCCGTAGTTATGGTATCAGGGAAGAGCGCTTGCGTTGATTTCCCGAACACAGCAGAGGGCGGGCAGAAGCTATGACTTGGCGGGGGCAAAGGTCAACCCCCAATGGAGGCATTCGCTGTTGCTTTCAGCCTGTGCCGGACTCCTGGCCGCGCTTTTTATGTATGCGTTATAGCTTGAACGCGGCTCTGTGCCTTGCTAAAGGATGGGTTTTACATCCTTACAAGAAATGGCATCCGCAAACGACCTCCGCAAGGGCCGCGTAATCCGCTACAACGGCGAGCCCCAGTTAGTCCTCGAAGTAATGCACCGCACGCCCGGCAACCTGCGCGCCTTTGTGCAGGCAAAGCTGCGCAATCTGCGCAGTGGTCGCAGCGCCGAAGTGCGTTTTGGCTCCACAGAGGCAGTCGAAGTGCTCGAAACCGACACAAAGAATGTCGAGTTCAGCTACAAGCAGATGGAGGACTACTCGTTCATGGATCTGGACACCTACGAGTCTTTTGAGCTGAGCGAAAGCATCGTTGGCGAGGCCAAGAACTACCTTACGCCAAACTGCAAGGCCACGATCCTTTTTGTCGATGGCAACCCCGTCGAGGTCGAGCTGCCGAGCGTTGTCGAGATAGTCGTAAGCCAGGCCCCGGACGCCATCAAGGGCGACACAGCCACAGGCGCAACCAAGAGCGTGGAGCTGGAAACGGGCATTCGCGTCAATGTTCCCCTCTTTGTCAAGACGGGCGAGAAGCTGCGTATCTCCACCCTCGACGGTTCCTATCAGGGCCGCGCCTAGAGCGCGTTTCGAAGCTTGTGTAATTTTCACCGAAGTCGTCAGTCCGTAGTGGCTGGCGGCTTTTTTGTTGTCTCCACTGACTGTTCGGACCCCATACAAAGCATCCGATGGATGCGAAAGCGGCTGATGTCGATGGATTAAGCACGCTGTTTCGTCCGTCATACTTGTCAGTGGCACGCTTCAGGCTAAGTTCTGTAAGTCAGCCTTACCCCGAAGCGCCTTATCCCCCAGAGATTATTTATCCGAATGAAGAACCCGACTTTTGCCAACAGGTGGAACATCGACCTTATCGACGGGCTGTATGCCCAATGGCAGGCAGATCCTGCCTCGGTTGACGAACGCTGGCAGGCGTTCTTCGAGGGTTTCGATCTGGCCATTGGGGGCACAGTGCCAAGCCCCGCTGCCTCTGTGCAGAGCGCGGGTCTGGACGCTGAGTCTCTTTCGTCCTACGGGCGCAAGCAGGCCCGCTTCATTGGTGCCATATATGCCTACCGAGCCATAGGCCACACCCAGGCACATGTGAACCCACTCGTCGAAGAGACCCCGCCCAATCCTCGCCTTGACACGGCGCGCCTTGGCTTTCGCGAAGATGAGCTGGACGAGGTGTACGACACGGGCAACTACATGGGCGGCACCAAGATGAGTGTTCGCCAGATACTATCCCGCATGAAGGAGACCTACTGCGGCTCCATAGGCGCGGAGTATCTGCACATTCAGGAAACCCCGCGCCGCCGCTGGCTTCAGGCTGCGATGGAGCCTGTGCTCAACCAGCCCGAGACAAGCCGCGAGAAGAAGCTGCATGTGCTGGACAAGATAGTGCAGGCAGAGACTTTCGAGAAGTTCCTGCACACCCGTTACGTTGGGCAGAAGAGGTTCGGCCTTGAAGGGGGCGAGACTCTCATCGCGGCCATTGACGCCATAGTGGAGGCAGGTCCGGCTCTTGGCGTCGAGGAAATGATAATAGGCATGGCTCACAGGGGCCGTCTCAACGTGCTCGCCAACGTCCTTGGCAAGTCCTACGAGTACATCTTTCACGAGTTCTCGGCCAACTACATACCCGACACAATACATGGCGACGGCGACGTGAAGTATCACCTAGGCTTCGACTCCATCGTGCGCAACAGCCGCGGCGAGAGCATGATACTGCAACTTGCCGCCAATCCCAGCCACTTGGAGGCTGTCAACAGCGTTGTAGAGGGCAGGGTGAGGGCAAGGCAGCGCATCCTTGGCGACACCGTGAAGCGTACATCTGTCGTGCCCCTTCTCATTCACGGCGATGCGGCCTTTGCCGGCCAGGGCGTGGTGGCAGAGGTGCTCAACTTCTCCCAGCTCAAGGGTTACACTACTGGTGGAACGGTTCATATCGTGGTCAATAACCAGATCGGCTTTACCACCGACCCATCGGAGGCGCGCTCCAGCCGCTACTGCACCGACGTTGCCAAGATGATAGAGGCGCCGATATTCCACGTAAACGGCGACGACCCTATGGCCGTTGTATGGGTTACGGAGCTTGCCCTTAGATACAGGCAGGAGTTTCATTCAGACGTTGTTGTGGACATGTACTGCTACCGTCGCCACGGGCACAACGAGGCCGACGAGCCGTCATTCACCCAGCCGACTCTATACAGAAAAATCGAGGCGCACCCGCTCGTAAGCGATGTGTTCTCCAAGTGCCTCAAAAAGCATGGCTACCTGAGCGAGGCCGAAGAAAAGGCCATACGCGACAAGTATCAGGATATACTCGACAGCGCCTTTGAGAAGGAAAAGCAAAGTAGCCTTCAAGCAAGCAAGAAGGAAAACGGCTGGAAGAGCCGCTTCCACGGTTCGACAGCCTTGTATCAGCCCGAGTTCTCCTTTGCCTATGTACCGACCAGTGTCAACAAGGAGAAGCTGGACCATATCGCAAGGGCCTTGACCCATGTGCCCGAGTCTTTCCGCGCCAATCCGAAGATTGTCCGCCAATTGGCCACCAAGCAGAAGGCTTACGAGGAGGATGCGGGCGTTGACTGGGCATTTGCCGAGAGCCTTGCCTGGGGTTCGCTGCTCTTGGAGGGCACCCCTGTGCGTCTTTCCGGGCAGGACAGCGCAAGGGGCACTTTCTCGCAGCGCCATGCCGTTCTTTTCGACATCGAGACGCGAGAGCCATACATCCCCCTTATGCACATGGAAGGTCGGCAGGGCCTGATGTGCATACACAATTCGCTCCTTTCCGAGGCCGGGGTGCTGGGCTTTGACTTTGGTTACAGCCTCGACTATCCGCAGATGCTCTGCATGTGGGAGGCCCAGTTTGGCGACTTTGCCAATGGCGCGCAGGTGATGATCGACCAGTTCATCGTGTCGAGCGAGTCCAAGTGGCAGCGCATCAGCGGTCTTGTGCTGCTCTTGCCGCATGGTTACGAGGGGCAGGGACCGGAGCATTCCAGCGCAAGGCTGGAGCGTTACCTACAACTTTGCGCCGAGAACAACATACAGGTCTGCAACCTGACTACACCCGCACAGTACTTCCACGTGCTGCGTAGGCAGATGAAGCGGGAGTTTCGCAAGCCGCTAATAATAATGGCTCCCAAGAGCCTGCTTCGTCACAAGGACTGCGTTAGCAGACTGGCCGAGTTCAGCGACGCGGGCTTCCACCCCGTTCTTGACGATCCGGTTCCGCCTGCAAGGGCCGAGAGACTCATTCTCTGCACGGGCAAGGTATATTACGATCTAGTGGAGAGGCGGCGCTCTGAGCCCGGCCTTGGCGGAACGGCCATTGTGCGCATTGAGCAACTCTATCCTCTTGACAGGGAGGCGCTCCTGAAGGTGGCCGCGCCCTATGCCGATACCGCCCAGAGTATTGTGTGGTGTCAGGAGGAGCCGCAGAACATGGGCGCTTGGACATGGATTGCCCCCCGGCTCGAAGAAGTCTTCGGCCGCAAGGCCGCCTATGCAGGGCGCAAGGAGAGCGCAAGCCCGGCTGTGGGTTCGCTGGCCATGCACAAGAAGGAACTGGCCAACCTGCTGGAGCGGGCCTTTTCCCTCTGATTCAACGCGGGCAGCCTTGTACACAGCACGGCCCGTCACTTTGCTGTGACGGGCCGTGTCGCAGCTGTACTGAGGCATTGGCCAGGCCTCCTAGATTTCTTTCCCTAGCCCTTGCGGATATTGCTTCTGGAGCTTATGTCGGGGCCGCCCTGCATCGCGTAGCGTGCGCGCAGACGCAGTGCGTTCAGGTGTATGAGGCCCGTGGCGTCGTCTGGGTTGTAGTCGCTCTTGACCCCTTCCATCGAGGCCCAGTTGGGGTTGTAGAGGGAGACGGGACTCTTGGTACCGCAGGATATGATGTTGCCCTTGATGAGCTTGATGCGGGCCGTGCCGGTGACGTCCTGCTGGCTCTTGTCGATAAAGGCCTGTAGGCACTCGCGTTCGGGTGCATACCAGAAGCCGTAGTAAACCATGTCGGCGTAGCGGGGCATGAGCATGTCGCGCAGGTGGCACACTTCGCGGTCGAGCACCAGGCCCTCCAGCGCGCGGTGACCGGCCAGAAGAATGCTGCCTCCGGGGGTTTCGTAAATGCCGCGGCTTTTCATGCCAACGAATCGGTTTTCCACCATGTCCACTCGGCCCACGCCGTGACGGCCGCCCATGCGGTTGAGCGTGCGCAGGACTGCGGCCGGACTCATACGCTCGCCGTTGACGGCCACACAGTCGCCGCGTTCAAATTCCAGCTCCACGTATTCGGGCGTGTCGGGCGCGTCTGCGGGATCCACGGAGAGCTTGAACATGTCCTTGTTCTCGGGGGTGTGGGCGTTGAACCATGCGTCCTCGACGATTCCGGCCTCGTAGCTGATGTGCAACAGGTTGCGGTCCATCGAGTAGGGCTTCTTTGCAGAGGCTTGGATCTTGATGCCCTTCTCTTCGCAGTAGGCGATCATTTCGCTGCGGCCGGGGAACTTTTCGCGGAATTCCGGCATACGCCAAGGGGTTATTACGCCAAGTTCCGGTGCCATTGCGGCATAGGAAAGTTCAAAGCGCACCTGGTCGTTGCCCTTGCCCGTGGCTCCGTGGGATAGGTGGGTAGCGCCGACTTTGCGGGCAAGCTCCACCTGTGCCTTGGCGATTAGGGGGCGCGCGATGGAGGTGCCAAGGTGATACTGGCCTTCGTAGAGGGTGTTGGCGCGCATCATCGGGTAGATGAAGTCGCTGGCAAACTCTTCGACTAGGTCGATTGTGTAGTGCTCGGAGGCTCCCGTGCGCTTTGCCTTCTCTGCGAGGCCGTCCAGTTCCTCTTCCTGCCCAACGTCGGCGGCGAAGGTGATGATTTCCGCGTCGTAGGTTTCCTTGAGCCAGGCGACGATCACCGAGGTGTCCAGTCCGCCCGAGTATGCGAGAACGATTTTCATTGGTGTGTAAATGCTTGAGCTATGCAGTGTCTCAGTGCGGGCGGCGTTTTCCGTCCGTAGATTGGTGGATACTTGCGCACTCGCTCCGGCTTGTAAACACGTATTTGAGCCTTGGCGGTTGGAAGGGGCGTTTCGTTCTTCTGGCGCAATAGAAAGCCCCGCTACTCACAGGATGTAGGCGGGGCTTCCCCGTGCGGCCATTTTTTGCATGGCCGTGGGTCTATTCGCTTTGGCTCTTGGGCCTAGCTATACCAGCGCGCTCACGATGGCCTTCTGGACGTGCAGGCGGTTCTCGGCCTGATCGAAGATAATCGAGGCCGGGCTGTCATACACCTCCTGACTCACCTCCATGCCAATGTGGGCGGGAAGGCAGTGCATGAACAGTGCTTCAGGCTTGGCCACGCCCATCAGCTTCGAGTCTATCGTGTAGGGCCTGAAGCGTTCGAGCCGTTCGGCTTCTTCGCCCTCCTGGCCCATGCTTACCCATACATCCGTGTAAAGCACGTCCGCATCTGCCGCTGCTTCCATCGGGTCGGTCGTGAAGAGGAAGTTGTCCTCCAAGCCATCCTTGGCTAGCTGCTTGCGAATCTCTGCCCCCGGCCCGTAACCGGCTGGTCCGGCTAGGGCGATCTTCATGCCGAACATGGCTCCGCCGAGTATCCAGCTATTGGCCATGTTGTTGGAGCAGTCGCCGATGTAGGCCAGCTTCTTGCCTCGGAGACTGTCGATGAGCTTTTCGCCCGGCTTTGCCCAGCGTTCGGAAAGAGTGAAGGCGTCGGTGTAAATCTGGCAGGGATGCAGGAAGTCGGTAAGCGCATTGATGACCGGGCAATTAGCGTAACGGGCAAACTCTTCGACAATCTCATGCCCGTAGGTGCGAATTACCAAGCCGTGGATGTAGCGCGAGAGAACGCGCGCTGTGTCGGCAATAGTCTCGCCGCGGCCAATCTGCGTCGTGCGCTGGTCGAGGTACATCGGGTGTGCGCCCAGCTCGTGCAGGCCCACCTCGAAGGACACGCGGGTGCGCGTGCTGCTCTTGGCAAAGAGCAGGCCCCAGGTCTGGCCGTCGAGGGTGGAGCGACCCAGCCGCCCGCGCTGCCTTTTAAGCTGTGCCGCGCTTTCAAATACGGCGGCGGCTTCGTTCAGGTTGAAATCGGTCTCTTTTAGAAAATGGCGCATTGTATGATACTGGTTCCGTTGTGAGTGGGGGTAGTGATGCGGCTAGGCTAGCTTTGCCGACGAAAGGGTCTTTCCAATTATGTCGAGGGCTTGATGCACCTCGTCCTCGCTGACGTTCAGGGCGGGCAGTAGTCTCACGGCTCCGTTCCCGCCGGGGACGGCGATTAGGCCGTTTGCCCGTAGAGCGTCGATCAGCTTCAGGTTGTATTTGCTGGATACGAGGGCCAGATGCAGGCCGATGCCGCGCACCCCGTCGAGTTTGTCGGGATACTTGGCAACCAAGTCTTTGAGGCCGTCGGACAGCACGCTGCCCATCTTTGCCGCGTTCTCCACAAGGCGCTCTTCTTCCATCACGTCCAGCACTGCCAGTGCGGCTGCGCAGGCTAGGGGAGTGCCGCCGAAAGTGGTGCCGTGGCTACCGGGTTGAAAGAGGTCCGCGTAAGGCTCTGCAACCCAGAAGGCCCCCATTGGGAAGCCGCCCGCTATGCCTTTGGCCATTGCGATGGCGTCGGGCTTCACCCCGTAGCCTTCGCAGGCGAAGAAGCGGCCCGTGCGCCCGTAGCCGCACTGGATCTCGTCGGCAAGGAGCAGTACGCCGCGCTCTGTGCACAGCTTGCGCAGGCCCTGCATGAACTCTGCCGTTGCGGGGGTGATGCCGCTTTCGCCCTGTATGGGTTCGATAAGCACGGCCGCGGTGCTGTCGTCCACGAGCTTCTCGAAGCTGGAGAGCTTGTTGAACTCACCAAAGGCAAAGCCGTCTAGCATTGGCCTGAAGCCGTGCTGGACCTTTTCCTGCGGCGTGGCGGACATGCCTCCGAAGGTGCGCCCGTGGAAGGCGTTCTGCGCACAGACCACCTTGTGGCGCTGCCCTTCGGACCCGCCGGCGAGCTTCTGCCCGTGCAGGCGGGCTAGCTTGATAAGGCCCTCGTTGGCTTCCGCCCCGCTGTTGCAGAAGAAGATCTTGCCCGGCCCCGCCTTTTCGACGAGCCGCTGCGCCAGCATTCCCTGATTGGCCGTGTAGTAAAGATTGCAGGTGTGCACAAGCGTGGCCGCCTGTGCCGACACTGCCTGCACCCAGCGCGGGTGACAGTGGCCGATGGTGTTGGTGGCAATGCCTTGCACAAAGTCCAGATAGCAGCGGCCTTCTGCGTCCCACACGCGGCTGCCCTTTCCACGGGTGATTACCAGCGGGGTGCGGGCGTACGTGGATAGTACGAACTGGGCGAACTGTTCCTGTATGTTCATTGCCTTGGACTATATGGCTGACTGAAAAACGTTTTCCCGCCGCCCCGTGTTCGTGCGGGCCGTAGGGGGCGGATTGTGCAGGCGGGGCCTCTAGCGGTTCATTATCTCTGTGCCTATGCCCTCGTCTGTGAATATCTCCAAGAGTATGGAGTGGGGGACACGCCCGTCGATGAAGTGGACGCGGCGCACGCCGTTGGCGATGGCCTCGCAGGCGCTGTCCACCTTGGGGAACATGCCGCTCGATATTACGCCGCTCTCGCACAAGTTCTGCACCTCGTCCAGATACAGGGTGCTGATTAGGCTCTGTGGATCCTTGGGGTTGCGCAATAGGCCGGGCACATCGCAGAGATACACGAGGCGACGGGCCCCGAGCGCGCTGGCTATGGCACCGGCGGCGATGTCGGCGTTGATGTTGTAGAGCTGGCCGGAGGCGTCTGCGCCAACTGGCGTAATGATGGGCATATAGCCGTTATCGAGTGCCTGTTTGACGGCGCTGGTGTCAATTCCAACCACCTTGCCGATGAAGCCTGCGTCCATTGGCTTGCCCTCGGCGTCGCTAGTCTGCTTTTCGGCGACGAGAACCTTGCGTCCGGGTATGCCGAGCGGGTGCCCGTAGCGCCCCTGCACAACCTCGCAGATTTCGAGGTTTGTCTCTTCGTCGAGCACCTTGGCGACGATTTCGATGGTCTTGGCGTCGGTCACGCGCAGGCCGCCCCGGAACTCGGGTACTAGGCCGGCCTCTGTCATGGCTCGGGAAATGGCCTTGCCCCCGCCGTGGACGAGCACGACCTTTATGCNNCAGGCTGCCGCCGAACTTGATGACGAAGAGCGAGCCGCGGAAACGCTGTATATAGGGCAGTGCCTCGACAAGGACGTGTGCCTTCTTCTCTATGTTGATATCGCTGATGTCCACTGTGTTACTCGCTCTTGTTGTAATTGACGTAGCCTTCTGTGAGGTCGCTCGCCAGAAGGGTGAATGCGGCCTCGCCCATGTGTAGGTCGAGGTCCACAGAGAATGCTTTTTGCGACACACGCGCCTTCCATAGCGGCTTGTTGTCGTAGATTGGCGTTCCGTTCGTAACCACGGGGATTTCTCCGTAGGATAGGTCCAGCACGTCGGGGTCCAGGCCTACGCGGGCGTAGCCTGCTGCGTCGAGCAGGCGGCCCCAGTTGGGGTCCTCGCCAAACCAAGAGGACTTGACTAGCAGGGAGTTCCCTATGGCGCGGGCCACTTTTTCGGCGTCCGCCTCGCTCTTTGCGCCCGTGATGTTCACGGTAACGACCTTGCTGATGCATTCGCCGTCGGCCACCATCATGTGGGCCAGAGCCTTGCACACATCGAGCAGTGCCCTTTCAAACATGGCCATGCCATCCGTGCCCAGGGCCGTCTCGTCAAGGCCGCTCTCGCCGTTTGCAAGGAGCACGGCGGTATCGTTCGTGCTCATGTCTCCGTCAACTGTTATGCGGTTGAAGCTGGCAAACACGCTCCGTTGCAGGAGGCTTTTGAGCGTCGCGGCGGGAAGCTTGGCGTTCGTCGCCATGAAGGCGAGCATCGTTGCCATGTTGGGCTGTATCATGCCTGCGCCCTTGGCCATGCCGGATACTACGATGGTCTTCCCAGCGTGCTCGAATGTGGCCGTGGCGGTCTTCGGGCGGGTGTCGCTGGTGAGGATTGCCCATGCGGCGGCTTTGCCGCTGTCTTTGTCGGTCGAAAGGTTCTTTGCGGCAGCTGGTATGCCCTTGCGCAGGGCGTCCATCGGCATTGCCTTGCCAATGCGGCCAGTGGAGCCTACGAGCACGCTGTTTTCGCTAATTCCGAGGGAATTGGCCAGAATGGCGGCCATTTCGCGCGCGTCGGCGATGCCTTCCTTGCCGGTGTAGGCGTTGGCGTTGCCGCTGTTGGCGACTATTGCGTGGATTGGCGCGCCGCTTGCGATGCGCTCCATGTCCAGCAGTACGGGCGCTGCCTTCACGTCGTTGGTCGTGAAGGTGGCGGCTGCCGCGCAGGGGGTCTCGCTGTAAACGAGGGCTGTGTCGAGGCGGTCGTTGCCCTTGCCGCGAATGTCGCAGCTAATGGCCGCTGCCTTGAAGCCGGGCACTTCTGTTATGCCCGACGTGCCTTCAGAGAAAGTGTAGTTGCTGGCCATGTTAGAGTAGTCCCGCAGTTTCCTCAAAGCCGCTGGCAAGGTTCATGATTTGAACGGCCTGCCCGCTGGCTCCTTTCCAGAGATTGTCTATGGTGCTCGTTATTACGAAATTGCCGGTGCGCTTGTCGAATACGGCGCTCATGTCCGCGCGGTTTGTGCCCACGACGTAGCGCGTCTCGGGGAAGGTGCCGCTTGGCAGGATGCGTACAAAGGGCGTCGTTTCCTGTGGATAGGCCTTGTTCCACACTTCGTACAGGGCCTCGATGCCAGACTTTGCCTTGGCGACGATGGTCGTTTCGATGCCGTAACGCATGGGCGAGAGGTGGGGGATGAATTGCACGACAGTGTCGGCATCCGCGTAAAGGGCTAGTTGCTCCTCGATTTCGCTTAGGTGCCGGTGCTTTGGCGCGCCGTAGGCCGAGGCGCTTTCGCTGCGTTCGCAGTAGCTGTAGTAGGCCGTTGCTTTCTTGCCCGCTCCGCTTACGCCGCTTGCGGAATTGATGACTATGCCGTCCTTTTCCACGACGGAGGACTTGAGCAAGGGGGCAAGGGGGAGGAGTATGCTCGTGGGGTAACAGCCGGGGCAGGCAATGAGAGCGGCCGTTTTCCAAGCTTCCCTGCCTAGCATACGCTCTAGCTCTGGCTGCACGTAGGGCGCGGCGGCGAGTAGCTCCGGCGCAGGGTGTTCCTCGCCGTAGTATTCCTTGTACAAGGAAGTGCTGCCAAGGCGAAAGTCCGCCGATAGGTCTATGACTTTCTTGCCCGCCGCAGTAAGGGCCTTGGCGTATTCTGCCGACACGCCGTGGGGCAGGGCGAGGAAGTAAAGTTCTTCTTCGCTGGCGGCCACTTCGGAAGGGTCGGAGTTAGTGAACGCCAGGCCGGGGAGCTGGCCGCGCAGAGCTGGTATGACTTCGCTTACAGCCTGCCCGGCGAGCTGCCGGGATGTGACGCGCGTAAGCTTCGCCTGCGGATGCCTTGCGAGCAGCCTTACGAGCAGTTCTCCGGAGTAGCCGGAGGCGCCTATGATGCCGACTTTCATTGATGGAAATATTGCCTGAGCGTTTGAAAAAGTTCTTGTCCTGAAGAAAACAACAAGACCCTCCGAAGCCGCACGATGGGCCTGGAGGGTCTTGTGGAAAGACGATGCGCAGCCAGGCTCCGAGCTTAACGCTTGGAGAACTGGAATCGCTTGCGGGCGCCGGGCTGACCGGACTTCTTGCGCTCGCGCTCGCGGGGGTCGCGGGTGAGAAGGCCTGCCTTCTTGAGGGCCGTGCGCCATTCCGGGTTGAACTTCTCCAGAGCACGGGCGAGGCCGTGCGAGATGGCCGTGGCCTGTCCGAAGGGACCGCCGCCGGCGACGCGCACCACCACGTCGAACTTTTCCTCGGTCTCCACGGCGCGCAGCGGGGCTGTGGCTATGGAGAGAAGGGATGCGTCGTAGAGGTAAACATCGCCGTCTTTATCGTTGACGGTGAGCTTGCCGCTGCCGGAGGGCAGAAGGCGCACGCGGGCCGAAGCCGTCTTGCGGCGGCCTGTCGTGACAAGGGCGTTTGTCTGGTTGGCCATGTGTTAGAGGGAAAGGGGTTCGGGCTTCTGGGCTTCGTTCTTGTGGGTCGGGCCTGCGTAAACTTTCAGGCGCTTTAGCTGGCAGGAGGCGAGCTTGTTCTTCTGGAGCATCCCCTTTACGGCGTGCTCGATGAGGAATTCGGGGCGCTGCTCGCGCATCTGGGCGGCGCTGCGGTGCTTTTCGTTACCCACCCAGCCGGTGAAGAACATGTAGTCCTTGCCCTCTTCCTTCCTGCCGGTCAGCAATACCTTGCTGGCGTTGATGACGATGACGCCGTCGCCGGTGTCCTGGTTGGGAGTGTAGGTCGGGCGGTGACGACC
This sequence comes from Puniceicoccales bacterium Verruco_02, assembly GCA_001604585.1. GTDB lineage: Bacteria > Verrucomicrobiota > Verrucomicrobiia > Opitutales > Oceanipulchritudinaceae > Verruco-01. The sequence continues at coordinate 15,567 of LVBW01000013.1, read as the reverse complement.
ACGCAGTATGTTAGCAATGCGCACGGACAGGCGACCGAGCACTTGCCCGGATGCGTCAACGACGTGCCACTTCGGCGTGATCTCGCCCTTCTTGGCCAAGTAGGTTTTCATCTGGAAAAAGGAAAAAGGGTGACAGTATGGTTGCTCTGCCCCGTGTCAACAGAAAGATGGAGCGCATGGAAAAGAATGCGTCTCCCGCGTCTTTCCTGCACGGGATAAAGGTGCGGATAATTGTGCAAGTGACAGTGGAGCGCAAGGCAATAATCAGGCCTTCGCGGAGAGCTGCTCATATTTAACATCCCCGTATGTTCCTCGTGCGTCCGGGCATCGACGCGGTCAACTATCGCGCGTGAGGAGCGAAACGATTGACACGGGCGGGTGTTGCGATAGCTTTCAACCTTTCCCTGTAATTCCCCCAAAGCCCATGATCACCTGGATCCAGACTACTTTCCAAAAGCACTTCAAGTGGCTTTTCCTCGCCCTGCTTGTAGTGATGATTTTCACCTTCGTATTGACGATAGGTAACCAGAGCTTTTTCGGTAACAAGCCGAGCAGCCGCTACATGGTGAAGGACTTTTATGGGTACAACCTCGCGGCCGATGGCACCGAGAGCTATCTTAAGCAGATGGCTACCGTCAGCTACATGATGGCGCCAGAGCTTGTGCAGCAGATAGGTGGCAACTTCACCCTCGAAGGCTACGCCCGTCAGAGGGCCGTTGGCCTGTCGCTGGCAAGGGCCGTGGGCATCGCAGAGCCGGACGAGGCACAGCTGCGCGAGTACGTGAAGACAAAGCCGATATTCGCCGACGAGGGGGGCTCGTTCAACCCCCGCCGTTACAAGGACATCATGTCGGCTATGGCCTTCAGCCAGCGCGTGCCAGAGGCCACGGTGCTGCGGGTGCTGGCGGAAGATTTTCGCATAGAGCGCGTGCGCGACCTGCTCGGCGGGGCAGGCTTCTTGGATATGGACGTTCTGGCGTTGGACCGTCAGGTCTCGCAGACTGTTGTCAGCTTCTCGCTCGCCCGCGTTTCCTACGACGATTTCAAACCCATCGTGGTTCCCACTGAAGAGGAATTGCGCGAGTTCTTTGAGGCAAACAAGGCCAGCTTTGAGATCCCGGCCAAGCTTCAGCTCGCCCAGGTGCGCTTCCCAGCCGTCGCCTTCCTTGCCCAGGTGCCCATGCCCGAAGCGGCAGAGGTGGAGATGTTTTTCGAACGCAACAGGGCGCGCTACGCTCCGGCCCCCGTCACTGCCGAAGATGGCACTGTCAGCCGTCCCGAGGCTGTGTTGGACGAGGCCACGCGTCAGGCTGTCGTGCAGGACATGATTCAGAGCGCGGCGCTACAACTCGCCGCCCAGAAGGCCGACGAGTACACCGTCTCGCTCTGGCGCGAGGAGCTGGCAGCCGATTCGCCCCGCGTTCTCGAGCTTGCCAGCCAGATGGGTGCGCAGATTGTGCCCGTTCAGCCATATCCGCGCAATGGCCCGCCGCGTGTAAACGACGTTGCGGCCTCCCAGCTTGTCGCGCTGTGGACCTTGGCTGATAGCGAACGTTTCTTTAGCGACGTAATAATGGGGCGCGAAGCCGCCAGTGTCATGCTCTACCGCGGCCTGATTGATCCGATTATGCCTGCCTACGAGGACGTGGCTGACAAGGTGACATCGGAGTACCTGTCCCGCAAGAAGTCCGAGCTGTTCGTGGCCCGTGGCGAGGAACTGCGTGCGGAGCTTTCAAAGGCTATATCCGAGGGGCTGTCCTTCTCGGATGCGGCTGCATCGCTGGGCCTCGAAAGCGAGGGCTTTGCCAGCATAAAGCTCGAAGAGGCCCCCGCGCAGATAGCCTACATGGGTGGCCCTCTGGAACTGGCCGCGCGTCAGGACATTGGTACCGTGAGCGCCATGCAGATCGGGCCTCAGGGTGGTTTTCTTGTGTATTTGGAGCAGAGGGACATCCCGGCTCTTGACGGGCTTCGCGGCAGCGCCGAGGAGCTTGAGCTTGTCCGCACATCCGTGGCCAGTACCGACGGCTGGAACATGCTTGCGGCCTTGGCCGACAGGCGCATGAAGGAGCTTGAGGCAGAGCGCAATCGCTAGGCTTTGCTGTATCGTTGTGCGTAGCGCACATTTCTTTGTTATCTCCCCAACTTACTAGGAACATGTCCAAAATATCTCCCCGCGTGGCGTTTGCCATGTGTGTACTCGCGCTTGCCTCTCATGGGCAGCTCCGGGCAGAGAGCTATGCGCTCCTTTTCAGCGGAGGTGCCGACCAGTACAATAACTGGAACCGCTACTACGAGGAGACGAGCCGCATGTGGGATATTCTCACCGGCAGGCTGGGTTATTCGGTGGACAAGGTTTACGTCCTGTTTGCCGACGGCACAAATCCGTATCTAGATCAGCACGATTACGATACGGATGAATATGTCGATTCCGACTGGTCGGCAGTGTCCGGGGCTGGAGGGATAATCCGCTCTGCCACGCGCTCGGACTTTGTAAGCACCGTGCAGGAAATTGGCGAGCGCATGGTCGGTGGCAAGGACAGCTTTTATTTCTGGTCTTTCGACCACGGCGGGTTGGATTTCAACGTTGACGATGAACCATTGCAGGGGACTGGGTATCTGATTGGTTGGGACATGGGGCCAGTCCTGGAGATTCCAGATACCGATTGGTATGATGAGTCCATATTTACAAGCGAGATAAGCAGCCTCCTCGCCCCCATCACATCCAAGAACCCGGTCTGGGAAGCATATATTATGACTCAGTGCTTCGCCGGTGATTTTCTATCCGGGCTTGGAATAGGGGAGGCGGATACGAACCGTTTCTTCGCATGGGCTGCGGATTGGTATGAGTCTTCATGGGGCAAGGCCTTTGCAGAGGCTTGGGCAGATGGTATGGAGTCGGGTCTATTGCTTACTCAGGATCTTGGTGACTACGCCGTATATAACGACATATACGGCCCGTATCAGGGCGATCATTGGGAGAACCCCGGCTGGATAGGCGGCAATTTCTCCATCGCGGCCATACCGGAGCCTTCCGCCATATGGTTTGGTGCTTTCGCAGGGCTGGCCTATGCAGGCAGGCGCAGGCTCACACTTCGCCATCGCGCGTAGTGCATTGGCAAGAGGCCATCCGTACATGACAAGGCCCTGCCGGGGAGCCAAGGTATAGCTTCCACGGTCAGGGCGCTTGGCAGGGAAACTTACCTTGCTGCGTCAAGGCAGAGGGCCGCAGCGCCGAGAACGGCTATACGGGACTCTTCACTGACCACTATCTTCAGCTTCTCCAGCGCATGGGGGAAGTAGAACTTCTTCAGTTCCTCGCGCATGGCCGCCTCCCAGTGGGCAAAGTCCTTGGAACAGGAACCGCCCAGCACGATCATTTCCGGGTCGTAGGCGTAGAGCACTATCTGGATTGCCCAGGCAAAGTCGCGGCCAAATTCCTCGAATATGCGCAGCGCCTCGGCGTCTCCCTGACGGGCACGCGCACCCAGCTCGGCCCCGCTGATGCCGTACTGGCGATCGAAACGCTTGCCGCATACGTAGTGCTCCACGTCCGCATCGCGCCAAGGCATGTGGCCGATCTCGCCCGCTCCGCAATTTGCTCCGCAGTGTAGGCGTCCGTTGGTTATGATGCCCGAGCCAAGGCCCGTGCCTGCCACAATGCCGACAACGCTCTGTAGCCCGCGTCCCAGCCCGTAGTGATACTCGCCAAGGGCAAAGCAGTTGCCGTCGTTATTGACGTAGGCGGGCACCTTGAAGTGCTTCTCAAGCGCGTCCTTGAGATACACCTCCTTCCAGGAGGGTATGTTGGCAGGCGAGTAAACGATGCCTCTAGCAACGTCAACGACGCTGGGCACACCTATGCCGATGCCTTCGACCTTGTCGCTCCACACCGCCTCGATAGCGGCGATGATTTCGTCGATCACCTGCTGGGCCGTCCAGTTGCGGTTTATGGAGCGGGACTCGTGCGCGGTCACTGCCGGACCATCGACGCGTCCGGCGCGTACGTTTGTGCCTCCAAGGTCCACTCCGACGAATGTGCGCGGCGAGGTGGACAAATCCTTGTGGGAAATGCCTGAATTGACTGTGTTCATGTGTGGGGACTTTGAGGAGAACAGCGCAGAAGGCCGGAGTCAATAACGACAGCGAAGACGCGTTCTTTCCCGCAAGCGCGGGCAGATTACGGCCCCGGCCATTATCAAGGTGTTCCTTCCTTTGCCGAGGGCTTACAGGGACTTGTCCACCAGAGCCTGAAGCCTTGCGTAACGCTGGTCCACCATCTCTTGCGCAAGCTCCATTATGCGGGCTGCACGCGCACCCTCTTCCTGCATTATCTTGCGGAAGCGGTTCTCGCCGCGCATGAACTCCATTACCGGCAGGCTTGGTTTGGCGCTGTCGAGCTTGAACACAGGCTCGCCCGTGCCTTCGCGGCGCGGGTCTCGGCGGAAGAGGTTCCAGTAGCCCGTTTTGACGGCGAGGCGCTGCCGGTCTAGGCTTTCGGAGAGGTCCACGCCGTGTTCCTGGCAGGGTGCATAGGCAATGACTAGCGACGGTCCTTCGTAGCTCTCGGCCTCCTTGAGCGCCTCTATGGCCTGCCTCTGGTTCGCGCCGATGCAGACCTGTGCCACATAGACATGCGGGTACTGCATGGCTATGCCGGAGAGGTCTTTCTTGCCCGCGCCCTTGCCTGCGGTGGCAAAGCGTGCCGTGGCACCGATGGGGGTTGACTTGCTCTGCTGGCCGCCGGTGTTGGAATACACTTCGGTGTCCAGCACCAGCACCTTGATGTTGCGCCCACTGGCAAGAACGTGGTCCAGACCACCAAAGCCTATGTCGTAGGCCCAGCCGTCGCCCCCCATTACCCATACGGACTTTTTCACAAGGTAGTCGGCGTCGAACATCAGGGTACGCACCTCCGGGCCCTCGGGCAGGCTGGGCAATAGCTTGCGCAGGCGCTCCACGGCGCGGCGTGCGGCGTAGATTTCATCATCGCTAATCTGCCGGGCTTCGCTCAGCTCGCGAACTAGGTCTTCGGGCAGGGCGTCTGAAATCCTGTTCAGGCAGCGCAGGGCGTGATCGCGGCGGCGCAGGGTGGAGAGCATGAGGCCATAGCCAAATTCCGCATTGTCCTCGAAGAGCGAGTTTGCCCAGGCAGGTCCGCGCCCCTCTTCGTCGGTCGTGTAAGGGGTTGTCGGCAGGTTGCCTCCGTATATGGAGGAGCAGCCCGTGGCGTTGGCCATGAGCAGGCGATCTCCGAAGAGCTGGGTAAGCGTGCGCACGTATGGCGTCTGCCCGCAGCCCGAGCAGGCACCGGAGAACTCGAATAGAGGCTTGCGCATGGGCAGTGTGCGCGGCTGTGCGGCAAGGCGCTCCTTGGGCGGCTGGGGCAGCTTTTCAAAGAAGTCCCAGCCGGCACCTTCGGCTTCCTTGCGGCCGGGTTCGAGCGGCAGCATTTTCAGGGCGCTTGGCTTTCCCTCGGGCATGTCCCCACGCGGGCAGGCTGCCACGCAGAGGCGGCAGCCCGTGCAGTCTAGGGGCGAGACCTGAATTATGAAGCGTTCGCCGCTCTGGGCACCCGGTCCCTTGTACTGCACGCTGCGGAAGCTCTCCGGCGCACCCGCAAGGGCGGCCTCGGGCACGAATGTGGCGCGAATGGCGGCGTGTGGGCAGACCTGTGCGCACTGGTTGCACTGGGTGCAGGCATCGGGGTTCCATTCGGGGATAAAGTCGGCTATGCCGCGCTTCTCGTAGCGCGAGGTGCCCGTGGGCCATGCTCCGTCCACGGGGAAGGCGGAGACTGGCAATTCGTCGCCTCGGCCTTCGATGAGAGGTATTGTCACCTTGTCGATGAAGGCGTTGCCCGTGAGCTTGCGCTTTGGTTCCTCGGCAAGCACGTAGCCCTCGTCGCTTTCGGGAATCCGCACTAGCTGGGCGGCCTTTGCCCCCGCCTCGGCTGCGGCGCAGTTTTTCTGCACAACCTCCTCGCCCTTGGACGAGTAGCTCTTGCGAATTGCGGCCTTGATGCGCTCCAGCGCCTCGTCGGCGGGCAGTATGCCGCTTATGGCAAAGAAGGCTGCCTGCATCACGACGTTGATATGGCGGCCCATGCCGTTCTCGCGGGCGACGCTTGTTGCGTCGATGCGGTAGAGGCTGCACTTGCGCTCGCGAATGGTGCGGCGTGCCTTGTCGGGCAGGCTGCTCCAGAGGGCGCGCTCGCCCCCGGCAAAATTGACTAGAATCGTTGCCCCGTCCGCAGCACTGTCGAAAATCTCCGGCTGGCTGGCGAGGAAGGCTGGCTGGTGTATGCCTATGAAGTTTGCCTCGCGCACGAGATAGGGAGCGCGTATCGGGTCCGGGCCGAAGCGAAGGTGCGACACGGTAAGCCCGCCTGACTTCTTGGAGTCGTAGACGAAGTAGCCCTGCGCGAAGAGGGGCGTTTCCTCGCCGATGATTTTTATCGTGTTCTTGTTCGCCCCCACGGTGCCGTCCGAGCCTAGGCCGTGGAACAGGGCGCTCTGAACGCCCTTGAGCGGCATGACAAGGGCGCGGTTCCAGTCGATGGAAAGGCCCGTGACATCGTCGCGTATGCCCACAGTGAAGCCTTCGGGGAGCTTTCCGGCTGCGAGTGCCTCGAAGACCGCCAGCACCATCGCTGGGTCGAATTCCTTTGACCCAAGTCCGTAGCGCCCACCCACGGCGCGTATACCGCGCTCCGGCACACCCGAAAGGGCCATCACTACGTCCATGTAAAGGGGTTCGCCGGCGGAACCGGGTTCCTTCGTGCGGTCCAGAACGGCGATGCGCTTTGTCGTGGCTGGCAGGGCTTCAAGGAAGCGGCGCTTGTCGAAGGGGCGGTACATGCGCACCTTCAATACGCCCGTTTTTGCGCCCTTGCCCTTCATGTGCAGTGCTGTCTGGGCCGCTGTTTCCGCGCCCGAGCCCATGATTACTATGACGTTTTCCGCGTCCGGCGCGCCCTCGTATTCAAAGGGCCTGTAACGGCGGCCCGTCAGCTCGGCAAAGCTCTCGAACAATAGCTCCACAACGTCCACGCAGCGGCCATAGTATGGGTTTGCCGCCTCGCGTCCCTGAAAGAAGCTGTCGGGGTTCTGCGCGGTGCCGCGCAGGCTGGGGTGGTCGGGAGTAAGGCCGCGCGCGCGGAATTCCTCCAGCGAGCGTATGTCCAGAAGCGCCCTCTGCACAGAGTCCGGGATGGTCTTTATCTTGTTAATCTCGTGCGAGGTGCGGAAGCCGTCGAAAAAGTGCATGAAGGGCACCCTCGTGCGCAGGGTGGCGGCGTGCGCAATGGCGGCCATGTCCTGAGCTTCCTGCACGTTGGCCGATGCCAGCATGGCCAGCCCGCAGCCCCGGCAGGCCATTACGTCCGAGTGGTCGCCGAAGATGGATAGGGCGTGCGTTGCCAGCGCGCGCGCGGCCACATGCACGACAAAAGGCGTAAGTTCCCCGGCTATCTTGTAAAGGTCGGGAATCATCAGGAGCAGGCCCTGCGACGCGGTGAAAGTGGTCGTGAGCACTCCCCCCATCGCGCTCCCGTGGACAGCTCCGGCCACACCGGCCTCGCTCTGCATCTCGACTATTTCCGGCACCCCGCCGAAGAGGTTCTGCTTCTCATTTGCCGCCCATGCGTCGCAGTGCTCGGCCATGGGGGAGGAGGGCGTTATCGGGTATATGGCGATTAGTTCGCTCATCTTGTACGCCACCGAGGCGACGGCCTCGTTTGCGTCCATGGTGCGCCACTTGTCCTTGCTGATGCTGGAAGGCATGATTGTTGTTTCTGCGCTTAATGCGTGCGAATGCCAAGTATGATTATGCCGGGGACTGATTGAGAGGCACCCCCGTCAGACCGTAAGATGCACGAGTTCTACCGACCATACCATTATTTCAGACATTTATTCAAAAATCTGTTAATCGTAATGGCAGTATTATTACGCCGATGAATGCCACTGAAACTGTTCTCGCCGATAAGCCACGAAACGCCTACATCGACCACATCAGGGTCTTCCTTACCATGCTCGTGGTCCTTCACCATGCCGCCATCACGTATGGCGCGCCTGGGCAGTGGTTTTGCAAGGAAGTACAGACCGACAGCCTTTCTGCCGGGACAAGGGCGCTGATGACGCTCTTTGTCGCTGTCAATCAGGCCTATTTCATGGGCTTCTTTTTCCTTCTGGCGGGCTACTTCACGCCCTCGTCATTCGATCGCAAGGGGGGTGCTGCCTTCCTTAAGGACCGCTTACTGCGGCTTGGTCTTCCTTTGCTGGTGTATGTTACGCTTGTTGTTCCAATCACGATCGGCCTTGCCGGTCAGATGATGAATTACCACGTCATTGGCGGTTTCTACCACGTGTATGTCCACGGCCATTACGAACCGGGGCCTCTGTGGTTTGTGCAGACATTGCTTGTGTTCGCTCTTGCATACGCGCTCTGGAGACGAGTCCGCCATGCCGCAGCGAGGGCCGAGGAGCCTGCGGAACGCCCCCTGCCTTCGCATTTTGCCATACTTCTGACGGTGCTGGCTGTCGGCGGGGCGTCCTTCCTAATACGCACTGTCTTGCCAGTGGGCATTAGCCGCTGGGGTATTCAGCCGGGTTTCTTTGCCTCGTACATTGCTCTATTCCCCATAGGCTGCCTTGCTGCACGGGGCCGCTGGCTGGAGCGGGTGAGCCTGCGCATGGCCCTGCCCTGGATGCTTGCGGCGGCGCTGGCCGTTCTGGTTTTCATGCCAGCACTGGCCAAGTGCCCTAGTATCCAGTTGCTGATAGGGGGCTGGAACGTCTATGCCCTGTTCTGGGCCATGTGGGAGCCGATCGTGGCCGCGGGTGCCATTCTTGGCCTGCTCTGGATTGGCAGGACGCTCTTTTGCGGCACAAATGCCTTCATGCAGGCCCTTTCTAGGGCTTCGTACGCGACTTACATCGCCCATGCGACGGTCCTGGTCGGGGTGTCGGTGCTTTTCATGCCTTTGGAAGCCGCGCCCATTCCCAAGTTCCTCATGGTTGGCGCAAGCTCTGTGGCACTGTCCTTCCTTGTGGGCTGGCTGCTTACAAAGATACCCGGCCTTCGCCGTGTTATATAGAGCACCAGTTATTACATCAGCGGAGTGAGTAGCCCAGCCATGCTTTCGGCGAATAGGCGCAGCTTGCCCCCCTTTGCGGCCCTGCTTGTTTCGTAGGGGATGCAGCGGGGCAGTATGCGCGTGTCCAGCCAGTTGGCGAACATGGCAAGGTCTTGGGCAGAGCTGTGGACAAGGCCGATCTCGAAGTTCACAAAGAAGCTGCGCGGGTCGATGTTGGCCGAGCCGCTCACAGCGTGGGTCTTATCCACGATTATGAGCTTTGCGTGCAGCATTCGTCTTGTGTAGAAGAGTATCTCCACCCCCTGCGCGTGCAGGGCGCGCAGTTGGCCGTTGCGGGCCATGTCAACTATGGGGTGGTTGGACTTTTCTGGCAATATCAGGCGGACTTTGCGCCCCATGTGTGCCTTGATGATGAGCGACTGGAGCAGCACCTCGTCAGGTAAGAAGTAGGGGGTTACTATGCTGACCGATTCGCGCGACTCTTGCACGAGGGATATTATGCGCTCCCACAAGGCGTCGTGGACCACGTCCGGCCCGCTGGCTATGGTCTCGATGCAGCTATTGCCCTTTGGTTCCCTTTTTACATGCATAAGCGGGAGTAAATCCTCCAAGCCGCTGCGTGCGGCAAAGAGCCAGTCTCCCGCGAACACGGGCACTAGAGCGCCCACGGACGGCCCCTCGATGCGCAGGCTTAAGTCCGCAAACAGTTCCCGCGAATACACGGGCGAGAGGAAGCGCCGGTCCATGTTCTGTCCGCCCACGATGGCGCGCAAGCCGTCGAAAATGGCGATTTTGCGGTGGTTGCGCAGGTTGGCCGATGCCTTTGCCACGATGGGCGTCAATGGGATGAAGCGGGCGACCTGCCCCCCGGCGCGGCGCAGAAGGCGCAGTTCCCTCTGCGGGCTGTTCATCGAGCCAAGAGCGTCTATAAGCAGCATCACCTGTACACCGGCCCTTGCGCGGCGTGTCAGGCGGCGCACGATGCTGCGGCCCACCGCGTCGTTGCCCAGTATGTAGGTAGCGATGAGGATGCTTTCCTCGGCATGATCTATCTCCTTGCAGAAGGCGCGGTACGCTTTGACCCCATCTGGCAGCAGGTGCACACAGTTGCCCGCCAGAGGGCCTTCTCCGAGGGCGTTTGCTGTGGCGCTCTGGCGGGTCATCTCAAGGAGCCTTGCCTTGTCAGCCACAAGGCGGCGCACCTTGCGTCCGCCAAAGAGTAGATACAGAGGCACCCCCACAAGGGGCAGGAACAATAGCAGCAGTGACCATGCGAATATGTTTCCCGGCCTGCGCTTCTCATGGGCAAGGCGCAGGAATATCGCCACGGCAAAGATGAACGACAGGCTCTGCACAAGGAGCAAGAGCCAGTGAGTTCCTTCGTCGAGCACCATTTCGGGCATCTGGGGCGGGATTTCCTGCATATCGGCTTGAACGGTGGGCGGTGCGGGTGATTGTAATCGAGGCGGCTATCCCTATCATGCGCATAAGACTGATGACTTTCAACATCGCCCACGGCAGGGGCCTTGGTTTGTATCAGGGTTTCACCAGTGCGCGCAGGCTTAGGCGGAATATTTCCGCGATCGCGGCCCTGCTTCGCGAGTGGAGGGTGGACCTTGCCGCGTTTCAGGAAATTGACGAGGATTCGCACTGGCACCACGGGGTGCGCATGATGGAGGAGCTGCGCATCGAGAGCGGCTTTGACACGGCCCTGATGGGAGTAAACAACCGTCGGGAAGGGGAGAGACCTCTTCACTACGGCAACGCCATATTCACCCGCCTGCCAGTGGAGCTGTGGGACAATCAGCCTTTCGGCGCTGCCAGCTTGGGCGAAAAGGGCTTCATGTATGCCGAGCTACATCTTGGCGGACCGTATCTATTGCCGCTTGTCAACCTGCACCTCGATTACCGCTCCCGTGCGCGCAGGTTGGAACAGCTTGGGCGTATGATAGCCTACATGCGTGCAAGACCGCCTAGAGAGGATCGCGTTCACCTGCCACCGCTCATATGTGGAGACTTTAACAGTGTGGCGGCTAGGTCTGGCGACGCCGTAGCCAGTCTTTTCAGTCAACTGACCGAGGATGGTTCCTATGTGCTCCTGCCAGAGAAAATGCGCACTTTTCCTTCGCTGATTCCGAGTCGGGGGTTGGATTTTGTGTTTGTACCGGCGCAGTTTCGCGTTACTAGCTGCAAGGTGGTTCCGGCCTTGCTTTCGGACCATATGCCCGTGCTTGTGGAATTCGACACCGGGCACGAGTGAGCGCAATGTTTCGCTTGGGGTACAAGCTGTTGACTGTTCGATGTATGTGCTCATGCGTTTTGCATGTGGGCATGGCATTGTACGTTTTTTCCGTCGGTTCTTTGAACGAATGGCAGGCGTTGGTCATCAAAGAGGGTTAGGCACTTGTCCGGCTGGTCCTGCCCAGTGCTCATGTTTCCGGTCGTGTCGCGAATCTCCCCGTTCACGAAGCTCTGTGACCGATGGTCAAAGAAATCATCAAAGTTTGTTAATTTAATCATATAGTAAACTGAACATATTGCCGACGTTCACAGCGATGTGGGCGCCACAAATAGGGAGAACATCATGACAGAAGCCAGCACTCAGCAGGGCGGTATTGACGAGCTACTCGTCGAGCGCATGAAGCAGGGCGACGACAAGGCTTTCGAGCAGGTCGTGGGCCTGTACTGGGACCGGATATATTCCCGCGTCCTCCAGCTTCTCAAAAACCCACAGGATGCCGAGGAGGTGACTCAGGACGCATTTCTGCGCGCCCACAGGGGTCTTGCCAACTTTCGCGGCGAATCGGCCTTTTCTACTTGGCTCTTTCAAATTGCGACCAACTTGGCGCACAACCGCTACTGGTACTGGTGGCGGCGCAAGAGGGACTGTTCGATGTCGTTGGACCAGACCTTGGGGCACGACAGTGATACGACCCTGGTGGATCTACTTCCCTCGGAGAGCGAAAGCCCCGAAGAGGAGGTTCTGACCAACGAACTGGCTAAGAAAATCGAGGACTGCCTGCCTGGTCTCAGCCGCAAGCACCGCGATATTCTTGCGCTACGCATAAAAGAAAATTTGTCGTACGAAGAAATCGCACAAAAGCTTGGAATCCGTGTCGGAACGGTCAAGAGCAGAATCGCCAGGGCTAGAGACAGCCTGCGCGAGAAGCTCGGCGACGAATTCCCATGAGACGGTCAAAGTTTGTGCAACTGGTCAGCAGCTATCTCGACGGCGAAATCAGTCCCGTCGCGAAGGCAGAGCTTTTTGCCGAAGTTGCCCGCAGACCGGAACGCAGGGCGCTCCTTGGCAGCATGTGCAGGCTAAACAGTGCAACCTGCAGGGCGCACTTCCCGGCGGCTGCTCCCATTGCTCCAAAGCATCGGCATTGGTCCGCACTTTTTCTGTGGAGCCTTGGCGGCTCTGTGCTGGGTGTTGCCGCCGCGCTCTTAATCATTGCATGGCCAGCGTCACGGCCTAGCCGGCCCGAAAAGGCTCCGGCGATCGCAGTCGTGTATGCCAAGCCAAGGTACGGGAGCACTGTCGTAAGTAGCAACGTGCAGATGAGGGGCTTGAACAGAGCGGGAAGCTCTTATGTGGCCGTCGATCGGTCAAGCAACGGGTATGATGACCGGTATGTGGGTCTGTCTGACCCTGCCCATCGGGAAAGGGCCAGCGAAGACATTAGGGTGGAAATTGGTTTCCCTTCGAGGAGTGCACGTCACAAGGCCCCGGATTACCTTGAAGGCATAATCGGGGACATGTCCCCTCCCGGAAGCCGCGTGGCGGATGTTTGGCAATCTGGAAGAGAGCTTAGCTTCGCCTCATTGGAACAGTAGGAGAGGGGCGCTTCCTCTTACTGCTCGTCGCCCTCGTATGCGCAGGCCCTGAAGAACGCCTCCAGTATGCGCGGCCATTCGGAGAGCTTGCCTGCCTCCGGGTCTGTGAACAAGAGGTGCTTGCCATCCTTTGCCACCTCGCAAGTGGAAATGCCCATCGAATACTGCGCCTTGCATACGGAGAGGTCGGCCTTGGTCGAGGCTTCGGGTTCAAGGGAGAGGTAAACTTCCACCCATTCGCCGGATGCTGCCTTTAGGGCCGCCTTCATGCGGTCGCTTGGTGCTGGTATCAGCCGCTCGCAGTTGCGCCCCTCTTCAAAGAGGTCGGCGTTCTCTTCCGGGCAGGCCATTATCCAGCGCACGTCCTCGCGTCGCTTCCGAAGGCGCGGCATCCACTCTGCCAATGCCGCCGCTCTTGCCCTGTCTTGAGGGACGCGGACTAGATATGGCAGACGGCGTTCAACGGCTGCCTGTCTGCGGACCTCAAGGCTCAGCGCGATGTAGTTTTTCTTATCCTGAACATTCAGGCAGTGTGCGGCGCCGTACATGGAGCATTTCCAGCGCCTGTGTGCCCACATCCAGTCGGCGCACAGCTCCTCGTCGGCGCGGAGAAGCTCTTCGAGCTTGGCATTGCTGCGTACTGTGATGGCGGGCGCGCCGCCCTCGCAATCCATCTCATAGACCTCGATTTCGGAGCGCATGAAGCCCTTCCTGCGAGATACTATCAATGCGCAGCTGGCCCCAGTGCGTGCCGCGAGCAGGCCCGGCAGGTCGGTGGCTGCGCATACGCGGCCAAAGAAAAGGATGATGGAGCCTGTCCAGCCGGAGCTTTGATCGAAAAGTATGCCCATGTTCTCGCCTTTTGAAAGGCGGCGGCGAAGATCCAGCAGGCCCTCGCGGCGGGAGATAAGTCCTAGGCCCCAGCGGGAGCGTGCCCAGCGCACATAGCGTTCTGCGAAAGCCACATCCAGAGGTCGGTATATGGTGGAGAACATGGCTCCGGGCAACATCACGGGGATAATCGACATGCACTCGGTGTTGGAGCAGTGGGGGGAAAGGAAGATGGTTCCGCCCTTTTGGCAGAGTTTGAGCAAGTGGGCCGCATGGGCATCCGAAATGCGCTGCCGACGCATCATTTCCGCGCTGCTTAGGAATGGGGTGACAATTTGTACAAAGAACATCTCCGCCATTCGCAACACGCTTTTGAATGCCGTTCGTTTGTGCCAGCGCGAGGAGCGTTCCGGGAAGGACAGGGCGATGTTGCGCGTTGCCACCTCTCGCCTGTTGGTGAAAAGCCAGATTGCCAGCCCAAGCATACGGCACGGAATCCACATCAGGCGGGGGTGGACTATGTCCACAATGCGTCCAATAAGACCTGTATTGTTACTGTTCACTTATCTGTGCCTTTACAGAGGGCGGGATTGGCTGTTCTCTTGCGAGTCGCAAGACGTTCTGCGCTTCACGCTTAGCCCATATGCGGGTGCTTGTTAAGCACTTAATGGTGGCCTCTGGCATGATTGTATTTGATTGGCCATGCCCGGATGCGGTAGCTATCAAATGCATTCCTGCCATGAACCAACCTGAAGATCTCTCCATAGCAGTATTCGTAATCAATCTGGATCGTGCGCGGGATCGTTGGGCGAGAATATCTGCCCGCCTGGACTCCCTCGGGCTTGAATACCGGAGAGTGTCGGCAGTTGACGGCAAGACGATCGTGTTCAGCAAGGACAACTACGACGAAAGGGCCTATCGCCGCCTGCACGGCAAGTTGACCAATCCCAACGAGGTCGGCTGCTACCTTAGCCACATCAAGGCTCTCTCCACTTTCATAGCCACTCAGAAGAAGTATGCCATTATTTTGGAAGATGATGCGCTCCTGCACGATGACTGCATGGAGCTTGTGCGCAGTGCCCTAAACTTTGCTGACACTTGGGACATGCTTCGCCTTCATGGAGTGCATGGCGGTGGGCCTATTCCGTACGCTCGCCTCTCGCCCGGCAGTCGCCTCTGTGTGGACATCACGCGGCAGACTGGTTCATCGGCCTATATGGTGAATCGTCGTGCGGCGCTTAGAATGCTGGATAAGCTGGAGCCTATGAAGCTGCCATATGACCACGCCTTCGAGCGCGACTGGGCCATTGGCATACGCTGCTCGGCCGTGCATCCGTTCTGCTCCTCCATCGAGCAGGGCGAATCTACGATCGGATACGGCAAACCGCTCAAGCTGCGCGGTTTGTGCCGCTATCTCACGGTGTTTCCCTTCAGGGCATGGAGCGAGATGTCGCGCGTTGTGACTAGGTCCGCAAGAGCGGCCAAGTTGTTAATTGGCGGGATTTTCAGACACTAGAAGACAGCTACCTGCCGTCCATTAGTAGGCGAAGCTTGTCAAACACCGTATCGACCTCGATTTTTCTCATGCAGGTGAACTGTCCATTGCATGAGGGGTGCCTGTGGCACGGCGAGCATGGCATTTTCTCATACAGTATTATGCCCGGCAGGGGGGATGTGTCCGTGTAAACGCAGGTGGAGCCGAACATCACCACGGTGGGCGTCCCTAGGGCAAGGCTCATGTGGGAGAGGCCTGTGTCAACGCCTATGGATACGGCGGCTCTTTCCACAAGGCCCATCTTGTC